>JAUMZL010000030.1 GCA_030528155.1 Aerococcus sp.
TGGGCGCGTGATGGCATGATTGATAAGGAGATTGCCAGTAAGTGCGGAGTGACCGAGCAGACGTTGAATAACTGGAAAAAGAAATTCCCGCAGTTGTTTGAGGCCTTAAAAAGAGGAAAAGAGGTTGTTGACCGTCAAGTAGAAAACGCCTTGTTGCGTAACGCTTTGGGGTTTGAGTATGAAGAAGAAAAGACATACATTGATCTCCTGGATGATGGAACAGAACGGCGGCGAACAGAGATTATTAAGAAGCAGGCATTACCGAATACCACAGCGCAAATCTTCTGGTTAAAGAACCGCAAGCCAGCGGAGTGGCGAGATGCCTATAAATACGATGTGGCGGCCGAGGTAAAGAAAGAAAATCCATTTGATGGATTGAGTGTCGATGAATTACGGAAGATGATCCAAGATGGCTAAAATTACTGAAGCGATGCGCCAAGAAGCGCGATTAGCGTTAGCCAGAAAAGATTTTTTCTTTTACTGTCAGTTGACAGCTGGGGAATTTTATCAACCACATCGGGCGTATTTGCGCGAGATTTGCCATGATTTTCAACGTTTTGTTGAAGCTGGGAATGAAGATGTCATGGTGATTAATGTGCCTCCACGTCACGGTAAGAGCCGAACTGCTGGGAAGTTTGTGGAGTGGCTGTTAGGGCGTGATCATTCGAAAAAAATCATGACAGGGTCTTATAACGAAACGTTGTCTACTAATTTTTCAAAGAGTGTGCGTAATGCGATTCAAGAACGGAAGGCGGATGAAAATCGGATCATTTTGAATGACGTGTTTCCAAATACAGCCATTAAACCAGGGGATGGGGCGATGAATTTGTGGAGCTTGGAAGATGGCTATCAAAATTATCTCGCGACATCGCCAGGCGGGACCGCCACAGGGTTTGGGGCTGACTTGATCATCATTGATGACGTTATTAAAAATGCGGAAGAAGCTTATAACGCGAATGTCCTAGATAAGCATTGGGAATGGTTTACCAACACCATGCTGTCTCGTTTGGAGTCAGGCGGGAAAATTATTCTCGTGATGACGCGCTGGCACAGTGAAGATTTAGCTGGGCGAGCACTGGCTGAATTGCCAAAGCTTGGCTATACCGTCAAACATATTAATTTAAAAGCCATGCAGGATGATGGGACAATGCTGTGCGAAGACGTGCTGTCTAAAAAAGAATTTGAACGGCGTTATAAGACAATGAGTCCTGAGATTGCCTCAGCGAACTACCAGCAACAACCGATTAATTTACGAGGACGCTTGTACAGCGCCCTTAAAACCTATGATGGCCAATTGCCAGAGTTTAAGAGTATTAACAGCTACACCGATACGGCTGATACTGGGTCAGACTATTTGTCATCGTATATTTATGGCCTGACATTGACGGACGAGGTTTATATTCTGGATACGATTTATACAAAGGAAGCGATGGAAGTGACGGAGCCATTGTTAGCGCAAAAGCTATATGAGCATCACGTTAACGTCGCTTACGTTGAGTCTAACAACGGTGGGCGTGGATTTGCACGTAACGTTGAACGTTTACTGAGAGAGAAGTACCAAACGAATAGTGTCGTTATCCAGTGGTTTACGCAAACAAAGAATAAACAAGCGCGCATCTTGTCGCATAGTACCTGGGTCATGGAGCATATTTATTTTCCGAGCAATTGGCGACATCGATGGCCAGAGTTGTATGAGTCGGTGATGTCCTACCAGAAAGAAGGAAAGAATCGTCATGATGATGCGGAGGACGCGCTCACAGGGGTAGCAGAACGGACATTACAGCAACCGCAAAGCCAATTGACATCTGATTACCAAGCACTTATCAAAGCATTCAAATAAGTAAGGATGGTGACTAAATGGAGCAAGAACAATTTGTCGATAGCAATGGAAAAGTACATTTCCTACAGTTACGGTTTCACCGGGAATCCCGGCTGGTTTATCGCGTTGATTCACTGGAGGATCTAACGAAAGAGAATTATCAGTTACTGAAGTTACTCATTGATCATCACGCCACACGTCAAGTCCCGCGCTTACGTGAGCTGATGGATTATGGAATGGGCATTAACCACACTGTTCTTGATGGACTGAGACGCCGACGTGAAGAGGATGCTTCGGATACGCGCGTGGCTCATAATTTTTGTGGGAACATTTCTCTATTTAAGCAGGGCTATATTGTAGGAAACCCCATTCAGATCGCTTATGCCGATGAGAAGACAGATGACGTGCTGCATTCGGTGGATAAAGACAATGAGGTCGATGGACTAAACCGCGATTTAGTGAAAGATTTGTCCGAATTGGGACGAGCGCATGACATTGTGTATCGGACGAAAGAGGATAAAACCAAGCTGAGACGCCTTGATCCGTTAGATACATTTGTGATTTATGATAGAACGCTCAGCCAGCACTCGATTGCGGCGGTGCGTTATTATCATCGATCGCTCTTTTCAGATGATGAGAAGACCGTCGAGTTATGGACAGATACCCATGTGATTCATTTTCATTATGATGGTAAGCAGTTAGTGGAAGAATCGGTTGAGCCACATTATTTTGAACAAATTCCGATTACTGAATATGCCAATAACAATAATCGTGTGAGCGACTATGAACCCGTATTGGCACTGGTAGATCTTTATGATTCTGCGCAGTCTGATACGGGTAATTTAATGCGTGATCTATCCGATGCTATCCTGCTTGTCACGGGTCGAATTAACTTCCCAGCCAGTTGGTCCGAGGAAGAGAAGGTAGATTTCATCAAAACGATGCGTAATTTACGTTTTATGCTGTTACAGCCTCCAGTTGATGCAGAGGGCAAGCAAGCAGGAAATGTGGACGCCAAATATTTGATTAGAAGCTATGACGTGCAAGGTTCTGAAGCCTACAAGCAACGGATTGCTGATGATATTCATCAATTGACTAATATCCCTAATCTTAACGATGTTCATTTTTCAGGGACACAGAGTGGTGAATCGATGAAGTACAAGCTCTTTGGATTGGAACAAGAGCGTAGTACGTTGGAGTCTCTGTTTACTAAAGGGTTAAAACGTCGTTATGGATTGATCACCACCATTGAAAATAAAGCAGGCCATACTGAACCTTATGAGCCACAGAAATTAAGCGTCATTTTCACTCCTAACAAGACGTTGAATGAATTAGATCAGGTCAATATGGTGAAGAATTTATATGGATTAGTTTCTGAGCAAACGTTGTTAGAGTCCGTGAAAGACGTGACTAAAATTGATCCTCAAACAGAAAAGGAACGACTTCAAAGGGAAAAAGAAGACAGTCAGTCAATGCCTCGCCTCTCACCAACAGAGGAGATGAGTTCAGTAGGTGATGGCGATGGCGAAAACTAGTCTGCCTCACGGTGAGTATTGGCAAGAGCGCATGGATGAGATCTTTCGGTATGCGGATTGCGGATCGCCAGGATGTTGATTTCTTTCGGGAGTTAGCCAATATCTATATGGATAGCGCCCAAGCCATTCAAAAAGAGTTGTTTGCTTTCTTCCAGCAATATGCGACGGACAACCAGATAACGTGGCAGGAGGCCAGAAAGAAATTATTAACGGCAGACTTGTCCGATTATCGCAGGAATGCGGAGCGATATTTTAAGCAAGCCAAAGAGGAAAAGGACGAGGAACTCCTCCAACGGTTGAATGAACAATATCGGGCGAGCCGAGCGACACGCCTAGATGTATTGCATTTAGCGTTGGTTTACCAGCAAGGGGTGCTTCACCAAACCATTGAGAAGAATTTTGACGCTTACCTCAAAAAACTAGCGACCTATAGCTATCGAAAAGCAGCGGGCGGTTTAGGTGTGACGACACTTAATGCGCCCGCTTTGCATCAATTGGTGAAAACGCCATTTAACGGCTACAACTATTCACAGCAAGTCTGGGGAAATATCGATCACTTAGGTGAACATGTCCGTGAAACCTTCAAGAAAGGATTTATCCGAGGCTCTAGTGTCCAAGAGATGGCACTAGATCTCAGAAAGCAATACCAGGTCGCACAATACCGTGCTGAAACACTGGTTCGCACAGATGGAACGATGATCATTAATAATGCCACGGCTGAGCGCTACAAAAACGCTGGGCTTCGGTATTATCGCATTCATGTTCATTTGGATAGTCGCACCACAGAGATCTGTAAGACGATCAGCCGGCAAGATCAGCGGTATCCTCTTAGCGAGCTACAGACGGGGTTAAACGCGCCACCGTTTCATTACAATTGTCGTTCAACCATTGTGCCCGATGGCGAAGAACTCAGTCTGCCGGTGGATAAAGAAGGCAATGTGATTCAACCAACAACGGATAACATGGCAAAGAAAGAGTTGTTTAAACTCACCAATGCTAAAGGCGAAGAAATCTCATTCCATACGAAACCGGCTAAGGGGACAGATTATAATATTCGCGTTGAGAATCACGCAAAACGGTATCGTGACACGGTAACTACATTGAATCGAATATTCGATGAGATGAAAAGAGAGGATCTACCACCAGTGGTCGTTGTGGACGAGAAGAAGTTGGGAGAAAAAAGCTATGCAGGGTATAATCGCTCCTCTGATGTGTTATATGTGAGTACCCTATTAGGGCAAGAGGAACGATTAGAAAAGAGGGTCAAAGGTAATTACTTCGCTGCCAAAGACGCTAAAGGTGTGATCGTTCATGAACTCGCGCATAAAGCACATTGGGACGCGGTTAAACGCTTGCAAAAGCAGTCGCCCAAGCGGTATAATTCTATTGAAAAAGCCAAAAAGGCATTTGATGAACCTATTCGAAAACACATCGCAACGCAATTGGCTTCTGATCCGATGTATTTGGTAAAATTAAGCCGTAATGCGAATGAGGGTTATAAGAGAGGACCAATTAATGAGGTTATTGCAGAAATCGCTGTCAATCCTGGGTATGATACGAAACTTATGTCTTTAGTTCAGAGGGAGACTTAACAATGGATGAATTTGATAGAACAGAATTTATGGAGGATCCACCACAGGTAGTATTGGATTTTTACGACAAAGTCGAGCCGTGGGTCATTCGAGAAGAAGAACTTGACATAGGAAAATGGCACTATGTGTTTGATAAAAATATGCCAGAAGAGGCCATAAAGGTAATGCGAGAACTTAAAAAGCATGAACCAATTTCTTTCCTTTATTCCTACAGCATTGGCGAGAATGATTCCCGTCATACAGAATAGTTGGTTTTATTGAATGATGACTAAAGAACTTCAGATTCATTTCTGAGGTTCTTTTTATTTTGTCCTTGGATGACGTTAAACTCATCGCCACATACGGTGGTTAACTGGTAAGTCTCATACGGAGACGTTAATAACTGGAGGAGAAAGTCATGGAGAAGACACACATTTTACCGTTAGATTTGCAATTCTTTGCGGAAGAGGAAGGATACGATGAGACAGTCGACACTCAGTCGAAATCAAGTACTCCGCCCGAAGAGAAAATCACGTTTACTCCTGAGCAACAAGCGCATGTGGACTATTTGGTAGCGACCGCAAAATCTAAAGCTAAGAGTGCCGCCAAGAAAGACTATGAAGCGAGTGTGGCTGAACAGGTACAAGCTGCCATCCGAAAGGAAAAGAACTATTCTAAGCTGAGCGATGACGATCGCAAACGCCAAGAGTTCGAGGATGAGCGGGTCAAGTTTGAGGAAGAGAAGGCTAACTTTGAAAAAGAGCGACTCATTAATGAAGTCAGCAAAGACCTCATGTCGAAAGGCTTACCTGCTGAGTTTGCCTCATTTTTAGCCGTGCCAGGGGATAGTGAGCAGTCATTAAAGAATGTGAAGTCATTTAAGGATCAGTTTGATCAAGCGGTTGCCGAGCAGGTGATGGCGAGTTTACGCCAAAAGGAACCGACGATCGGTGGTAGCGGCAATCAAGCCATGTCCTACGGTAAGACTCTCGCTCAATCGGCGGGAACCAATGTCACGAATCAGCAATTGTTTAGCTAGAAAGAAGGAAAAGTCATGTTAAAAACGTTTGGACCAGGGCGTATGATTTTACATAATGCCCCTTATGAAGCCATTTCAGTCACGGTAGATAAAGATACACCAGGCGTGATTGAAGATGCCGGTCGTAAAATGCTTCCGGCAGGTACGATTTTAGGTGGTGCGGATGGCACGATCTTTGATAAACGCGATCAAAAAGTGAAGAAAGCCATGCAGGCCACCGATACGATGGACGGAGTGTTGTTATCCAATACAGACGTGACCGATGGAGATCAAGTGGTCTCTTTGGTCTATCGAGGGACTGTTCGCTTGGATTTGTTGGGTGACGCGAACGAAAAAGCAGTGTTAGATGAAGCAAAGAAGAAACTGCCTCATCTTGTTTTTGTTAAAGGTGTTTAGAGAAAGGGGAAAAGAAAAATGCCATTAATTCACGATATTTTTACGGCAGCTAATATTGCCGATTACTACGAAACGATTAATGAGAGTACACTACCAACCATTGGCGAACAGTTGTTCCCAGCGAAGAAGCAATTGGGGTTGAAGCTGTCTTACGTTAAAGGCGCTGGGGGAGCACCAGTGGTCTTGCGTGCTTCTGCCTTCGATACGCAAGTGACCTTCCGTGACCGTATGGCTGTTCAAATGAACGAAGAGGATATGCCTTTCTTCAAGGAGGCGATGCTTGTTAAAGAAACGGATCGTCAACAATTGAACATGGTAAGCCAAACGCAAAACCAGACACTGATCGATGCCATTACTAAAAATATTTTTGATGATGAAACTAACTTACTGCGAGGGGCTCATGCTCGCTTAGAAGCCATGCGTATGCAAGTATTAGCAACTGGGAAAATTGCAGTGAAATCCAATGGGGCCGCCTACGACTACGATTATGGGGTAGATACTACAAACAAAGGAAAGGCGAGTGTAGACTGGGATAAAGAAGGCGCTAATCCGCTTGCTGATATTGAAAAAGGTATCGATGCGCTGACGGATAAAGGCTATCAACCTGGTGTGTTGGTGACTAATGCCAAGACCTTCCGATTAATGCAAAATGCATCGGCAACCATTCAGCGAGTAGCGAATAACAAAGACGCAACGTATGTGGAACGCGATGCTTTGGAAAAATTCTTGCGTGATAAGTTTGATCTGATTGTCAAGATTGAAAATGGAACGTACCAAGATGATTCAGGAGTGAGTCAGAAATTCTATCCAGATGGGTATGTGACGTTAGCGCCAAATACGACATTGGGTTATACCGTGTTTGGGACGACACCAGAAGAGTCTGACCTCACGTCAGGTAACAATTTGAGTGTCAAGATTGTGGATACAGGGATTGCGGTGACAACTGAAAATAAAACAGATCCAGTCAACGTACAGACCAAGGTGTCTATGATTGCTTTACCATCCTTTGAGACGATTAACCGTGTCTATATGTTAGATGTTCTTGGGCATACTAAGGGCGTTGATGAACATCATGATGACGTCGCAAAACCAGGAGTACCTACCGTTTAGGAGGTGAACGCGATGACACTTTATGTGACGAAAGCATTCATTGATAAGAATGACGGCCATTACTACCAAGAAGGGGAGCGATGGCCGTTTTTTGATGTTGAAGCACGAGGACAATCGCTCGTTGCTGGTGGTTGGCTAACAGAAGAGGAAGTCACAGAAGATCCTGAGTACGAGCGCATGAAGGTGGCTGAATTACGTCAACTCGCTGAAGAAAAGGGAATTGACCATGCGAGCAAGATGAAAAAAGAAGCACTCATTGCGTCCCTAAAAGATTTGGAATAGGGGGGGACTGGTATGGCAGCGCTAGATAAAGCGGTTGTGCTTCAGCATGTGAAAGAAGATCTGGCCATTGATGATGATCTGCAGGACCAACTTTTAAAACGGTTGATAAGCAAAGTCATGGATCATTTTTGCTTTGTGTACCATCAAAAAAGTATTGAGGAGCGCTACAGTTTTATTATTGAGGACTGTACCATCAAACGATTTAATCGCCGACGTGCAGAAGGTGCAAGTAAATTCACAGAGGAGGGGTATTCTGTGGAATTCCTGGATTCTGATGAGTTTGCTGAGTGGGATGAACAATTGCGAGCAGAATTGTTACCTGATCACCAACAAGTGCATGACGGAAGGATGTTTTTATTATGAGGTTTGATGAGCGAGTGACACTGGTGATCGAAACGATAAAACCGGGAACAGGGTTAGATGACAATAGGGTAGTGAAGAGCTATAAAAATGTCCCTTGTTATCCGAGCGACTTGAGTCACAATGAGCAAATGGGACTCTTTGGATCGTATCGTTTAGGGTCATTTAAGTTACATCTACAAGGGAAATATGAGTCAGTTAAAGAGATTATCTACCATGGTGATCGTCGTAAGGTTCAAGGTAAAAGATACCATGCGGGAGTGACGGTGATCTTCGTATGAGTGTGACCTATCGTGTGCGAGGATTAGATAAGTTTATCCGCAATGTTCAAAGTAAATCGGGAAAGGTATCTAAAGGGATTAGCGTGGAATTGTCTCGCTCGGCGTTACGTATTGAGCGACAAGCTAAGACAAGCGCACCATGGGATACGGGGTTGTTATCGAATAGCATCTACTCTGTTGGTGCTGACGCTAGTCTACAGGCTAAAGTGGTTAGTCCCGTTTATTATTCCATTTATGTGGAAATGGGAACCCGTAAAATGATGGCACAACCCTTTCTGTTTCCTGCTGTGCAAGCAGAATTTCCAGTGTTAATGAGTCATTTACAGGCCATGTTTAGATAGGAAGAGGTGGGAAATGGAACAGTTACCATCATTTCAATATTTGATCGATTTAAAAACAAGGCTTCAACGTCTCGGCTATCCGGTATATTTCAAGTTACCTGCCCCTGAGATATTGGAGCCTTTTGTTGTGATTGGTGCTAATTCGTCAGATACATCAAAGACGGCGCAAACCGGGTGCTTGATTGAGGATTTAGCTGTATTGATTACGATATTCATGCCCATTGATAGTCGTAATAACGCAGAAAAAGCGAGGGCTTTAGCTATGCGGTATTTACCTAGAGGGCAACGGATCACCTCAGAAGTTAGCGTTGACGATAGCATCGGCCGTGAAGTTTATAAGATTACCATTCGAGTCATTCATACAATTATGTAAAGGAGAGAGTGTAATGGCACAAAAAATTACAGTGACAACAGGAAAACCTATTAAAGGGAAAGATATTTTTTATTTCATCCAATCGGTCCACGCCAAGATCGGCGACAATGCTATTTTGCCAGCCTATCGAACCGATGGGAATACCACATTGGGTGGCGACTTTTCTGATGAACAGACACAACAAGGGCGCTTATTAGAAAAAACCACTAATGAGCATTCTATTGAATTGACACAGTATTTTGCACCAGCGGATCCATCAGTAAAAATTATTGAAGATGCGCAGCGCAAAATTTGGTCAAAGCTAGACAATCACGATCATGTGATTGATACATTGGTGGTGGATATGGCAACAGCTAAAGACAACAAAGAAAGTATTAGGGAGATGAAGAAATGAGTAATAAAATGTACGATTTCATGAAATGGTTTGTGTGGCTTTTCATACCAGCATTGACCACAGTGGTTGGGCAAACATTAGGTTGGTCAAACACGGACGTGATTATCACGCTAATGACGGCGGTGACCACATTCTTAGAGGCGATCACGGGATTATCGAACACGCAGTACAACGGGAAATAGAGTGGCTGATTAGTTAAAATACATGCTATACTGATGAGTGGAAATAGATAAAAAGAAATGGTGAATTAAATTGCGACAACTAACAATCATGACTCAAAAGGTAAAAAAGTTACTTTGTATCACGGCTAAGGAAAGTGTAATCTTACTTGATGAACCGGGGTTGCTCTCTCATTTGAAAAAGCGAAAACATAGTAAAGCAATGACATATCTTCCAAACATACAAGATATCATTGATCATCCTGACTATATAGGCACTAATCCACGCGTTAAAGCAACTAGTGTGGAGTATGTGAAAAAGTTAAAGGATAATATGTTAGTAGCTGTTAAATTAGATTTGAAAAGACACTGCTTTTATGTCGCGTCAATGTATGATATTACAGACGCTAAGTTAAGAAACAGAATTAAATCTGGACGCTTGATACATTTTGACACAGAGGACGAATAATGCTAGTATATCAGTGAATAGAGTAAATATTTGAGGTCAGAAAGGCTCCTGACGCACCGAGTGATCGGTATCTGAGATGTTGGATACGCCGCCCAACCAAATATTTTAACTTTTTAATTCACTATTTCCAAAAGGGCGCCCCTTTGATGGGGGGCTCTTTTTGTTTATATGCAAGGGAGATAGAGTCAATGAAATATACGATTGAAACCAGACACAAGATCAATGACGGTAAAGCGGGATACTATCGCCATAGTAAACCAGAAGGCGTTGTGATTCATTCTTCTGCAAATAAAAATGACTCGCTTGAGGGAGAAATCAACTATATGCTACAAAACCAAAACGAAGCATTTACCCATGCGTGGGCAGGAGTGGATAAAATCGTAGAAATCACAAATACGGATTATCCGTGTTGGGGCGCTGGGCCTAGCTCAAATGCTCGTTTCGTTCAAATCGAAGTGATTGAGAACCGTAATTTAGGAGAGGTATATGGAGATACTAAATAGTTGCCAACGATCTTTGCTTTTCATTGTGATTTCCTCCTAACGTTGATACAATAAGAACGGAGGGAAAGGTCAACCCTCCAAAAAGTATTAGTTACGTAACAAGTAATTTAGTATTGTGATTAGTGAAGAGATAATACTCATTATAGAGGCTGTCACCTCTAGAGTTCTCTTCACTTTTTCTTTTGTCTTCTGTTTCTTTATCTCTTGTCTAGTTTTCATTCATCACTCTCTTCTGACCTTCTAAAAGTATTAGACGCCATAAAAGTGTCGTAATCGATAAAAAGATTCATTTTTTGATAAAGAGTTGAGAAGAATGCATTAATTAAAAAGGTGAGCATTGATATGCTCCCCTTTAAGTAGACAGGGCAATTCCTAAAACTACTTAAAGGGGA
>JAUMZL010000012.1 GCA_030528155.1 Aerococcus sp.
GGTAACGCAGACGGTGACCACGATGCGGATCACACCATCATGCCAGGTGATCAGTCTAACCATGGTTCGATGAACGGCACCACAACGGATCATCATCAGTCACAGACAATGAAACCAGCAGCTTCACCACATAAACTGCCACAAACAGGCGCAACAGCAACAGGACTTGGACTCGGACTCTTGTTGTCAACAGCTGGGGCAGCGTTAGGGTTGAAGAAGAAAAAACACTAATTGTTCATTCAATTGATTAAGTGAACGCGAAGTAGCACCTGCGACCGAAAAGGGCGCAGGGTGCTACTTTTTTTTATGAGCGTAGAAAAGGCGATGTAATAAAAATATAGCAGTTTAAAAGCATAATCTTTAGTTATTTTTAATAAAAGAACTAAAGTAAGCGCTTGCATATCGTGAAAAGTCTGTTAAACTAACGACGTAGTGAAAAAATATTATCGTTAGCCCATGGAGGGATAAGCGGTAATCAATAAAATGATAGCGGTTACATAATAATAAAAGGAGGAGTTAGACAATGACAAGTACGATATTGAGCGAATTCTTGAAGACGAATCTGAAAGAATTGCGTGATAACGGACTCTACAATGTGATTGACGAGCTAGAAGGAGCGAACGGACCAGAGATCACGATCAATGGGCGTAAGCTGATTAATATGTCGTCAAATAACTACCTAGGCTTTGCTACGAACGAAAAGATGAAAGAAGTAGCCAATGCTGCCACCAATAAATATGGGGTAGGCGCTGGGGCTGTCCGTACGATCAACGGCACAATGGACGTTCACAATCAACTCGAAGCGCGTATTGCCTCCTTCAAACACACCGAAGCAGCGATTGCCTTCCAATCAGGATTTAACTGCAACATGGGGGCTATTTCAGCCGTCATGGGTAAAAAAGACGCTATCCTCTCAGATGAACTTAACCACGCTTCTATTATCGATGGCTGCCGTTTATCAGGTGCGAAGATTATCCGTGTGAAACATCAAGACATGGACGATCTACGTGCCAAAGCCAAAGAAGCCGTTGAAAGTGGTCAGTACGAAAAAATTATGTACATTACCGATGGCGTTTTCTCTATGGATGGGGATGTGGCAAACTTACCAGAATCCATCAAGATTGCAGAAGAATTTGACCTCATCACGTATGTAGATGATGCGCATGGCTCCGGTGTGATGGGACACGGTGCTGGTACGGTGAAACATTTCGGCCTGCAAGACAAGATCGATTTCCAAATTGGGACTTTGTCTAAAGCCATTGGGGTAGTAGGTGGTTATGTTGCTGGGAAGAAAGACCTGATTGACTGGTTGAAGGTTCGCGGTCGTCCATTCCTCTTCTCAACCTCACTGACGCCTGGAGCAGCAGCTGCCGCAACGGAAGCATTTAACATTATGGAAGCGCATCCTGAAATTGTTGACCAATTATGGGAAAACGGCGATTACCTGAAGAAAGGGCTCAAGGAGATGGGCTTCAATATTGGACATTCGGAAACGCCAATCACCCCATGTATTATTGGGGATGAAAAATTAACGCAAGAATTTTCAAAAGCGTTAATTGAGGCTGGCGTTTACGCAAAATCAATCGTCTTCCCAACCGTTCCACGCGGCACAGGGCGTGTACGTAATATGCCGACTGCTGCACATACCAAAGAACAGCTGGATCAAGTGCTGGCGATCTACAAACAAGTCGGTGAAAAATTGGGTGTCATCTAGCACAAACAGTCACCACATCGCTTTAATTGAAGAATATCAAGGGAGGTAACACGATGAAACGCATTTTAATTACCGGCGCATTGGGACAGATTGGGACAGCTTTAACGATGCGACTACGTCAAGATTACGGTGAAGACAATGTGATTGCGACCGATATTCGTGAAGATAGCAACTCACCAGTCGTGAATGGCGGGATTTTTGAATCACTCGATTGCATGAACAAAGAGCATCTGTTGGAATTAGTGGATCATTATGAAGTAGATACTTTGATTCACTTGGCGGCTTTGCTGTCTGCAACGGCTGAAGAACGCCCACAATTCGCTTGGCAATTGAACATGGGAGGTTTGATGACGGCTTTAGAGGTTGCTAGAGAACGGCAACTGCAATTCTTTACTCCAAGTTCTATCGGGAGTTTTGGGCCAAACACACCAAAAGATGCCACCCCACAGGATACGTTGCAACGTCCAACGACGATGTATGGAGTAACGAAGGTCAGTGGTGAATTATTGTGCGATTACTATCACACCAAGTTTAGCGTGGATACCCGTGGCGTTCGCTTCCCTGGTTTGATCAGCTACGAAGCATTGCCAGGTGGGGGGACAACGGACTATGCCGTTGAAATTTACTATGAAGCGCTGAAGAACAAACGCTATAGTTCCTTCATCAAAGCGGGTACCTACATGGACATGATGTACATGCCAGATGCTATCCAAGCAATCATTGATTTGATGGAAGCACCTGCTGAAAACTTAGTCCACCGCAACGCCTTCAATATTTCTGCTATGAGCTTCGACCCAGAAGAAATCGCTGCGGCAGTGAAGGCAGAAATTCCTGAATTTGAAATGGATTATGCGGTCGACCCTGTGCGTCAAGCCATCGCTGATTCCTGGCCAAACAGTCTCGACATTTCTGCTGCTCAGAAAGAATGGAACTTTAAGCCAGAATATGACTTAGCAAAAATGACCAAAGACATGCTGGAACACCTGAAAGCGAATGGTGTGGGTGAATAATTCACCCTGCATTCAGTCAATACAGAATGAAAAAAACGGTGGCACTGTTACTGGGAGGTACAGTGCCATTGTTTAAATAAAAGAGACAACAAAAAAAGGAGGGGTACCCCTCCCTTTTTTTTGTTAGTAGATGTGAAGACTATTCTGCGTCTTCTTCACCTTTTTCATCGATTACTTCTGGTTCTTGTTCTTCGATACCAGCTGCTTCTAATTCTTCTTCAGATGGTTCTTCATCTGGGGCAGCGATAGAAACAACAACTTCTTCAGCATCGTCCAAGATTTCAGCATCTTCCATGTGGTCGAATTTCACGTCAGCAACGGAAATGCTGTCACCGATAGCGAGATCTTTTACGCTAACTTCAATAACTTCAGGTGCGATCGCTGGGTCCATGTTCACTTTCAATTCGAACAAGTTAGCAGAAGCAACACCAGCAGCGTCAGCCAATTGGTCTTCGTCAACAACACTAATAGGAATGTTGATATCCAATTTTTGACCTTTCTTGATGGCTTGGAAGCTGATGTTATAGATAATTGGTTTCAAAGAACTGCGAGAGATTTCACGCAAGAAAACGGTACGGGTTTCGTCGCCTTCGATTTCCAAATCAAACACGGAGTTAAGACCGAGTTCACGTTCGATTTGTTCAACATCAGCCGCATTCATTTGAATCTTGATTGGGTCGATGTCACTGGAGTAAACGATACCAGGTACTTGATCAGCTTTACGGATTTGTTTAGATGCAGTAGTACCAGCAGCTTCACGCTGTTTTGCTACAAATTTCATTCTGTTACCTCCTGAGAACTTTTTGGGTTAGTGGGAAGAATGGGGAAAATAAAAAATCAACCGTCATTGGCTGAACCCATCATCCCTATAAAATGAATTCACATTCTTTTTTATTTTAGGGATAACCAATGCTATTGTCAACCAATACCCTTAATGAATCTGCATTTTGGTCGGCGTGTCATTTTTTATTGGATCACCTAATCACGCTGTTTTTGCTCAGAGTATGGTTAAACCTTCGCTGAGCGTGTCGTTTTCAGTAGGGTGTTATAGTACAGAAATTTTCGATGATTATGAGCGGACAATGCAGCCTCACCGGGGATTATGCTATAGTGAAAAAGATAATGAAGCGCTTTACTATAGTGAAAGCGCATATGAGTGAGGAAAGGAAGGCAGTTATGGCAGAAACACGGGCATCACAATACGAACCGTTATTTGAACCGGTGACCTTACCGAATGGCACCACCTTGGCCAATCGCTGGGCATTGAGTCCAATGATTACAAACAGCTCAAGTGCTGAAGGGGAGGTGAGTGAGGAAGATGTGCGTTATGCGAAACGGCGTGCAGGCTCTGCGCCAATTCAGATTACCGGCGCAGCTTACATTGAAGAATATGCTCAACTGTTTGAGTATGGCTTTGGCTCGGGCGATGATGCTTTGATTCCAGGGTTGAAACGCTTAGCAAGCGCGATGAAACAGGACGGTGCGAAGGCGATTCTTCAATTAACCCACGCTGGACGTTTTGCGCGGATTGCCCTCAAAGACTTTGGGTTGGTGTATGGGCCATCAGAAATGCATCTCAATACTCCCATCCCGCACACCGTTTATGAAATGAGCCCTCGCAAAATTCGCCATGTCATTCGGCAATATGGTGAAGCCACGCGCCGTGCGATTCAAGCCGGCTTTGACGGGGTTGAAATCTCTAATGCCCAACGTCTTCTACCGCAACAATTCTTCTCAACTTTCTCCAATCAACGTCACGATGAATATGGCGTGGATTCCCTCGAAAATCGGGCGCGCTTTGGGGTAGAAGTGATGAAAGAAGTACAGCGCGTAGTCAATGACTATGCCAAGGACCCTAAGCAATTCATTATTGGTTTCCGCGGCACGCCGGAAGAAACCAGAGGCAATACGATTGGCTATACGGCTGAGGAGTTTAATGCTTACTTCGATCAATTATTAGAAGTCGCCGACATTCAATACTATGCTTCGGCAAGCTGGGGGCACAATATTTTTGCACAGAAATTGCGGAGCGGCGAACATGCTGGAGAATTGATGAATGAAGTCGTGCACCAGCATCTCGCTGGGCGTGTGGTTCTCATGGCCACCGGGGGGATTAATAGCCCTGAAAAGGCTCTTGATGCTCTCCAACACGCGGATATGGTGGGCATGTCGACGCCATTCATTACCGAACCCGATTTCGTGAAAAAATTGGCAACCGGGCAAAAGGACGCCATTGACCTCAGTTTGGAAGGTAAAGATTTGGATGATTTGGCTATTCCAGCACGAGCTTTTAAAGACATTGTTCAAATGATGGATTACGGCGAGTCACTGCCAAAGAGTGCCCGCGATCGTTTCCGTTCTGAAGCAAAGCAATCATCCGTTAATTACTTTAAGGACTATCACTAGGAGATGAGAGCCATGGATATCAGCGTACTGGATTACGCGATGATTGATGAAGGAGAAACGCCCACAAAGGCCTTAGCGAATACGGTAGCACTGGCGCAACATGCCGATCAACTGGGTTATAAACGCTTTTGGATGGCTGAACACCACAATGTCCCAGCCTTCGCCAGCTCCAGTCCAGCTTTGATCGCGATGCAAATAGCCGCTCAAACCAAACAAATTCATGTGGGTAGTGGTGGGGTGATGTTACCCCACTACAGTCCATTGACTGTGGCGGAGAATTTTCGCGTCTTAGAGGCTTATTATCCTGGTCGCGTTGATCTCGGCATGGGAAATAATCCCGGGACGCGTCTAGTTAAACGTGCCTTACATGATGGGACGTTTGAGGGAAGTGATTACCTTGATGCTATTGCTACGGTAAAGGACTATCTCGAAACGGCAGGTCCCATTGCGACTACCGATGTCGCCGCTCAGCCAGAGGTGGATAGGGTACCCGAAATGTGGATGCTTTCGACATCAGTAGCGAATGCCATTCAATGTGCGAAATTAGGCATCAGTTACTGTTATGGTTTATTCCCTTATGCGCGCGAAGATGGTATTGAAGTGGGAAAAGCAGCTGTAAAAGCCTACCGCGAACATTTCCAACCGTCCGCTAGCCAAAAAGCGCCTCATACCATGGCGGCAATTTTTGTCACTGTGGCTGAAGATGATGAGACAGCTAAGCAGTTGACAATGGCACTGGATTGGTGGTTGCTCGGTCGTGATGATTTTAGTTACTTCAAACAATTTCCATCACTTGAAACGGGCGCACATTATTCAGCGACTGCGAGCGAACAAAAGCAAGCTTTGGCCAATCGCACTCGTATGGCGCACGGCACGATTAAGGAAGTGACCGATCAATTGTCGACACTTATGACGACTATTGCAGCTGATGAATTATTGGTCATGCCACTGATTCCTGGGATCGAACGGCGCAAGCAAGCGCTCACCTTACTCAAAGCGGCTTTGATGGATAAATAAGGGACTAATCTGCGCCATTCGTTTTGAGAGGGAATGTGCGGATGGAAATTTGAATATTTATAAATAGCTGAAAAGGTGTAATCAAGAGCAAGCTCTGAGACTATAGGTAAAAAATGTTTGGTTAGGCGAGGTTGTAGCGCGTGTGATAGGCTTCGTATCCGCTATTTTTAAGTGCCTATTGCTTTGGAGTTGACGATTGTGGCATGCGCTATGATAATAGAAGAGGCCCACAGGAATGGGTAATAACAAATGAGGAAAGGAATCCAAACGAATGACAAAACGTGGAAACTATCTCTTTGTAGAGAAAGAAAATATCTATACCTTATCAATGACCCCAGAATTACAAGATGATGTCGGAACAGTCGGTTACGTGGAATTTGTAAAAGATGATGATGTCGAAAAAAATGGTGCAGTCGCAAATATTGAAGCGTCTAAAACCGTGATGGAAATTCAATCTCCCCTCAAAGGAACGGTCATTGCGCGTAACACAGCCGCTGAAGAAAATCCAGCGTTGCTCAATTCTGCTGATCCGGAAGAAAATTGGATTGTTCGTTTAGTCGGTGTATCGGACAGTGACTATGAAGCATTAGAAGCCGAAGATGGCGAAGTCAGTGCGACAGCTGAAAATAATGAATCAACAAATTCCGCTGTGTGGCGCCGTGAAGTGATCGAATAACTCATCACTACTAAGACGGCCGGTGGAATTGGTCACAAGGAGGGGATCGAATGACCGCCAGACGAGAGCAATTAATTCAATGGTTACAGGCTGAACGACAAGTGGATAGTGGCGTTGAACCAATACCCATTCCCAATGACGTAGAAGAACAAAAGCGCCTGTTGCATGGGCTAATGAACATTCGCCCAGCCAAAGCCATTCCACAGCACATTTTAATGACGCAAAATGCTTATTTGCAGGAATTTAATCAGTCAACCCCGGGCGTTACGTGGGAGGATATTCCGCACACGACGAAGCAATTGGCCCTCTGGCAAGGAGATATTCGTGAATTAGCAGTTGATGCGATTGTCAATGCTGCCAACTCACAAATGCTCGGTTGTTTCATTCCCAATCATCTCTGCATCGATAATGTGATCCAAACACAAGCGGGCATGCAGATGCGCTATGACCTCAGTTTAATGATGGCGGCTTCGGGACGGCGCTATGAACCAATTGGCAAGGTGAAGGTGACGAATGGGTACAACTTGCGCGCCCATTATGTTTTCCATACGGTGGGGCCTCGCATCACGAAAGGCAAAGTGACGCCATTACGCCGAGACATGTTGACTTCATGCTATGAAACTTGTTTAGAAGAGGCCGATGCGATGCAACTTGAAACGCTCGCTTTTTGCTGCCTATCAACGGGTGAGTTCCAATTTCCCAATGATCAAGCGGCTGATATTGCGATCACCACCGTGCGTCACTACCTAAAACGCACCCACTCGAAGTTGCGCGTGATCTTCAACGTCTACAAGGATCTTGACCGAAAGCTCTACAAAGAACGCTTAGCGCGTATTAATGAGGAGGATTAGCATGTGGCAAACCATGAAGCATCCTGAATTTATGCAGTGGGATGATACGACACGTCTGTTGCATTTACTTTCGGAAGCCGAAGCGGTAGTGGTCGGGGTTGGTGCCGGCTTGGCTGCTGCGGATGGATTCACCTATGTAGGCGAGCGATTCCAAACGCACTTTGCCGATTTCATTCAAACAAAAGGCTTCATCGATATGTTACAGGCTTTTGTCAGCGACGACGCTTATGACTCTTTGGCGGAGTACTGGGCGTTTAAGAGTCGATTCGTGGCGCTAAATGCGCTCGATCAGCCAGTAGGGAAGGCACATCTAGCCTTGAAGAGTTTACTGGAACAGCAAACATGGCATTTAATTACGACAAATGCGGATAACGGTTTTCGTGTAGCAGGCTACAATCCCAAGAAAGTATTCTACTATCAGGGCGAATATGCACTGATGCAGTGCCGTAATTTCTGCCATAGCATGACTTATCGCGATGACCGTCTTATGCGACAAATGGTTGAGCAACAGCATGACCAAAAAGTTCCGGCCGATCTGATTCCTTATTGCCCGGTTTGTGGGGCACCATTGGAGATCAATAAGCGTGTCGCCGAGAAAGGCATGGTGGAATCACCAGATTGGGTCAAACAACACCATCGCTACGAGTCCTTTTTAGCCGACTGTGTGAATAAAAAGGTTCTCTACTTAGAAATTGGTGTGGGCAATACGACTCCGCAATTTATTCGTCAACCTTTCCAACAGCTGACGAGTGAAAATGATCAAGCGCTCTATGTCATGATGAATGCCAAGCCTTACCGCATTCCCAGTCAAATCAACGCGCAAACAGTGCGGTTAACCAAAGACATTCAGCACACTCTCTGCCAGGCTGCTGCTGAATGGCGCGCAAAGGAGAAGAGCCATGTTAACGAATAAAAAAATCGCAGTGGTCATCAGCGGAGGCATTGCCGCTTATAAAATGCCGCTGGTGGTGCGGGCTTTGATCAAAGCGGGGGCAAAGGTGCGCGTGGCGATGACACCAAACGCAGAGCAATTTGTTACCCGCCAGACACTAGAGACACTGACGCATTACCCCGTTCTTACTGAGAGTACACCGCATTATCCTGAGAGCGTGCCTCACATTGCGCTGGCAGATTGGGCGGACTATGCGTTGATTGCTCCCGCGACAGCCAATACAATGGGCAAACTGGCTCAGGGGATAGCAGATAATGAGGCGTTGAGTGCGTTACTCGCTATGGCTATTCCTACCCTCATTGTGCCAGCCATGAACCACCATATGTGGTTGCATCCCGCTGTTCAAACCAATATTTTAACCTTAAGAAATTACGGCTACCATGTATTAGAACCAGCAGAGGGATTTTTGGCAGAGGGGTATAATGGCAAAGGCCGCCTCCCTGAACCAGAAGCCATCACGTTGGCTTTAACCGCGCTTATTGCCAATGCGTCTGCAGAGGTTCCCGATCTCACAGGAGAGGTCGTCGCGATCAGTTTGGGTGGGACAGAGGAACCGATTGATCCGGTCCGCTATTTGACGAATCGCTCTAGCGGGAAAATGGGGCTGGCACTCGCCTATACCGCGGCACTAGCCGGAGCAAAGGTGCACGTGATGCTGACGCCCATTGCCCAAAAGCTGCCACTGCTCACTGAATTTCATAAACATCCTGTCCAAAATGCCGAAGCACTCAAAGATGCCATGCTGGCGGCAAATGAGGCGGCAACCATTATGGTAATGGCAGCGGCTGTTTCCGATTACCGCACGGCTAACCAAGCGACAGAGAAGATGAAAAAGCAAGATCTAGCTACATCAGGCCGGATCACGCTCGAACTGGTAGAAAATCCAGATATTCTGCTGGCGTTGGATAATACGGACACGTATCTGGTCGGTTTTGCCGCAGAAACGCAGGACGTAGAGAATTACGCTCGCCAAAAATTGGTGAAAAAAGGAGCCGATATGATCATTGCGAATGATGTGAGTGACCAAGCAATCGGCTTTGGTAGCGATGATAATGCCGTAAAGGTGATTACGAAAGATTTTACCCATTCCCTCGCCAAGCAAAGTAAATTTGACATTGCTAGTCAAATTTGGCGGGAAGTCAAACGTGCCAAAGCCTTAGCAAAAAAATAAGCAAACAAAAAAGGAGCTCAAGCTCCTTTTTTGTTTATCAAATACTAATACTCTTCGCCAAGCAAGAAGGTGTGGTCATTCGGCAAGGTCCATGGGGCATCGGGATCGATATGGTCATAGTACAAGTGGCCATTCAAATGGTCGATTTCGTGTTGCAATACGATCGCTGCATAACCCTTGAAGCGCTTCTTGAAGTGATTGCCGTCAAGATCATCATACGTCACAGTAATCCGAGCATAGCGGGGGACATAACCTGGCACATCTTCATCAACGGATAGACATCCCTCCCCCATGGACAGACAAATCTGTTCCACAGAGTGGCTGACGATGCGTGGGTTCACCATGACCCCCTTCAAGAGAGGGTCAGCCTCATCGTCTTCCAGATCAGGCACTAATAGGGCAATCATTTGCTTAGACGCAGCGATCTGTGGTGCGGCATAACCTACTCCAGGACGAATATCATATTTTTCTGCGAGTTCATCATCTTGACTCACTTCCAAGTATTCCATCATATCGTGTGCGAGCTGCAAGTCTTCTTTTGATAATGGAAAGGTTAATTTCTTGGCATGTTGGCGTAAAACGGGATGACCATCTTTAGTAATATCATCGCGTAAAATCATGTCGTCTCCTCCTTTGTTGACTAGCATTCCTGCTTATTTTCGCAAATGCCTTCCTCAAAGTCAAAGCGAATCCGCTCATTATTCGTCGTCATTCCATTAAAAAAACTAAAGAATATAAAAAACGAATAGCTGTGATGAGCATTAACCAGTTGCAATTAGAAGATAGGCGGCTTTCCGTCTGAATACTAATTAGCGAATTATCATAAATAATAAATAGAATGGCGGTTGAATTCGCCAAAAAAATCACAAGCAAACTGTTACAATGACTATCACCTAAAAAGCAATTGAAATCGATTACAAAAAATGGACGTAATCCTACCACAACAGATCATTTTGTGAAATTACTCACCATCATGTGGACGCAGAAAAACTTGTGGTCAAATGATGTCCACCAATTTATTTTATTATCACAAAGCGAAGATGAAAGCGAGAGCAGGGATGAGGAGCAGATAATGAATTCTTTTATCATAGCGATGGTTTCGCTTTCATAGAAAGGGCGCGTCTCACTGATAAAAAAGATAAATAGAAAAACATGAGAAAAATTTGTGTGTGATTCTCACAAATGAAGGACAGATAGAATTCGTGAAAATTGTAGACCTTAACGTGATAAATGCAAAATGAAAGCGGAGTGAAAACTGTACTATAATAGTTTGTCGCTGTTTGATTCAATCCGTCATTGAATGCGCTTTTTCACAATGATAATCTGTAGGTAGATTGAATGACGGATTTTGCATATGATCGGTTCAATTATTGGATGCTTCACTATTCTTTCCCAAGGGACGCGAGATGTCGCGATAAGGGAGGATCGGTCGTGCGTCCTCATGGCGAAGAGCCGGTATGATTCGTACTTCTGTTTGCAGTAGAAAGGAAAGTGTTAGAACATGGCGAAACAACCAGTTGATTATGAGAAACAATTGGAACATATCAGCGAAGAGTTCCAGATGGTTCGTATCTTGGACGAAGAAGGCAATGTTGTTAATGAAGACATTATGCCAGACCTCAGCGATGACGAGCTCGTTGATTTAATGAAATGGATGGTTAAATCACGGACATTGCATGAACGCTCCACTGCATTCTCTAAACAAGGACGTTTAGGGTTTTACGCACCAACTTACGGGCAAGAAGCTTCTCAAATGGCTTCTATTTACGCTTCTGAAGAAGGAGACTGGCTCTATGGTGGGTATCGTGACTTACCACAATTAATCTACAAAGGCTTGACTTACGAACAAGGCTTCCTCTGGTCACGTGGTCACGTGAACGGAAACGATGCTGGCGTGAAAGCAATGATGCCACAAATTATCATCGGGGCACAATTGATCCAAGCGGTCGGGAATGCAACGGGTCAAAAATTAAAAGGTGAAAAGAACGTTACCTTTACCTACACCGGTGATGGTGGTTCCAGTCAAGGGGACTCCTATGAAGCTTGGAACTGGGCAAGTCGTTACAAATCACCAGTAGTTTTCGTTATCCAAAACAATGGGTTTGCGATTTCAACGCCACGCTACAAACAAACCGCTGCGCATACCTTAGCGCAAAAAGCAGTAGCAGCAGGAATTCCAGGGATCCAAGTTGATGGGAACGATGCGTTAGCTGTTTATGCGGTAACCAAACAAGCGCGTGAATGGGCAGCAGCTGGTAACGGTCCAGTATTAATTGAAACGGTAACCAACCGTCTCGGTGCTCACTCCACTCAAGGGGACAACCCTAAACTCTATCGTACACAAGAAGATATCGATATGTGGATGGCCCGCGAACCACTCATTCGTTTCCGTGCTTACTTGGAAAACAAAGGTCTCTGGAACGAAAAAATGGAAGAAGAATGGGTAGCTGAAGTCACAGAAGACATCAACCAAGCAATCAAGGATGCCGAAGCACAACCAAAACAAAAAGTTTCCGACTTCTTGAAGAGCATGTTTGCTAACCCAGGACAAAACATCAAAGAACAAATCGAACAATACGAAGCTAAGGAGCGTGAATAAGCATGGCGAAAAAGAAAACAGGAAAAACAATGATCGAAGCCATCACTGAAACCTTAGATCAGGAGATGGAACAAGACGACAAGATCATTCTCTTCGGTGAAGACGTTGGTAAAAACGGCGGGGTTTTCCGTGCATCCACGGGCTTATGGGAAAAATATGGGGAAGAACGTGTTTCTGACACCCCATTATCTGAATCCGGTATCGGTGGGATGGCTATTGGGTTAGCTGTTCAAGGCTTCCACCCAATCATGGAAATCCAGTTCCTCGGTTTCGTATTTGAAGTGATGGACTCCATTGCTGGTCAAATGGCGCGTACTCGCTTCCGTTATGGCGCAACCCGTCATCTGCCAATCGTTGTTCGTTCGCCATTTGGTGGTGGGACACATACCGCTGAAATGCACGGGGACTCCTTAGAAGGAACCTTAGCACAAGTCCCAGGGTTGAAAGTTGTTATTCCATCCAACCCATACGATGCAAAAGGACTCTTAGCTTCTGCTATTCATGATGACGATCCTGTTGTCTTCCTCGAACACTTGAAACTTTACCGTTCATTCCGTGAAGAAGTGCCAAGCGAACGTTATGAAATTCCTTTGAATCAAGCCAACGTTAGCCGCGAAGGTAGCGATGTAACGATTGTGTCTTATGGTTACATGGTTCGTGAATCCTTGAAAGCAGCGGATGAACTTGAAAAAGAAGGTATTTCTGCTGAAGTGATCGACTTGCGTACCGTTTCGCCAATCGACTACGAAACAATCGGTAAATCCATTGAAAAGACTGGTCGCCTTGTCATGGTGCAAGAAGCACAACGTCAAGCCGGTGTAGGAGCAAACGTCATTTCTGAAGTTTCCCAACGCTACATTCTTTCCTTGGAAGCGCCAATTCAGTTTGTTTCCGCACCAGACTCTGTCTTCCCATTTGCTTTGGCAGAAGACTACTGGTTGCCAAATGCTGATGACATTATCCAAGCAGTGAAGAAAACGACTGAATTCTAGTTGGCGTTGCATAAATAACAAAAGAAGGGATGAAAGCAAACATGGCTTATATTTTCAAATTGCCTGATGTCGGCGAAGGCATGAACGAAGGCGACATCGATACTTGGCATGTCAAAGTTGGCGACGAAGTCAAAGAAGAAGACGTGTTAGTTGAAATTCAAAACGACAAATCTGTAAATGAAATTGTTTCTCCAGTATCTGGGAAGGTGACCTACCTTTATGCAGAGGAAGGCGACACCGTGGAAGTCGGTGAACCATTGATCGAATTTGATGGTGACGGCACGGGCGCTGGCGCAGATGATGCAGCAGAAGCTGCACCAGCAGCTGAAGAAACGCCAGCACCAGCTCCTGCAGCTAACAGCGAAGCTTACATCTTCAACTTACCTGACGTAGGCGAAGGGATGAACGAAGGAGAAATCGACACCTGGCACGTTAAAGTAGGTGACACCGTTAAGGAAGAAGACGTTCTGGTTGAAATCCAAAACGACAAATCCGTTAACGAAATTGTTTCGCCACACGCTGGGGTAGTTACCCACCTCTTCGCAGAAGAAGGCGACATCGTTGAAGTTGGGGAACCATTGATCGAATTCGATGGTGACGGCACAGGTGCTGCTGCCCCTTCAGCTGATGTGGCTAGTGGCGCAAGTGATGCAGCACCAAGCACCACGCCATCACCAGCTGAAGCGCCAAGTGGTTCAACCGGTGCAGCTGCTGGTCCAAATAATGTACCAGCTATTGCTGACCCAAACCGCCTGATCCAAGCAATGCCATCTGTCCGTCAATATGCACGTGAACAAGGTATTGACATTTCTCAAGTTCCTGGTAGTGGGAAGAATGGACGCATCCTGAAAGCGGATATTGATGCCTTCAAGAGCGCACCACAAGCTGCTGAAGCACCAGCTGAGCCAGCTACTAAGAGTGAAGCACAGACGCCACAAGCAGAAAAAGCGCCTAAAGCAAGTGCTCCACAACCATCGACCCACGAAGAATTGGTTGAACACGTTAAGATTCCAGGCATGCGTAAAGCCATCGCTAAGAGTGTTGGTCAATCTTACCTGGTACCACAAGTTACCTTGTTCAAACAATTCAACGCAGACAAGCTGTATGATCACCGCAAACGTATGAAGGAAATTGCTGCAAAACAAGACGCACACTTGACTTTCTTACCATATGTGGTTAAAGCTTTGGTTGGTGCCATGAAGAAACACCCAACCTTGAATGCTGTGGTTGACGAAGCCAATAACGAATACTTGATCAAACATTACTACAACATCGGGATTGCAACCGATACGCCACATGGTCTCTATGTTCCAGTCATCAGAGATGCTGACAAGAAATCCTTAATCCAAATTGCTAATGAAATTACGGAACTATCACAAAAAGCGCATGAAGGAACCTTAAGTGCTAGCGATATGGCGGACTCCACCATCACGATTTCTAACATTGGTTCTGCTCGTGGAGACTTCTTCACCCCAATCATTAATGGTGACGATGTTGCGATCTTAGGATTCGGCTCTATCGTTCAAGAACCAGTAGTGAACGAAGCGGGCGAAATTGTGGTAGGACGCGTAGTGAAACTCTCCCTGACCTTCGACCACCGTATCAATGACGGTTCAGAAGGACAGAAAGCATTAAACGACCTTGGACGCTTACTCGGTGACCCAGATCTCTTATTGCTTGAAGGATAATCAGATAATAAGGATAAACAAGCGGAAAGGACGTAGAGTAAATGGTAGTAGGAACATTAGCGATTGAGTTGGACACCGTTGTTATCGGTGCCGGCCCAGGAGGCTATGTAGCAGCGATCCGTGCTGCACAAGAAGGACAACAAGTAGCCATTGTTGAGCGCTACGACACATTAGGTGGGGTCTGCTTGAACGTTGGCTGTATTCCATCCAAAGCAATGATCCAAGCCGGACATCACTTCCACCATGCTAATGGCGGTTCAGAAACCTTCGGAATCACCAGCGAAGCTAAATTAGACTTCGCTAAATTGCAAGATTGGAAGCAAAACCAAGTCGTTAAAAAGATGACCGGTGGGGTCGAATACCTCATGAAGAAGAACAAGATTGATGTTCTTCATGGGACAGCTTACATTAACAATGATCACGAATTTACCTTGATGAAAGACGACGATACCCACGAATTGTACAAATTCAACAATATGATCGTAGCAACGGGTTCACGTCCAATCGAAATCCCTGGCTTCAAATTTGGTGGCCGTGTGGTAGACTCCACGGGGGGATTGAACCTGCCAGAAATGCCTAAGAAATTTGTGGTTATCGGTGGTGGGGTAGTTGGCTCTGAATTAGGGACAGCGTATGCTAACCTCGGTGCCGAAGTAACGATCTTAGAAGGTAGCCCACAAATCTTGCCTTCCTTCGAAAAGGACATCGTTAAGGTTGTTCAAAAAGAAATGGAAGCAAAAGGCATGCACGTGATCACCAAAGCAATGGCTAAAGAAGCGATTGACAATGGCGATTCTGTAACCATCAAATATGAAGTAGATGGCAAAGAAGAAGAAATTACGGCAGACTATGTCATGGTTTCTGTTGGTCGTCGTCCAAATACGGATGATCTTGGCCTGGAAGCTGCTGGGGTAGAAATGCTCGACCGTGGTTTAGTCAAAGTTGACAACCAAGGCCGTACCTCTGTGCCACACATCTACGCGATTGGGGATATTGTTCCGGGTGCTGCTTTAGCTCACAAAGCTTCCTATGAAGGAATTGTGGCTGCTGAAGCGATTGCCGGCAAAGCTAGCGCCGTTGATTACAAATCAATGCCCGCTGTTGCTTACGTTGACCCTGAAATCGCACAATACGGCATGACCAAAGCGGAAGCTAAAGAAAAAGGCCTAGACGTTCATGACTTCAAGTTCCCTTGGAGTGCGAACGGTCGTGCGGTGGCTATGGACGAACAAGAAGGATTCTTGCGCTTAGTGGCAACGAAAGGCGATAATGTGATTGTTGGCGGGCAAATGGTTGGTCCACAAGCTTCTGATGTCATGGCTGAAGTTGGTTTAGCGATCGAAGCCGGTATGACCGCGGAAGATATTGCATTGACTATTCACGGTCACCCAACCTTGACCGAAGCGATCAAAGATGCAGCAGAAGGTTTGTTAGGCAAACCTGTTAACCTCTAGTTAACAGATAATGCCTTAGTTCAGACAATGAATAATGGAGGTAGCTCCACTAAGCAGAGTGTCATGATAAATGATGCTCTGCTTTTTAATTTTTGGTGATTGAAAGTTGTGTAGTGAGCAGAAATACTATAAGATAGCAGATGTGAATAGCAGTGACAATTGCGACTTTTTGGATAGTGAATAAGAGGTGGCCGAATAGCAACTAACTGTCAGGCGCCGACTTAAGGGACGTTGTTCTGCTTAAAATAAAGGAGGTTGCGCGCGTGGCTTATCAATATCCTATCGATGCTGAGTGGTCAGTAGCAGATATGACAACCGTCATTCAGTTTTGGAATTTAGTCGAACAAGCTTATGAAGATCAAGTGGATGTGGCAGATCTATTAGCAGGATACCGTGCTTTTAAGACCGTGGTACCAATGAAAATGGATGAAAAGCGCCTTGATCGTGCTTTTGAAGCCGCATCAGGATATAGCGTATATCAGACGATCAAGCAGGCGACCCAGACACAACAAAAGACACTAAAAATGAAGAAATAAAGTGGAGGCCAACCATGGAGACACAAACATTGAGAGAAACGTTACGTCATTGGATTATTGAGCGTGGGACGGCGATCAGAGAGGCGATTGAGGCCCATGATAACCCGATCGATCAAGTGGAAACAAAGAGCAGTCGTCGTGATTTAGTGACGAACATTGACAAAGAAACAGAACGCTACTTCCGTGAGAAATTTGCGACGACTTTTCCTAATGATCATGTCCTTGGGGAAGAAGGCGTTGGCGAGCAGGTGGATTCGCTTGCTGGTAACGTCTGGATTGTCGATCCGATCGATGGGACAGCAAACTTCGTGTTGCAACAAAACCACTTTGGCATTATGGTGGGGCGTTACATTGACGGTGAACCGCAATTTGGAGCGATTTATGATGTGATGAGCGATAATTACTTCGATGCCGTGATTGGTGAAGGGATTGAACACAATGGTAAACCTTACTCCTTGCGTTTCGAAGATCGTAGTGTGGAACAAACATTAGTGTGTTTCAATGCAGGCATGGCAATGAAGAACACGGCTCATGTGCAGGACTTCATTGAAAAAACGATGGGAATTCGCGTTTATGGCTCTGCCGAATCCGAAATTCTAGGTGTCCTGACTGGGGAACTCGGCTTGTACGGGACGCAAAACTTGCATCCATGGGACATGGCTGCGGGGAATGTGATTGCGATTGAAGCCGGCTTAAAATTCACCCAATTAAACGGCGAACCGCTGGATTTGTTACATGGCAGTTCGGGACTCATCGGTTATCCAACCATTCATGAGCAATTTGTGAGTTTCTATACCCAACAACACTAACAATCTCCAGCTAATGGTGTAAAAATGGTAGTATTTTGATGAAGTGAGTGTTAGAATGTAACGGGTCTTCAACAATTGACCATATTGTTGAGATGTCTCACACCATGTATTCATCACCAGCATTTCGCTGATGATCAACAGACGATAAGAATGCAGAGAGGTTGGGAGTCTTCCCAGCTTTTCTTTTTGAAAATAACGCCATTTATTGTAAATGAGTGACAAACTTTATCTATTAGGGGGCAATGCTACCAATGACAACTCGTGACAATATTCGTAATGTCGCCATCATCGCTCACGTTGACCATGGGAAAACCACCTTGGTTAACCAATTACTCGAAGAATCTGACACCCTTGACGAACGCACGCAATTGCAAGATCGTGCGATGGACTCTAATGCCATCGAACGGGAACGCGGAATCACAATCTTAGCTAAAAATACCGCTGTTAACTACAAGGGCACTCGCATTAATATTCTGGATACCCCAGGGCATGCGGACTTCGGTGGTGAAGTGGAACGGATCATGAACATGGTCGATGGGGTGGTGCTCGTTGTAGACGCTGCTGAAGGAACCATGCCACAAACCCGTTTCGTTTTACAAAAAGCTTTCGCAGCTGGGAAAGTACCAGTCGTTGTGGTAAACAAGATCGATAAACCAGCCGCTCGTCCATTAGAAGTTGTCGATGAAGTATTAGATCTCTTCATCGAATTAGGAGCAGATGAAAGCCAGATTGAATTCCCAGTGGTTTATGCTTCTGCAGTTAATGGGACATCGAGCTATGCACCAGATCCAGAAAAACAAGAAAAAACGATGGATCCGATCTTCGACACTATTTTGGAAACTGTGCCAGCACCAGAAGAAGACAGTGAAGATCCCCTGCAATTCCAAGTCTGCCTGTTGGATTATAACGACTATGTGGGGCGTATCGGGGTTGGCCGTATGTTCCGCGGTAAGATCAAAGTCGGCGATACCGTTACGGTTAACAAGTTAGATGGTACGACGAAAAACTTCCGCGTCACCAAGTTGTATGGTTTCTTAGGGTTGAATCGGATTGAAATTGAAGAAGCAACCGCCGGAGATATTATCGCGATTTCAGGGATGGAAGATATTTTTGTCGGCGAAACGATCACTTCACCGGATGTGCTCGAACCGCTACCGCCATTGCACATTGATGAACCAACGTTGCAGATGACCTTCCTGACGAACGACTCGCCATTCGCTGGTCGTGAAGGAGATAAGGTGACCTCCCGTAAATTGGAAGACCGCTTGAAATATGAACTGCATACGGACGTGTCGTTGCGCGTTGATGATACGCCAGACCCTGACCGCTGGATTGTCTCCGGTCGTGGGGAATTGCATTTGTCCGTTTTGATCGAAAACATGCGCCGTGAAGGGTATGAACTCCAAGTTTCTCGCCCAGAGGTTATTGTGAAAGAAATTGATGGCAAGAAAGAAGAACCATTTGAGAGCGTCTTAATTGATACGCCAGACGAATACTCTGGTGCAGTTATTCAATCCTTGAACGAACGCCATGGTCAAATGGTCAACATGCTGACAACGGGACGCGGGACGACACGATTGGAATACATCGTGCCGGCGCGTGGAATGATCGGTTACAACTCTGAATTCGTCACAGCTACTCATGGGTATGGGATCTTGAACCACACGTTCAAGGAATACCGTCCATTGATCAATGCTGAAATTGGCCGTCGTCGTAACGGGTCGTTGGTTTCCACCGAAACAGGTAAGGCAACGACTTATGGGATCATGCAGGTAGAAGACCGGGGAACGATCTTCGTTGAACCTGGGACAGAAGTTTATGAAGGTATGGTTGTCGGGATGAACTCCCGTGAGAATGACATTGACGTTAATATTGTTCGTTCTAAGAACTTAACCAATGTGCGTTCCGCAACGAAGGACCAAACGGCAACCATCAAGACGCCTAAGATCATGAACCTCGAACAATCCTTAGAATTCATGGATGAGGATGAATACTGTGAAATTACGCCAGAAAATATTCGTGTGCGTAAACAGATTCTGAACAAATCCTTGCGCCTCAAGGCCGTTAAGAAGAAAAAGAAAGACAAATAATTAGTCAATAACGATGACTGTGATAAAAACATAGGATCGCTAGAAAGCGGACGCCAGACCGAGTGTTTGACGTCCGTTTTCTTTTATTTATTTTATTGATAGCGTTAACAGAACGACACAGATTGGAATCGTTATTGGGTGGGCTTCAATATCGCAATTTGCCTATGCTATAATGGAAAGACGTGGGGGTATTTGCCCTCCAGACGTTCTCATGTTGCCCAATAGACGTGGCAACCATCTTCGCTATCAAATATCAAAGGAGCCACTGGGATGCCAAGGCAAAAACAAAAAAAAGACCAAGCAGGACGGCGCTTGCCAGCTAATGAGCAATCAACGTCCCAAATGAAAAAGAAAAAACGACACAAGGAAAAAGCCACGCGTCATTGGAATTTCCTCGCGCGCTTTAAGCGTTCAAAAACAACGGGATCGTATGAAAAGAAACCAAAGAAAGCAAAAAAGCCTCTGATTAATTGGGGCGAATTCTTCCGTTATGTCAATCAGCCAATCCTTATCACTAGTCTCATCCTATTAGTCATTGGCGTGGTGATGGTACTGACTGCCAGCAGCTATATCGTGATCAATAGCGGAGGACATAATGTTGCCCAATTTGCACTGAAGCAGGGACTTTTTGTGATGGTGGGAATGGCCCCAGTATTTTTTCTGTATCCGATTAAAACATCGGTTTTCCGCCACCGCCAGTTATTGCGGGGAGCAGTGATCGTCCTGGTGCTACTGTTATTAATTGCGCGTTTCCTCTTTGCACCAGTCAATGGAGCGCACGGTTGGATCATAGTGGGCCCGATTTCCATTCAGCCGATGGAATTTGTAAAGCCTATCATTGTATTGCTGTGGGCCGATTATTATGCTTGTTATACGCGCGATATTCAACGACGTGGTTTTTTCAAGACACTCTGGGCACATCCTATGGTCCCAATGATGACACTCCTGTTCTTTGCTTTGACGATGATCATGCCGGACTTTGGAGGATTATTGATCTTAGGATCTATTTGGGTGATGATGTCGCTCGCATCCGGTGTTGATCCGAAGAACACGGTGAAAATAATCGCTGCTGTTGTCGCCTTGTATTTTGTTATGGTGGCGGTTCTGAGTGTATTCGACCTGTCACATTTGAATAATCTGAGTTACGTGGTACGGCGCTTTACGGCTTTTGTTAATCCATTTGCGGACGAACGCGGCACGGGACTGCAGTTGGCGAATTCCTACTATGCGTTGGGACGAGGGGGCATCATCGGTGTGGGTGCTGGTAACAGTATCCAAAAGATGGGTTACCTTCCCGAAGCGCATAACGACTTCATCATGGCGATTGTCGGTGAAGAATTTGGTTTGATGGGGATCTTATTGATTCTAGCTCTGTATTATTTCTTGACCTTATATCTGTTCAACAAAGCATTGAAAGTGCGCACGACCTATCATCAACTGATTTTGATCGGGGTTGCGAGCTACTTCTTAATACAGTCACTCGTTAATCTCGGGGCGGTCACGGGCATGTTGCCGATTACAGGGGTTACCTTCCCATTCATTAGCTATGGGGGATCTTCTGTCCTAACCACCTGCGTGATGTTGGGGATTGTGCTGGCCGCATTAAGAACCGATTACAAACAGCGTGAGCGCTACCAACTAGAGGCCTTACCAAAAACTAAATCCGTCTAATATTAGACCCTGTTCTCTGATGAAAAGAGTGCAGGGTCTTTTTGTGAGGAAGCGAGTCGTGAATGAGCACCACAGGATAGGTTTTCTCATTTATTTCTAATGATGTATAAGTGCATTTCGTCAACCAATAGGGCGAAATCGATCGATCCATTAACGGACTTTTTGCTGTGAAATTCAGGTAGAGAAAAGCCATTCCATGAAATTCAACGATCCTCACTCCCTAAATGAGGCAGAAATGTTGTATAGTTATAGGGAGAGTGCAACTGGCACACTGTCAAACGCACTCATTGTAAAGAAAAAGCAGTATCAGAGAAAGAAAAGGAAGTTTATATGTTTAACAAAATTTTAGTGGCGAACCGTGGCGAGATCGCGATTCGTATCTTTCGAGCCTGCTATGAATTAGGCATTGAAACGGTGGCAATTTTTGCTAAAGAAGATCAAAATTCAGTGCACCGTTTTAAAGCGGATGAGTCCTATCTCGTCGGCAAGGGCAAAAAGCCAGTCGATGCCTATCTCGATATTGAAGATATTATCCGCATTGCGAAGGAAACCGGCGCAGAAGCCATTCATCCGGGGTACGGTTTCCTCTCTGAAAATGTGACTTTTGCGAAACGTTGCCGTGAAGAGGGCATCGTCTTCATCGGACCTAAGAGTGAAACACTGAATACGTTTGGGGACAAGATCAATGCCAAATTAGCGGCAGACGAGGCGGGAATTGCTGCTGTGCCTGGGACGGACGGCACCGTGAATTCGGTGGCAGAGGTACGGGCCTTTGCTAAGGAAGCAGGCTATCCGATTATTGTGAAAGCTGCACTCGGTGGCGGTGGACGCGGGATGCGGATCGTACGCAGTGATGATGAATTAGAAGAAAGTTATCAAACCGCAATCGGTGAAGCGACCAGTGCTTTTGGCTCTGGGGCGGTCTATGCTGAAAAATACATCGAAAATCCTAAGCATATTGAAGTGCAAATCTTAGGCGATAGCCATGGCAACGTCCGTCATTTATGGGAACGGGACTGCTCCGTACAGCGCCGTCACCAGAAAGTGATTGAAATGGCGCCGAGTGTGGGGTTAGACCATGACTTGCGCTTGCGTATTTGCCAGGCAGCGACCGATATGATGCAGAAAATCGGTTACGAAAATGCAGGAACTGTAGAGTTTCTGGTATCGGGTGATGATTTCTACTTCATCGAAGTGAATCCGCGCGTTCAGGTAGAACACACGGTTTCCGAGGAGATCACTGGTGTGGACATTGTGCAAGCCCAGATTCAGATTGCTTCCGGTATGACGCTGGATGAAATTGGCGTCCCGAAACAAGCAGACATGCCTTTGATGGGCTACGCTATTCAGTGCCGCATCACGACCGAAGATCCGGCCAACCAATTCTTCCCCGATACCGGCAAGATTAATACCTATCGTTCTCCAGGAGGATATGGCGTGCGACTAGACGCTGGTAATGGGTACCAGAATGCGATGGTTTCTCCTTACTATGACTCTCTTGTTTCTAAATTAGTCACCCACTCGATGTCCTTTACGGATACCGTGCGCAAGATGAAACGTTCCTTGCGAGAGTATCGCATTCGTGGGGTGAAAAACAATATTGCCTTCTTGATGAATGTGTTAAAACATCCAACGTTCCAAGCGGGACAAGCCACCACAACCTTTATCGATAACACGCCGGAATTGTTTGATTTTCCGAGTGAACGTAACCGCGACCGTGGCAATAAAATTCTGCAATACATCGGTGATACAACAGTGAATGGGTATCCGGGCATTGAAAAACAGCATAAGCCATCCTACCACCACGCCCATATTCGTCAGATTGAGCCGGTAGAATTAACCACCAAAACAGCGAAACAAATTCTCACAGAAGAAGGCGCTAGTGGGGTACAGCGCTTCATTCAAAATGAAAAACGATTGTTGCTGACGGAGACGACCATGCGCGATGCCCATCAGAGCCTGATTGCGACGCGCATGCGGACGAAGGATATGGTGAAAGCCGCTCAAGCCGAAGAATTGGCGAATCCAACGCTCTTCTCCCATGAAGTCTGGGGTGGGGCAACCTTTGATACGGCGATGCGCTTCCTCTCTGAAGACCCATGGCAACGTTTAGCGTTGATTAGAAAGGCGATGCCAAACACGCTGTTGCAGATGCTCTTCCGTGGCGCTAATGGGGTGGGGTATACCGCTTATCCGGATAATGTGCTCAAAGCCTTCATCGATGAAGCAGCTCGGAGTGGTATTGACCTGTTTAGAATTTTCGATAGTTTGAACTGGCCAAAACAGATCGCTAAACCATTAGAATATGTGAAGAATACGGGAAAACTTGCGGAAGCGGCCATGTGCTATACCGGTGATATTCTCGATCCCCGTCGCACGAAGTATGACTTGAATTACTACGTCAACCTTGCGTTAGAACTCGAAAACATGGGAGCTGATATTATCGCCATCAAGGATATGGCAGGGCTCCTCAAGCCACGTGCGGCTTACCGATTAGTGAGTGAATTGAAAGAAAAGGTTCATGTGCCGATTCACCTGCATACGCATGATACGGCGGGGAATGGAATTTCTACCTATGTGGCAGCGACCCATGCCGGTGTGGATATTGTCGATGTGGCGACCTCTGCGTTCAGTTCCAATACAAGTCAGCCGAGTCTCTCCAGTTTGTATTTCGCATTGGAAGAAGACGAGCGTCAACCGGCCATCAACGTGCACAACGCTCAGAAGATGAATCAATACTGGAGCACGGTACGTTCCTACTACCGCGACTTCAACAAGGGACTCAACGCGCCGGAAACGGAAATCTATTATGTAGAAATGCCAGGCGGACAATACACCAACCTCCAGCAGCAAGCCGATTCGGTTGGGCTCGGTGAACGTTGGGATGAGGTCAAACAGATGTATCACGATGTCAACAAACTCTTTGGCGACATTGTCAAAGTCACGCCATCATCTAAAGTGGTCGGGGACATGGCACTGTTTATGGTTCAAAACAACATGACCATTGCGGATTTCTACACCAAAGGAAAGACGGTAGACTTCCCGAACTCTGTCATTGAATTCTTCCAGGGCAAATTGGGTCAACCAACTGGCGGCTTCCCACAAGACGTACAAGAAATCATTCTAAAGGGCGCGCCTGCTTCAACGGCACGGCCGGGTGAATTGTTGCCACCAGTGGACTTTGCAAATGTGAAAAAAGAACTGATCACTAAAGTGGGGGATGACGTGACGGATCAGGATGTTCTCAGCTACCTCATGTATCCAGAAGTGTTTGTAGATTACCGCAAGAAGACGGATCGTTACAGCGACCTCTCTAATTTGGACACGCCGACCTTCTTCAAAGGCATGGAGCAGGGTGAAACGATCACGGTTGAAATTGAAAAAGGCAAGGTGCTCTTGATCAAATTGATTGAAATCGGTCAGATTGATAACCACGGGAATCGGACGATTTTCTTTGATTTGAATGGGCAACGCCGCGAAATTGAAGTGCGCGACCACAGCGTGAAACAAGCGGCCGCTGTTCGTGAAAAGGCTGATCCGATGAATCCTGATCATATCGGGGCGACGATGCCGGGGTCCATCGTTAGCGTTGAAGTGGCAGTGGGAGATACCGTCCACGCTGGGCAAGTCGTCGTTGTAGCGGAAGCCATGAAGATGGAAACCACCATCAAAGCACAACATGACGGTGTGGTTAAAAACATTTATGTTGCAGCCGGTGACAGCATTCAAGTGGGCGACTTGCTCGTTAGCTTAAATCAATCTTAAGAAGAAGGAGGAATGTTTTTTGGAAAAACGTTTACCAGAACAAACGCGCCAGGAATTGATTGTCTGGCTACATTCCACCAAAAAAACGTATCAACTGAAAAAGTATGGTTACATCTACCACATTTCATGGCGGATGAAATATGCGGTGATGTATGTCGATCACGATAAGATGCAAGCAACCATTGCTGAGCTTAAACAGCTCAAGAATGTCCGCAAAGTGGAAATTTCAGCGAATCAAGAAATCAACATGGACTTCTCAACCGCCTTGGACTTGGAAGCGGAGCGGATTGAGGCGAACCGCAAGCACAAGGAGGCCGATTAGGATGCGAGTCATTTCAGGAGACTGTGGTGGCATCCCATTGAAAGCTGTACCAGGAAAAACTACCCGCCCAACCACCGATAAGATCAAAGAAGCCATGTTCAATCTCATTGGACAGTACCTATCTGGTGGTGCCGTGCTCGATTTCTATGCGGGATCGGGAGCGTTAGGCATTGAAGCCCTCTCTCGAGGTGGCGATGTGGTGTACGGATTTGAGCGGGATCGCAAGGCAATAGCTACGATTGAACAGAATGTCGACAAGGTGCATGCCACAGCTCGCTACCACTTGTTCAAAGGAGACAATCAAAAGCGTCTCAAACAATTGCGAATGGATGAACCGGACTTACAGTTCCAGTGGGTATTTTTGGATCCTCCGTACAAGGCGCAACGCCTAGTGCCACTGCTTGAGGAATTTCAAGCGGAAAATTGGCTCGATGAAGAAGTCATTGTTGTCTGTGAATTAGGGGCAGAAGATACCTTGCCTGATCAGATTAGCCAGCTCCACAAGGTGAAGGAAGCCGTCTATGGGATTACTCGCATCGTCTGTTATTGCTTTCCGCTAGACATCAGCCAAACAGACGAATAACGAAATAACCATCATTATTCAGCAAGCAAAGCATCGTTCAGTAGGTCTAAGGGGCTACTGGGCGATGCTTTTTATGCTAGAGAGCCTCATCATTCGTGCTGGAATTGAAAATGGGCGGGAGTGATGGCTAAATAGAGTCACTGAAGACAAAAATTGTATCAGTATCTTGTGAAAAAGTGTGTTAAATGACGCGGTATGAGGTATAATATGACTACAGCGACATCGATATTTACTTTTTATTCCAAAAAGTAAGCGCTTAACGTTTTGAGAAGACGATGCTTTATGATGGATAAATGCTGACGCCTGATCTGTAGGTCGCCCTAGACGAATGTGGTGGCCGATTGATTGGTGGTAACGCAGAACAGGTGAGCATGTCAGTTTTATTGGAAGATAGAATGGAGGATACCTATGTTAGATGAAAAGATTTGTAAAGCCATTCGGGGTTTACGCAAAGAAAAAGGGTTAACGCAGAAGGATTTAGCAGAAATTTCTAATATCGATAAATCCTATATTGGGAAGATTGAACGTCAAGTTTACCGCAATCTCACTGTGCAAACCTTAGAAAAATTGATCGAGAGTTTGGGTTGTACCGATGAGGAATTTTTCCGCTATGTGATGAAGCAAGAAGTCGACCCCATCACGATGGAAGTCATCTAATGCAGCCGTGATGAGAGTGATAATTTAGCATAAAGCACTGATAAAAGTAGCTAGCATTGATAGTCCCCACTACGTAGAGAAGAGGACAGTGATCTATCAATACTACGCTGCTTTTTTGTTGTCAAGTGATGAGAATGTGGGGCTACTCACTAAAATTCACGTTCGGCGTCGGCTTTGCTATAATGAACGTAGTCAATGAGACGTTATACTAATGAGGAGTTTTGTGATGGCAGAGGAAATGGATAATCGAACAAAATTGGTAGTCATTACCGGGATGTCAGGTGCCGGTAAAACAGTGGCATTGCAGTGCTTTGAGGATATGGGATATTTCTGTGTGGATAACATGCCCCCTTCGCTCTTGCCCAAGTTTTGGGAGTTGGTGAAGCATTCTGAGAGTATCTCACGGGTGTGCTTGGTGATTGATCTGCGTTCAGGGCAATTTTTCAAGGCGCTCACTGGAGCCGTGATGCAGATGGATAATGAAGCGTTGATCGATATGCAGATTGTGTTCTTAGAAGCCAGCGACAGCGCATTGGTCTCGCGCTATAAAGAAACACGGCGCAACCACCCTCTGCAGCGTGAGGGAGGCAGCACGCTCGAAGGCATTCAACGGGAGCGTGAGGAGTTAGCACCGATTCGCCAAGCCTCCAATTTAGTATTGGATACAACGAACGTGTCACCCCGGGAATTACGCGCCACATTGACGCGTGAATTCCATAGTAATGATGATAACGGATTCTCCATCGAAGTCATGTCATTTGGTTTTAAATATGGGCTTCCGATCGATGCGGATATTGTGATGGATGTGCGTTTTCTCCCCAATCCGCATTATGTGGATAGTTTGCGTCCGCTCACGGGCAAGGATAAACCCGTGTACGATTATGTGATGCAGCAGGAAGCAACCGAAGCCTTCTTTGAAAAGTGGCGAGACATGATTGGCATGACGCTTCCGCTCTATCAGGCAGAAGGAAAAAGTAATTTGACGATTGCGATTGGCTGTACTGGTGGCCAACATCGTTCGGTTGCTTTGAGCGAACGCACAGGGCAGTGGATTCGTGACACTTTCGCTTATCCGGTCCATATTTCTCATCGCGACATTAACAAAAAGAAAGAAACGGTGAACCGATCATGAGTGAACAACGAACAAAACACCCCAAAATTACGGTTGTCGGTGGGGGAACAGGGCTACCCATCCTCTTAGCAGGGCTGAAGGAAGCCAACTGGGATATTACTGCTATTGTGACGGTTTCGGACGACGGTGGCAGTAGTGGAACGATCCGCAGTGCCGTTAATACCATTCCACCGGGAGATATCAGAAACTGTATCGTCGCACTGTCCGACGTGCATGCGATCTACAAGGATGTTTTTCAGTACCGCTTTGCCCCAGAAGATCAAGAATTTTCCGGTCATGCGATTGGAAACCTGATCATTGCAGCCCTGACAGAAATGCGTGGGGATATTTATTCGGCGTTGAAACTGTTGAGTTTGACGATGGATGTGAAAGGGCGCGTCCTGCCTGCTTCCGAGGATCCACTCGTACTGCAGGCCCACTATGCAGACGGCAGTACGGTGGATGGCGAGACCACCATTGTAAAGGAAAAACGCCCCATTGAGTATGTCACCGTCCATCAAGTCGGTGATCCCAGTGGCAGTAAACCTGTTCATGCCGGGCGTGGGGTCATTAAAGCCATCGAAGAAGCGGATCTGATTATTCTGGGACCGGGGTCGCTTTATACTTCAATCTTACCAAATTTAGCTATCCCTGAAATTAGAGACGCCATTGTGCGTTCATGTGGGGAAGTGGTCTATATCTGTAACATTATGACCCAATTGGGAGAAACGGAACATTTCAGCGATGCCGATCATATTCGGGTGATCAATCAACATTTAGGGGACGGTTTTGTCGATGTTGCGTTATTGAATAATACCAAAGTGCCACAAAGTTACATTGACACTAACGAAATTCAGGATTATCTTATTCAAGTCTCTCATGATCCGGAAGGCTTAAGAGAACAACAAGCTCGGATCTTTGAGTGTGATCTCCTCAATCTGAAGGAGAGTGGGGTTTACCACGACCGATTAAAACTGGTCGAGGCAATCCGTCAAATTTATCAATTAGGGAAGTAGGTGAGGGAATGGCCTCTTTTGCGAGTGACGTAAAAAAGGAACTCACAAGTTTACAAGTTTCCATTAAAGAAGCACGCGCAGAATTAATGGCTCTGGTTCGAATGAATGGGGTCATTTCGATGAGTGGACATACCGTAACGCTGGATGTTACCACTGAAAATGCAGCCATTGCCCGTCGCATTTATTCCGCACTGAAGATGGTCTATTTAATCGCGCCAGAAGTGCTCGTGCGACGCAAAATGAAATTAAAGAAGAACAATGTGTATGTGGTACGCATCAAGGAGCATGTCGATGAACTATTGCGCGATATGGGGATCGATTTCATGGGGACGTTCCATGATGAAACCCTCCAGGACATCGAGCAGGATGACGCTGCCCGGCGCGCCTATTTGAGAGGCGCCTTCATGGCAGGAGGATCCGTGAATAATCCTGAAACGAGTAGCTATCATTTGGAAATCTATTCGGTACATGAAGGCCACAATGAAGCCATTCAACGCTTGATGAATGATTACCAATTCCATGCGCGCATCGCAGAAAGACGCAAGGGGTATCTGGTTTACCTCAAAGAAGCCGATAAAATTTCCGATTTCTTGGCATTGATTGGTGCTTCACAGGCTATTTTGCGTTTCGAAAACGTTCGCGTGACGCGCGATATGAGAAATTCGGTCAACCGCCGTGTGAACTGTGAGAATGCAAATCTCACCAAGACCGTGAATGCGGCGATGCAGCAGATCCAAAATATTGAGTTTATCCAAGCCACGATCGGATTGGAGAAGTTACCGCTGAAATTGCAGGAAATCGCCATTGCGCGTTTAAATAACCCAGATTTGTCGTTGAAACAGTTAGGTGAATTGGTACCGAATGGCCCAGTATCAAAATCGGGAGTCAATCACCGGTTACGTAAAATCAATCAATATGCGGAGAACTTGCGCAATCCTTAGTTTCTCGGTAAATGAATGAGACACTTTTTCTTCTAAAAAAAAAGAACAGTGGTACACGGATTGAAGGGACGATGACTGTAGTCAGAAAAATCAGGGCCATTCTCAACAAAAAACACGCGTATGGGCGCGTGCTTTTTTATGGCAGGAGAGAGGTAATTAATAACCTCGACCTGTCCGCTATTGCCTTATCACAAGCTCAATAGGTCGGGAATAGGACCAATTTAAGAATAAATGTGGGAGTTCTCTTGAGTACGTGCCTGATACTATTCTCCTTTAGCGACATGGACTTCGATATTTTGAACAGGAATGCCCTCCGTTTCCGGTGCAAATGGCACTCGCCCGCTATTCTTAGTGGCGGTTTGTTTTTTTCTGAGAAAGTCGATAGCTTCACAGACCACCTCTAACGTATAGACCTCTTCACCTTTTTGATTGGTGTAGTGTCCGCTCGATAGGTGGCCAGAAATGCCAATTTCATCCCCTTGATCTTGGTATTTGGCGAGGGTGTCTGCGAGCGCATTCCAAGCGGTAAAGGGAATAAAATCGGTGCGCTTTTTACCATTGCTGTCGTAGTGGTTCAGCGCTAAGGTGTTGCGGACATAGTGACTCTGGTTAGCGGTTGTTTTGATGATGATTGGCCGACAAATTCGACCGATCAATTGCGTGTGATTCATTTTCGATCGCTCCTTTCAAAAAATAAATACGTAAATTCGCAGCATTTTCATTTTTGTGTTAAGTTTTTGTGTTATTTATTTTACTGGCCGTCATTTTGAAAAGGTCGGGTATAATAGTAACAGCTGGGATGTGTAAAAAATGCCCTCATGTTGCGCTAACTAGCGTAATGTAAGGACATGCCGGCTTTTTATTGACATCCCAAAGCAGCCCTCAAATGAGACAGAGGAGGATATTCATGAACATCTTAATGATTGAAGACAGTGAAAGCGTCAGTGAAATGATGGGAATGTTTTTCGACCAGCAGGAAGATTGGCATTACCATTTTGAATACGATGGCGAAGCGGGGTGGCAGTATTACCAAGCTCACCCTAAAGATATTGATATGGTGATTCTCGACTTGAGTCTGCCCTCCAAGGATGGGATTAGTATCTGTCGCGATATTCGGGCGGTGGATGCCTTGATCCCTATCATTATGTTGACGGCGCGCGACAGCGAGAGCGATCAGATTTTGGGACTCAGCATTGGGGCGGATGACTATGTGACCAAACCATTCAGCCCAATTACCTTAATTGCACGGATGAATGCCTTGCATCGTCGCATTGAAAACACGGAACGTTTGGTACATCAAGAGGAGCTAGAAGCAGCCCATGCGGCAGCGGAAGCTATCATTGAGACCAAGCATATTCGTATCGATCCAACCACGCGCGAAGCTTTTTACGATGGCCAGCAGTTGGAAGACTTAACGCCCAAAGAGTTTGATTTATTGGCGTTGCTCGCTTCTCATCCCAAACAAGTTTTTACGAGAGATCACTTATTAAACAGCTTGTGGACGGAGCCATTCTATGGGGATGAACGGACAATTGACGCGCATATTAAGAAACTGCGCCATAAGATGGATCAATTTGGTCCGCAATTGATCCAGACCGTGTGGGGCGTGGGCTATAAATTCGACGAATCTGAGGCATAGAAGCCATGCGCTTTCGGTATTTTTATCAACAACTGTTTGTCTCGTTTATCATTATTTCCATCCTATTATTGGCATTGAGCTTCAGTGCGATGCAGCTGACGAGAAATGCCATCTATCAGTCCACCAATGAGATGTTGGATAATGCGATGAGCTATGTCACGTCACGCGATGAAATCTCAGCAGAATATTTAAAGCAGGTCTCCTCGCTCCTCGAGCATTGGCACGTCAGCGTTGCTTATGTTAATGAGGATAATCATTATGTTTTTCCGGAGGCTAAGGCGGGGCGGCAGTCGCACCAGCTTTTGCCGGAAGAATTAGATGAGTTAAAGCAAGGCCATACGCTTAATTTGCATCCCTATCGTTTTCAAGCCAAGAGTCAAAAGGATGATGAGAGTTTGAGTATCATCAAGCCACTCACGCATGCCAAAGATCGCAGCTATGCGGGCTATTTGGTCGTTGGGACCCTGACTAAAGATGTGGACTATCAAATTCGCGACATGAATCACGCGATTATTTTTAGTGGGGCATTGGCCGGAACACTGGCTATTGGCTTTGCTTTTTTGATTGCGCGCTACCAAACGCGTCGGATTACGCGCTTCCAGGAGGGGACGCGCGCCATTCTGCAGGGGCATTACGATTATCGCATGGAGAGCACGCACCGCGACGAATTTGATGACTTGGCTGAGGATTTCAACCAGATGGCGCAGTCCTTGGACGAATCGTGGCAAGAAATTGAACGGCAATCCACGCTGCGCGATCAGCTGTTGATGGACGTGGCTCATGAAATGCGAACGCCGCTCACTACGATGAATGGCTTGTTGGAGGGGTTGCGCTATCATGTGATCCCTGAAAATAAAGTGGACCGATCGCTGGAATTATTGCATAACGAAACGCAGCGTTTGACGCGCCTGGTCAATAGTAACCTCGACTATGAAAAATTAAAATCGCATGAAGTGATCTTGAACCCCATCAGCTTTGCTTTGGCGCCATTGTTATATGACATCAAATTGCAACTGCATGATTTCTCTGAGGAAAAAAATGATGAGATCATTGTCGATGTGAAGGATACGGTACAGGTGTATGCGGATAGCGACCGCTTCCGCCAGATCGTGTTCAATATCACGCAGAATGCCTTGCAATTTACGAGTGATGGTACGGTGACACTCAAGGCATGGAATGAGGAGAACCGAACACTAGTGAAAATTTCTGATAGCGGGATTGGGATGGATGCAGATCAATTGGATAATATCTGGGAGCGCTTCTACAAAGCGGATGAGTCGCGCAAGAGCCATAAATATGGCGAATCAGGGTTGGGCCTAGCCATCGTTAAACAACTGGTGAGTGCGCATCATGCCCAGATTAAGGTAGAGAGTGTTCTTGGTGAAGGGACGACCTTCACCATGTGCTTCCCAGCCACAGAAGCACAGGCAAGAGCCAATGCGACTGCCGATGAAACTAAGCAGGGCCTGACCCCACGCTCAGCTGAAAACGAGGGAGGAGGATATTTGTGATCTTTTTAGGACCGCTTTATCACTGGTTGACGCTATTATTAGCCAATCATGTGAATCATTTTCCCTTAGTCAGGCTGGTTGTCTTTAGCCTCGATAAAACGTTGCTTTATCTCATCGCGTTTGGGTTGGGACAGTGGCTATATGTTCGCTTCAGACGCCAACAAGGGCAAAAAGTACATTGGCCACGAGTAGTGGGACATTTTATTTTTGTCGGCTATCTGGTTCTCTTAATTCATTTGACTGTGTTGCGCTACGACTGGCAGTGGTGGCATTTAACATTGGATGACACACGCTCGCTTGCGCGTTTCCATTTAATCCCCTTACTCGATACCTTTAAATTAGAACAAGGCGAATCTCCTTTTTCTTTTTGGTATAATTTTCTCGGTAATGTGGTGTGGTTCATCCCATTTGGCATCTTGGTCCCTTATTTAAGGCATCAGCGGTTTCAATTCTTCACGGTGGTGGGCTGGGGATTATTGCTCAGCGTGGGCATTGAACTGGGCCAATACTTTCTAGGAACAGGCGTCACGCACATTGATGATGTGCTCTTCAACGTCAGTGGGGTCGTCATCGGTTATGTCTTTTATGATAGTTTGTTGTTAGTCAAACGTTTGCTTGCTAAGGGGGAGACACATGCAGACATTGGAAATCAAACCATGGATTAGTCGCCAGATTGTAAAAGGGCGGCGGTTATTGCAAGAGGGCGACTTTAAGCGCTATTGTGAGGTAGAACCTGGAACGATCGTACGCTTAGTCGATAAGAACCAGCGATTTGTCGCCATGGCCTACCTTGCTAAACAGAATAAAGGGGTTGGCTGGGTGTATAGCGAAGCGGATGGCCAATTATTGACGCCAGATTGGTTTATCACTTGCTTCACCCAAGCAAAGGAACGTCGCCACGCACTCTTCTTCAGCGAAACAACGACTGGGTTTCGCCTATTTAATGGGGAAGGCGATGGTTTAGGCGGACTTGCTCTTGATTGGTACGACGGCTACATCGTGTCGCATTGGTACTCCACAGGCATTGTGCGCTACCGAGAAGCGATTTTAGCGGCCATCCAGGAAGTTTTTCCTGAGTGTTTGGGGATGGTAGCCAAAAACCGCTTCAAAGAGCGCCATTTGCCGGCCAGTGAATGGCTATTTGGCCAGGAAGCACCTCATGACTGGGTAATTTTAGAAAATGGTATCCGATACCTGACCCATCTCAATGAAGGCTGGATGACCGGAATATTTTTTGATCAACGGCCAGTCAGGGATTACGTGAGCCAATATTTAGCGGTAGGGGCGCGCGTATTGAATACTTTCAGTTATGCTGGCGCCTTCTCTATTGCGAGTGCCATGGGTGGGGCGCGCGAGACGGTGAGCGTCGATTTGGCGAAACGAACACGCGAACTGACCCAGGAGCAATTCGATAGCAACGGCATGCCGATGACTGATCACCATGTGCACGTGATGGATACTTTTGATTACTTTGCGTATGCACAGCGCCACGATGAACATTATGACGTGATTATCATGGATCCGCCGAGCTTTGCCCGTTCAGATCATGGCTATTTCAAAGCTACCGAGCATTATGGTAAATTGGTGGCGCACGCTTTACCAATCCTTAATGCCGGCGGGTACCTCGTTTGCAGCACCAATGCCGCGAACTTTAAGGATGAGGATTTCAAACAGATGATTCTATCACAAGCTAAAGAAAAGAATTCTACTCTAGAGGTGGTGGCTCACTTCGGGCTACCGGAGGACTTTCCTACGCCGAACGCGTCACCGGAGAGTGATTACCTCAAGGTTTATATTCTCAAAAAACGCGGATGAGATAGTGAGAGGGGAAGCCAGTAAAGGGGATGTCTTCGTTTTTTGACGAGAGTCAGCGCTGATGCTGGTTAAATACCGATAAGCAATAAACACATGACTAGAGAACGCTTTACCTCTGGCCATGTGTTTTTTTAGTCAGAATGTTATAATGAATAATAAGTGAGTGATTTTAGGAAAATTGGGGGCAAACAAAGGATGAGAGCAGTGGCAAATAAGCAGGACAGCAGTGGCAATATCCACAGCCACAATCCCCATACAAAATAAGCGGTATCTGCAGTGGCAGTAAGCAGGACAGCAGCAGAAGGATTACAGTAGCAGTCAGTGAGAAATGAGGCAACGTATGGCTTTTATCGAATTAAAAAATGTGACGCGCCAGTATGGAAGTGGCGAAACTGCAGTGTTAGCCAACGATCACCTCTCCTTTACGATTGAAGCAGGGGAATTTGTGGTGATTCTCGGGCCATCGGGAGCTGGAAAATCAACGGTGCTGAATATCTTGGGAGGGATGGATTCTCCTACCTCAGGTGAAGTCTGGGTGGATGGTGAGGATATTGCTACGTATGGTGAGCGGCAGTTGACAGCTTATCGCCGACATGCTGTGGGGTTTGTATTCCAATTTTACAACCTCATTCCCAACCTCACTGCGCTTGAAAATATCGAAATGAGCGAACAGATTGCGAGTCAGTCGTTTACCGCAACGGATATTCTCAGTGCAGTCGGCTTGGCAGCACGCGGCGAGTCTTTTCCAGCAGAATTATCCGGTGGGGAGCAGCAACGCATTGCCATTGCACGGGCCCTCGCCAAAAATCCCAAAATCTTGCTGTGCGATGAGCCAACTGGTGCACTTGACGCAGAGACGGGGGCAGCCATCATGCAGCTACTAGCAAAGCAGGCACGTGACTATCAGCGGACGGTGATTGTGATTACGCATAATCAGGAGTTCACCGTGTGGGCGGATCGTGTCATTGAGATTCACGATGGCCGCGTGAGTCGCACGCATCGTTTAAATCAGCGCAGAGCAGAGGTTGTGAAATCATCATGAATAACCAGGGACATCAAACATTATGGAAAGACGCATGGCGAGAAATCTTACACTCCAAAGCGCGTTTTAGTGCGCTGATTGGCATCATCATTTTGGGAACAGGTTTTTTTGTGGGGATGCGTTCAGCTGCTCCTGATATGCGCATGAGTGCGAACCGATACTATCACGACTATCAACTCGCTGATATCATGGTCAACGCGAACTATGGACTGAGCAATGAGGAAGAGCAGCTGCTGACGGCCATACCGGGGCTTCAGGTCAGATCCTACCAGAGCATGGACGTTGAGGAAACGACGAAGCATCAGCTCTTCAAACTCTATCCTAACTTCAACGCAACCGACTCTCCCAACCAATTCCGCGTCATTTCGGGCCATTTGCCTAAAAAAGGCAATGAAATCGCATTGGATCGCGAATTGATGACAGGTGCTAAAAATAAACAAGGCTATGTGATTGGCGATACGATTGAACTGGCAACAGCCACTGACACAAGCCAAGACCGCCCAAAATTAAAAAATAAACAATACATCGTGGTTGGTTTCGTTTCAACGCCGCAATATATTGATCGAACGGCGAGTCGCGGCTATACATCGCTAGGCAAAGGGACATTAGATGGTTTCGCAGTGGTTATGCCTGATCAATTTAGCGGTGGGGAACCCACAGGCTTTGCGATTAAGGTCGATGAGGTTAAAGATTTAGCGTATTATTCCAAGGACTATGCTGAGCGTATTGATCAGAAGATAGCGGACATTGAAAATAAACTCCAGCCGAGAGAAGAAGTCGTTTACCAGAAAATGAAAAAAGAGCTCGATGATGGCATCAAACAGACCACATCCGAGCTTGAGGAGGGAGAATTGGCCCTCAAACAAGGGCAACAAGCCATCGATCAAGCCAAACGAACTTATCATGAGCAGTGGCAAGCTTACCAAAATCAACTAAAGGCCACTTGGAAGCAATATCCGACTGGGAAGGCACCAACAGCGCTAGCGGAACCGCTCATTCAAGCTAATGAGCAGCTGAAAAAGGCTAAACAACAGCTAGATAACCAAGAAGCTGCGTTTAATCAAAAGAAAAAGGATACAGAAGGGGAGCTGGCACAAGGTAAGGAAACCCTCGCTCACTTGAAGCAACAGCGCGCGCAACTGCCAAGCCCGAATTATCAAGTAACGACACCTATTGAGACGGGTGGAGTGAAGACTTATGGCGATAATGCTGACCGTATTTCAGCGATTGCTGCCGTCTTTCCTTGGGTCTTTTTCTTGGTAGCGACGCTGGTGAGTTTCACCACGATGACGCGGATGGTGGACGATGAGCGCACACGAATGGGGACATTAAAAGCACTCGGATATCGCAATGGGGAAATTGCCCTCAAATTTGTGCTCTATGCGCTCTCTGCCTGCTTGATCGGTGCCACCATCGGTATTGGGGTAGGCACATACCTCTTCCCTGCGATTATCTATCGGGGGTATCAGGAGATGTATGAGCTTCCAGACATCCATTATCAGTTCTATAGTGGAGAAATTTTACTCACGGTATCGATTGCCCTACTGACAACAGTAGGCCCAGCGCTTTGGACGCTGCGCCACAGTCTGCGCGCTAATGCGGCCACGTTGATGCGGCCAAAACCACCTAAGCGCGGACAACACATCTTCTTGGAACGTTGGACGTGGCTGTGGCGTAAGCTCAACTTCATGATGAAGATCACGCTCCGTAACCTCTTTCGCTACAAAGGTCGTAATTTGATGACTGTGATTGGTATCCTTGGCTGTACCGCCTTGATGATTACTGGTTTTGGTATTTCTGATTCCATCAAAGGTTTACCAGAAAAACAATTCAGTGAATTAGAGACGAACGATGCGCTGATTACCCTGCTGACACCCGCCACAACAGCGCAAGTCAATCAGGCGCTGACAAGTGTGAAGCAATCGGAAATCGTAGACGATGCGTTGCCATTGAGTGTGATGAATTATCGTGTGGACACGCCAAGTGCCGGTGAGCAGACGGTGAACGTACGAATTTTTGACGCAAAGGCGCCTTATGCGGCCTACTACCGGTTGCTGGATGTCACGACACACCAGCCCCAGAAATTGCCAACAGATGGCGTGCTGATTTCCAATAAATTAGCACAGTTACTTAATCTGAAGGTGGGAGAAGCGATTGAATTGACGGATGATACCGCTAAGCCGATCAAACTGCCAGTCAAAGGGATCGTGGAGAGTTACCTCCAGCACGATGTGTTTCTCTCGCGCGCCGTCTACCAACAATGGGTAGGAGAGGTTCCAACGCCTAATACGATTTTTGTGCATCTGAATGATCAATCACCAAAAAAAACCACACAGTTAGCGGAGGAACTGACGGCGCGCGATGAAATTGTCAATGTGACTTATACAAAGACACTACAGAATGCTTTCGATGATACACTGACCATTTTAGCGAGTGTGACAGTGGTGTTGATTATTGCCGCTGCAGCGCTGGCCTTCATCGTGCTGTACAGCCTACAGAATATCAACGTCTCTGAACGACTGCAGGAGCTCTCAACAATCAAAGTGCTGGGCGCTTATGCCGAAGAAGTGACCCTGTATATTTACCGGGAAACACTAATATTGACCGGCGTGGGGATCGCATTGGGACTAGCTGTGGGATACGCACTCACTCGATTTATCCTAAAGACGGTAGAGGTGGATATCATGATCTTTCCGACCCATATCAGCGTGTGGAGTTATGTATGGGCGGGGGGATTGAGTTTCTTATTCTCGGCCATTGTGATGGTCATTATGCATCGCCGTTTGCGCCATGTCGATATGGTCGAGGCGTTGAAAGGGGTAGAGTAGGTCTGGTAAGGTGAATGAATAAAAACATAAACACGCTTGGCGGGTGGAGCGATACCGCTGAGCGTGTTTATTTCGTTTGGGAAAGGGATAGGTTGTGTTAACAACAGGGAATTATGAGGAACAGAAAAGTTAAAAAAGCGTGTTATAGGTATGACCACTAAAATTGTATGAGAAACGGGGGTGAGGAATGGGAAAGTGAAATTACTGCTTAGGGAATTTTCAGTATCTTTTATAAAATTCTTGCTCTTTTCTGGCGCATCCGCTATGATTAACACACTGTGCTTTCTCTCTATCCGTAAGCGCATGAGTCATACGGGAAAATCCTTCCTAATACTCATGAGGAGAAGGGAAAGCAAAAGGAAAAAACAAACGACGATGAAGGAGGGTTTTCATTCATGAAAAACGAAATGATCAATGGTTTCAAGGCCGCTATCCCGATCATGCTCAGTTATATTTTCCTCGGTGTCGCCGCTGGAGTGGTATTTCGCAATTTTGGGATGGAATGGTGGCAAGTCTTATTCTTCGGGCTATTAGTCTTCGGAGGAGCCTCAGAATTTACGGGGGCGGCCATGTTAGCCACTGGTGCAGGGGTACCGGAGATTATGATTACCATGTTATTATTGAACATGCGTCAAATTCTCTACTCTGTGACTTATTCTGCTTATACCGAGGGACAATCCACCTGGAAATCATTGGTATTGGCGGGAATTTCATCCGACGAAGCCTTCGCAATGAATACGGCCAAGTGGGAAGAAGCCAAGCACGATCCAACGAAATCATGGTCACTGAATGAAGCCGTCTGGACGGCCCTCTTTCCTTACCTTACTTGGGCATTTGCATCCGTGGCGGGGGCGCTCCTAGGGCAATTAATCACATTGCCAGATCTTTTAACGGGTTTCTTGACGACGTCGATGTTTATTGGCCTATTGATTCCAGCACTGACGTCTCGTTTGACTATTACGGTAGCCCTCTTTAGTGCTGCCTTGGCATTAATCTTACAATTATTTATCTCAAACAGCATCGTGGTCATTTTGGTCACCTTAATCGGCTGCTACTTTGGGTATCGGTTGCAACTGCGCCAACAGCGTTACCTCAAAACGTTTGATCACCCATTCATGAAGAAGGAGGATGACAATGGCTAGAGCACTTTTGGTTGTTTTTCTCGGCGGCGCTTTCTGCATGTTGCAGCGCTTAATCCCAATGTTTATCGCGCATAGAGCGGAAATTCCGACGAAAATTTATATCATGTTGACCTACATTCCAACGACCGTCTTCTCTACCATGGTCGTGTTAGATATTTTCTTCTGGGAGAGGCATTTTAATCTCGATCCTTTCCTCAATATCAAAATTGCTGCGAGCCTGATTTCAGCAGCCGTTGCCTATTTCACTAAGAGCCTGACTTGGACTATGGTCATTGGCATGCTGTCGTTGGCAGGATTGATGCTACTAGCACAGTAAACCGGCATTCATTGGACAGAAACACAAAATATTGAACAAAAGTGATGCAATCGATGCACACTAACGATGTAACCGAAGCGAGGGATGAGTGGCCCTCGCTATTTTTTATAATAAGGGAAAGAATAACACGTGTTTGCGCTTTCGATTGCAGGGCGTGGTATGCTAGGACTAAGATAGACATAAATGAGGAAAGGATAGCGTATGGCAAAGAGAAAGAAACCAAAGCGCAACCAGCGCCAGGAGCGGTTGTTGATGGCTCTGTGTGTGGTATTGATTTTTGTCGGCCTGCTACTGCATCCCAGTAAAAAAGAAGAAAAACCGCTAGTGACTGACGCTAAGCAGGCGTTTATTGATGAAATTAGTCAATACGCTATGGGCAACTACCCCGACAGCCATGTGTTACCGAGCGTAGTCGTGGCGCAGGCGGCAATAGAATCTGATTTTGGGCAGAGTGATCTCGCCAAAAATTACCATAATCTGTTTGGTTACAAAGCGACTGCCAATGAAACGCAAGTCGTATTGCCGACTAAGGAGTATGTCAATGGCCAGTGGCAGACGATCCAGGCTCCCTTTAAGGTGTATGTGAATTGGCGGCAGGCGGTAGTGGATCATGGGATGTTGATGCAGAATGGGACAGACTGGGATCCCACTCTCTATCATGGGGTAACCACAGCGACCAATTATCAAACCGCCTGTGTGGCCCTGGCGCGAGCAGGATATGCGACAGATCCCAACTATGCCAATAAACTGATCACTATCATTGAACAGTATCATCTTGAGACGCTCGATGAAGACGTATTAAATTGGTAATAGGTGACCATTTTAGGGTTAAAATTTATAATAAAGTACAATCTGGATTGATCAATCTGGTATCAATAAGGTATAATGTATTCGATAGACAAAGCTACTTTTTTTGTAGATATAGCAGGTAGTTGTAGCAGGCGAGCATTGTTGGCGAGAAGGCGGACACAATGACTCCTTTCTCGGCTTGCCAAACTTGGGTGGAGGTTATGACGATGGCAAAAACAAAGAATTATACAGAGAGAGCTTACGAATTTATCCGTGGGCAGATTGACAACAATGTCTGGCTACCGGAGACGCACCTCAAAGAAATTGAGATCGCCGAAAATTTGGGAATCAGTCGCACACCCGTGAGACGCGCGATGAATCGCCTCAAAGATGAGGGGTATTTAAATATTGAACCCTACAAAGGTGCGACGGTTGCACAACGCGATCTGACGTCACAGGCGGTGGTCGATCGTTTGCAATTTCTGGAATTATTATTGGGACATCTGTTCATGCAATTACAAAACAAGGGTATCAATGTTGCCGGGCCGGAATTGGACCATATTTATGAGGCAATCCAAACTGCAACCGTTCAAGATGACATCCCAAACTACATTCGCTTCAAACAGCAATTTTTCAGCTATGTCGTGTCATTCAATGGGAATAGCTATTTCCGTCAAATTTCTCTGACGACCTTCCAATGCCTGAATCAGTTATGGATACAGGCGGAGCCTCTCAAACGCAGTCAACACTTCAAATTTGAAAAGGAAAAAGGTTCCCTATTATTGGAACGACTCGTTCAAGCCATCCGTGCCATGGACTACCCGAATGCCAACAAACAAGCGCGAATTTGGATTAACGAATTGATCTTGGAAGAGGTCAATTGTTAATTCATCCTATGTATCAGCAGGAGATGCCTTCTATAGGAAAGGGTGTCTCCTTTTTTATTGGTTGAGGAAAGGCGTCATTTGCTGGATTTAAAAAATGTGCCCTTCTACTCCCCTCCAGCGGTGAATGATAAGGAGGGGGCGCCTTGAAAAGAGTAAAGAGGGAAATTTGAATGGGCGCAAGCGAAATGATAGACTAATGAAGCATTGAGCGGTTCATGTCTCACCCTATCCTCGGCTGCCTTTTTAGCAGGCGAGTTTTTGGTGAGGGATGATACCGACAGAAACGGAGGAACAGCATGCCGTCAACTCTAGAGTTACTCAAATCATTGAATCCTAAACAAAAAGAAGCCGTACAAACCACAGAAGGGCCTGTCTTGATTATGGCGGGCGCCGGCAGTGGGAAGACCCGCGTATTAACGTATCGTATGGCCTATATCTTAGAAGAAAAGAATGTCAATCCGTGGAATTTATTGGCGATCACCTTTACCAATAAGGCTGCCAATGAGATGCGAGAACGCGTGGGGCAGCTGGTTGGAGAGGCAGCCGCTGATATGTGGGTATCCACCTTCCATTCGATGTGTGTGCGTATCCTCAGACGTGAGGCGGAAGCATTAGGACTGTCACGCCAATTCACGATTGCTGACCCGGCAGAGCAACAAACCCTGATCAAACGGGTGTTGAAGGATTTGAATATCGACAAAGACCGCTTCAAGCCACGAATGGTTCTCGGTAAGATTTCGGATGCCAAAAACAATATGGAAACACCGGCTGATTATCGCATGAATCACAGCGGGTATGTTGAAGATATCATAGCGGACTGCTATGAGGCTTATCAAAAAGCCCTCCAGGCGTCAGAGTCATTGGATTTTGATGACTTGATCATGCGTACGGTGCAACTCTTTGAACAGCAGCCAGAAGTATTGAAATTCTATCAACAAAAATTCCAATATATTCATGTGGATGAATATCAGGACACCAATGAAGCTCAATACCAGCTAGTGAAATTACTGGGTGGGTACTATCAGAACGTCTGCGTGGTCGGTGATGCCGATCAGAGTATTTATGGTTGGCGCGGTGCCAACATGCAGAATATCCTCGATTTCGAGCAGGACTATCCTAAAGCACAAGTCATCCTCCTCGAACAGAATTATCGTTCCACTAAGCGCATTTTGAGTGCTGCAAATGCAGTGATAAAAAATAACGAAAATCGTAAGGCAAAGAAGCTGTGGACAGATAATCAAGAAGGGGAAAAGGTGACCTATTACCAAGCCCTGAATGAGAGCGATGAGACGAGATTCATCGTTGAACGGATTAATGAATTACGAGGCAATAACCGCCATACGTATAATGATTTTGCCGTGCTGTACCGCACGAATGCGCAGTCTCGTACCGTTGAAGAAGCTTTTATGACAGCGCGTATCCCGTACCGCATTGTCGGCGGGTTGAAATTCTACGATCGCAAAGAAATCAAGGACATCATGGCGTATTTGCGTTTACTGGTGAATCCTAACGATAATTTGAGTTTCAACCGCATCATCAACGTACCGAAGCGTGGGGTCGGGCCAGGAACCATCGATAAACTGCGCCAATTCGCGAATCAGAAACAATATTCATTGCTCGAAGCGGCGGCAGTGGTTGATCAAGCGCCGATCAGCGGCAAAGGGGCGACTTCACTCAAGCAATTTGCGGAAATGATCGCTAATCTACAGCGACAACGTCCTTACTTTACTGTGACAGATATTGTCAAAGAAGTGCTCGATCAGTCCGGTTATCGTAAGGATCTCACGCAACAGAAGACGTTGGAATCGGAAACGCGCCTCGAGAATATCGATGAATTTCTGTCGGTGACGCGCGAATTCGATCAACGCTTTGATCAACAAAATGACGATGCCTTAGCGTTCACGCCGGAAGAAGAAGCGCGCCATGAGGCTATTGAACTCAATCCAACCGCACCAGAAGAGATAGAGTCAACCGCAGACTTTGTGAATGTAGAACTATTCAGCGATCCGGAAATTGCTAGAGTGCGCCCGCTCAGTGAGGTTGTGAATAATCCCAAAGATCCACTGACCGTATTCTTAACGGAACTTTCGCTCGATCAAGAGAGTAACGAAGACGATGCAGAAACGGCGGGAGCCCAGGTGACTCTAATGACGCTGCATGCGGCGAAAGGGCTGGAATTTCCAGTCGTATTTATGGTCGGCATGGAAGAAGGGATCTTTCCGTTAGCACGTGCTAACGAGGACGAGGATGAACTCGAAGAAGAGCGGCGTTTGGCATACGTTGGGATCACACGAGCAGAGGAGAAGCTTTTCTTGACTAGCGCTAGACAGCGCCTCTTGTACGGTCAACAAAAGTACAACCCGATGTCGCGTTTTATCGTGGAAATCGGCGAGGAAGATTTGGAAACAAAGGCAAGTGAAGAACGCCTCGGCCAGTATCATTCCGGTATGCACGCCCGTAAACAGCAATTTTTCCAAAACCATCACGTGGGCGGCCGCAATGGTAGAAAATTAGGCAAAGCAGAAGAAAAACGTTCGATATTTGCCAAACAAGCGACCTCTAAAGCAACAGCGACGCCACCTGAACAAACAAGCTGGGCAGTTGGAGACAAGGCCCAGCACAAGAAGTGGGGCATTGGCACAGTAGTAGAGGTTACTGGGTCAGGCGATCAGTTAGAACTCACCGTTGCCTTTCCAAAACAGGGCGTGAAACATTTAATTGCGGCTTTTGCGCCGATTACGAAGGCATAAGTGATAGACACATTGAGGAAGGAAGCAAGATGACATGACGAGTACAGCAGCCGATAAAATCAAGGCACTGACAGAGGAATTAAACCAGTATGCCTATGAATATTACGTATTGGATAATCCCACCGTTTTAGACAGCGTCTATGACCAGAAATATCGCGAGCTGGAACAATTGGAGCAGGCCCATCCTGAGCTCATCTTGAGTGACTCGCCGACGCAGCGGGTGGGGGATGTAGTGAGTGGCCAACTGGAAAAAATCACCCATACAGAGCCCATGTTGTCCATGAATGATGTCTTCAGTAAGGATGAAGTTATGGATTATCTTGCTGGGATTGAAAAACAGCTAGGTTATGCTCCCCAATATGTTTGTGAATTGAAAATTGACGGTTTATCCGTGGCTCTGCGCTACGAAGACGGGCAATTGGTGCTCGGTGCAACACGAGGCAACGGGACAGTGGGGGAGGATATTACGAATAACATCAAAACCATTCGTTCCATCCCCCTTAAATTAAAAGAACCGCTCACCCTTGAGGCGCGGGGGGAAATCTACATGCCTAAGGAAGCGTTCCTGCAATTGAATGAGAAACGGGAAGCCGCGGGGCAACCCACCTTTGCGAATCCGCGCAATTCCGCTGCTGGGAGTGTGCGTCAGTTGGATAGTCGAATCACTCGTGAACGGCGCTTGGAGGTTTTCCTCTACAGTGGTGTCTTTGCTGAAGACATCGATCTCTCTAGCCAAGCGAAATTACTCACGACCTACCCACAGTGGGGATTGCGCGTCAACCCAGAATACCAAGTCTGCCAAACACCCGAAGAGGTCTGGGATTACATTGAACAAATGACCGCTAAACGCCATGAATTGGCCTATGATATTGATGGGGTGGTCATTAAGGTGAATGACTTCCACGCGCGTCAGGTGATTGGGCGCACGGTAAAGGCCCCAAAATGGCAGATTGCCTATAAATTCCCTGCTGAACAGGTAGAAACAACGGTTAACAACATTGAGTGGACGGTGGGGAGAACAGGCGTGGTGACGCCGACTGCTGTGATGGATCCAGTGCGGTTAGCGGGATCGACGGTACAGCGAGCGACTCTACATAATTATGATTACATCACAATGAAGGATATTCGCCTTGGCGATACGGTGATTTTGTACAAAGCAGGTGACATTATTCCAGAGATTGAGCAGGTGGTTCTGTCTAAACGTCAGGAGGATTCAACGCCCTATCCAATGCCAACTGCTTGCCCGGAATGTGGCAGCACCTTGGTTCACTTAGAGGATGAGGTCGCTTTGCGCTGTGTGAACCCGGCTTGTCCGGCTCAGGCGAGGGAACGTTTGAACCACTTCGTCTCACGTGCTGCGATGAATATCGTTGGCGTTGGCCCGAAAGTCATCGAACAAATGTATGCCAAAGCGCTCGTTAAAGACCCCAGTGATCTCTATACCCTCACGCCCCAAGCACTGAAATCGCTCGATAAAGTCGGGGACAAATCAGCTGAGAACATGATCCAAGCAATTGCCGACAGTAAACAGCAATCTGTTGAACATTTATTGATTGGATTAGGGATCCGCCACGTTGGCACCAAGGCAGCCCGTGATTTGGCGCAACATTTCGAGAAGATGGAGCGCTTGATGGCAGCGAGTGAGGAAACTTTGGCGAATATTGACGGTATTGGCGGTATTATCGCCAACAGCATCGTGGAATTCTTCCAAACCGAGGCTGTGCAGGCGTTGATTACCCGATTGAAAGATGCCGGCGTTAATATGCACTATGACGGCCCATCGCTCACCCAGGTGGAGGAGGTCGATTCCTTCTGGCAGGGGAAAACGGTGGTCCTGACAGGAAAACTGACGCACTACACGAGAAATGAGGCCAAGGCCGCTATCGAGCGCTTGGGAGGCAGTGTGACAGGATCAGTATCCAAAAAGACGGACATTGTGGTCGCCGGTGAAGCCGCTGGTAGCAAGCGTGCGAAGGCCGAAGACTTAGGTATTACAATTTTTTCCGAAGAGGAGATGATTGCCCGTCTCTAAGTCGGGTTTCATGATACAATGATTCAGTGTAATTCCAGTTGCGAAGGAGGATATCGCATGAAAGCACGACGGCTGTTAAAATCCAGCCTCTTAGTGGCAAGTGTCCTAGTCATGGGCGTGGGATGTCAGGTCTTACCTGATTCAACGCCGAATCAAGCGAGCAATGAGGCGGGCACGAGCCAAAATGAACCCCAAACAGAAAAAGGGTACTACCCAGCGGTCATTAAAGATGACCAATATCCGCTCAATGAGGCGCGCGGATTATCTGTTGGCACCAGTTCACAGGCTAATCGTGAACAGATGGAGCGATCGACCTATCAAATGCTTTCGGAGACGTTTCCCACCACGGATTATCGTTTGCGCGAAGGACAAGTCATCACGAAAGACCAGCTCTCTAGTTGGTTAGGGGCGAAGAATAATGATAATAAGGATGGCTTGAATCCAGAAAAAAGTGCCTCGGACAAAGAAAATGATTTTGAACCGCATTATCTCAATACCATTCTCGAGTATGACTTATTAGGAAATAAGCAAGATACGAAAGACAAATTGCAGGCGATTAGTCTAACACTGGTATTAAATCAGGAAGATCAAGCCTCTGCTGATAGCAAGGTAGTCGCTATCGATAAAGATACGGCGATCAAACAGGGAAAAACTATTGCACAGGAAGTCCTCAACCGCTTGCGCCAAAAGGAAGAGTATAAACAGATTCCTATCCAGTTCTACTTGTTCTATAATGCACCGGCCGATGATTTATCAGGCGGAAGCGTTGTAGCAAGCACGCAGGTAAGTCCGGATAGCCGTGCCTTTGGAGATTGGACGACTTATAATACTGAACAAGTCACATTAGGTGTCGATAAGGCGCCAAATCAAGAGGACACCACTAACTTTGAGCGGTATCGTGAGGAAGTGGCGACTGTGTTCCCAGAATTGAGCGGGTTAAGCGGTGTGGCCACCTATGAAGATGGCAAGTTGGAGCAATTGACTATCACCGTTCATACGCCATTTGATGGCTATTCCGAAACGGCAGCCCTCACCCAGCAAGCCATTACGAAAGCCAACAGCACGTTCAGTAAGAACATTAACATCAAAATTAAAGTTCAAGGCCCGAGTGGTAACACAGCTTTGGCGGAGCGTGCTGGCGGTGGCGAGTTTTCTATGATGATTTTTTAGCGTTTAGGCGGATCTATGATAAAATACCAGAGAATCCCGATATACTAATGACCAAGGAGGAAACTATGAGTTCAATTAATGCTGAACAATACAAACACATTGCGGCATTGGCGAAATTAGCCTTCCCAGAAGAAGAAGTCGCCAACAATGCGCATGTTTTTGATGATATTTTAAAAATGGTCGATCAGTTAGATGAGGTCGATACGACAGATGTTCCCGTATTGCGTTCGGGGATTGAATTGAAAAATGTGATGCGCGATGATACGCCAACACCGGGTCTACCTCGGACGGAATTGATGAAGAATGTGCCAACCGAAAAAGATGGCTTCATTCATGTACCTGCAGCCTTTGATGAAAGTGAGGATAACGCCTAATGAGTCGATTTGATGAAACAATTGTTAGCCTCAACCAACAACTGGTCAATGGGGAAACCACCGCTGTTCAATTAGTGAAGGACGCCATTGAACGGATTAAAGCCCTCGATGGAAAATACAATGCCTTCATTACCTTGAATGAAGAACAAGCCTTGGAACAAGCGAAATTAAGTGATGAAAAAGGGTACAGCACCGACCGTCCGCTCCAAGGGATTCCATTGGGGATTAAGGACAACATCGTCACCAAAGATCTGAAAACAACCGCTGCTTCTCATATCTTGGATAACTTTGTGCCTATCTACGACGCTACAGTAATGGAAAAACTGAATGCAGCTGGAGCCATCACTATTGGAAAATTGAACCTCGATGAATTCGCCATGGGTGGATCCACCGAGACGAGTTACTTCGGTCCAACCAAGAACGCTTGGGACACCGAGCGCGTACCAGGCGGATCTTCTGGTGGTTCTGCTGCTGCGGTAGCGAGTGGAGAAGTCGTTGCTGCTTTGGGTTCTGACACAGGGGGATCTGTGCGTCAACCTGCAGCCTTCAACGGTATCGTTGGGATGAAACCAACATACGGCCGGGTATCACGGAATGGGCTGATTGCGTTCGGTTCTTCGCTCGACCAGATCGGGCCAATGACCCGCACCGTTGAAGACAACGCTATCCTGCTCGAAGCGATTGCTGGTGTGGATGAACATGACTCCACAACCGGAGATGTTTCTGTTCCGCATTACTTAGACACCATCAAAGACGGCGTGAAAGGCATGAAGATTGCCGTACCGCGCGAATTCTTTGAAGAAGGGACAACCGAGGAAGTTTCTGCTGCGGTTCATAAAGCCATCGAAACCTTAGAATCACTTGGCGCAACTGCTGAAGAAGTGAGCCTGCCTCATATGCGCTATGGGATTCCGGTTTACTACATTGTCGCTTCCAGTGAGGCGTCTTCAAACTTGCAACGTTTTGACGGCATCCGCTATGGGTACCGCGCTGACAACGTGAAGGACTTGGAAGATCTCTACGTGCGTAGCCGCTCAGAAGGATTTGGGGACGAAGTGAAACGCCGGATCATGTTAGGGACCTTCTCCCTGTCTTCTGGATTCTACGACGCTTACTTCAACAAGGCTGGTAAAGTGCGGATGGTTATTGCCCGTGAATTCCAATCCATCTTCGAAAACTATGACCTGATCATGGGACCAGTCACCACGACGACCGCCTTCAAATTGGGCGAACGGACCGAAGACCCTGTCTCCATGTACATGTCTGACTTGTTGACGGTTCCTGTCAACCTCGCTGGTCTGCCAAGTATCGCTGTTCCTGGTGGCTTCGACTCCAATGGTTTGCCAATCGGTATTCAAATGATTGCCAACCACTTCCAAGAAGAAACCATCTACAAAGCAGCATACGCCTTTGAACAGGCCACAGATTTCCATACACGTCATCCGGAATAAGGGAGGAACAAACGTGAACTACGAAACAGTGATTGGGCTTGAAGTCCATGTGGAATTAAAAACCCAAAGTAAAGTTTTCTCACCAGCACCCACCAGTTTTGGGGCTGAACCAAATACCAACACCAACGTTATCGACTGGGGTTATCCTGGGGTATTGCCAGTTGTCAACAAAAAAGCCATCGAATATGGGCTCAAAGCCGCAACCGTATTGAACTGCGAAATCAATCCAGTTCAACGCTTTGACCGCAAGAACTACTTCTACCCAGACAACCCGAAAGCTTACCAAATTTCCCAGTTGGATCATCCACTGGGTGAAAATGGCTACATCGAAATTGAAGTGGATGGCGAAAAACGCCGCATCGGGATTGAACGCATCCACTTGGAAGAAGACGCAGGGAAAAACATTCATGACGAATCAGGGACTTTGGTGGATTTGAACCGTCAAGGCACGCCATTGGTTGAGATTGTTTCGAAACCAGATATGCGTTCACCAGAAGAAGCCTACGCTTACCTCGAACGCTTGCGCGAAGTCATCATGTTCACCGGCGTTTCCGATGTGAAGATGGAAGAAGGCTCCATGCGTTGCGATGCCAACATCTCCATCCGTCCTTATGGGCAAGAGGAATTCGGCACCAAGACCGAAATTAAGAACTTAAACTCTTTCAACAACGTTCGCCGCGGGATTGCCTATGAAGAACAACGGCAAGCACGTGTATTGAACAGTGGCGACAAAGTGGTGCAATCTACTCTGCGTTGGGATGACACCAACAAGAAAACCGTGTTGATGCGGGTCAAAGAAGGGGAATCGGACTACCGTTACTTCCCAGAACCAGATATTCCTGACTTCGAAGTTAGCGAAGAATGGCTCAAAGAAATTCAAGCGGATCTGCCAGAAATGCCAGAAAAACGCCGTCAACGTTATGTGGAAGACTTCGGTTTGCCTGTTTATGATGCGGGTATCTTGACCCAAACCATGGAAATGTCCGACTTCTTCGATGCAACGGTAGCTGAGGGTGCTGATCCTAAATTAGCTTCCAACTGGTTGATGGGTGAGGTTTCTGCTTACATGAACGAACAAGAAACCACTTTGGACGCTATGGCGCTTACGCCAGAAAACTTGGCAGAAATGATCCAACTGATTGCGGACGGTACCATCTCTTCTAAGATTGCGAAGAAAGTCTTCAAACATTTAGCGGACAATGGTGGTAGCGCCAAAGCCTTCGTTGAAGAACAAGGCCTCGCTCAGATTTCTGACGAAGCGACCCTGTTGCCATTGATCCAACAAGCCATCGCGGATAACCCACAATCTGTGGCGGACTTCAAGAAAGGGAAGAAGAAAGCTCAGGGAGCTTTGGTTGGTCAAATCATGAAAGCCACCAAAGGGAAAGCGGATCCTAAGATTTTGAATCAATTATTAGGCAAAGCCTTGAGTGAAGCTTAATCCAAAAGGGGAGTGAAGCGCTGAATAACGCTACCTACGCGATAATGTCGTCATTGGTGCGGTGTTTGAGCGAAGCTTTAAATGTAAGCACGAGATGAGACAGTCAATGTCATCTCAATCAAAAAACGGAAGGCGAGTGCGTCTTCCGTTTTTTTGATAGGCAAAGAAAAAAGCATGAAAAATGGCTATCATCTCTTTGTGAAAGATGATACAATATAACTGTTGATAAGGCTTACATAAGCCATACCATTCATAGAAAGTGGGGAGTTTTATTATGAAGGCAATTGTTGCAGGGGAAGATCGTACCGCTAAAATCGTGGACAAACCATTGCGCGACTTACAACCAGGTGAAGCATTACTGAAGATGGAATGCTGCGGGGTTTGCCACACGGACTTGCACGTGAAAAACGCTGACTTTGGCGATGTTTCAGGCACCGTGCTCGGTCATGAAGGTATCGGTAAAGTCGTTGAAGTTTATGATGGCGTAGAAAGCCTCAAGATTGGCGATCGCGCGAGTGTCGCTTGGTTCTTCGAAGGCTGTGGACACTGTGAATACTGTACCAGTGGCCGTGAAACCCTCTGCCGTTCTGTGAAGAATGCCGGTTATACCGCTGACGGGGGGATGGCGGAATACTGCATCGTTCCCGCTGACTATGCGGTTAAGGTGCCAGATGGCTTAGAGTCAGCACCAGCCTCCTCGATCACCTGTGCAGGGGTAACGACCTACAAAGCGATTAAAACGTCAGGCATCCGTCCCGGACAATGGATCTTGATCTCCGGACTCGGTGGTTTAGGGAACTTGGCATTGCAATATGCAAAGAATGTCTTCAATGCTAAAGTCATCGCGGTTGACGTGAACGACAAACAATTGGAATTCGCTAAAGAATCCGGTGCGGACATTCTCGTTAACCCATTGAAGGAAGACCCAGGCAAAGTGGCTCAAGAAAAAGTTGGTGGCGTTCACGCTGCGGTTGTTACAGCTGTGGCAAAATCTGCCTTCAACCAAGCCGTAGATTCTGTTCGTGCCGGTGGGCGTGTAGTAGGTGTCGGACTACCTTCAGAAACCATGGACTTAGCCATTCCACGCTTAGTTCTCGACGGGATCGAAGTGGTTGGCTCCTTAGTAGGGACACGCCAAGACTTGGCAGAAGCATTCCAATTTGGGGCAGAAGGCAAAGTCGTTCCGGTTTGTCACATGCGCCCAATGGAAGACATTAATGACATCTTCGAAGAAATGGAACAAGGCAAGATTAAAGGCCGGATGGTCATTGATCTCACCAACCTTGGCAATGACTAATTAAAAAAAATAGTGTGTTTATACGTCTACTTATCAAAGGAAGCTCCCGGTCCACGTGGCTGGGAGCTTTTTGTAAGCAGAGAAGGAGTTTTTTTGTGAGCAGCTAAGGAATTTATGGACTAACAAGAAAGTCAATTGGTCTGTAATGAATGCGTTCTGGAGTAAAAAATTTTGTTGCTGTGTAATGTCGTGGCTAAATGCAAAATAAAAGAACGAATAAAAGTGATAAAAATGCTGAGTTAATCATATTTCTCGCTTAATAGAGCAGAAATTTTGTGATGTAAGCGTTAACGTGCTAATCTATGGATAGTGAGATAGGAACTGACGCGAAAACCGCAATGGCCGGCAGATTTTGGTGCAGTTCTGATCACCAAGTGTAACAGACATCGTTTGAGCAATTGAGGAGGCACTGACATGACCAGACCAACATTAAACCTAAAAGAAGAGTACGGATTGTTTATTAATGGTGAATTTGTGCCAGCCGAAGAGCATAAAACCCGAGAAGCTTATTCGCCAGCTGATGGCACTTTGCTGGCGCGTTTCGCTGAAGGTAGCAAAAATGACGTGGATCGGGCGGTTAAAGCAGCCACAGCGGCTTTCGCTACCTATAAGAAATGGAATAACCACGAACGGGCCGCACTGTTGAATAAGATTGCGGATGTCATTGAAGAGAACAAAGAATTCCTCGCAATGGTGGAAACGATGGACAATGGGAAACCTATCCGAGAAACGCTGAATGTCGATGTCGCTGATTCAGCGGCGCATTTTCGTTTCTATGCCGGCTTGATTGAAACCGATCAAGGAACCGTGCGCAAAATCGATAACCACACACTATCCATCGTGTTGCGCGAACCAATCGGAGTAGTCGGTCAGATTATTCCGTGGAACTTCCCTCTGTTGATGGCTGCCTGGAAACTCGCACCAGCGTTAGCGGCAGGGGATACCATTGTGATTAAACCTTCTAGTTCGACCTCTCTATCGCTGCTAGAACTCGCACGACTGACGAAAGATATTATTCCAGCTGGGGTCATGAACGTGGTCACAGGTGGCGGTGGCACAACCGGTGAATACGTGCTCGAGCACCCAGAGATCAAGAAATTGGCCTTCACTGGGTCGACAGAAATTGGCTACAATGTCTACAAACATGCGGCTGAGCGGATGGTCCCAGCAACGCTAGAACTCGGAGGCAAGAGCGCCAATATTATCTTCGCGGACGCTGACTTGGAATTAGCACTCGATGGCGCGGCGAAAGGCATCCTGTTCAACCAAGGACAGGTCTGCTCAGCCGGATCCCGTCTCTTTGTGCAAGCAGACATCTATGATTCCTTCGTTGAACGTTTGACAGAAACCTTCAAACATGTAAAAGTCGGTCTCCCATGGGAAGAAGACACACAGCTAGGAGCCCAAGTCAATGAACGGCAGTCCGAAAAAGTTGCCGGTTACATAGATATTGCGAAAGAAGAAGGCGCCACAATCGCAGCCGGTGGACACCGAATCACAACAGGTGAACTCGAAAAAGGGTACTATTTCGAACCGACCTTGGTGACGGACGTGGATAACCACAGTCGCCTCGCTCAAGAAGAAATCTTTGGCCCTGTGTTGACGGTGATTAAATTCAAGGATGAAGCTGATGTGATCAAAATGGCAAATGATTCTAGCTACGGGTTAGCTGGAGCTGTCTTCACCAAGGATATTACACGGGCACTGCGCGTGAGCCAGGCCATGGAAACGGGGCGGGTATGGATCAATACCTATAATGTTTTGCCAGCCGGCGCACCATTTGGCGGCTACAAGGAATCTGGCATTGGGCGCGAAAATGATGAACGGGCCCTCGATGCCTATTCACAAGTGAAGAACATTATGATTGATATTTCCGATCAAGCCAGTGGACTGTACGATATTTTATAATGAGTGAATAAACTGAGCAGCAAAAAGAAGTATCCAGCGCCAAAAAATAAGCTTACTGCTCAGTAAAAATGAGGGCGTCCCACTTTGGATTTTGCGCTGGGGCGTTACCTAAAAAAGCCACCCGTCTAGTGGTTGCTTCAGTCAAGGACTGAGAAGCATCGCAGGAGACGGGTGGTTTTTAGGTATGATCATCAGTAGGAATTAGAGTTGAACTTGGTCTAAGAGTGCCATGTCGTCATCACTCAAGGTGAAATCAAGTTCTGTATTCTGTTGAATCCAACGCTCGTGAGTGGATTTTGGCAAGACAATCAATCCTTTTTGAATCACGTAACGCAGGGCGATCTGCGCAATGGATTTATCATATTTGTCCGCAAGTGGAGCGATCGTTGGTTGGTCGACTAAGCCACCTATTTGAAGTGGGGAATAAGCTTCCACATGAATGCCTCGTTCGCGGCAATAGTTGACAAGTTCATCGTTGGTATGTTCGTGTCCAACGTGATATTTAATCTGGTTAACCGCTGGAACGACAGAGACAGCGGGCAGGAGATGATTGAGGTCATCGATTTCGAAATTAGAAACCCCGATCGCACGAATCTTGCCGGCGCGATAATCTTCCTCCAGTGCCTGCCAGACTTGGCGGTTTTCTTCATAGTAGCGGTGGTAAGGATCCTCCATCCCCATCATTTCCCATGGGCGTGGCGCATGAACGAGGATCAGATCGAGGTAATCCTGCTGCATTTGGTAGAGAATTTCATCGACTTGTTGATGCACCTCATGCGGGCGCTTGCAGGCTGCTTGGATTTTTGAGGTGATAAATACCTCGTCACGAGGCACCGCACTCTCATTGATCGCTTTGCCGACCATTTCTTGGTTGAAATATTGGAAAGCCGTGTCGATGTGGCGATAGCCGTGCTTGAGGGCAAGCGCCGTAGCGGCATAGGCATCCGCTTTTGATGATTTCCAAGTACCAAAACCGAGTTGTGGAATAGAAACGCCATTATTTAACGTCAGTGTCGTCTCGAGAATAGACATCATTTTTCCTCCTTCTGATTGATAGAGCGCTATCATATTACCATAATTATACCAATGAATCCTCTCTCTTGTCAGATGAGATGGCAAGAGCGTATGATAAAATAAACCTAAACGCGAATTGGAGGATAGGAATGAAACAAGCACTCCCTGTAACCAAAAATCAAACCCTCACCGTGACGATTGAGGACCTCACGTACGAAGGATTAGGTGTCGCTAAGGTCGATGGCTATCCTCTATTTATTGCGGATGCTCTGCCGAGTGAAACCTGTGACATCCATGTGACGAAAGCCCTCAAACACTATGGCTATGCCAAAGTCATCAAGCGTCACAACAACGCCCCAGAGCGCCAACAATTTACGGACTCAGACTGGCTCAAAACGGGCACCATGCCCCTCGCTCACCTGAAATATGACGCCCAGTTAGCGTTCAAAAAACAACAAGTCATTAATAACCTACAAAAGCACGGTCTGCTGGAACAAACCACCGTGCTCAACCCCCTAGGCATGGCGGATCCTTGGCGCTATCGCAACAAGGCACAAGTACCGGTGGGCATGGTGGACAACGAACTCGTCACAGGGTTCTATCGGCGCGGGTCGCACCGTCTGATTCCCATGACCAATTACCATATCCAATATCCGGCAATCGATCAGACCTTGCAACAAGTCGTTAAGATCCTGAATGATTATCAGATTACTGCCTATGACGAAAACACTCATCGCGGGCTACTGCGCCACATTGTCGTGCGCGAAGGGTACTACACCAAGGAACAGATGGTGATCCTCGTCATCAATGGGGACAAATTGCCACATGAAGAAGCCATTGTTCGTGACTTGACGGCGGCGCTTTCTAACCTGGTGAGTTTAGTCCTCAACAGTAATACCAGAAATACTAACGTCATTCTGGGACATAAGGATCGCATCTTATGGGGATCAAAGAGCTATGATGACCGCTTGTTTGACATGACGTTCCATATTTCCGCGCATTCGTTCTTCCAGGTGAACGTGATCCAGGCAGAACGTCTCTACGAAGAAGCGCTCCAACGTGCCAAACTCACCGGTAATGAAATTGTGGTGGACGCTTATTGCGGGATTGGCACACTCTCCTTATGTTTAGCGAAACAAGCCAAAACCGTCTATGGGGTGGAAATCGTTCCGGATGCGATCACCATGGCCAAACAAAACGCAGCGGATAACCAGATCACCAACGCCAACTTTGTCACCGGCAAAGCCGAAGAACTGATGCCACAGTGGGTAGATGACGGCTTAAAACCGGATGTCGTTGTCGTTGATCCGCCACGCAAAGGGTTAGATCAAAAATTCATTCAGAGTGTGATCGATGTTGCACCAGAAAAAATTGTCTACGTGAGCTGCAACCCAGCCACCCTTGCGCGCGACCTTAGAAAATTTGTGGACGCTGGATACGCACTCGGCGACGTTCAACCGGTTGATATGTTCCCACATACCACGCATGTGGAGTGTGTAGTATTGATGTCAAAAATTCATGGTAGAGCGACAAATTAGAATTATATGGAGAGTTAAAGAAGTGAATATCAAAGAAGAATTATTGGCATTGCAGGATATTTCATATGCTGATTTTCAAGCCAAATTGACACCGAATATTCCAAGAGACCTATTTATAGGGGTTAGAGTTCCAGAGTCTAGGAAGCTTGCTAAAAGAATTGCAGAGGAGCCGGAAACATCTAAATTTCTGAGAGATTTACCACATAAATATTATGATGAAAATATCTTACATGGACTCCTGGTTTCTGAGATGAAAGACTATGATGACTGTATTGAGGCAGTCGATGAATTTCTGCCTTATGTAGATAATTGGGCTGTTTGCGATATTATTTCGCCAAAGATATTCAAGAAGAATAAAACAGTACTTTTGGAAAAAATTAAAGAATGGTCTGCATCGGAAAAGACCTATACTTGCCGCTTTGGAATTGAGATGTTAATGTCTTACTTTCTTGATGATGATTTTAAGCCTGAATATTTGGAAATACCTCTTTCTGTTAATAGTGAAGAGTATTATGTTCAGATGATGATTGCATGGTTTTTTGCAACTGCTTTGGCAAAGCAATGAGATATGACCATAAAATACATCGAAGAACAGCACCTAGATACATGGACTCATAATAAGGCAATACAGAAAGCACGTGAAAGTAAGCGCATTACATCTCAGCAAAAAGAGTATTTAAAGTCACTTAAATGATAATTAATCCTGGGAGGGTTTATTATCAGGGTGGTCTTGACACATATGGAGACGGTGTGTTTGTATTTTGGGGTTATGGCATTTAGCAAATTTCCGACATATTCTCACGAATGAGGTCGATTTTCCGACATGTTCCCACATACTAGGATGTACAATTTTAGAGCCAAAACATCAATCCTACTAGCTCTACGCATGTGGAGGCAGTAGTAGGGCTGACAAAGGTTGTCAATCAGTAAGTGGATAAAATATAGAAAGCAAAGGCTTATTCATAGGCTATCGTTAAAAGATATCGGTAGTTTGTAGTAAGCCTTATTTTTATGGTAAAAAGTCATTGAATATCTATAAGCAAGAGTTGATACAAGAGGATGGCTAATAAGGGAAAATCTGCTCGTTTGCGCCCACACTTGATATGTGGATTTTTGCAGAAAAAATATAAAATTAAATATTAATCTGTCCGTTGGGGACTGGGGTATCCTTTAGTCAAGGAGGTGTTAGACCATGTTTAAATATGAAATTCAAGAAAAAACAGGTTTGACTAGAAAAGCAATAGGGTATTATGAAAAAAGTTTGATCAAGCCTTCAACGTCAGAAAGTGATAGGCTTTCCTTTAAGTAGTCTTAGGAATTGTCCTGTCTACTTAAAGGGGAGCGTATTACTTCATAGAATTGCACTAAAAAAGAATGAAGTTTTAATATAAATAAGATATATACGGAGGGTATAAAATGAAAAATATATCATTATCTTCAGCGGTCATCTTAGCGTTACAATCTATAATACCGATTATTTATATTAAGGAAGAAGTAGTAAATTTAGTATGAAGCGCGATGAAGTATTAAGAAAAATTTATCTCTTTTTGGTTTTTTATGTTTTGTCTAATTTAATATCGATAGAAGATAGATTATTTTATAAGATTTTGTATTCTGTTTTGTTAGTATCTACAGCCTTTTATTTTTTTAAGAGATCTAAATAGTCAAGTTGATAGAATAAGAGAAGAAAATGTAGGATAGCTACAATAAAAGAATAATGTGCTAAGGTTTGATAATAGGTGATAATCTCCTCTTTAAGTATATAGGACTGCTTAAAGAGGAGATTTTTATACTTAGGAAAAGCAGTTTGCTCCCAATAAACTAGAAGAAGTAATGCTGTTAGATATAAATCCTTATTCAAGTTTAGTGGAAGAATTTATGTTGAAAGTAGATAAGAAGTCTTTCAGAAAATATGTCTACAACTACCAGAAATGAGGATTTAATAGTCTATTTCAACAAAGAAGAAATCATTATGATCCTTCATTATTCAAACATGAAGTCGTCAATAAAAATTCTGATAACCAATTAACTGTGATAGAAGTGCTGATTAATATAATATTTCTTTAGATGCTATTATTTATTCATAGATAAAGAAGTATACTGAGGAAAAGAAGTTAACACTCTTTAAGAAATTTCTGGGGGTCTATGACATGAAACCACGCAAGACAACTTTTGAAGAACGACTACGGATTGTGAAAGATTATCTTGAAAATCATTTGAGTTATCGAGAAGTGGCGCAAAAATATCAGATTAATTATTCGCGTATTTATGGTTGGATAAAGAAATACGAAGAATTTGGCCCAGATGGATTACACGATGGGCGTGGAAAGTACAAGCCTGAAAGCTTACCTAATGATGTGGATGAATTAACCGCAAAAAATCAAGTGTTGGAGCTACACGATAAATATCTGAATATGGAATCTGATAGCCACACAAGAGTGCGACAAGCTGCTGCCTATAGAACCATTGACCAACTAAAGGAGATCTACCCCATCACCTGGCTATGTAAAACTTTGAATATTTCTCGTGCCAGTTACTATAAATGGTATCATCGTTCAGAAGAAGGTAGATCATAAGGAATAAGTTTACGCACGGGAAATTTTTTGGGGGAAAAGCTCTCGAGTAAGCGATATTTTTCAGTGATATCCTTTTTATTATCTACATGAAAGAGAAATAAATCACCCCTGTTATTTTGATTATTATCATTCACATATTTGAGATAGTATTATTGTAATTAATAAAAAATAATCGTGAGTCAATCGTGCGAAATAAATTTGTCTGATTGGAACAAATGGCTAGAGATAGCGAAAATAAACGCGAATAATCGTGAGTAAGAGGGTTAATCTAAAACTATTTACCAAATTTGGTGTGCTTTTCATTCTATCTGCTATACTGATTGAGCATAATAAGAGGAACTTTTATGATTTTTGGAAATATAACGTCATTATGGCGAGTACACCAACTAACACAGTAGAGATGATCGCCATTTTATGTAGCAGTCTGAGTTGATATGAGAATGTAAAGGAGTCTGAAAGTAGTGGCTGGGAATAGGAGACTTGAACTTGAAAATAAAATTGCGCATGAAGTGTTGAGGGCAATGCAGGCGCTTGGTGGTAAGTTAACGCGTAAAGAAATCAAGCGTGAAATTCGCGATCATTCTGCCATTATTCCTGAGGAGATGGTGGATGAAGTGAAAAAATCGAAAAAGACGGGAAGTCTGTATCACCCTTTTGACTATCTCTGTAACTTTGCGATCAAAGATTTAATTGCTTCCGAATACATCACTACTGAAGACAATCGTAGTCTTGAATTGTCGGAAAAAGGTAGAATGGTTGATTTAAATACATTTGATCTGATTAAAACCATTCATTCAGGGGGAGATGGTGTCCAGAAGACGGCTTCAGAAGATAAGGACACGGAAGAAACTGAAGAAGAGCTGTGGCGAAGTGAATTATTAACAGCTTTATCAAAAATGCCTCCAAAGAAATTTGAACTTTTTAGTCGCGGTCTGCTTACTCATATGGGTGTGGATCTTGATGATAGTATAGGTGTTCAATATATCGCTGACGGTGGGTTGGATGGATTCGGCTATATTACGTCAGATGACTTTAGAACCACGCGAGTCGCATTGCAAGCTAAACGTTGGGAAGGAAAAGTTTCAGCTCCAGAGATTGATAAATTCCGTGGTGCGATGGATAAATATAATGCCGAATATGGAATTTTTATCACGACTTCGGACTTCACGCGCACGGCAATTACGACAGCTAGAGAAGGAACTCGCGTCATTACTTTGATCAATGGGGATCAGATCTGTGATTTAGTCGCTAAGTATCATTATTATGTTGAACCCGTAATGACGTATAAATTAGGGGATTTTTATACGGAAGACGAGTAGGGCGAGCTGTAACTAAACTATATTAGTGTGTAATTGTAGTAAATTTATATATGGCAGTTACCTACTTGATGATATTAACCAATTGACATGCGTCTACAGACTACATATGTGGGAATGAAATATTATTACAAAAAAATAATAGTTAAGAATGTGAGCTTTGATTAGTTGCATTTGAGTGGCGATTATAAGTGAGCTTAAGGTGAGGGAGTAATTAATATGCATTTTTTCAATTTTGATGATAAAAAAATAGAAATACATTATTTATCAAATTCTATTTCTTATGGTGTGAGAAACAGGAAAGAATACTTTGATTCAAATGGTCTACTCGAAAAAGAAGATTCAAATTATAATCAGCAATATTCAAGTGGTAAAGCACAG
>JAUMZL010000013.1 GCA_030528155.1 Aerococcus sp.
GTTTAGGCTTTGAAGGGGGACAAACACCTCTCTACCGTCGTATTCCAAAACGTGGGTTTACGAACATTAACCGTAAAGAATACACCATCTTGAACATTGAAGACTTGAATGTCTTTGCTGATGGTAGTGTGGTTACACCAAAAGAATTTGCTGAACAAGGTTTGATTAAGAAAGCCACTGAAGATGTTAAGATCTTAGGCTATGGTGCACTTGAACGTAAATTAACCGTTAAAGCAGCAAAATTCTCAGCATCAGCTCAATCCGCTATTGAAGCTGCTGGGGGAAGTTACGAGGTGATCTAATGTTCCAAACGATTTCCGGAGCTTTTCGGGACAAGGACATTAGAGGTCGGCTTGGGTTTACCCTATTAATGTTGATCGTTTTCAGGATCGGGAGTCACGTCACCGTGCCTTCCGTGAATGCTGAAGCGGTTAACACATTAGCAAACTCGGGCCTATTTGGTTTGTTGAACACATTTGGTGGGGGCGCGTTGTCGAACTACTCCATTCTTTCGCTTGGAGTGTCGCCATACATTACCGCTTCCATTGTTGTTCAGCTGTTGCAGATGGATATTATCCCAACGTTCACCGAATGGTCGAAACAAGGGGAAGTTGGTCGTCGTAAGTTGAGTACATGGACTCGCTACATTGCGGTAGTTGTTGCCTTTGCTCAAGCGATTGCCATCTCACTCGGATTCAACTCATTAGCTCAGTTCGGGTTAATCAATAATCCAGGCTTACAAACTTATCTGATGATTGGTTTGGTTATGACAGCTGGTTCCATGTTTACTGTTTGGCTGGGTGATCAGATCACTGCCAACGGTGTCGGTAATGGAACATCCATGATCATTTTTGCCGGGATTGTTTCACGTATTCCGACCGAAATTTACCAGTTCGTTCAAAACCGCTTCATTGGTAAAGGCGGGAGCGAATTAGGGCAAAACATTGGACTGGCAGCACTTTTCTTGATCGGAATGTTGTTTGTAATTACGTTCGTTGTGTACGTGAACCAAGCAGAACGACGCATTCCAGTGCTGTATTCAAGACGAGCTAGCGTAACGACGCAACGCTCACATTTACCATTGAGTATTAACTCAGCTGGGGTTATCCCAGTGATCTTCGCCAGTTCATTGATCATGGTGCCACAAACGATCCTCGGATTGTTACGTGATGCTCATGGCGATGCCCAATGGTTTAATGTTTTATCGAATGTCTTTAGCTTGCAAAAACCAGCTGGGATTGCGGTGTATGCAGTGACCATTATTCTGTTCACATTCTTCTATGCACACATCCAAATCAATCCAGAACGTGTCGCAGAAAACTTCCAGAAATCAGGAGCGTACATTCCAAGTGTGCGGCCAGGTCTGGCAACTGAGCGCTATGTTTCAAGCTTGTTAAACCGTTTAAGTACATTCGGATCGATCTTCTTAATGCTAATTGCTACCGCGCCATTAGCTATCGGGTATGCGTTCAACTTACCACAGCGAATCGCCCTGAGTGGAACGAGTTTGCTGATTGTAGTTGGGGTCGCATTAGATACCTACAAACAGATCGAAGGGCGTTTGATTAAACATCGTTACGTCGGATTTATTCATGAGGAAAATTTGGAGAGTGAATAGTATCATGAAACGCAATATCATCCTAATGGGGTTACCCGGTGCAGGAAAAGGAACGCAAGCTGAAAAAATTGAAGCTGAATTTCAAATTCCTCAAGTGTCAACGGGTGACATGTTCCGTGAAGCCATGTCTCAAGGCACAGCGCTCGGAATGAAGGCCAAGGAATACATGGACGCAGGAAATTTAGTTCCTGATGAAATCACTAACGGCATCGTCAAAGAACGTTTAGCTAAAGGTGATGAAGCTGAGGGCTTCATGCTCGATGGATTCCCACGCACGATTAACCAAGCAGAAGCATTAACCACTATTCTCAGTGAGCTTAATCGCAAGCTTGACGCTGTGATTTATATTGATGTTCCTGATGATGAATTGAAAAAACGTCTCTCCGGCCGCATTATCTGTGATAACTGTGGGGCAACCTACAATGTTCACTCAAACCCACCGAAAGTGGAAAATACATGTGACCGTTGTGGAGGACATGATTTCCATCAACGTGATGACGATAAACCAGAAGTTGTGGCAAACCGTCTCGCTGTTAATAAGGAACAGACAGCGCCAATGTTGGACTTCTATGAGAAACAAGGGGTGCTCTACAAGGTAGACGGCACCATTGGCATCGAAAACGTCTTTAATGCCATTGCTGATATTCTCAACGAAGACTAGATAGTTGCGTTACAACGCTTGATGTGGTATCCTTTGTGGGTTAGTCGAGTCTGTAACCAATACTTTTTAATGTCCGTTGTTGTAGTGTTCCTGGGTTCATTTAATTTAGGAGGTAACCTTTTTGTCTAAAGAAGATATGATTGAAGTTGAAGGTACCGTTACAGAAACGTTACCAAACGCGATGTTTAAAGTAGAATTGGAAAACGGATTTGAAATCCTAGCTCATGTCTCTGGCAAAATTCGCGTCAATTACATTCGGATCTTACCAGGAGATCGTGTAAAAGTAGAAATGTCTCCCTATGATTTAACCAAGGGACGGATTACATACCGTTTCAAATAGGGAAGAGCGAAGAGGAGGAAATCAATCAATGAAGGTTAGAGCTTCAGTTAAACCTATGTGCGAAAACTGCAAAGTCATTCGTCGCAATGGGAAAGTTATGGTAATTTGTAGTAACCCTAAACATAAACAACGTCAAGGTTAGGAGGAAAGCATAGATGGCTCGTATTGCAGGAGTAGATATTCCTCGTGACAAACGCGTAGTGATCTCTTTGACTTACATTTACGGTATCGGCACCACAACTGCTAAAAAGATCTTAGCAGAAGCGGATGTTAACGAAGATACACGCGTGCGTGATTTAACGAACGATGAGTTAGACCGCATCCGTAGCGTCGTAGATACGATCAAAGTCGAAGGTGACTTGCGTCGCGAGGTCAACATGAACATTCGTCGCTTGCAAGATATCGGTTCTTACCGTGGAATGCGTCACCGTCGTGGATTGCCTGTTCGTGGTCAACATACCAAGAACAACGCACGTACACGTAAAGGTAAACGTGGGCAAGCAATTGCTAATAAGAAATAATTTATAAATAGTGAGGAGGGAAATAATACATGGCAAAAGCAAAAAATAACAAGTCTCGGAAACGTCGTAACAGAGCGACCGTTGAGAGTGGTGTTGCACATATCCATTCAACCTTCAACAACACGATCGTTATGATCACTGACCAGCAAGGAAATGCTGTTTCTTGGTCTTCAGCTGGTTCTTTGGGCTTCAAAGGTTCACGTAAATCTACCCCATATGCAGCGCAATTATCCTCTGAAGCAGCGGCTAAGACAGCGATGGACCGTGGTATGAAGACTGTTGAAGTGTCCGTTAAAGGCCCTGGTTCTGGTCGTGAATCTGCTATTCGTGCGCTTCAAGCTGCTGGGTTAGAAGTTACCTCTATTCGTGATGTAACGCCTATTCCGCACAATGGATGTCGTCCTCCAAAACGTCGTCGTGTCTAATTTTCAAAACGCGATTCAGACATTGGGTGTCTAGCATAAGGTGCATTGTTTATCACGTTTTGAAAGGAGCTAACTCTTAGAATGATCGAGATTGAAAAGCCAAATATTGAAACCGTTGAACTCCAAGAAGATAACAAATTTGGTAAATTCGTCATTGAACCATTGGAACGTGGTTACGGAACGACACTAGGCAATTCATTGCGTCGGGTCTTGTTGTCATCATTACCTGGGACTGCTATCACATCGATCCAGATTGATGATGTTCTTCATGAATTCTCTACTATCGAAGGTGTTCGTGAAGATGTTACGCAGATCGTTTTAAACGTTAAACAGCTCTCCTTGAAACTCTATGATGTTGAAGAAAAGGATATTGAAATTGATATCGTAGGGCCGAAGGAAGTCACAGCTGCGGATATTACAGCAGACGCTGATTTTGATGTCATGAATCCTGATTTGCACATTTGTTCAGTTTCTGATGATACACATTTCCATATGACGATGCATGTCTCAAATGGACGTGGGTTTGTTCGGAGTGAGCACAATAAATCAGAAAGTATGCCAATTGGTGTTATCCCAGTTGACTCCATCTACACACCAATCGAAAAGGTCAATTACCAAGTTGAAAATACTCGTATCGGGGAAATCAACGAATACGATAAGTTAACGATGGATATCTGGACTGATGGCACGATTGGACCAAAAGAATCGCTCAGTTTAGCAGCTAAAATTTTAACCGAACACCTTGCCATTTTCATTGATTTAACTAATGAAGTGCGTGATGCTGAAATTATGGTTGAAAAAGAAGAAGACCAGAAAGAGAAGAATCTCGAAATGACGATTGAAGAGTTGGATCTCTCTGTTCGTTCTTACAACTGCTTGAAACGTGCGGGCATCAATACGGTCGAAGAATTGATCAACAAGACCGAACCAGAAATGATGAAGGTTCGTAATCTTGGTCGTAAATCACTCGACGAAGTGAAGAATAAATTAGCCGCATTAGGCTTATCTCTTAAAGAGGAAGAATAACTACGAAGATAGGAGGATGAATCGATGAGTTATCGCAAATTAGGTCGTACTAGTTCTCAACGTAAAGCGATGTTACGCAACTTAACGACCGACTTATTAGTAAACGAACGCATTACGACTACGGAAACTCGTGCTAAAGAAGTACGTAAAACCGCTGAAAAGATGATTACGTTAGGTAAGAAAGGCGACTTGGCTTCCCGCCGTCGTGCTATTGCTTACATGCGTGATGAAATCGCTGATGTTCGCGCAGAAGATGAAAAAATCATCGTTGAAAATGCTGTTCAAAAATTGTTTGGCGAATTAGCTGAACGCTACGAAGGTCGTCAAGGTGGCTACACTCGCATCTTGAAAACAGAAGCTCGCCGTGGTGATGGTGCACCAATGGCTATTATTGAATTAGTCTAAGCGAGCACAAACTTGAGTGTCATGATGATGGGGTAGTCTAAGGATTACTTCAAGTCTAGCTCTTTCATTCCCGGGGAGATTTTATCTCTCTGGGAGTGAAAATTTTTTTGTTTTTAGGCATGTATGCTTTGTCGTATGTGCTTTTTTATTTGGTACTTATAAATAAGATGATTAAGAGGAAAATGATTCATAGCAATCACACAGCCATTCTCCGGCATTTTATTTTTGAGTACCGACTTTTATTGGTAAAGACAGGAGCTATCGGCTTAATGCCACTGTCTATGAAACTCGATACCTTATGCTAGTAAGCTAATGCTTTAAATACTTTTCTTAAATTCAGTTGACGATTGTCGACTGGATTTTTTTATTTTTCCAAGAAATAATGAGAGGGTAGGAGGACTCTCACTGTTAGTGGAGGGGTTAACGGGCATTTAGATGGATAACGGAAGTAGTAAGGAGACGTATATAAACAAGCTTAAATGCACTCCACGACAGTCACTGTTACCAGAAGGAAGCATTGAAACTACTGTTAGTAGGGGACACATAGAAATGAATCGGATCAAGCGGAGGAATGTACATGCAAGCGCCCCACCTTAGCGCTAGAATACGTAAGTTTAATGTTAATAAGGGGTTTATATATAATATCAGGCATCCAAATTAAAGGATAAAATAGCGACTGTGTGCCCAATTGGAGGGGACGACCTAAAGAATGAACAGCTAATTTGGAGAGAAAGATACGAAGACGATGCGTCGATTAAGAGAGGCGATACCTTCTTTTTCTCTTAGTGAACAACCCCCCCTGTAAGCGATAATGCTTACAGGGGGGGGAAATTAGTAACCTAACTCCAAACGATTTAAACTTTACTCTACTTCGAATGACCATGTTTTAGAGTAAAAGTCTTGTTTTACTCTAGAAATAGATAGTCCTGAATACATTAATTCATCACCACCATATAGAAGCCCTGTGTCTTGATCTTTATAGGTAAACGATGGATTCAATCCATTTAATCTGAGACTTCTAATTGGTGCACTAGGAATTGATAACGTTCTAACGTATGTAACTAAAACTTTAGTTTTATCTGAATTGATAAAAAGCCATGCTTTTTCATTTTGACTTAGAGTATCAATGCGATATAGATCTCCAAATTGGATAAGTTTCCTGTTTTCTTTATAAAAGGTGATCTGTTTCTTTATACTTTCTAGCTCAGTATCCTTTAACTTATTTAAATCTAGTTCATAGCCTAAGTTGCCTCCCATAGCAACGGCACCCCTTGTTTCCAGTGGACTAATACGACCTACTTGTTGATTTGGAGACTCTGTAACATGAGAGGTCATGCTAATAGCAGGATAAGTAATGCTTGTACCATGTTGGATTTCTAATCTGCAAATAGGGTCTGTATTATCACTGGTCCACGATTGAGGCATGTAATACAGCATTCCAGGGTCAAAACGACCGCCACCACTAGAGCAGTTTTCAAATAATATGTGTGGATATGAAGAAGTAATCGTATTTAAGATATAGTATAGTCCTAATATATAACGATGACCAAATTCCATTTGCTTTGCTGAAGGTAATTGTAAGGAATAAGGTTCAGTAATATTTCTATTCATATCCCATTTTACATAATCAATAGCTGCATGATCCAGTATATTAGTTATGGATTGAATAATATACTCTTGGACATCAGATCTTGAGAGATCTAGAACATACTGCTGTCTTCCAAATGATTTTTCTCTGCCAGGAATCCCAATACACCATTCTGGATGAGCACGATATAAATCGCTATCAGGGGATACCATTTCAGGTTCAAACCATATTCCAAACTTTAATCCTAAATTATGTATTTTTTGTACAAAATTATCAAGCCCATTTGGAAATTTTGTATTATCTGGTATCCAGTCACCTAACCCCTTTGACAAGGCGGTTCGATTTTTAAACCATCCATCATCTACTACGAAAAGTTCCATTCCTAGATTTTTAGCATTTTTTGCTAGTTTAAGAAGTTTTTCCTCACTCATGTCAAAATGTATCGCTTCCCAACTATTAAAAACTATTGGACGTTCTTTTTTACTGTAGGAAGTGGATATTAGATTGTTATTATAAAAATGATGAAAGTTTCTAGACATTTTTCCAATTCCTTCGTAAGAAAATGTCATGATAACTTCAGGAGTTTGAAAACTATCATTAGGGGCTAATGTCCAACAGAAATCAAATGGATTAATTCCAATAGATAATCTAGTTGTTTCAAATGAATCTAGCTGAACTTGTGCTAAAAAATTCCCACTATAGACCAAATTGAATCCATAAATTTCGCCTGTAGTTTCTGTTGTTCCTTTCTCTGCGAGAGCAACAAATGGAGCTTGGTGAGCGCTACTAGATATTCTTGTGCTTTCTACGGATTGGACGCCAGGAACAACCTTTCGCCAAACTAAATTTCGCTCATTACTATGTCGACCATACAGGGTGAGCATATTAAAATTAGGATTTCGAAAATCAATGTTCATACTCATAGCGCGAAGTAGTTTAATAGAAGAACTACCTTGATTAGTGAAAAGACAACTTCGAGTAATGACATCTGTTTTTTCAAATATAGAATAGAAAAGGGATAATTCTAAATTATTGTGAGAATCTCTTGCATGAATAATTAATGTTTCCACATCATTATTATTTGAAAAAGAATGAGGTAAACCCTCTAATGAGGGCTTACCATCCACTACTTCATAATCTATGTATTCAAATTGCGTTACCCTAGCACCATTGTTTTCTAAAGTTTGATAAGCTGGTATGCGATAGTCTCCGTTACCGTTTGTAGGGTATTCTTGTGGAAGCGTATCATATGAAAATGTAGAATCATCCAGAGTCGGATTGGGTGAAAAGCCACGGTCTGTATACAATAATGCTTTACTACTGTGATAGTTCCTTACTTTCCTTCCATAATACATATGAGCGATGAGATTATGCTTAAGAATCTGAATAACATAGCTCGAATTGTTAGTACTGAGATGAAATATCTTCTCTTCTTCGTTAATTTTTATTGTCATACCGCCTAGGTTCCTTTCATATTAAGTATGAGCGGTTATTACCACATCTTTAGAGGTAACTGTTTTATTTTCTTGTAGCGAAATTGTTGAGTAATCATTTGAGTTTGTGATGATCATCATGATGGTTGGATCATAGCCCTGTGATTGTATTTCTTTATAATTATAGGTGCCTAAAGGGGTTCCTTTTGATACAATCTGTCCTTGTTCTACCAGACTAGTAAAGCCTTTTCCTCCCATTTCTACTGTATCAATTCCTATATGAATTAATACGTCACAACCTTCAGTTGTAGATATTCCGTAAGCATGTTTAGTCTCATAAGCAACACTGATGATTCCATCAGCTGGGGCGTAAATAGTGTTGCCTGTCGGTATAATGGCAACACCCTTGCCAAGCAATAGAGATGAGAAAACATCATCTTTTACAGTAGTAAGAGGATAGGTTTTCCCTTCAGTTACAGCACTTAATTCTACAGATGATACTATGTTATTTGCTTTGTGGCTTTTTGCTTGGCTATTATCTTCATAAATAATTTTCAAAGCCTGTTTATCTGCCAATGCTTCTTCAGTTTCTGTTTTTCTGAGCTTGTACTTTCCGAATAAATATGTTCCTATAAAGGCTAATGCAATAGCAACCAGTTCTGCTAATAAATAAAATTTAATAGATCCAGCCATGATGGAAATAAATCCGATAATTCCTGCTGGGCCAGGACTCACACTTTTGACATTAAATACGCCAAGAAGAAAACAAGAAATACCAGAAGCCCCCATGGCAATGTAGAAAGGATAACGATGTTTTAAGTTAACCCCAAACATGGCTGGCTCTGTGATTCCTAGTAGGGCAGAAAGGCCTGCTGATGAGGACAGGCTTTTTTCTTTCGCATTGTTTGTCAAAAAGAAATAAGCGAAAGTTGCACCACCTTGGGCCACATTAGCAACCGATGCAATAGGAAACATGAAATCCCCACCAGTTTTTGAGATATCAGCAAGTAATTGTGTAGTAATGGCAGGAAATGACTGATGAAGACCTGTTAAAACAATGGCTGAATAGAAGAATCCAAAAATTCCATATCCAAATGGCCCCATATAATTAATTAAAAAGATTACGCCATTTAGGAAAATATCAGACACAGATCGAAGTAAGGGACCTACAAAAGAAAAAGTAATCATCCCTGTAAGTAAAATTGCAAATAATGGAGTAAATGTAAAATCTAAGGCATCATTTAGGTGCTTATGGAAAAATTTTTCTATCTGCGATAGTATCCAAGCAACACCAACCACAGGAAGAACTTGTCCTTGGTAACCTGCTTGAGCGACATGAAAACCAAAGAGATTCCATGTAGGCATCTCACCAGTAGCGACAACATTTGCTACATCATACCCAGAAACTAGACTAGGAAGAACCATAATTATACCCATAATAGCTCCTAGATAGGCGTTCCCGCCAAATCTTTTTGTTGCTGAGTATCCAATTAACACAGGTAGAAAGGTAAAAGCTGCACCAGCGAAAGTATTGATCATTGCTGCTAGATCAGTAAGACTTGGATACATTTCAACAAGAGATTGTGAGCCAAATAGCCCTTCTGACACAAATACGTTATTAAGTGCTAATAACAGCCCTCCTGCTGTTAAGGCAGGAATCAGTGGGACAAAAATATCAGATAATACTTTAACCAAACGAATTAAGATATTTCTATTATTCGATGTTGCTTCTTCTTTTGCTTCCGATGTAGACACCTCATGCGCACCGGTAAGTTTGGTTAAATATTTATAAACATCAGCTACATCTCCAGGCCCAACAATAATTTGGTATTGTCCGTTGGCGCGGAATGTCCCCTTCAAATCCGGATCGGCATCTAAAGCCTCTTGATCCACTTTTTGATCATCTTTTAGTACTAACCGCAAACGTGTCGCGCAATGCGCTGCGGACGTAATATTATCCTTACCGATAGCATCAGCTATTCGCTTAGCAACTGCTTCGTGGTTCATGGATATTTCCTCCTTTTTGTTATAAAACGTTTTCAGTAGATAGCTTACTCGTAAAAAGAAAACATGTCAAACGTTTGACAGAAAGTAACTTAATTATTTTAATTAAATGTAAATATAGTTATACATACGCTGATTATAGTTATGGTAGCGTTTGACATTTTTATCATGGATTCGCTACAATGAACACGAGTTTTTACGAAGGAGAGAAGATTATGGCCTTTGACTTAATCCAGTTTACCGATCAATTGCGCTATCTGCCTTATCGCGATTGGTCAAAGGAGTACCAACAAAAATTAGTAGAAAAGGTAGCCACGTCCCCCTGGCGAGCGATGTATCATACGGAAACCCCCACCGGATTGTTGAATGATCCCAATGGTTTTAGCTATTTCAATGGAGAATGGCAATTATTCTATCAATATTATCCGTTTGGACCGGTACATGGACTCAAATCATGGTTTAGACTTACGAGCGAGGATTTATTTCACTGGGAGCGCCAAGGAATTGCGTTAGAGGCAGATACAGCCTTTGATTCGCATGGGGCCTATTCGGGATCAGCAATCGCTACGGATAAGGGGCTATTTGCTTTCTATACGGGGAATGTGCGTGACAAGGATTGGGAGCGCACGCCTTATCAAAATGGGGCGTGGATGGATACCAATGGACGCATAGAAAAGCTTGAAAAGCCATTAATTACCCCACCGGATTTTGTGACAGATCATTTTCGTGACCCTAATATTTTTTACTATGAAGGGGTTTATTATGCCTTATTTGGGGCGCAGCTCAAAGAAACGTTAAAAGGGGCTATCTTGTTGTACCGCTGTGAAGTAGATACATTGGATGATTGGCGTTATATTGGCAAGTTAGACATTGGAGAGACAGAATTAGGCTACATGGTCGAGTGTCCAGCGATCACCTTTGTGGATAACCATCCGGTATTGCTGTTTTGTCCGCAGGGGTTACCCAAAGCAATTGATGATTACCAGAATATCTATCCTAATAAATATATTGTGGGAGACGCGTTTGATCCAGACAATGTGCGCATTGTGAATCCGTCTGCCATGAGAAATATCGATGAAGGATTTGACTATTATGCCGCGACAACGGCGAATGGGGCACATGACGAGGCACTGACAGTGGCTTGGATTGGGCTGCCGGAAATTGCCTATCCGACCGATGATTATGGCTATCAAGGCGCGCTAACGATGGTGCGAGAACTATCACTAAAGGAGGGGCAGTTGTATCAAACCCCGATTATTCCTAAAACAACCTTAGGCGAAGAAATAGTGATCAAAGATAAAGGCGATTTAGGACACAACCATTATCATTTATCCTCAAGCATCTCTTTTGGAGAAAAGACAACGCTACGTTTCTTTACAGGAGCAGAGGATAATCAGGCTCTCACCTTGACGATTGAAGAAAATGGAGCAGTGACCTTGGATCGTTCAAAAACGCCTGACTCGGTGGGAGAAGACTATGGGGTGTCGCGGACAACTCGCTTAAGAGAGCAGGAATATATCCAGATAGATGCTTATATCGATGAAAGTATTATTGAAATTTTCTTCAACCAGGGAGAAAAAGTCATGACCGCTCGCTACTTCCCGAAAAAAGGCCATACTGGAGTGGAAGTTGCGAATGCTAAAATTCGTGAAATTAAGCGGTAAATCTCCTGGGCACGTGGTAGGATAGAAGGAAGAACAGGAGAAGGAAGTCGAAGACAGTGGGGAAACGAGCAAAATTAAGTGATGTGGCAGAACGGGCAGGGGTGAGTCCGACAACGGTTAGTCGGGTTATCAATCATAAAGGCTATCTATCAGAAAAAACCATTGCCCGTGTAGAAGCGGCAATGGCGGAATTGCATTATCAGCCGAATCATTTGGCCCGCTCATTGCAGGGCAAGGCCACAAAGCTGATTGGGTTGGTATTTCCATCGTTGGAGAATGTCTTTTACGCCGAATTGATCAATCAGCTGGAACAATCACTCGCCAAACGCGGGTACCATTCCTTTCTCACCATCAGTGAGTACAATGGGGACAAGGAACGGGACTCGATTGGCATGCTTTTGGCCAACCAAGTGGATGGTATGATCGTTGGGGCGCACCAACTCACCGAAAAAGACTATGGAGCGATTCATGCGCCCATCGTGAGTTTTGACCGCTACCTGGGGGAAAATATTCCCATTGTCTCGAGCGATAATTATGCGGGCGGCAGGTTAGCGACACGCCAACTACTGCAACATCATCCTAAAAAAATAGTGATGATTACCGGAAACAACGATCCGCAATCCCCAACCTATCAACGCTTCCAAGGCTATCGAGATGAAATGGCGGCTGCTAATCGGGACGCGGTGTGGTTTTCCATGGCGGATGCGAAGACACCACTGCAGAAGCAATTAAAGCTGAAACACTTATTGACGACACAAGAAATTGACGGCTTATTCTGTTCTGATGATATGACAGCGCTGCTCGTTTTCAATGTATGTGAAGAATTGGGTTGGCAAATTCCTACTGATTTGAAATTAGTTGGGTATGATGGCACCCACTTTATCAAGCACTATATGCCGAAACTTACCACCATCAAACAACCACTTGAAGATATGGCAGAATTAATGGTAGAGCTGTTGCTTGCGCGTATCAATGATGAGCCGTTAACCGATAAACGCTATGTGCTTCCTATTTCATTACTAGATGGGAAGTCGTGCTAAGAAAAATGAAATAAAAGTGGTAAAGCAGCATAGGTAGTTTCTTGCTCTCAATCTTTTAAAGAAATGAGAGAATCTAGGAATTATCTATGCTGTCTTTATTTTCCCTCCCCACATCGTTCAGTTTTTATAAAAATTTAATAGCAGGAACCGTATTCATATCGGGGATTTGGTATAATAGAGCGCATAATCTAGTGAAGGAGTCGCGCTAAGAATGAAGCGAAAATATTATGGGCAATTGGATGCTATTCGTCTGATTGCGATGTTAGCCATTATCTGTTATCACTATTTTAAACACACGATCACCGGAGGCTTTCTTGGCGTTGATTTATTCTTGTTAATGTCAGGGATATTATTAACCAGTCATTTAGAGCAGGATTACCTCTCGGGTCGAAAAGTCAATTGGCTGATTCGCTTTTTTAAACGGATCAGTAAATTATTCTGGCCAATGTTAGCGGTGATTTTAATTTGTTTGAGTGTACTTGTGTTATTTAAATTGGATTTACTGACAAATTTACGCAGCGGGGTTTGGAGTAGTCTGCTATTTGTTGCAAACTGGCAACAGATTCTCAGTGGGGGATCGTATTTTGCCAATTTCCTGCATCCCTCGATTGTCACCCATCTGTGGTATTTGGCGGTGTACGCTCAGTTAATGTTACTGGTCGAACTGTTCTATGCTTATTGCCGTCGCTTTTTCAAGAATTCTCGGCAAACGGGGCTGTTCTTTTTGGGACTGAGTATTGTCAGTGCCATTATCATGGCGTTGTTGTTCTCGCCGGGACAGGACCCAACGCGCGTCTACTACGGCACGGACACGCGATTCTTTAGTTTCGGATTAGGTGCGGCAGCTGTGCTGTTGTTGCATCCTATTCCGCGCTTGATTCGCAAACGCAAACGTCATCTTGGCAGTGCCCTGCGCGAAGAGAAAACACCAGAAATGCCAATGGAACGAGGAAAAATGCAACGCGTAACGGGGGCTTTTCAATTCCTCAATCATTGGGTGATTGACTTGTTAGGGGTGGTCACCCTTGGTATCAGTGGCGTTTTGATGTTTGTACTGACAGACAGCAGTCCTCTCACTTACTATGGCGGGATATTCCTATTCAATACTTTGTCCGCCATTGGACTCGTGGCCATTATGCAGAAAAAGAGCTGGTTAGGGCGTCTGTTAAACTTTAAGCCACTGGTTTGGTTAGGCCAGCGCACCTATCCGATGTTTCTTTGGTACTACCCTATTTACGTCTTGTTATACGCCAGTCTGGACAGCAAATCGTGGATTGCGACACATGCGCCATTACAAATCGGATTGATTTTCATTTTAGGCATTCTCACGCATGAACTGCTGATCGAACGGCGCTTGCAGATTCCGCTTTTCATTCGCCCAAAAGGAGAACCATTGCGTTTATTTGAAGGAGTCCGCCAGTTGAAAGATAAGGCCACCCCAACAGCTGGTAAAATAGGCTTTTGGATATGTATGGCGATCACCTTCATGGGAATGGTTGCTTTTGCGATTGCACCGGTGGATTCTCAAGCTAAAGCTGAAGAATCAGCAGCAAAAGAGCAACAAGCACAAAACCAGGAGGCCAATGCGAAACGAGCAAGCGAAAATGCCGCTTTGGAGAAGACGCAGGCATCTGCTGAGAAGAAAGATGAAAAGCCAACCCTATCCGATGAAGGCAAAGCCTATTATCAGGGACTAGATGAAGCCAGTGCGCAGTATGTGCAAGGATTCAAAGATGAAGAATTAGCCGTTGCCTACCAGTTACCCATCACTTTTGTAGGAGATTCAATTCTAGTAGGGACGTCAGATGCCGTCTATTCCTTGTTCCCACACGCTATCGTGAGCGCACATGTCGGCATGCAGATGTATGAGGCTACGGGAGTTGTTCAATCGCTTGCATCGCAAAATCAGCTGTACAGTAATGTGGTATTGGAGTTGGGCGCAAATGGTCCATTTACTGATGCTCAGTTTAATCAATTGCTTGATGCGATTGGGTCTGATAAGCATGTCTATGTGATTAATACCCACGTCGATCGGCAATGGCATGATCAGGTGAACCAAGCGCTTCTAGCAAAGGCAAAGAATAACGACAAGTTAACGTTGATCGATTGGGACACATTCTATAAGGAGAATGATCATACGACTTGGATGGAACCGGACGGTCTTCACCTGAACAAAGAAGGGGCGAAGCACTGGATGGCTTTCATCGGGCAACAGATTATTGCGAATTCATAGCGAACAGCTTTTTTCATTGCATTTAGTAAGCGGATTGGATACACTAAAGGCAGTTTAATAGGTCTTCGAGGCAGGGTGAAATTCCCGATCGGCGGTGATAGTCCGCAATTGCGAAAATGCAGGTGAACGGTGGAATTCCGTTACCGACTGTATAGTCAGGATGGGAGAAGATGTTTTTGATTGATAATGACAGCAAAAGGTAGATTTCTTAGCTTGGCAAAAAGTCCGTTCATAAGAAATCGAAGAAGTGAAACTTCAAGAGCACTCCACCCATCGCTTGGGTGGAGTTTTTTGTGCGATACGGGGCCTTTAGTCGTGAACATCTATTTTTGGATTTTATTCCAAAATCGCCACTGCGGCAGCGAATGAGAGAAAGAGGGACAGTAATGGCGAGTCCGATCTTAACGGTCGATCACTTGAATTTTAAATATGACAAAGACGCCACCAACGAAACACTGAAAGATATTAATTTTTCAATCCAAGCAGAGGAATGGATTGCCGTTATCGGCCACAATGGTTCCGGGAAATCAACGTTAGCAAAGTTGATTGACGGCCTGTTGGTGGCAGAATCGGGGACGGTAATTGTGGACGGCATAGAGCTGAATGAAGAAACCGTCTGGGACATCCGTCAAAAGATTGGTTTAGTCTTCCAGAATCCAGATAATCAGTTTGTTGGTGCAACGGTCGAGGACGATGTGGCATTTGGACTGGAGAATGCCGGTATTCCTCACGATGTTATGGTGGAGCGCGTACAATGGGCGTTGGAGCAGGTTGGTATGAGTGAATACCGCGATAAGGAGCCGGGTAATCTCTCTGGTGGTCAAAAACAACGGGTGGCACTCGCTGGAGTATTGGCGTTGCAACCGAAGATCATCATTCTCGATGAAGCCATGAGTATGCTGGATCCAGAAGGGCGCAGCGAAGTGATGGCAGTAATCAAAGAGGTGAAAGAACGCCAACATTTAACTATTATTTCGATTACACACGATATCGATGAGGCGGCATTGGCCGACCGCATTCTCGTGGTGAAGGGCGGTCATCTGATGGGCAGTGGTACCCCAGCAGACATTTTTAGCTACGGGACGGAATTAATCGACATGGGGTTAGATGTGCCTTTCCCTGAAAAGGTGAAACATGCGCTCAAAGCGCGAGGATTTGCGGTACCGAAAGAATATCTATCAACAGAAGGGATGGTGGACTGGCTGTGCAAATTGAATTCCACAATGTAGGGTTTAAATATGGCGCGGGTTCAGCGTTTGAACAGGAAGCCCTCCACGCCGTTAATTTTACGATTCCTGATAAGAAATTTACGGCTTTGATTGGTCAAACGGGAAGTGGGAAATCAACGGCTGTAAAACACCTCGTCGCCTTACTCAAGCCAACGGTGGGTGAGGTGAAAATTGATCAGTGGACGCTCACCAATACAACCAGCGGACAGACCTTGCGCGATATTCGTCGTCATGTGGGGATAGTTTTTCAATTTCCTGAATCGCAATTGTTTGAGGAAACGGTCATCAAAGACGTGATGTTTGGCCCGAAAAATTACGGGGCGAGTGATGAGGAAGCGTTGGAGATGGCTAAACAAGCACTCAGACAGGTGGGCGTCTCAGAAGAGCTGTGGGAACGAGCACCCTTTGATCTCTCTGGTGGTCAGATGCGGCGAGTCGCGATCGCTGGGGTGATTGCGATGAAGCCGGAATTATTGATTCTTGATGAACCTACTGCAGGCTTGGATCCCAAAGGCCGCCAAGAGATGATGGAAATGTTTTACCGCTTGTATCAAGAACAGGCACTAACCGTTGTCTTGGTAACGCATCAGATGAATGATGTGGCGGAGTATGCCGATCATGTGGTTGTTATGGAACACCACACAGCGATCAAAGAAGGCACTCCTGCTGAAATTTTTGCAGATGAGGAGTGGCTTTCCAATCATCATTTGGGGTTGCCCGATACAGTGATGTTTGCCAAAGCTTTGGATAGTACGGGCCAAATTCATATGGAAAATAAACCATGGCGCTTTGAAGAGTTTATCGACGCTTTAGCACAGGCACTAGAAAGCGAGGAAGCGCATGGCTAATCAATTAATTTTAGGACGTTATTTACCAGGAAATTCATTGGTACACCGCTTGGATCCACGAATGAAAATTTTAGCAATGATTTTCATGTTGGCGATCATTTTCTTTGCGAATAATTGGTTGACCAATGTGGTGCTTATTGCTTTTACCTTAGCAATGGTGCTCGCTACCGGCATTTCATTAAAAGTATTTATTCGTGGGTTAAAACCGATGCTTTTCTTGATCGTATTGACTGTATTGTTACAGGTGTTTTTCACGACAAAAGGTGCAGTGCTGTTTCGGCTGGGCCCCATTGTTTTAACCACGGGTGGTTTGGAGAATGCGTTCTTCATTTTGATTCGTTTCGTGTTGATTATTTTTATTTCAACGGTGTTGACGCTCACTACGTCGCCACTCGATATCACGAATGCGATTGAAAGTTTGTTGGCACCCATCAAAAATATTTTTCCGGTTCATGAGATGGCCTTGATGTTATCGATCGCGTTGCGCTTTGTTCCGACGTTATTAGATGAGACAGACACTATCATGGACGCCCAGCGCGCGCGGGGAGTGGATTTCTCAGAGGGGAATATTATGCAACGGGCGAAGTCATTTTTGCCAATCTTGATTCCGCTCTTTATCAGTGCATTTGACCGAGCGTATGATCTCTCAACAGCGATGGAAGCGCGTGGATATCGTGGCAGCGAAGGGCGGACGAAATACCGTTTGCTCTACTGGCAAAACCTAGATACGGTGATGCTGTTAGGCGTGGTCGTTGTCGGTGCATTGGTGGTGGGGTTACGCCAATGGTAATGTCAAGTCAACGTTATCGCGTGACGATCGCTTATGATGGCACACCCTACGCAGGATTTCAGATTCAGCCGAATGAACCCACCGTTCAAGGCGAAATTGAGCGGGCATTGTTGTTGATGACTAAGGGCACGCCCATTTCGATTGTCGGTTCAGGTCGAACGGATTCTGGAGTACATGCGAGTGGTCAGGTGATTCATTTTGATTACCCAAAACCGATGCCAGCTTCGGCGATGGTGCGCGCGCTCAATAGTATCCTTAAACCGAGCGTTCGTGCTTTAACCGCAGATATTGTCTCTCCGGATTTTCATGCCCGCTACGATACCAAATCCAAGCGTTACCGTTATCGGGTAAATTTAGGCGCGGTGAATCCGCCATTTGAGCGCCACTATATGCTGCATCATCCGTACCGTACAGATGTTGAACGGATGGAAGCGGCGTTGCCGGTGTTGTTAGGGACGCATGACTTTGCCAGTTTTTGCTCAACCAAAACGGACAAGACCGATTTCACGCGGACACTGACAACCGCACGCATTGAGCGGGTACCTAACAGTGACGAGATCCAATTTGTGTTTGAGGGAAATGGTTTTCTCTACAATATGGTGCGCATTCTAGTGGGGACGAGTCTCCAAATTGGCGATCGATTACGACCGGTAGACGAGTTCGAACGCCTGCTCCAGGTGAAGGATAGAAATCAAGCAGGGCCAACTGCTGCTGCGCACGGCCTGTATTTGGAACACGTGAGCTACCTGAGTGATAGCGAACGTATCGCCAAACGGGCGGCCTGGCAAGAACAGTTTGAACAAGAGGAATAAACGCGAGCTCACCATTGAACTGGTGGGCTTTTTTTATTGAAAGGGCGCCGTTAAGCAACAGCTCTTTAAAGGATTGGGGAATGTAAAGTACGGGTTATTATTTGAAATAGTATGAAAATAACTAACCTGGTAGTTGCATTCCCTATCAAATATTGAAATAATAGGACGCAAATACGAGACGAGGAGTGATCATATGGCAATAATTCCATCTTTTCCTAAACGCAGTGAAGTAGCCGTCGAATCTACATGGGACCTTACTCCATTGTTTAAGAGTGTGGCAGATTTCGAAGCAGCACTTACTGATGTTTTAAAACAGGCACAGGCCTTCAAAAATCATTATGAGGGTCAGTTGGAGACAACCGAAACGATTCAGTCGGCCATTCATGCGCTTGCAGATATTTATAAATTAGTCTCGCGTATTTCCCACTATGCCTTCTTACCGGTGGAGGCTAACCGTAATGATCAAGCAGCGATTTTACGCTTACAGGAAGCGAAAAATACGATTCAGCAGGTCAATAAATTGACGGCTTTCTTGCGTAATACACTCTTAGAAGCTGACGACCATATCTTGGATGAGCTGGTAGCAGCCGATGATCGCTTGGCAGATTATGTACGTCAGCTCAAACGTGATAAGAAGATCTACCTAGGTAAAGACGTTGAAGGGGCTTTGCAGGAGTTTGCTCCGGTCTTTGGGCAACCATTGGAGATCTACAGTCAGGCCAAATTGGCGGATATGACTTTTCCTAATTTCACCGTGGATGGGGTGGAATATCCACTGAGTTTTGTACTCTATGAAGATTTCTACATGTATCATCCCGACACAGCGGTGCGTAGGGCAGCCTTTGACCAATTTTCAAAGACGTTGGCACAGTATCAAAATGCAGTTGCACAGGCGTACTATGCCCACGTAATGCGGGAAAAAGCCGAAGCGACGTTGCGCGGATTTGATAGCGTGTTTGACTATTTATTATTTGACCAAGAAGTGACACGTGAGATGTATGACCGCCAGATCGATGTCATTATGAGTGACTTAGCACCGGTCATGCAAAAATATATTACGCACCTCAAAGAAGAAAATAACCTTGATGAAATGACTTATGCGGATTTGAAGATTGATCTTGACCCAGAATACAGCCAGCCGCTCAGTTGGCAAGATGCTGAAAATTATGTGCGTGAAGCAGCGAGCGCCCTCGGGGAAGACTATGTCAATACCATTGGCCCGGCCTTTAAGGAACGCTGGATTGACTATGCTAAGAATGAAGGAAAATCTACAGGTGGTTTTGCGACCATGGCTGGTGGGGTTCACCCATATATTTTGATGAATTTCAATGGTCAATTATCCGATGTTTATACGCTCATCCATGAATTGGGGCATGCGGGGCAGATGATCAATGCAGAACAGCACAATCTTTATCTGACGGATGAACCGAGCCTGTATTTGGTGGAATCCCAGTCGACATTCAATGAGTTGTTGATGGCAGGGTACCTTAAACAAACGCAGGAGGATGACCGGACGCAGCGGTTTGCACGGGCGCAGATGTTGACGAATACGTACTTCCACAATTTCATTACGCATTTACTGGAAGCAGCTTACCAGCGTGAGGTTTACCGGCTGGTGGATGCGGGCAAGGGCTTCACGGCTGCTACGCTCTCAGAATTGACACTCAAGGTGTTCCGCGATTTTTGGGGGGATGCGGTGGTTCTCAATCCAGGGAGCGAACTCACCTGGATGCGTCAGCCACACTACTACATGGGCTTGTATTCCTATACGTACAGCGCGGGACTGACCATTGCCACGCAATCTTACCTCAATGTAGCCAACCACAAACCAGGCGCAGTGGACGATTGGCTGAACTACCTGAAACTGGGATCATGCCCTGTCGTAGATGCAGCCAAAGTCGCCGGCGTTGACGTCACAACCGCTGAGCCACTGGCGAACACCATTGCCTATCTGGACCAAACTGTGGATGAAATTATTGCGTATTCCAAAACCCTTGCTAAGACCCATAGTAAAGTGAATGCCTACGTCCATGCCCAGACGAAGGCAAAAGAAACCGTGAAGATCAATCAGCAGCAGACAAATCGTGAGGAACACTAAGCGATGTGGGTTAATTGGTTGTTTGGTTTGGTGATTACGGCAAATTTACTGCTATTAGGATCGGGTTATTACTTGTATCGAAAATCTGCTCAGAGTCGCTATCTTATTGCTATCTTCTTGGGGTTGTTATTGTTAGTTTTGCTTGGCGTACTGTTGGCGTTGCACGTCTTACTTTAAACGGAAGTCCGCTTGTGGCAAGGCGCTCTCGATTGTAAGGTACAAAAGGTGCTGCCATTGAGAAAGTAGCGAAAAGCACACAGAGTGGTATTCTGAGATGCAGCTGTATGGACACGGCGCTTGAGAAAACGGGATCTTCATCGCAAAGACGACAGTAAGAGGCGCTAATAGCTTCAATGGGGTCTTTTGAAACTTTTACAACGAATCCGGGTGTTTCTGAGTGATTTTGGGTTGACTTTATACCGTTAAAACCTTATCATATTAAGCGGTATTGTTTGCCCCACGATTAGCCCCGGAATCTAATTGTGAATCGAACAATCGTTTATAAGTAAGACACGGAGGAATACACATGCGTCAAACATACATGGCTAAGCCAAATGAAACTGAACGTAAATGGGTGTTGCTCGATGCGACAGATGTCCCACTTGGCCGTTTGTCAACTGTAGCAGCAAGCATGTTACGTGGTAAAAATAAACCAACTTTTACCCCAAACGTCGACACGGGTGACTCTGTCATCATCATCAACGCTGAAAAAGTGAAATTGACAGGTAAGAAAGCTACCGACAAGAAATACTACCGTCACTCTGGTTACACAGGTGGCATCAAGGAAGTTACTGCTGGTACCTTACGTGAACAAAAGCCTGAACGTTTAGTGGAAAACTCCATTCGTGGAATGTTACCACATAACAGCTTAGGACGTTTGCAATTCAAACACTTACACGTTTATGCAGGTCCTGAACACAAACATGCAGCACAACAACCTGTTGCATTGAACATCGAAGACTTAATTTAAGGAGGGAACAGCAAGTGGCACAAGCACAATACACAGGAACTGGACGCCGTAAAGATTCTACTGCCCGCGTACGCTTAGTACCTGGTAGTGGTAAAGTGATCTTCAACGGAAAATCCATGGAAGAATACCTACCTTACGCTTCATTATTCGTTATTGTTCAACAACCGTTCGCAATCACCGAAACGGAAGGACAATACGATGCTTACATCAACGTTAACGGTGGTGGATTCACTGGCCAATCTGGTGCAGCACGTCACGGTATTGCCCGCGCATTGCTCCAAGTTGACCCAGACTTCCGCAAACCATTGAAAGAAGCTGGCCTGTTGACACGTGACCCTCGTATGAAGGAACGTCGTAAACCAGGTCTGAAGAAAGCGCGTAAAGCACCACAATTCTCAAAACGTTAATCAATTCCTTATTGTATCAACGTTTACAAGAATTTTTTGGTTCAAGTTGGTTCAAATTATAAATTTGACAAAGAATTTAAGAGGTTTAAAGCATCAGCATCTTGCTGGTGCTTTTTTTCTGGCATCAATTCAAGATAATAGTTCTGCGTTGTTTGAATATTGATATGACCTAAGCGTTTTGATACATAGGCAATATCAATATCTTGTGAAAATAGAAAAGAAGCATGAGTATCTCTTAGGCCGTGGAAGGTAGTTTTTGGAATATCTAGTTTTTTCAGTAATCTGGCGAGCTTAGCAGATTGTTGAAAGCCGTCAGGATCAAAAAAATATCCATTATCTTTAATCGGGACAGATTTTAGAATATCGTAGACTTCTTGATTAATGGAAATATCTCGTCTTGAATTTTTTGTTTTTAACGAGGTATCTTCAGAAGTTGGACTAAGGGAACGTCTGACATGGATACCATATTCAAAGAGGTCTTCGGGACGTATACCTAAAAGCTCTCCGCGTCTCATGCCAGTTTCTAAGGCAAGGAGTACAAGAATGTTAAACTCATTTTCTCGATGATTAATGACATAAGTACGCAGTTTCTTTAATTCGGTAATAGAAAGTGCACGGTTTCTCTTATCTAAAACTTTCCCTCGTGTTTTGACTAAATTTGCAAAATCGGTAGCAAGATAGCCACGAGCATAAGCATCACGTAATGCCGTTTTGATTTTCAATAGTACTTCATGAGTGGTTTTACGAGAATGAGTTTCTGCATACTTATCTATTTTTCGTTGTACTACAATATCGTTCAAATCCTTTAACTGTATATCGCCAAATAATTTCTTCACCACTTGAGAAGTCCTTTGATAATTTTGAAAAGTCGTTTCTTTTACATCGTTTTTCTTTATGATATGAATCCAGTTTTCAAAGAAGTCAGCAAATGTTGTTGTACGCTCTGCTAATTGTTTTCCATTTCCTTTCTCCAATTCATTTTCCAAAGCCCAACGAGTTGCTTCCTTTTTAGAGCTAAATGATTTTGTCAATTTCTTATGTTGACCATGATTGTAAAGTGAGATCTGAGCTCTATATGAGTTACCACGTTTAATTATACTAGGCATTTATAACAAATCCTTTCACTGAAAGATGGTTGATAAATGCTAGTTGAATACACCGTCATTCTACATGGCGAAAAGCATCTAATCAACCATCCTACGATATTTTAGCTAGATAGAGTGCGTCTTAATAAAATTAATGAGGGAAGTGACAGTGTATCGTTCTTGTCTTCCTATCATAAAACGCTCTAACTCATCGTTTGCGCGAACGAATTTATCAAAAGATTTTGGATCGATCCCTAAAAAATGAGAAGCTTGTTCTCTAGTAAGTAGATAGGGCAATTCATAAGTAGTTATTGTATTTTTCATAGTTTATTTCCTTTCCAAAAATGTTTTTTGGCTGACACAAGGAAATGTGCTATACTCAACTTGTCTAGGGCGGAGTACGTTTATACATTTTAATGTGTAAGCTGTGCTTTGCTTTTTTTGTGTATTTTTTCTGCCTTCATATTTTGAAGACACTGGATATAAAATTCTACTTCTTCCTGATAATAATCAGGCTCAGCAATCAAATTTTCTAATATTTTTTGCTGCCTTGAACTAAGTTCCCCACAGCTAATAATCTCGTTAATCAAATTTGAATCAAAATGATTATCTACCTCTTGAATAAATGCGAGGGTGGGAGAAACGCTGTGAATTAACCAATTCATACTTTTCTCAAAGCTTTGAGGAATTGTTTCTAAAGAAATGGTGGTTGCGCCATGATTGCCAATAAAGGCTGCCCATTTGGCATCGACTTTTGCACCTGGATCATTTGGAGCACGGTCATAAAAACAAATTGCCCCATTAAGTAACTCAAAGAATAGTTTGGTTAAATCATGGGTTTTTGAAATAATCTTTGCCAAGCTTTGCGCTTTCTCTTTTCGATACCGTAGTTCAAAGCGATTTTTTACTTCTGCTTCTTCTAAAGAAATTCCTCGTCGCTTTCGTTGTTCATAATCCTTCTGATAAAAGCAAAAGCGACACTGACTCTTCTTTGAGCCTAAATACAAGGTCTCACCATTTGATTCATTGTTTATGATATTCGTACCGCCATGAGATTCACTCACTTGAAAAGTGGTCCACACATGGCCTAGTGTTACCTTACGCTTCAGTTCTGGAATGCTGAGACTCCCCACAAAATCATCTAAAGTAAAATCAATCCGTGTAAAGTTTCCCTGATAATCTAATACCTTACGGAAGAACTCTTGCCAGTTTGATTTTGCGGTCTTCAAACGCATGGCAAGATGTTTACAGCCTTGACCTGAAAACTCCATTACGGTTCCTTTTACCGTATCGTCAATGGAATACCGAATCGTGATTACTTGATTCCAAACATATTGCCCAATATAGCCCTTTGGCGCATAATCCAGTTCCTCAAAGCGTTCAATAGGCATGCCAATAATCTCTTCAATCAACTTTAAATGTTGATTCGAGAAAAAGTGAATGGTTAGATAATCAATCAAAACACGATTAACTGGAACAATCTCTTCTTGCAAACTATCCAATACAAGATTCAGTTTTTCTGCACTTAATCGTCTCGTTCCTTTTTCTACCTTTGATAGTAACGACCTCGAAATCCCCACTTTTTCTGCTAAATATCGCTGGGTCCACCCCCTTTCTTCTCGAGAAACTCGAATGGCTTCCCCGAGATCATGTTGATTGACTTGGTTCATAGAAAAACCTCCTTCTGCTATTAAATTGTCAAAGAACCATCAGACTTATTTTAAGTACAAATCGATTGTACGCCTGTATTTATTTTAAGTCAATACATTTTGACTTTTTTTAAGTACAAGCGTATACTGAATTTAAGAACTTATCATGAGGAGGAGTTTTCATGGAGATAGACAAGCAAGCAGTGGGCAATCGAATTCGCCAGATTCGCCAAGAGTTAAAGTTGAGTATGGAGAAATTTGGCAAACTAATTGGTGATTTACCACGAAGCACTGTCAATAATTGGGAACGCGGGATTAATCTTCCAAAAACCGAAACTCTTCACCAGATTGCGAAGGTAGGTCATGTCACCAATGAATATCTTCTGTATGGTGATCAAGAGAATCAATACATTTTAGAAATGCTTCAAAAGAAGGCAGGTAAGCTTGATCCTAAGATTGAAGGACTGATAGTAGACGAACTGAAACAAGCAGGTCATGTCAGTGAAAAAGAAATGGATCGTATGATTGAATTTTTTATTACAAACCTCATTCCACCAACCGAACAAGACCAGTTTACTTTCCAATGTATCGATGAGAAAAAGCAACTTTACCTTGGTTCAACCAATTTTGGTAAAGAAGCGCAACTCTATTTACACCATGATAATCAAAATCATATTCTGCACATTCTGCCCTTTACCTTCTCCAACTTTAGTGTGGATCGCTTACTCGTCTATTTAGCAAATCAAGAATCCTATTCCTATTTTGGGAAACATTTGCCCAAGGAACTAGGTGAAAAAGTCATTCTTCTATACTCGATCAATCAATTGACCGGCGATGTTCGAATCGCCCCATTAGTCTATTCAAAAGAAACAGCCTCCTATCAATACACAGAAGATAATCTATACCTATTAGAACAACAATACCTCTATCTTCCATTCGCAATGGAAATCGAGAAAGAACGCCTGTTAAATGCAGCGTATACGCAATCAAAATAAGGTGACAAGATTGATAAGCATGTGACAAAGAAAACACTGCTAGGACACTCCCAAATGGGTAGTTGTCACAGTTTCCTGTTCTTTGTTAGCCCCCTGTTAGAAAGAGGGGCTTGCCCATGCAGTCCGGCTACGCCGTCCTGCAACAGCATTAAAAAGAGGAAAGACTAGCTTATACGGCGCTGCCGTCGCTAGTCTTTCCTCTTTTTATGCTACTACTTGTCTATTTAGATTTAACTTTCATCAGTCGTAAGCCGTTCAAGGTAACTAATATAGTTGCTCCCATATCAGCTAAGATAGCAATCCATAACGTTAACCAGCCTGGAACTACAAGTAATAATGCTAATAGTTTGATTCCCAATGAGAAGGTAATATTTTGCTTAATGATTCTCAATGTTTGTCGACTTAATTTAACTATAAAGGGAAGTTTCTGTAAGTCATCACCCATTAAAGCTACATCAGCTGTTTCTAAAGCTGTATCTGTTCCAGCGCCCCCCCATTGCGATACCGACTGTTGAGGCAGCTAATGCTGGTGCGTCATTAATACCATCACCAACCATGGCGACTTTTCCATAGGTTTCCTTAAGTGATTTAATATAATCTAATTTATCTTGAGGCATCAAATCGCCTTTTATTTCAGTTACACCTGTTTGTTTTCCGATTGACTGAGCAGTTGTAGCATTATCACCAGTCAGCATTATCGTATGCTCGATTCCTAAATCATGTAATTTTTCAATGACTGCTTTACTTGATTCTCTTAACTCATCAGCTACTGCAATGACTGCTAAAATTTGTTTATCTGTTCCTAAGAGCATTGCTGTTTTTCCTTGTTGCTGAAGTCTTTGGTAATTTTCAATAATCTTTGAGTTATCTGTTAAGATAGATTCAAAAAGCTTTGGACTCCCTACAAGATAGGTAATCCCCTCAATGTTTCCTTGTATTCCTTTTCCAGTAATTGAAGTAAACTCGTCAACAACTACTGATTTATAAGAAATCGCTCTATTATCAGCTTCTTTTAAGATTGCTGACGCGAGAGGGTGTTGAGAATATGATTCTAATGCTGTAATAATTGAGAAATATTTCTCTTCGTCTTTTGAATCAACTGTAGTGAAATCTGTTACCGTTGGTGTTCCTTTAGTCAATGTTCCTGTTTTGTCAAAGGCAATCGCCTTGAGGCCACCAATTTCTTCAAGATAAATACCGCCTTTTACCAAAACACCATTTTTAGCAGAGTTTCCAATTGCTGAAACGATAGACACAGGTGTTGAGATTACTAAAGAACAAGGACAGCCAACAACTAATAAAGAGAGCCCTTGATACAACCAAGTATTCCAATCTCCGTTAAAAAATAATGGGGGAACGATGACGATTAATGCGGCAATCACCATAATGGTGGGTGTATAATATTTCGCAAATTTATCGACAAATGCTTGAGCAGGTGCTCGTTCACCTTGTGCTTCTTCAACTAGGTGAATAATTTTGGCAATTGTCGTGTCGTTCACATGCTTTGTAACTTTGACTTCAAGTGCACCTTCTTCATTAATCGTTCCTGCAAAGATATCATCATTAATATTTTTTTCAATAGGGACAGATTCACCGGTAATCGCAGCCTGATTTACTGAGGAATGGCCTTTAATGACTTGACCATCCATAGCAATTTTTTGTCCAGGCTTAATGATCATAATATCGCCTACTTCGATTTTTGAAACATTAATCATTTGTTCAACATTATTTCTTCTAATTAATGCTTCTTTCGGAGCAATATCCATTAGGGAACGTATTGATTGTCTTGCTTTATCCATTGAAAACCGTTCTAAAGCTTCGCTAATTGCAAATAAGATAACAACGATTGAGCCCTCAGTCCACTCGCCAATAATTGCAGCACCAATGATTGCAATTGTCATAAGAGATTCCATTGAGAAATTCAATTTTAATAGGTCTGAAAATCCTTCTTTAAACAAACTAAATCCGCCGATAATAATCGCTAGTATAAATAATCCTTCTGTTAATAGCGCATCTTCACCGTTAACTACTTGAGATCCTAATGCCAAAATAATTAAAAACAGTGAAACCAATAGGTTCCAGTTTCTTTTCACAAAAGGCTCTTTTGTTTCAATGCGAGGTTCTGTATCATGTTCGGACTGAACTTTAAGATTCTCAAAAGCTCCTGCAGCTTCAATTTCCGCAATAGTCGCTTCGCCTTCGATAGAGATTTTTCCGGCACCGAAATTTACTTTTGCATCGGTAACTTTTGGTATTTGAGAAACATTTTTTTCGAATTTTGCCGCACAATTCGTACAGCTCAATCCTTCAACCCGATAGACTTGTTTTTTTTCACTCATACTAGCACCTCATCTTCTAAATACAGTTTGGAATTTAGTAGTTGGACAAATTTATCATTCTTGATAGAGTAATAAACCAATTTCCCTACTTTCCGACTCACAACAATTCCATTTTTTTTCAATGATAATAAATGGTGTGAGGTTGTTGCCACGGTTGCCTCGATAGTTGCTGCGATATCACATACACATAATTCATCCTCATAACTTAGGGCGTAGATAATTTTTAAGCGATTCTCATCAGCTAAAATTTTGAAGACACTTTTTAAGCTCGAAATATCCTCAGTTTGTAACTTTTCTTTTCCTAGTAAAACTTTATCTTCATGAACACATGAGATTTCACAAATTTCGTTTTTCATACAGCTCCTCCTTTATTCTAATGGATATTTGAATGTAGTGTATCATAGATTAATAGAATAATCAAATTTTAATTTGAATATGTGAGGAGTTATATAGATTGTATGGATGCATCTATATAAGTAGTGATTTTCAAATTAGATTGAATCGAATGCAAATAATAAACTAATTAATTTGAACTGAAAGACAGAAGCATTTGACAAAACATAGATGATTATCTATATTTTTACATAAGCGCCGGCAGTTGGCATCTTAGTTGAAGTGCCAGTCATGTTACTGTTAGTTAAAATATCTAATCGCACAAAAAAATTGGTTCATTCAAAATCCATCAGAATTGTCTGATATCGGAGGAAATAATAATGAGAAAAATTTATTTTTTATGTACAGGCAATTCTTGTCGTAGTCAAATTGCAGAAGGCTATGGGAAAGCGATTTTGCCAACAGATGAATTTGAAATTAAAAGCGCCGGCATTGAACAACATGGGTTAAATCCTAGAGCCGTTCAAGTAATGGCTGAGGAAGGGATAGATATCTCTACGCAAACATCTGATTTGATCGATATGGATTATTTTAATCAAGCAGACCTAATTATTACGCTATGTGGCGATGCCAAAGATAAATGTCCAGTAATTCCAAAAGGGATTAAGCATGTTCATTGGGATTTGGAAGATCCAGCCAAAGCAACTGGAACAGAAGAAGAAATCATTAATAAATTCAGAGAAATTAGAGATGATATAAAAAGTCGTGTAGCGAATTTGCTAGATTAAGTAGCAACTGTCATCCATCTCGGTAAAAGATAAAAAGACGTAAAATGTCCTTTTGATAAATTGGAAAATTAAAGTAAAAGCCGTGCGAAGTGAAACATAAATCTTCGATGGCTCTTACTATTTTAAGAGAAAAGGATCTGCTTTTGGCGTAAAATTGGATTTATCTATCTGACATACTGACGAGTATTTTTTGACCCTATATTTGACCTTCTCAATCACATTTAAGTAGGTGTGACCGGCTTATACAATTATTCGAGAATCTAGTAGCTTAGCTAATTCTGGCCTTGAAACCCCTATTAGACAGCTATCCAGCCATCAATACGGTCTCAAATAAATAAGAGGGGAGGAATAACTCTAGAAAAGATTGATAAACTAGTAAGAAAATTGTATTCAACTACCATTCATCTTTGGTTCAAATTGGTTCAAGTAATATCAATATTAATCCTATTTTATCCATATCAAACTGTTTTTTAGATGTTTGTAATGTTGATATAATTGGATTTCTATTGATAGAAGTACTTGTAATAAGTACGAGTCACATCTCAAAACGTTAATATTTACGATTCAACGTTCAAAGCACTCTTCATTTTCGGAGAGTGCTTTTTTGTTGAATAGCGCATAATTTTGATCAATACTTTGACAGAGCTATCAGAGGGGGTTATGTCTTGAAAGCAGCATATATTAAAACAACAACGGGTTATGACAGCATTAGATATGGAGAATTTCCTGAACCGAATGTTGGTGCGCATGAGGTGTTGATTCAAGTCGAAGCATGCAGTGTGAACGTGGTAGATACGTTGATTTGTCAGGGGATTTATCAAACACCCATGACCTTTCCAGCTGTATTGGGGCGCGATGCGATCGGTGTTATTCTAGCGGTAGGATCGGCTGTAACGAAGTTCAAAGTGGGAGAGCGTGTTTGGACGAATAGTATGGGGTACGCTAATCGACAAGGAGTTACGGCAGAGCGGATTGCTGTCCCAGAAAATCGCCTGTTTTTGGCACCTGAAAACGTTGATCCGCGTGCCTTAATTGCTTCAGTTCATCCGGCAGCGACAGCGGAGATTGTCCTGGATTCCGTCATGAATCTCCAACCGGGAGAGACATTGCTCGTAGAAGGAGCGGCAGGGCATGTAGGGAAACGTTTGGTCGAGCTTGCTAACGAGCGAGGGGCAACTGCCCTAACCACATCCGCGCCACATGATTTTGAGAAACTGCAGCAACTTGGCGCCACACACTGCTTTGATTACCATGATGAAAACCTCAAAGCACATATTCAACAGGTTGTACCTACGAAAATGGATCACATCATCGATACTTCTGGAAAAGTCGCTCTGCAGGCTAATCTGGATCTGCTGGCTGTTGGAGGACAGATCACCATGATCACTGCCCCGAGTGAAACAACATTCGCAGGATTGGATTTTTATACGTCAGACCAAGTGATTCAAGGCTTTGTCATCAGTCGAGCTTCGCTAGAACAAATTATGGCTGCTGGAGAAAAGATAAATGCCTATTTTGCACAAGGCAAGCTCTTGGAAACAGAGATAACCGTTAGACCACTTTCTGAGATTCAGCAAGCCTATCAACAGGTCAAAACAACGAAGGAACGTATGGTATTAGTGCCTGAATAGGGAGCATCGTTTGGAACAAAAAGCAGTGAACATGGTGATGAACAATCATCCTTTCATGTGAAAGCAGCATACTGTGAAATGAGAATAGCCTCTACTGCGAAAAACCGCGAAACACTGGCGGACGACATGTTATAATAAAAGAGTGTAACCGCTATATCAGCGCTAGTGCTGCTTAGAAGAGAGCAATCAGGAACTCACTAATGCCAACTGGGCTGAGTAGCTGGTGGAGAGACCATGCTATAAAACGAGAATGGATTGCTACGCAGACTGATTGAGGGATGTAGGCCGCGTTGAGCGATGAGAGAGGATGATCAGCATGAAGATGATAGAAATACCTAAGCAAACATTTATGATGGGCACTAATGACCACTTAGGTTTTGTCAAAGACATGGAAGGGCCAGCCACACCTGTAACGGTGGAGCGTTTTTCGATCGCAGATACGCCAGTGACGAATCGTGATTTTGCAGCGTTTGTACAATCCACTGGTTACCAGACAACGGCTGAAAAGGTCGGGCAATCGCAAGTTTTTGCTTTGTTTGTCCCTGAAGAGCGACGTGAGCAGTACCAACATCCGATCGATAAGCCGTGGTTACTAACGGTGTCCGGTGCCGATTGGGCGCATCCATTTGGGCCGACGTCTAATCTTAATTATGCTTACATGGATCATCCGGTGGTGCACGTTTCCTTAGCAGATGCGTTAGCTTATTGTGAGTGGGCAGGAATGACGTTGCCAAACGAAGCAGAGTGGGAATGTGCAACGCGAGCAGGGACCCAAACGACTTATCCATGGGGAGATGAACTCGTGGATATGGGCGGGTATCATGCGAATACCTGGCAGGGCGAATTTCCATGGCATAATAGTGCAAAGGATGGTTATGTGGGGACAGCGGATGTTCACACCTATGAGCCGAATGGGTATGGGCTCTATCAAATGCTTGGCAATGTGTGGGAGTGGTGCGCCAACCCACGCTACACGCCATTGGGACGTTTCAATGAGGAAACGTTCGCATTGAAAGAAGCACCAACTGAGGGCGAATATGCCATTCGTGGGGGATCTTTTTTGAGCCATTCTTCCTACTGCAATCGCTATCGCAGTGCCGCGCGCTTTGGTGTCGCCTATGATATGACAAATGGCCAACTGGGATTTCGCTGCATTAAACGTTATTAAACCGCTATAAGAAACAAGGAGGGAAAATAATGGCTGAGCTTTATTTAATGCGTCACGGACAAACCTTATTCAATGTCCGTCACAAAATTCAAGGATGGTGTGACGCCCCTCTGACACCACTCGGTATCAAACAAGCTAAGGCGGCTGGTGCGTATTTTAAAGAGCAAGGGATTACCTTTGATCATGCGTATAGTTCCACATCTGAGCGGGCGAGTGATACTTTGGAGTTGATCACTGATATGCCGTATACCCGCTTGAAAGGCCTCAAGGAGTGGAACTTTGGAACAATCGAAGGTGAGAGCGAAGACCTCAATTCCTCGTTGCCATATGGGGATTTTTTCAAGACTTACTATGGTGGCGAGGGGGAGATGGAAGTACGAGAGCGTCTAGCCAAAACCTTGGCAGGAATCATGCAACAACCAGACCATCATCGTGTGCTGGCTGTCTCTCATGGCGCGGCTTGTCGTGGCTTTATGCGTTACTGGGAAAAAACACAGCTTGTTGATCAAAAGTCGGGTTTGCGTAACGGAGGTATCTTGAAATTTTCATATGAAAACGATATCTTCACACTTGTCGCAATTATCAATCCTACAGAATAGCTGTTAATAAACAATATTGTTCACTGAAATCGCGAGATAGGGATTGAAAGACGTCTTATTTGTCCTTTTATTTTGGGGAAGGCAACTAAGACGTCTTTTTATTGGTTAGGTTAAAAAGCGAGAACAATAAGAAATATGCACATAAAAAGACGAAAAGCGACACTGATAATGTTTAAGAGATAATGATTGCTAGGGACGGACACAATTCTTGTTCGTTTTTTTTTTTTTAATAAGTCCATTTCGAAAACTTTGTGCATTTAAGCCCGTTACAACAACAAAAAGGATTAATATCTTTATAGAATGATATAACGCGTTATGTTTATTTATGCTTTGTAAAAACTCAAAGTGCATGCATCTTTCTTTATTATTTCATATGATGGGGGTAATGAATGTACCTCATTCAGGACGTTGATAGGTAGCTATAGGAGTTACTGGTCAATGGTAATGACATTTGGATATCAAGAAGGAGGAACTAAATGGTCGGTAAAAATAATAAAGACTTACTCAACCAAAAAATGAGTAAGCGAGTGACGCGTTGGGGAATTCGTCGCTTAAATGTCGGCGTGGCTTCTATCGCCATTGCCACAGGATTTTTACTAGCAGGTGGCATTAGTGAGATGGCACAAGCATCGGAACTGTTGCAACCAACCAGCGAATCCGTAGAAGTAATGAGTGAAGAGGAAACAACGACTGACGTTGAAGCTGAATCACAACAGAGTGACGTTGAATCTAAGGAAGAATCTTCGGCGCTTGATCACTCGGAAGCGGATAGTGTTGTTTCAGAAAGTAATGCTTCTAAGGAATCTGCTGAATCATCTTCAATGGATGACAAGATTGCAGATCAGGAAGACACAGACCAAGTCGAAGATGAACAAGTCAGTGAATCACAAACTAGCGAGTCTTCTCAAAAAGAACATGCTGAAGAAAGTGATGCAGAGCATGTAGAGAAACAGGAAGCGCCTGAAAGCTCTCATGATGCAGGGGATACCACTGTTGATGTGAAGCCAGACGCAGTCGTAGATGACACCACACCAACCGAAAAGCAAGAAGAGGTTGAACAACCAGAAATTACCTTCGATGGTGAGAAGGTTTTCGTTGATGGGAAAGAAATCAATCTTAGCGATAAGATGGCAATGAATCTCATTGGGCTGGACAACTTGGAACGTTTGGCAGAGGAAATGGATGCAGCGGGAGCGCTCGATCAACGGACGACTGCCACCATTACGGATCCTAAGAACTATCCAAATAATCCATTGGTCTCCAAGGATGAGTACATCTTTGCTTACTACGATGTTTACCGCAATGGACAAGCGCAGGGAATCCGTATCACGATGAGTGTTGATCGGAAGAATCCAAGCAGTGTGTACTTCTATGAAACCAACATGAATTACACCACGCTCTACAACCGCTACACGGTTGCTGTGGGTAAGAGCACCACTTCACAGAAAAATGATTATCGCTTGGAATACTACAACGACGGCACTTCTATGGCGATCCGCATCCTAGGCAATGGGTATCAGCTAAAAGGAACCTACAGCTATGGTGAGATTGATGACCAATCACCACTGTATGAAAACTGGACGACCTCTGTACCAGAACTGATCGATCAGACGATTAAATATGTGGATGAGTCAGGCAATGAAATCGCAACAATTGTGCCCCAAACTGGGTTAACCGGCCAAGTTTATACGACCGATGACGAAAAAGTGGTTGATGGGTACTACTTGGATGAAAGACCGGCACACAGCAGTGGCACCATGTCTCAATACGGGATAATCGGTAAGGACTACACTAACGCCTTCCACGATGAATACGATACAACAATTCAGTTCACACAAGTTGATGATTCGGGAAGAATGCACTATAAAGTGTCGATGCCGAAGATCAATAAAACATACGAAGGTTATTTGGCTGTCGGTGAGAGTGTAGATATAAAAGGGACATATAATGGCCGTAATTACAGTTATACGGTAACGAATCCTTACATCGATCAGACCCGTAATATTGTTTACAAATACAAGAAAATGGGGAGCTTGATTCCGACAGGTCCGGACAACAAACCGATTCCAGGTGTTGATCCAGTGCCATATCCAAATGATCCAAAAGATCCATCGAAGCCAGGACAACCAGTCATTCCCGATGTCCCAGGCTTCACTCCTGTTGGCCCAGATGGACAGCCATTAAAACCAGGGGATAAATACCCAATTGATCCATCGAAACCAGGGGAAGATACTGAGGTTCATTACGTGGCTAACGATCAAAAGGCAACGGTCAGCTTCATCGATGATGTCACCGGAAAAACCATCCATCTTGAAAACTTGACTGGTAAAAGTGGGACAGCCAGCGCCTACACCACCGCTGAAATGATCGCTCAGTTGGAAAAACAAGGGTACAAACTGGTCAGCGATAACTTCCCAGCTAATGGGTTAGTCTTTGATACTAATGACGCAGTAGATCAAGCTTTTGAAGTCCATTTGACACACCAAACGATTCCGGTTACTCCAGATAAACCAAGTGATGTGGATATCGATGAACTCGTTCATAAGGTCACCCAAACCGTTAATTACGTGGATGAAAAGGGTAATACGGTAGCTAAAGAAGTTGTTGATGAAGTCACCTTCGAACGTACCGGTGTGAAAGACCTCGTGACAGGTGATGTGACATTTGGTGAATGGCAAGCTAAAGATGGCGACGCTACCTTCGACGCGAAGACCTCACCAGTCGTTAACGGCTACTACACAGAAAAAGTACAGGTGGATGCCTCAACTGTAAACGCCACCGATCAAAATCAAGTGATCGATGTGGTTTACCATAAATTAGGGAACTTGATTCCGGTTGATAAAGATGGACAACCAATGCCAGGTGTGGATCCCGTACCGTATCCAAATGACCCACAAGACCCAACCCGACCAGGACAACCGGTTATTCCGAATATTCCAGGTTTCACCCCAGTTGGCCCAGATGGACAGCCATTAAAACCAGGTGATAAATACCCAATCGATCCAGCTAAACCAGGGGAAGATACCGAAGTTCAATATATTGCGAACGAACAACAGGCGACTGTCACCTTCATTGACGATGAAACGGGTAAAACCATCCATCTTGAAAACTTGACTGGTGGTAGTGGCTCTCGAAGCGACTATACCACTGCAGCCAAGATCAAAGAGTTAGAGGCCTTAGGGTACGAACTGGTGAGTGACAACTTCCCAGCTAATGGTTTAGTCTTCGATACCGATGACACCAAAGACCAAGCGTTTGAAGTTCACTTCAAACACAAGAAACAACCGGTAACACCAGATCAACCTGGGGATACAGATATTGATCAACTCGTTCATAAGGTCACCCAAACCGTTCATTACGTGGATGAACAAGGACAAACCGTTGCGAAAGATGTGACAGACGAAGTCACCTTTGAACGCACCGGTGTGAAAGACCTCGTCACGGGTGATGTGACATTCGGTGAATGGCAAGCTAAAGATGGCGACGCTACCTTCGATGTGAAGGTATCACCAACGATCAATGGCTACACCGCTAAAACACCAGAAATTGCGGAAACTACCGTTACTTCTGATGCCCAGTCTAAAGATCATGAACACACCGTGGTGTACACGAAGAATGATCAAAAAGCGACCGTTACCTTCATCGATGATGTCACTGGTCAACCGATTCATGTCGAAAACTTGACGGGTAAAGGTGGCGAAGAAAGTTCCTACACCACCGCTGAAAAGATTGCAGAATTGGAAAAACAAGGGTACAAACTGGTGAGTGATAACTTCCCAGCTGATGGTTTAACCTTTGATATGGATGACACCAAGGATCAAGCCTTCGAAGTTCACTTCGTTCATCAGACGATTCCGGTTACTCCAGACAAACCGGGTGAACCAAATCAACCGGTAGATCCAAACAATCCAGACGGCCCACACTTCCCAGAGGGCACGGATAAGGATAGCTTGTCTAAGGATGTTACCCAAACCATCCATTACGTAGATGACAAAGGGCAACCAATCAAAGATGATGTAGTGGATAAAGTCACCTTTGAACGCGAAGGTGTGGTTGACTTAGTCACCGGCACAGTTACCTACACAGAATGGCAAGCAAAAGACGGTGATGACACCTTTGATGCGAAAGAATCGCCAGTTGTCAATGGCTACTATGCGGATAGAGTACAAGTGGATGCGTCAACCGTTACAGAAGCCGATAAGGATCAAGAAATTACAGTGGTTTATAATCCATTAGGGAACTTGATTCCGGTTGATGAAAATGGCCAACCAATGCCAGATGTCAATCCAGTACCATATCCAAACGATCCGAAAGACCCAACCAAACCAGGTCTTCCAGTAATTCCAGATATTCCTGGCTACACACCTGTAGATGGGAATGGCACACCGCTTAAACCAGGGGACACCTACCCAATCGATACCAACAAACCGGGGGAAGACACCCCAGTTAAGTATGTTGCGAACGAACAAAAAGCAACAGTCAGCTTTATCGATGATGTGACGGGGCAAACCATCCATGTAGAAGCTCTAGCTGGCAAAGGCGGGACAACAAGTCCTTATGCCACCGTAGAGATGATTGCCGAGTTAGAAAAACAAGGGTACAAACTGGTCAGCGATAACTTCCCAGCTGATGGCTTAGTGTTTGATATGGATGACACCAAGGATCAAGCCTTCGAAGTTCATTTGACACACCAAACGATTCCAGTTACTCCAGATAAGCCAAGCGATGTGGATATCGATGAACTCGTTCATAAGGTGACCCAAACCGTTCATTACGTGGATGAAAAGGGTAATACGGTAGCTAAAGAAGTCGTTGATGAAGTCACCTTCGAACGCTCCGGTGTGAAGGATCTTGTAACGGGTGATGTGACATTTGGTGAATGGCAAGCGAAAGACAACGACAACACCTTCGATGCCAAGACATCACCGGTCGTTAACGGCTACTACACGGATAAAGCACAGGTGGATGCCTCAACTGTAAACGCCACCGATCAAAATCAAGTGATCGATGTGGTTTACCATAAATTAGGGAACTTGATTCCGGTTGATGAAAATGGCCAACCAATGCCAGATGTCAACCCAGTGCCATATCCAAACGATCCAAAAGACCCAACCAAACCAGGTCTGCCTGTGATTCCAGATATCCCAGGTTACACGCCAGTAGATGGGAATGGCACGCCACTTAAACCAGGTGACACCTACCCAATCGACACCAACAAGCCGGGCGAAGATACGCCAGTGAAATACGTTGCGAATGAACAAAAGGCAACCGTAAGCTTCATCGATGATGTGACGGGACAAACCATTCATGTGGAAGCTCTAGCTGGTAAAGGTGGAACGAAGAGCGACTACACGACTGCCGAGATGATCGCTCAGTTGGAGAAACAAGGGTACAAGCTGGTCAGCGATAACTTCCCAGCTGATGGTTTAACCTTTGATATGGATGACACCAAGGATCAAGCCTTCGAAGTTCACTTCGTTCATCAGACGATTCCGGTTACTCCAGACAAACCGGGTGAACCAAATCAACCGGTAGATCCAAACAATCCAGACGGCCCACACTTCCCAGAGGGCACGGATAAGGATAGCTTGTCTAAGGATGTTACCCAAACCATCCATTACGTAGATGACAAAGGGCAACCAATCAAAGATGATGTAGTGGATAAAGTCACCTTTGAACGCGAAGGTGTGGTTGACTTAGTCACCGGCACAGTTACCTACACAGAATGGCAAGCAAAAGACGGTGATGACACCTTTGATGCGAAAGAATCGCCAGTTGTCAATGGCTACTATGCGGATAGAGTACAAGTGGATGCGTCAACCGTTACAGAAGCCGATAAGGATCAAGAAATTACGGTGGTTTATAATCCATTAGGAAACTTGATTCCGGTTGATGAAAACGGCCAACCAATGCCAGATGTCAACCCAGTGCCTTATCCAAATGATCCGAAAGACCCAACCAAACCAGGTCAACCGATCATTCCAGATATTCCAGGCTACACCCCAGTGGATGGGAATGGCACACCGCTCAAACCAGGGGACACCTATCCAATCGACACCAACAAACCGGGTGAAGATACGCCAGTGAAATACGTCGCTGACGATCAAAATGTGATTATTCGTTACGTGGACAAGACCACGGGTGAAGAAATTACATCAGTTATTAAGACGGGTAAGACGGGTGAAAAAGTGGACTATAGTACCACCCCATTCATCCAACAATTGATCAATCAAGGTTATCAATTAGTTAGTGATGGGTACCCACAAGATGGTGTCATTTACGATAACGATAAGACCGTTGACCAAATCTTCACGGTTGAATTAGAACATCGTGTGATCCCAATCACCCCGGACAAACCAGGTGAACCAAACAAACCGGTGGATCCAGATAACCCAGATGGCCCACACTTCCCAGAAGGCACGGATAAAGACAGTTTAGTCAATGAAGTCAACCAGACCATCCATTATGTGGATGAGAATGGTCAACCAATCGCCCCAGATGTGACAGATAAAGTCATCTTCGAACGTGAAGGAACTGTTGACTTAGTTACCGGTCAGATTATCTACACTGATTGGAAAGCTAAAGATGGGGACGATACCTTCGATGCGAAGACCTCCCCAGTCATTGACGGATACTATGCCGATAGAGGCCAAGTTGATGCGTCAACTGTTACAGAAGCCGATAAAGATCAAGAAATCACCGTGACCTACAACAAGCTGGGAAGCTTAGTGCCAGATGTTCCAGGGTCTGACAAGGTACCGTATCCAAATGATCCAAAAGACCCAACGAAACCAGGTCAACCGATCATTCCAGATATTCCAGGCTACACCCCAGTGGATCCAGACGGTAAACCGCTCAAACCAGGTGATCCTTACCCAATCGATCCAAATAAACCAGGTGAAGATACACCAATTCATTATGAAGCAAACGACCAAAAAGCAACCGTGACCTTCATTGATGATGAAACCGGGAAAACTATTCATCTGGAATCTCTGACGGGCAAGACTGGCGCGCTGAGCGATTACTCAACGGCTGACAAGATCAAAGAATTAGAAGCTTTAGGGTATGAACTGGTGAGTGACAACTTCCCAGCTGATGGCTTGGTATTTGACGCAGATGATGCGAAGGATCAAAACTTTGAGGTTCACTTCAAACACAAGAAACAGCCGGTGACCCCAGATCAACCAGGTGACACGGATATTAAAGATCTTGTACATAAAGTGACCCAAACGGTGCACTATGTCGACAAAGATGGCAATCCAATTGCTGAAGATGTGGTTGATGAAGTCACCTTTGAGCGTACGGGTGTGAAAGACCTGGTTACAGGAGAAGTAACCTTTGGCGACTGGCAAGCGGTTGATGGGGATGAGACTTTCGATGCGAAGACGTCTCCAGTGATCGAAGGATTCTATGCCGATAAAGCCCAAGTCGATGCTTCAACAGTGACAGTTGATTCTGAAAATCAAGAAATCACCGTGACCTACAACAAGCTGGGAAGCTTAGTCCCAGACGTTCCAGGAACTGACAAGGTGCCATATCCAAATGATCCAAAAGACCCAACCAAACCAGGGCAACCGATCATTCCAGATATTCCAGGCTACACACCGGTGGATCCAGATGGTAAACCGCTCAAACCAGGCGATCCTTACCCAATCGATCCAAATAAACCAGGTGAAGATACCCCAATTCACTATGAAGCGAACGACCAAAAAGCAACTGTCACCTTCATTGATGATGTGACCGGGAAACCAATTCATGTGGAAACCTTGACTGGTAAGGGTGGAAGCACCAGTCCTTACACTACTGCTGAACAAATCAAAGCATTAGAAGCAATGGGTTACAAACTCGTCAGTGACAACTATCCAGAAAATGGGGTAGTCTTCGATAAAGACGACACGAAGGATCAAAACTTCGAAGTTCACTTTGTTCATCAAACGGTACCGGTAACCCCTGACAAACCAGGGCAACCGGGTGAACCAGTAGATCCTGAAAACCCAGAAGGACCTAAATACCCAGACGGTACGGATGTAGATAGTCTCACTCATAAGGTGAGTCAAACTGTTCATTATGTGGACAAGGATGGTAACCCATTGGCGACGGATGTCGTTGATGAAGTCATCTTTGAACGGACAGGAACCATCGATCTTGTGACGGGTGAAGTCATCTACACCGACTGGAAAGCTAAAGATGATGACAACATCTTTGACGCTAAGACCTCCCCAGTGATCAATGGTTACTACACCGATCAAAAACAAGTTGATCAAGTAACGGTTAATGTGGAGACAGATAACCAAGAAATTACCATTGTTTACAACAAATTAGGTCACTTGGTGCCAGATGTCCCTGGCGTAGATCCAGTACCATATCCAAATGATCCAACTGACCCATCCAAACCAGGTCAGCCAATCATTCCGGATGTCCCAGGCTATACTCCAGTGGATCCAGACGGTAACCCACTCAAACCGGGTGATCCATATCCAGTAGATCCTGAACACCCAGGAGAAGATACCCCAATTCATTACGAACCAAACAAATTACCAGATAAACCGGAAATTCCTGGTGATAATGGGGACAATGATGAGGTGACACCAACTCCTGATCAACCAACTGACCAACAAACGGATAACTCTACGCCTCAAGCAAACTTGCCACAGACGGGAGCATCCACTGACAATAGCTCGCTCTTCGGCGGTGCTTTGTTAGCAATTGTTGGTGCACTACAATTTGGCGCTTCCTCCAAGAAACACAAAAAAGAAGATGAATAATCATTCTTAAACCTCTTCATTAAGTGGCCATAAGAGCGTCCTCCCAGCGAGGGCGCTCTTTTTGTCTTGGTAGAATTTGACAGATAGCATGAGCAGGCTATATTAAATAATGAAGGTAGCTATTAGTACATAAGGAGGGGATAGGATGGAAAAATCTGCTTATTTTATTAAAACGGAAATAGCTAATGAAGAAAAAACGCTATCGTTTTCTTTTTGCGGAGCAGCACAAACAATGCCGTTGCATAGTTTTGGACCAGCTGTCAGAGATACATATATCGTCCATATTGTGCTCAGTGGTAAAGGATATTATATGGTGGATAATCGCAAATTCCAACTTAAGGCATACGAAGGTTTTTGTATTTCTCCAAATGAATCTACATTTTATCAGGCGGATGAAACAGATCCCTGGACATACATATGGTTAGGCTTTAGTGGTACGCAAGCAAAGGCTATCCTTGAACGAATAGGAATATCAGCGACTAATCAAGCCTTTTCAGTGACGCAAATTGCTCCATTTTTGAAAATTATTACATCGTGCTTCAAGAAAAATGAAATTAATTTCAGTAATGAATTGTATTTAGACAGCTATACATATGCTTTTTTAGCCGAATTAATGACCTGTGGAACGATGATTGAAGGGACAAAATATCAATATGTGAAACCTTTTATTTGTGAAAGTTTAGATTTCCTCTACCAGCATTTCACTGAGCCTATCAATGTGAATACTGTAGCCAAAGCCATCGCCATTAATCAGAATTACCTTTCCCGCATCTTTCATGAGCAAGTGGGGATGACAATCAAGGATTATCTGATGACACTACGGATCAATCATGCTGCCGATTTATTAGCGCGTAGTGATTTAAGTATCCATGATGTAGCGGAAACGAGCGGATTTTCTGACCAGCAAGGGTTTGCAAAATATTTTAAACAGAAAAAAGGATGTACACCCAGCGATTATCGGCAGGTGCGACACGAAATTTCTGGAGAAATTGAAGCGACAACGTTATTCCAGGAACTGTTGGCTGAGTATTCAACTACGCAGTAAGTAACAAAATGACAAAATTCAGTAAATGATAGCGCTACCTTCACTAAAGAAAGCGCTTTACAATTTAGGTGACGAAAAGTGAAGGGAGCTATTAAAACATGGAAAAGTTAGTATCGCTGAAAATGAAACAACAGTCACTTGCTATTTCGGTAAATGAAGAAGCGAAAACTTTTCATCTGTATAATGCCTATATTTCTTACATTATTAAAGTAGATGAGAACGGAAAACTGTTGAACTTATATTATGGAAAAGCTATTCGAAATCGCGATAATTTTGATCATTTGTTAGAATTTCGTGCCCACCCAACATCCGCTTGCAGTATTGCAGGTAACGCCATTTATTCGTTGGAATATTTACGGCAAGAGTTCCCGGAATATGGACGAGGAGATTTCCGTACACCTGCGATTCAGTTAAAACAACCCAATGGATCGACGCTGACGGATTATCAGTATCAGGGTTATCAAATTATTGAGGGAAAGCCACAATTAGAGGGATTGCCTGCTAGTTATGTTGAATCAGAAGATGAGGCAAAAACTATTCAAATTAAGCTGTGGGATGAAGTCACAAAAACACAAGTGACATTGAGCTATACTATTTTCCGTGATTTTCCGGTCATTGCACGTAATGCTAAGATCGATAACAGAGCAGATGAAAGTTATCAGCTTGAAAAATTGGCTAGTTTAAGTCTAGATTTCCCTGATGCCAATTATGAAATGCTGCAGCTCTCAGGCGCTTGGTCACGGGAACGCCATGTCTATCGCCGCCCACTTGAACCAGGAATTCAATCGATTGGTTCTACAAAAGGGTCAAGCAGTCATACGCATAATCCATTCTTAGCATTACTTCGCAAAGAAACGACAGAAGCACAAGGTGAAGCGATTGGAACGACCTTTGTGTATTCTGGGAATTTCTTGATTCAAGCAGAAGTAGACACCTTTGATGTTGCCCGCTTACAGGTTGGCATTCATCCCCAGGGTTTTTCCTGGAAGCTAAATCCGGGAGAGTCCTTCCAAAGTCCCGAGGCACTATTGACCTATTCTAATAGTGGATTAAATGGAATGAGTCAGACTTTCCATGAGATTTTGCGGACACATTTATGCCGCGGCTATTGGCGCGACCGTGAACGTCCGATCTTAATTAATAACTGGGAAGCTACCTATTATGATTTTGATGAAGACAAATTATTGAAAATTGCCCAACAAGCGAAAGCTCTAGGTGTAGAACTCTTCGTGTTGGATGATGGGTGGTTTGGTCAACGCGATAATGACACCATGGGACTCGGTGATTGGATCCCGCGTAAGGATCGATTACCACATGGTGTAGATGGTTTAGCTTCACGGATGAATGAATTAGGGCTGGCATTTGGATTATGGATTGAACCGGAAATGGTCAATGAAAAGTCTGACTTGTATCAGGCGCATCCTGATTGGATCATTCATACCCCAGACCGTAAAGTTTCGCAAGGGCGAAATCAGTACGTTTTGAACTTTGCTCGACCAGATGTCGTTGATTATATTTTTGATCAAATTGATCAACTCCTTCAAAGCAAGCGGGTGAGTTATATCAAGTGGGATATGAACCGCTTAATTACAGAGGCTTATGATGCGACTCTAGCCCCAGATCAACAAGGAGAAGTTTTCCATCGATATATTCTTGGGGTCTATCATTTAATGGATCGTTTAGTGAATAAGTATCCTACTTTACTTATTGAGTCGTGTGCCTCGGGTGGCGGGCGTTTTGACTGTGGGATGTTATACTATTCTCCTCAAATTTGGACGAGTGATGATAGTGATGCCATTGAACGATTGAAGATTCAATATGGGACAAGCATAGTTTATCCCTTGTCTGCCATGGGAGCACACGTTTCTGCTGTTCCTAATCATCAAGTCAATCGCTTAACGCCACTTGAGACGCGCGGGAATGTCGCCTATTTTGGAACGTTTGGCTATGAATTAGATCTAAATGCCTTAGATGAAAAAGAATTAGCTACTATTAAAAAGCAAATTCAATTTGATAAAAAGTATCGGGCGCTCCTGCATCGTGGTGATTTTTATCGTCTGGTCTCACCGTTTGACCATAATCATGCCAGCTGGATGGTGGTTTCAAAAGATAAAGAGACAGCGGTCATCGGTGATTATAAGGTACTCAATGAAGCCAATGCCCCTTACCAGCGGTTGCAGCTCCAAGGACTTGATCCTACGTATGAATACCAAGTAAGTGGATTTGAAGGGACTTATTATGGTGATGAACTAATGTCAGTGGGACTGGTGACGACCGATTCAGCAAGTGGAGAGAATCATCCCCAAGCGATGCTACCCAAAGTTGGGGATTTTGCCTCAAATGTATGGGTAGTTGAAGCTATTAAGGATGATCAGAACAAGGAGGTGTAGGGAATGACAGAACAAATGACATCCTCAACGACTTGTTCAAAACGGGCATCTGAAAGTATCGTGATGAAACTGGCAGTGCTTTCTATCTCATTGATCCTTACTTCGGGGCAAGCGATTAATGGCGCTTTACCACAAATAAGAGCAGCACTCGGACTTTCGCAAACAACGGTAGAATTGTTGAGCACGTTACCTTCGATTACTGTGATTCTATTTATTCTCTTGTCTAGTTATGTGGCTCGTAAGATTGGATTAAAGCGAACCATTACATTAGGAATCCTGTTAGCAGGGATTGGTGGGAGTATTCCTGTAGTGCTTAATAGTGTGATTGCTCTTTTTGTCGGACGCATTATCCTAGGAGCTGGGTTGGGTCTATTTAATTCACTGGCAGTAACAATCATTAATCGGCTGTATCATGGCAGTGACGCGGAAGCAACATTGTTGGGAATCAGAAATTCAATGGAAGGCATTGGGCAGTCATTATTAACGGTGATTGCTGGGTTGCTATTAAACGTATCTTGGAATTTCTCTTTTGCTATTTACTTTTTAGCATTTCCTATTGCATTGTTCTTTTATTGGGTTGTGCCGAATATTGAGGACGAAGCGGAGGAAGGGCACGCCCAAACTAGTATGCCTATTATGGTATATGTGCTAACAGCATTTGCTATTCTGTTGGTCTGCAATGGGATATCGGTTGGAGTACGCTTTCCTTCTTTAGCCGCTGAGATTTATGGTGATCAATTTAATGCTAGCAATTACTTGGCAATGATGCCTATCATTGGTATCATCGCCGGCTTCCTATTTGGAAAGATATATCGACGCCTAGGGATAGCCACTTTATATGTTGGGTTAATTATTTTTGCCATTTCTAATTTCCTTATTGGTTTCGCCAGTGGTAATTTTTATGTATTACTGAGTGGGGTATTGTTGTCTAGTATACCAGGTACTTGGTGTTTCCCGTTCATCTTCATGACATTAGGGCAGATTACAACAAAAAACAACCTTGCAATGGCCAATTCATTAATTTTTATTGGTTGCAATATTGGAGGATTTATCGTGCCTTTTGTAATGAATGGATTACAATTTTTGAGTCCGTCTAGTCAGCTATCCGCACCATTTCCAATGTACGGCGCATTACTATTGCTGATTGCTATTGGCTTAGTCATTGCTCGCAAACGCATAAAATAATAGAAGCATGGGTAAAAAATAAAAGAGTCTCCTATTCTTTTAGGTAAGAATGGGAGGCTCTTTCAATTGGACGATGCTATCTTTCTATTTCGCTATCATAATATTCACATCGGCAGTGATACTCTGAATAGCTTCAGGATGATTATTGATAATCAGTGTGTCGATATCATTGAGATCGTAGTAGGTGTAGAAGTCTTTCTTTCCAATCTTTGAATAATCAACAACAAGGAATTTGAGAGCGGAGTTATTCAAGGCAATTTTCTGCGAGGTGCCTTCCTCAACGGCAGAGGTCATGACATCGTCGTTAAAAATCGCATTGCAGCTGAAAAATGCCTTGTCAAAATACATGCTAGACAATGTTTGGGTAGTGATTTCACCGTGGAAAGATTGTGTAATGCGGCGGATCTCGCCCCCAATCAAGTAGAGGGAGACATCGAGATCACTGTTATTCAGTGTTTGAAAGACAGGGAGGCAGTTGGTAATGATGCGCAGATTCTCCTGATCAATCAACCCCGCTAGAATTTCGATGGTGGTTCCTGGCCCCAAAAAGAGCGTATCACCAGGAACGATGAGATCGTGAGCTTTGTGGGCAATTTTATATTTTTCTTCAATATGGATGATGCGCTTATCGGAGTGCGAAAGTTCATGGGAGATGATGTTACCATTAATTGAAACGGCACCGCCGCGCACGCGTTTGAGCTTACCATCTACCTCCAATTCATCGAGATCACGCCGGACAGTCATGTCGGAGACGTTAAGGTCGGTGACAATATCGGTGACGCTGAGTGAGCCAAGGGCATCGAGCTTTTTGATGATGTAGTATTTGCGTTCTTCTTTTAACATTCATTTCCTCCTTTCTATTTATAAAATAAAAGCAGATGGCGCTATGGCTCACCTGCTTGAGTGGTTACTGGCCACTAGTTACTAAACTTCTTGAATATCAATTTGGTCGTATAGAGCTTTGAAGTTATCGACATTAATGTGGCCGGTTTTTTCTTCTAAGGCGTTGAGCATTCCGCAAGTCATCCCATATTTCATGATGTCTTCAGGGCCGAGTCCTTTTTGAATCGCTACCGCAAAACCAGCGATAGTGGAGTCACCTGAGCCGACTGGGTTAACCACATTATCCAAGGTAGGGATATTCGCTTTGAAATAGCGATTACCAAATTTACCAAGTGCGCCACCTTTTCCAAGTGAAACGACCACGCATTCGATAGTACTGAGCAAGTCACTCTCTAAGCATTGTTTGAGCTCATCGCCATTCGTGATACTTTTACCGAGGAGCGCTTCCAATTCTGACTCATTTGGTTTGATGAGGTACGGTTTATCCTTGGCATGGATCGAAGCTTCCAGGCTAGCATTAGAGGTATCGAGGAGTGCCTTCACACCTTTTTCGTGGCAAAGCGCGATCAATTCGGCGTAGAAACTCGGTTTGAGTCCTTGAGGGAGGCTTCCGGACATGGCCACTACATCTGCTTTTTCAATAAGGCGGGTGAAGTTTTTCATGAAGGCCGCTTGTTCTTCAGCAGTAATAGTTGGGCCAGCTTCCAAAATTTCCGTTTGATTGCCGCCATCGTGCAAAATAGCAATACATTCACGCGTATCACCAGCGATGGCAGTAAAGTCATGGCTGATCTGGTTGCCGTCTAATAAGTGTTTGAGTTCTTCACCATAATGGCCACCAACGAACCCAGTAGCGAGAACGTCTTCGCCGAGTTCATTAACGACGCGGGAAACATTGAGTCCTTTTCCACCAGCAGTACGTCCGACATTCTTAATGCGGTTAACATCATCCACTTGAAGATGTTCGAGCGGGTATGAAATGTCGATTGATGGATTCAATGTAACTGTTAAAATCATGTGCATCCTCCTAAACAGATATTTGTACTATTATGATACCCCTATCATACTCTATTTTACGGGATTAGTCGTGATAATATCCCTCAGCCCATTTTTCTTCTTCTTTGGCGAAGAGGTTAGGGTCATGTTTGTTAGGGTCGTGGCTGTCTAGCGCACTGATTTTTTCGATGAGTTGTTTATTTTCTTCAGTTGGTTGGTAAGGCTCATTGATAAAGGCTTCGATAATGTCTTCCATTAAGAATTCACCGGAAATGGTGCCACCAAACGCAATCACATTAGCATTTAATTCACGCCGTGCATAGAGGGCAGAGGTCATGTCGCGGACAAGGGCCGTACGTACCCCTTCAACCTTGTTGGCAGCGTTACTGATCCCAACTCCTGTACCGCACATAACAACACCGAAGTCCACATCGCCGTTATATACCAATTCCCCAACTTTTTTACCGTAGATAGGGTAGTGCGTCCGTACAAAGCCGTGAGTTCCCACGTCAATAACGTCGTGCCCCATTTCGCGCAATTTATCTGCGACTTTAATCTTCATGTCTGTCACAATATGGTCGTTACCGATCGCAATTTTCATTGTAGATTCCTCCTAGTCCGTTTATTACATGGATTACAACATTTCGTTGAGCATATCGACACGGACTTGGTGACGACCGCCATCGTAATCCGTAGAGGTGAACTCACGAACGATATTCTTCGCTAATTCTACACCCACGATATCTTGGCCCATGGTGATGAGACGCGCATTGTTGTGGCGACGCGTCATGTATGCCGTACGTTCGTCGGAAAGTTCCGCTGCCACCATGTTTTTATGTTTGGATCCAGCCATGAAACTCCCCACACCAAAACGGTCAATGGCAACCCCAACCGCATCGAGATTTTCTTCGAGCGCTTGGATGATCGCGTTGGTTGATTCAACAAAATCTTCAGCCGGTTGTTCGCTTACGTCGATAACCTCATGACCTTCTTCAGTTAAAAATGTTTTGAGCGTATCTTTTAAAGTCATTCCGTCTTTATCCGCACCAATTACGACTTTCATTTTGTGACACTCCTTCGTCTTAAATCTTTCAAATTCAAACAAATAATTGTTTGAAACTGTTCATTTAAAGCATAATACTTTGTGCTAAAACTGTCAATGAAATGGTAGGGACAAGTTTGATAACGTTGTTGTTATAGTGTTGTTGCTGATATGCGGTTGCGAGCTACACCTGTTCGAACCATTGCAGTAGATGATCGATAATGTTTGAATTTGTTGGAAGTGATTGTAAAACTGTTTGCTACTAGGGTGAGGCAACACTAAAACGGGAAATAATCTAAAAGTTACCGTGTAAGCCTGACAAGCGCACATAGATTGACGAAATGAGGAGAATCTGAATAAAAATAAGTCGATAAAAAGAAAAATTATGATGCAACCGATTGCTGTTACAGATGCGATGGAGGCCCGATTTTGTTGGCAGATGGGTGCGTATGAATCATCAAAGTTTTGATATTTTCTAAATGCGCCTTTTAATGAAACCGGTTTCGTGGTATGATAATGATACAATGAAAACGATGTCATTGTTAGGGTGTTAATTTTAAAGACGATAAGGATGAACAAGAGAAGGGAGCAAGACTTGTGTCTGGATTGAAGCAATTATTAACATTTGAATTTTGGCAGAAATTTGGGAAGGCATTGATGGTTGTGATTGCCGTTATGCCAGCAGCCGGATTAATGCTGAGCATAGGCAATGCTTTGCCATTGATTAATCCTGATCTCACTTGGTTGGTGACCTTAGGTAGTACCTTAGCAGAAATTGGCTGGGCGATCATTGGTAACCTCCATATTCTGTTTGCAGTAGCGATCGGAGGAAGTTGGGCAAAGGATCGTGCAGGCGGCGCTTTTGCGGCGGTCATTTCGTTCCTTTTGATTAACCGTTTGACTGGGGCTATCTTTGGTGTAACAGCAGAGATGCTAGCCGATCCTAATGCGGTCACTCATACTTTGTTTGGGCAAACGATTCCAGTCAATGGCTACTTCATTTCGGTATTAGAAGCACCAGCTTTGAATATGGGCGTATTCGTTGGGATTATTGCGGGATTCCTTGGAGCGACAGCGTACAACAAATACTATAATTACCGCAAATTACCGGATGTGTTGTCCTTCTTCAATGGGAAGCGTTTTGTACCGTTTGTGGTGATTCTCTGGTCGGCCATTGCGACAATTATTCTGTCCTTTGTGTGGCCAGTGGTTCAAGGAGGCATTAATAGTTTCGGAATTTGGCTCGGGCAATCTCAGTCTAATGCGCCATTCTTTGCGCCTTTCCTCTATGGGACATTGGAACGACTCTTATTGCCATTTGGGCTACATCATATGTTAACCATTCCAATTAACTATACTTCGGTTGGTGGGGTGTATGAGATTGCAACTGGCGCACAGATGGGACAAATTGTTCAGGGGCAGGATCCACTTTGGTTTGCGTGGATTCAGGACCTCGCGAACTTGCGCAGTAGCGGCGACATGTCGGCTTACCAACATTTACTCACGACGGTCACACCAGCCCGTTTCAAGGTTGGCCAGATGATTGGTTCGAGCGGGATTTTGATGGGATTAGCATTTGCCATGTACCGCAATGTTGACTTAAACAAACGTGCGAAATACAAAGGGATGTTTCTCTCAACCGCTGTTTCTGTTTTCCTGACTGGAGTAACGGAACCACTAGAATTTATGTTCATGTTTATTGCGATGCCACTGTACGTGATTTATGCGATTATCCAAGGGGTAGCCTTTGGAATTTCTGATTTAATCCACCTGCGTGTACACTCATTCGGTATGATTGAATTTGGAGCACGGACGCCACTGATGTTGAGTGCCGGTATTGGAGGCGACATTATCAATTACTTGCTGGCCTGCGTGGTGTTCGGGGTGTTCACTTACTTCATCGCGAATTTCATGATCAAACGCTTCAACTACGCCACCCCGGGACGTAACGGGAATTATGATGGTGTCGCTGTTGAAGAGACAAAATCAGCCGAAGCAAAGGCGAATGCAACGACTGAGGTGAATGAGAATCAACAATTGGTCTACAATATCATCAATCTACTCGGTGGGCGCGATAACATTGAGGATGTCGAAGCCTGCATGACGCGTCTACGTGTGAGTGTCAAAGACCCAGCCAAAGTGGGGGAAGAAGAACTATGGAAGAAAAACGGAGCCATGGGTATGATGATCAAAAATAGTGGGGTTCAAGCGGTTTATGGCCCTAAGGCGGATGTTCTGCATTACGATGTCTTAGAGACACTAGAATCCGGCGTAGCAATTCCAGCATTTAAGGAAGAAGCAATAATGCCGGATACCTCTAAAGCGGTAGAAAACACGCATCCAGTGGCCGTGCCTGAACCACTCGCCCTACCAGCTGAGGGAACCTTTATCCCACTGAGTGAGGTGAAAGATGACACCTTCTCTAGCAAAATGATGGGGGATGGGTTCGCCGTTGAACCGAATGATGGGGCTATTGTTTCACCAATTAAGGGGAAAGTGACTGCGGTCTTTCCAACGAAACATGCGATTGGGTTGGAAACAGATACAGGCGTAGAGGTGCTCCTCCATATGGGATTGGATACGGTGGAATTAGGTGGGCAACCGTTCGAGCTATCGGTTGAGGTAGGCGATTTGGTTGATCTCGCTGATCCGATAGCGACCATGGATATTGATGCCATTCACCAAGCGGGCAAAGAAGCCACGATTGTCGTGATTATTACCAATATGACAGCTGTTTCTTCCTTACAGGTGATTGATCCCGATCATCTGCACAAAGGAAGTGCGATAGGGACCTTCATGGTGAAATAGTTAATGATCAGGTTGGGAGGGCCCAACCTGATTTTTGTTAGAATGAGTGCACACAGATAGTGAGACAATAGTTGGAGGGACGTATGAAAGTTTTAACATTGAATACCCATGCTTGGAATGAAGCAGACCCTAAAGAAAAATTTCAAGCAGTTGTTAACCTGATCTTGGAAGAAACGGTGGATGTGATCTGCTTGCAGGAGGTCAATCAATTCCGCATGGGGAAAGTGGGGGCGGATAAAGGAACTTTGACGGACATTCAAGCGGGAGCACGAGCGTTTGCTGAAGAGTTGAAGCATGAACTCAAGTCCCAGCAATCATCAACACAACAGCGCTATCGATCCGTACAGCAGGAGATTTCAGTTGCTGATGACAATTATGCCAAATTATTAGTTTCAGCGCTTGCTGACGCTGGGCAAACCTACTACTGGTCGTGGGCACCTGCTCATATCGGCTATGATTGCTTTGATGAAGGGGTAGCGATCCTCAGTCGCTACGATTTTTGGGTCAAGCAGATTATTCTTGATAAAGCTACCTGGCCGTATGCGGATTATCATCGGCGTGTTGCCGTAAAGGCGAGTATAGATGTGCCAGGGATCGAGGAGAAGGTATCGGTTTACTCTAGTCACTTCAGTTGGTGGGAAGCGGACGGTAGCGGCTTTCAAGCAGAATGGGATACCCTCAATCGAGAACGACAGCGTGTGAATGGCTCGCAAATTTTCTGCGGGGACTTCAACCAGATTGCGGAACAACCTGGTGCAGGCTATGATTATATTAAACAAACCGCACCGGATCTCAAAGATAGCTATCAGGTGGCCATGCAAGTGTCAGGAGACGCCACGATTCCTGGAGAGATTGACGGTTGGCGCCACGAAAGCACCCCGAAACGGATTGACTATGCGTGGGTGAGTGATGCTTTAGCTGTTACTGATTATCAAACCGTCTTCACTGGTAAAAATTACCCAGTAGCGAGTGATCATTTTGGTATTATGATTACTATTCAGTGACCTTTAATAGCAAACAAAAATCCGTCATGAGCGCGCAGCGACTCGTGACGGATTTTTGGGATATATGAATTTAAACTTGGAGGAACAATTCATTGGTTAGCGCTGTTCTTGATAAGGAATTATCAAGTAACCGCTTCCAATTACAAATATAATATACACGCTTGGCGATGTCAATACTTATTTGGATATTTTAGGATATAAGCAACTTGAATATTCTATCATTGTGCGACTATTTATTACTTATTCAGAATCAACAGGAATTGTGACAGCGGATACAATTCAACCCTCACGCTATCTATAAAATATGTTAAACTATACTCGACGAAATTTTGGAGGGACGACCATGGAAATTAAAACATTTAAAACAAAAGAAGAAGCCTCACAAGCGGCGTTCCAAGAGTTCCAAGCGCTGGTGGATGAGGGTGGCGGTGTATTTGGTTTAGCTACCGGATCAACACCGATTTTGTTGTATGATCTGTTGACCCAAGCGGATTCTATTGATTTTTCCAACTCCGAATCCATCAATTTGGATGAATATCGCGGGTTGGCTGCTGATCATCCGCAGAGTTACAGTTATTTTATGCATCAACATCTTTTCAATAAGAAACCATTCCGTCATTCTTACCTATTGGATGGTACTAATTCCAATGCAGAAGAAGAAACCAGCCATTTTGAGGAAATCATTCAAGCACATCCGATTGATTTACAATTACTCGGGTTGGGGATGAATGGTCACATTGGGTTCAATGAACCAGGCAGTTCGTTCGATTCACGTACGCGGGTTGTCGATCTGACAGCATCGACCATCGATGCGAATAAACGTTTCTTTGCTTCTGAAGAGGATGTCCCTCGCCAAGCTTACAGCATGGGCATCGGTTCAATCCTCAGTGCAAAGAAAATTGTTTTGATGGCATTTGGAGAAAATAAGGCAGATGCTGTCTATAAGATGGTTCATGGACCTAAGACGGAAGAGGTACCGGCGAGTGCTTTGCAGTCGCATGATGATGTGGTTGTGCTCTTAGACGAGGGCGCCGCCTCATTACTATAAGGAGGAACATTCATTTATGTATGGAGCAATTGAAGCAGGTGGCACGAAGTTTGTCTGCGCGGTGAGCGATGACAACTTTAATATTGTTGATCGTGTAAGTTTCCCCACAACGAAGCCGGCAGAAACGATGATGCAGACGATCCAATTTTTCCAAAAGTACGATGTCAAGGCGATTGGGGTCGGATCATTTGGACCGATTGATGTCAACCCAGCATCGGAGACATACGGTTATATCACATCAACGCCTAAAGATGGTTGGCGGGATTATGACTTCCTCGGAGTATTGAAGGAAGATATTGACGTTCCGATGTACTGGACGACTGATGTGAATGCCGCGGCCTATGGGGAATATCAAGTGGGTGCTGCTAAGGCATGTCAAAGCTGTTTGTATCTGACAGTCGGAACAGGTGTTGGTGGTGGCTACGTCAACGACGGCACTATTTTGGAAGGATTCACTCATCCAGAAATGGGACATATTCTTCTCACCAAAGCGCCTGATGACCCCACACCAGGGTGCTGTCCATTTCATAACGATCGCTGTCTCGAAGGATTAGCGAGTGGGACGGCGATAACCGCCCGTACCGGTAAAAAAGGTGTGGAATTGGATAGTGACGATCAAAATTGGGATCATGTGGCTGACTATTTGGCACAAGCTTGCATGACGTTCACCCTAACGCTGTCGCCAGAAAAAATTATTCTCGGTGGTGGCGTGATGAAACAACCTCAGTTGTTGCCAAAGATCAAAGAGAAATTGATGGCGTACATGAACGGGTATTCCACCATGCCAGCCATTGAATCCTACATTGAAACGCCAGGATTGGGCGATAATGCAGGGGTCACTGGTGCACTCTACTTAGCGAAAGTCGCTTTGGACGAGAGCGAACACTAATTATTATTTTGTTCATCCATTAAGAGCGACAGCGTGCACTTTTTTATGTAATGCATACAGTCGCTCTTTTCATTGCAGAGGAGGGAATTTCGTTGACAACGACACAACAACCACTCTTTCTTTCGGCAGCGTTCCGCGAGAAGGTCTGGGGCGGAAATTATATCAAAGAACACTTCAAGCTAGAGACACCGAGCGCTAAAACCGGAGAGGCTTGGATCATCAGTGCGTATCCCAATGATGAGAGCCAAATTTTAGCACCGGAAATCTTTCAAGGCATGGGGCTCAGTGAATTCTATGCGACCCATCCGGAATACTTTGGGACGCCACATCCTGAACGCTTTCCGTTATTGGTAAAAATCCTCGATGCGAAGCAGGATCTCTCTGTTCAGGTGCACCCTGGCGATGAGTACGCACTCAAACACGAGGATGACCTCGGCAAGACGGAATCTTGGTATATTCTGGATGCCAAACCCGATGCCACACTGGTTTATGGCCACAATGCCGAGACAAAAGCGGAATTTGAAGAAATGATCGATCGTGGCGATTGGGATAAACTGCTGCGCCATGTGCCTATCAAAAAAGGTGAATTCTACTATGTACCGAGTGGAACGATCCATGCCCTGGAAGCAGGGACAGTGGTGCTAGAGACTCAGCAGAGTTCGGATGTGACTTACCGTGTTTATGACTATGATCGCCCGGATCAAAATGGACAATTGCGCGATTTGCACCTGGAACAATCGAAAGCAGTAACTACCGTGCCGAATGAAGTGCCAGCGTTTGAACCCACAACACAAGACTATGGAAACAGCCAAGTGGAAACACTGGTAGAAGCCAATTACTTCAGTGTGATGAAGGTCGTTGTGAAAGAAGCGATGATGTTACCATTGCCAGCTAACTATTATCTTGGAACCGTGATCGAAGGGAAAGGGACCATGTATGTCGAAGAGGCACAGTATGAGCTGTCTTTGGCGCAATCATTCATCCTACCTAATGCCTTGGAGCGGGTGACCTTTGACGGTGAGATGACGTTAATCCTTTCACATCCTAATTTTACAAAATCAGAGTAAGGTGAATGTAAAATGAAGCAATTAACCAGACTATCACTATTAATCGCTGTGAATGTGGTGATTGCCCTGTTTGTGTTGATTCCAATCCCCGCCACGCATGGGAATATCAATCTCTGTGACGCTGGGATTGTGCTCGCCAGCTGCCTCTATGGGAGACGTTCTGGGGCATTGGTCGGTGCCCTGAGCGGATTATTGCTAGATTTAATTTCAGGTTACGCTGCTTACATGCTATTTTCATTGGTGATTCACGGTCTGGAGGGGGTTGTTGTCGGCTATTGGCGCACGCATGCCCATTCTAAACGCGATCGCCTATTATTATTTGTATTAGGAGGCATCATCGTCGTTGGCGGATACTTCTTGGCTGACAGTTTCCTTTATGGATTAGCTGCCGGAACAGTCGGCGTAGCGACTAACATGGTGCAGTATGGCGTGGGCGGAACGCTCGGAGTGCTGTTATATCATCGCTTGCAACGCTATCCTCAAGTGCAATAAGATAATAAAATCGGTTGCTCATCGGCCATGATGAGTGACCGATTTTTTCTGCGAATGGATAATAGTTAAAAAATATCTGATAGGTGAATGGAATGGCGGTGAATGCCTTTTTACGATTGGTTTGAGAGGGAGATCAGACAGGACTCCCGTTGTTTTTAGGCACAGTATGACGAAGGGAAAAATGCATTTATTTCAAATTTTTAATGGTGAAATCAGGAGTAATAATGAGACTGAATGTCAGTACACGTGATTAGCTCTGAAAAGTTAGTAGGATCATCCATATAAAAAGCGCCAGCTGTAACGAATGCCGTTACGGCTGGCGCTTTATTGTAGGATTAATCCTTCTTTTTCTTAAAGAGTTGACCAAAATTGGATCGCTGTCGCACAAAAAGTGGACGATCGAGGTGACGACGCATCACTTTCAATGCGGATTTGGCATCTTTGACGATAAACTCAAACTCATGCAGACCAGTCTCATCATCCTTCGTCTGAATGGTGAAGCCACGCACGTAGCGGTCCCAGAATAGTAGCTGCACGCGGACTTCCGTGACAAACTGCCAAGGAATCTGAATGTAGCCTGGGCTCTTCTCGCCTTGAAATTCCACGCCACCATCACCGATCAATAATAAACCGGAATGGGGATTTAATGGATTCAAGAGAGAATTCGCTCGCGTTGTAAATTCAATGGTTTGGTTAATCGGCGTGTAGTGATCCATATTAGCTCATGATACCTAAAGCGTTCATCAAGATCCCGATAACAAAGATGATCAAGATCAGTTTGATTGGGCTGACGTTTTTACGCAAGAGGTAGATACAACCGAAAGTCAGCAAGAGTGGCATTACGCCTGGCAAGATTTGGGTAAAGACATCGCCCAATGTTTGAACGGTAGTCTCGTTAATCAATTTGCCGTCATTGATTTGGTTAATCAGATCACGTAATCCATCAACGCTTAAGACATTGTTGTTGGCTTGTTGAACCACATCTTGGAAGTTAACCATCGCATCGGTGGAGTTCTTTACTTCGGAAATTGGCACACTGAAGTTCATGGTTGTCCAACGTGGTACCAAAACCCCCATCACGAACATCCCGAGAATGGAAGAACCTAACGTAATCTTTTGCAATAAGCCACCGCTCAAGTCATCAGTGATACTTTCACCGGAGCGGTAACCAAATTCTTGTGTTCCCCAAAGGAAAGCGACACGAATCACATTCCATAAGAGGAAGAACAATAGTGGACCAAGCATACTTTGTGAGAGTGCCAAGGATGCAGCGAAGGCTCCGAGCACGGGACGCATGGTTCCCCAGAAGATTGGGTCACCGACCCCAGCGAGAGGGCCCATCATCCCGACTTTCACACTGTTGATGGTGGCATCGTCGATTTGCGTGCCGTTTGCTTTTTCTTCTTCAAAGGCAAGGACAACCCCAATAATTGGTGCTTCCAAGTAAGGGTGGCAGTTGAAGAATTCCAAATGGCGGTTTAACGCTTGAGTGTAGTCTTCTTTTTTAGGGTAGAGTTTCTTCAATACCGGCATAATGGTGTACGCCATACCGACATTGTGCATACGTTCGTAGTTCCAGCAGGCTTGAATAAAAGTCAAGCGCCAGTTAACGGCTAAGCGGTCACGTTTAGAAATGGTTACGCGATTTGTTGTTGTATTTTCACTCATTGCTCGTTCCTCCTTGATTAGTAGTCTTCGAGAATAGCATCGAGGGCATCATCAACAGATCCGCCGTTTCCACCATTGGAGCCATTGCCCCCATTGTTGTTGAACTGTGGAGAGAGCTCAATGTAGATAAGGGCAAGAGCCACACCGATGATCCCCATTGCCACTAAGTTCAATGATGATACAGCGGAGAGAGCAAATCCGATGAAGAAGAATGGCCAGTTTTGACGGGTAGCCATCATGTTAATAACCATGGCATATCCAACAGCCACAATCATTCCACCGCCGACGTTCAATCCACCGGTTAACCATGATGGAATCGCATTTAATGCGCTCATCACAGCTTCAGTAGGTACAGCGAGTACGGCGAGAGCTGGGAGGGTTACACGCAATCCTTGGAGGAGCAAGCTTCCCCAAGTAGCCACAACGATCCCTTGGCCACTACCTTGTGCGGCTTTTTGGTCAGCATAATGCCCCAAACCAACAGCCAAGGTACGAACGAAAATCGTTAACAATTGGCCGGCGATAGCGAGCGGAATCGCCAAAGCAATCCCTTCTGTCACACTGGCACCTTTTGAGCAAACTAAGAGGGCTGCGATAACCCCTGCCAAAGCTGTGTCCGGTGATTGTGCCGCACCGACGTTCATCCAACCAAGAACGATCAATTGCATTTGACCACCGAGGAGGAGACCTTCAACAGGATGGCCTGTGATAATCCCAATCAGGGCACATACAATAATCGGTTGATGGAGCTGGAATTCATCGAGCACACTTTCGAAACCGGCAAGCATAGCAACAATGATAATCAATAATACTTGAATAAAGTTCATTTGTTTCTTCCTCTCTTTCTATGCCTTTGCCTCTTCGTCGAGTAACTTCTTGAGATCTTGAGACTTATCTGCAGGAACTTTTTGTACGTAGAAGTCCATGTCGTAGTCGTCCATCATCGTGTGGAAGTCTTTCACGTCTTGGTCGTCAATCGACACCGCATTCGTGAGCATGGTCTTTCCTTGAGAGTGAGCCATGGATCCAACGTTGATCGCTGGCAACTTCACGCCTGCTTCCAGTGCTTCCAATACATCCTGTGGCGTTTCGAACAGGAGCAAGGCCTTGGTGGAACCGAAACGTGGGTCTTTGTCGATCTCAGCTAACTTCTTCACTGGAATCACGTTTGCATGCATCCCAGCAGGAGCGGCTTGTTGAATCAACGTTTTACGCATTTTATCTTTGGAGACGCTATCCGAAACAACAATGATCCGGTTTGGGTTCACATATTTAGCCCAGTTAGTAGACACCTGACCGTGCAAAAGACGGGTATCGATCCGGGCTAAGGCATATTTGATCTTACCATCGCCGAGTACCGTTCCTTCTGGCAAGCGCCCATCTTTAGCGACTTTCTGTTGTGCTGCGTCGTCATGGGCACCACTGTCAGAGGCTGCTTCTTCTTTTGGTTCGAGGTCTTCCGGACGTACCTTCACTCCATCACGTCCTTGAGTTAGGATGGCTTTTGCCACGTCATGAGCGGTTTCAGCCATCATGCGTTGACCGAGCGCTTCCAGTAACATTGGCAAGTTCAAGCCGGCAACGATCGCGAAGTTCTCTGGATGCTCTTCAAACAAGATATTCGCTTGGTTGAATGGAGAGCCTCCCCATAAGTCAACGAGGAAGAGAATTTCGCTATCTGGGCCACCAACTATATCGATGGCTTCTTCGAGATGTTTACGCAAATCTTCTGGGCCTTCGCTTGGTTGGAAGGTAACCGCAGTAAATTGCTTTTGGTCCCCGAAAATCATCTCGCCAGATTGCTTAATCCCACTGGCAAAATTGCCGTGGCTTGCGAGTATAATTCCTACCATATTAATCCTCCTTATAAAAAATAAATAAATACTTGGCCAGTGATTTCCAGACAGGCACCAGTAATGACTGACGTTTGACCAAATTCTTTATGATTGGTTATTCAGCACCATAACCAACCAAAGAGAAAGAGGTTGCCTAAAAATCCTACCTGGTGCTAATTATAGACTTTTTCACGCTTTCATGCTACTTTTGTTATCAAATTTCAACTGTTAGTGGATATTTACTATACTAAAATACGTTATCAAGGAAAATAGATACCGATAATCCCTTAAAATAATAAAGAGCTTCATTGTAAAATGAAATGCAAAAAATAAAGTAAAAGAGCATAAAAAAAGGC
>JAUMZL010000014.1 GCA_030528155.1 Aerococcus sp.
TTAAGATAATACTTTCTATCAGAGTAAAGTGTTCCATTTAAAGTTGCAATCTACGGACAGGTCTTTGCTACCAAATAAGGATTGACGTTGCAGAGAGAGTAGTCACGATCCAATAAATAGCAAACCTGCAAGGTGAGTGGTCATTGCCAAATGAGGAATTAATTCACGTCATGGATGGCTATAGCTGAGGGAGAAGGCAGCAACCACTATAGGCAGTAAATAAGCACAAAAATAATCAATGAGGTAAAAGAGATGAAGCATTTAATTGAGCAATTTATTAAGTTTGGCATTGTTGGTGTAGTGGCTACTGTGATTGACTTTGCGGTTTATTTTGTACTCACCGACGTGATCGGCATTCATTATTTAATCGCCAACTTATTGAGTTTCAGTATTTCTACTGTCTTTAACTATTGGGCGAGCATGCGTTACGTCTTTGAGAGTAAATATGTCGGCAAAGATCGCGCACGCGAGGCTGTGATTTTTGTGACGCTGAGCATCCTAGGTTTAGGAGTTCAACAATTGTCGCTGTGGCTGGCAGTGACTAAGCTCCTATTGGGGACGACTTTCGGTAAGATTGCAGCAACGGCGGTTTCAATGGTGTTCAATTTTGTCACACGAAAATGGTTGCTTGAAAAATAACTAAATGCTCATTGTTGGAAAGGAGTGAGGAATGATGGCGGAACCACTAATTTTGAGCATCGATGTAGGGACCACAAGCGTGAAAGCCAGCCTGTTGCGAGCTGGCAAGCAGGTAGCTACCGTATCAGAATCTTACCCCCATAAGGCAAGTGGTGAAATTGATCCCAAGCGGTTATTATCTGCTGTTGATTTGGTCATTGACCGTTTGAGTAAACGTATGGTGCCGGATTTGTTTATCTTGACGACTGCCATGCATTCGCTCCTCGTCATGGAACCAGCTGAACGATTCTTAACACCGATCTACACCTGGGAACATCCACTAGGGACATTGGCGATTCACCGCCAACCACAACGTACGTTAACAGAGCAATATCTCGCCACGGGGACGCCAATTCATCCGATGAATGTGAGTTTAAAGCTCAAAGACTTAAAGCAAAAGGGCGCGTTATCCAGTGCGACTAAAATTTTGTCGATTAAGGATCTCCTAATGTGGCATTTAACTGGAGAGTGGGTGATTGATGCAGCCTGTGCCGCAGCGACGGGATTAGTGGCTATCCATACGGGGCAGTGGCACGTAAAACTACTGCAAGACCTGGGGATACCCCTTCATGCGCTGCCGAAAATTGTCCCAATGGCAGCGACTTTTGCCTACCGACCGACATCGATCGGTGAGATTTCAACTGCTGGATTACCACGCTATGACAACAATAATGTGGCTGTGATGATTGGGACGTCCGATGGGGCTTCGGCTAATGGTGTTTTTTTGGATTTAGGAAATCCCTTAGTGATTTCATTGGGAACGAGTCATGCGGTGCGTACGATCAGTGAGCAGCCATTATTAGATCCAGCAATGCAAAACTTTGCGTATTATCTGGCTGAAAAGCAATACTTAATGGGGTTACCGAGCAACAATGGCGGCAATGTGTTGGCGTGGTTGACTGCGCAATTTGACTTGTCTTTTTCCAAGTTAAAAGATGTTATGACGAAAAATACTCTTCCTGAAGCAGTGTTTTTGCCTTACCTCAATGGGGAGCGTTCGCCTTTATGGCAGATGCAGGCGCAGGGAGGGTGGCGTTTATTGACGGCAAAAACCACACACCAGGACTTAATTGCCAGCGTGGTTTGGGGATTATTCAGTAATGTACGTATGAACGTGGAGCGCATGACATCGCTCGTTGGTATTCAGCAGGTGGGGGTTGCTGGTGGTGTGGCAGCTTCAGCGTCACTGATGCAGGCCTTGACGGATCTATTAGGCATTCCTATCCAAGTCCCCCGCACTCCGCATGCTGAAACGATCGGGACGTTGAAACTCTTGGGGCTTCAAACTCCCTCCCTCACCTATCGCACCTACACACCGAACCCCGCGAAGAGTGAGCAGTTGCAACACTACTATCAGCGTTTTCTCGCACAGGTGGCGGGTGAATATACCGACTTTTAAGTGGATCATTTAAAATATCTATTTACAAAATTTTAATTACTGCGTATACTCATTACCAGGGAATGAAGTTCTCCCTTGATACTACCGTCATTGTACGGTAGATGACTAAACCGCTAATTAAGTAGCTGATGACTTCTGTGATTTTTTAGTCGCAGGGGGCATCAGCTTTTTTGCGTCTATGAGGAGGAAAAAATATGTTGACGTCGTTAGGCATTGTTTTTGTAGTGGGGATGTTGCTCGGTGGTTTAGCCGAGCGTATCGGGTTACCACGCATCATTGGATTATTGATCAGTGGAATTGTGATCGGCCCTTATGCCTTAAATTGGTTAGATCCGTCCTTGTTGAATATTTCCGCAGACTTGCGCCAATTGGCCTTGATCATTATTTTGATTAAAGCGGGATTGTCACTCGATTTGAGTGACCTCAAACAAGTGGGACGACCAGCAATTATGATGTCTTTTATTCCAGCAAGTTTTGAAATGATCGGATATATTTTACTGGCGCCATTGTTACTAGGTTTGGATCTTATTAATGCAGCGGTCTTGGGAGCAGTGTTAGCGGCCGTTTCTCCAGCCGTGGTGGTGCCACGCATGGTATATCTATTAGAACACGGCTATGGTACCAAACAGAGCGTTCCGCAATTAATCATGGCGGGCGCTTCCTGCGATGATATCTTTGTCATTGTGCTGTTTACCACATTTGCCAATATGGCTCAGGGGGGTGCTGTGCATTGGCTAGATTTTATCAATATTCCCTTATCGATCCTATTCGGCATTGGGGGTGGGGCCTTGTTAGGCTTCCTCTTGACGCGCATCTTGACGTGGTTGGAACACTTCAATCGTACGTTCAATGCGGATCAGCTGGTGCTTCTCATCTTGGCTCTTTCCTTTTTGTTGATGGCTGTTGAGAAACATCTCAGTGGCTTCCTGCCTTTCTCTGGATTGTTAGCTATTGTTGCGATGGCTGTCGTCGTCCGCGCTAAGAGCAGAAAGCCGTTGATCGCCTCGTTATCGAGCAAGTATGGTCATCTGTGGGTTGGCGCGGAAATATTGTTGTTTGTGCTGGTAGGGGCAGCTGTGAATATCCACTATACCTTGCAAGCCGGCCCAGCAGCATTAGTGATGATTCTCTCGGCTTTGGTCATTCGTTCAATCGGCGTCTGGGTATGTATGCAGGGAACGCACTTGAATCAACGTGAGCGGCTTTTCTGCATAGTGGCATACCTACCGAAAGCCACTGTTCAGGCTGCGATTGGTTCAGTGCCACTGGCTATGGGACTGGCATCGGGGCAATTGATTCTCTCGGTAGCGGTATTAGGTATTCTCGTTACTGCACCACTAGGAGCTATTTTAATTGACCGTTTGTATCCGCGCTTATTGGCACATGATCCTAAAATAAAGGTAAGTGAATAGTCGTTCATTAACAGGCAGTACCGCAATGAAGGTGCTGTCTTTTTTTGGCAAAAACCCTAATCGCTTCCATTCACTTGGTTAAAAGAGTTTAGCCAAAGCAGGGAAGTTTGAATCAAAAATAAATAAAATAATTAGCTTGCTAATTAATAATCTTGTGCTAAACTAATTAGCGTGCTAATTAATTCATAACCAATAAAAAATAAGGTGAATGAATAGAGCGATGATGGGAGGATTAATAATGCTGAAAATGTTTAAGCGCTTGAATCGAAAAGAATGGTTCATGCTTTTTCTGAGTGTGACTTTCATTGCGATTCAGGTAGGTTTGGAGTTGGCCATTCCTGATAATATGACCAAGATTACTCGTGCCTTGGAAATGCCAGGCACCACAACTATGGATATTTTGAAACCAGGGGGCAAGATGCTCCTCTACTCACTACTGAGTGTGACGAGTGCCATTATTGTTGGATATTTTGCTTCACATGTGGCGGCGAGTTTTGCCGCGCGTTTACGCCGTGATGTCTTCGACAAAGTGATGGACTATTCGCTAGGAGACATTAATCAATTCTCGACAGCGAGTTTATTGACGCGCACCACGAATGATGTGACGCAGTTGCAAACATTGATTGCAATTGGAACGCAAGTATTGATCAAGGCACCTATCCTAGCGATTTGGGCCATGACCAAGATTATTAATAAGAATTGGGAGTGGACAGTGGTCACAGGGATGGCGTTGATAGCGTTAATTGTACTGATTGCGGTGGTTATGACGCTGGTGTTACCACGTTTCCGCAAAGTGCAACGTTTGACGGACCGCTTGAACCTAGTTACTGGGGAAAATCTTAGCGGGATCAAGGTCGTTCATGCCTATAATGCGGAAGACTATCAAAATGCCAAATTTGACCAAGCCAACCAAGAATTAACGGACACTAATCTGTTCTCTAACCGCGTGATGGCATTGATGAGTCCAGGCATGTCTCTGATCAGTAATGGATTAACCCTAGCTGTTTATGGAATTGGAGCAAGCTTAATCTCTCAAGCCGCTGGAATGGAACGCTTAACGCTCTTTTCTGATATGATCGTGTTCTCCAGCTATGCCATGCAGGTGATCATGGGGTTCTTAATGCTCAGTTTCATTTTTATTATTTCACCGCGCGTGAGCGTATCGGCGGGGCGGTTGAATGAAGTCCTCGATCTCATTCCAAGTATCACATACCCGGCTGAAACAAAAGCATCGCCACAAACCGACACAGCGATTGAATTTGATCATGTGAGTTTCACTTTCCCTGGTGCAGAAGAAGCAGCCATTGAAGATTTGACCTTCAGTGCAGCTTCTGGGAGCACGGTGGCGATTATCGGGGCAACCGGGAGTGGAAAATCCACCGTTTTGAATCTACTGGCGCGTCATTATGATGCCACCTCAGGACAGGTGAAGGTAGATGGCGTTAATGTCCAGGACTATACCGAATACGATCTCAATAATAAGTTAGGCTATGCTCCACAAAAAGCCGTCCTTTTTTCCGGTACAATTCGTTCCAATATTGACTTTGGAAACAGCACCGAGAAAATGGCACCATTGAGTGATGATGAGGTGCGCTTTGCTTTAGCCACTGCAGAAGCCAGCAACTTTACAGCTGATTTAGATGCTCGCGTCGCACAACACGGGGATAATTTCTCTGGGGGTCAGAAACAGCGTTTGGCGATTGCGCGAGTGATCGCTAGAAAACCAGAAATTATGCTCTTCGATGATTCTTTCTCTGCCTTAGACTATGCGACAGACGTTCAGTTACGAAAGAATTTGGAAGAAAGCGCCCAAAAAGCGACGAAGGTGATTGTGGCACAGCGCATCAGTACGATCATGGCTGCTGATCAGATCATTGTTTTAGATGAAGGCAAGGTGATGGGCATTGGGACACACCAAGAATTATTGGCCACCAATCAGGTATACCAAGACATTGCCTATTCACAATTGAGTGAGGAGGAGTTGGCCTAATATGGATACAAAAGAAATGATGCAGGGCATCAAACGCTATGGAAAAGTCTACCTGCCAGCGCTGTTTCTCGCCATGGCTTTGGCTGCATTAGGTAGCTTAGCTACGTTGATTGGGCCTGATCAGCTCAGTCAAATTACCGATAAGATTGCGGCCGGATTGCGCGGTGATATGGATCTCGATGGCATTAAACAGATCGTGACCAGACTAGCCATCATTTATGGGGCTGGTGCGTTAATGTCTTATGCGCAAGGCTTTATCATGGCGACTGTGTCACAACGCTTCACGCAGGGACTTAGGACAGAAATCTCACGTCAGATTAACCAGTTACCGTTGAGTTACTTTGACACTCACAATGAAGGAGATACCCTCTCACGGGTGACCAACGATTTAGATACGTTTGGGCAATCTCTCAACCAGAGTTTAGGTATGTTGATTTCTTCTGTTGTCTTGATCGTTGGAGCGGTGATAATGATGACGAGAACCAATTGGATCTTGAGTGTGACGACGATTGTTTCTTCCTTATTAGGAATGGTCGTAATCGTGATCATTTTGAAACACTCCCAACGCTATTTTACGGGGCAGCAGGAACACTTAGCGCAAGTGTCTGATTTTGCTGAAGAAATTTATGCCGGACATAATGTGGTGAAATCCTATAATAACGTTCAAACGGCCCGCAAACATTTCATGCAGCTCAACCAGCAATTGGAGGAGAGTGTGGCGAATGCCCAATTCTTCTCAGGAATCATGCAACCGTTTATGAACTTCATTGGGAATTTTGGTTATGTGGCTGTCAGTGTGATCGGTGCATTGCTGACGTTCAATGGGAAGATTTCAATCGGTACCGTGGTGGCCTTCATGGTCTACGTGCGAATTTTCACCCAACCGCTGGGACAAATGACCCAGGCGTTCTCCGGATTACAGACGGCCCAGGCCGCATTGAAACGCGTCTTGGCCTTCCTAGCCGAAGAGAAGGAAGATGACCGTAAAAATGCCACAGAAACACTCAATGAAGCGAGTGGCGCGATTACCTTTGATCACGTGCATTTTGGTTATAGTGACGATCATCCGATTATCAAAGATTTCTCCTTAGCGATTCAACCGGGGCAAAAAGTGGCCATTGTTGGGCCAACGGGAGCCGGGAAAACAACATTGATCAGTTTATTGATGAACTTTTATGACCCACAGTCGGGTGCCATTCGCCTCGATGGGAAAGCAAGTAATACCCTGTCAAAGGCTAATATTCGCGATCAGTTTGATATGGTGCTCCAAGACACGTGGTTGTTTGAGGACACGATTATGGCTAATCTCAAATATAATGATGAAGCCATCAGCGATGAAGAAGTGCTTAAAGCCACAAAAGCCATTGGTATCGATCATTTCATCCGGACTTTGCCAAAAGGATATGAGACAGTGATTAATGAAGCGGTGACACTCTCAGTTGGGCAAAAGCAACTCCTGACTATTGCGCGGGCTTTAGTGCGGGATAAGCCTATCCTGATTTTAGACGAGGCAACGAGTTCTGTAGATACGCGGACGGAAGAACAACTTCAAAAAGCGATGGATGTTTTGACATCTGGGCGCACGAGTCTGGTGATTGCCCACCGCCTCTCGACGATTCGCAATGCCGATAATATTGTGGTTTTGGATCACGGCGAATTAATTGAGAGCGGCACCCATGAGGAATTACTGGCAAAAGACGGCTTCTATGCTAAGCTATATAATAGTCAGTTTGAAAAATTAACCGCTTAAGCCAGAAGAGAAAGTAGGGAGTGCTATGAAAGTCAGTCATTTTGGTGGGATGATTAAGGCGATTGATATTGAGATTCAAAAGAAAATCAATAAACATTTGGCTGAAGTCTCTCAAGATCTCCCGCGCTTAACGGGGCCGCAGTTGGAGGTATTAGGGTATCTCTATCATCATCCCAACAAAGACATCTATCAAAGTGATTTACAGGATGTCTTTAACTTGAGTCGACCGACGATCAATGGAATTATCAAGCGTCTGCGCGACATCCATACGGTGGAAATGACACCCAGCCCAACAGACAAACGCTATAAGTTAGTGCAACTCACACCGGCCGCACGCCAAGCCATGGAAGAGCATCATCCCCATATGGAAGCAGATCTCAGGCAGATGGAAGAGCGGATGTTAACCGGTTTTAGTGAAGAAGAAATTATCCAACTTCACACCAGCTTAAAAAAGATTCTCCATAATCTTAAGCAATAGCGTCCTTAGGTTGTAACAGCACAAGCCTTCTTGCGTCATGTGACGCAAGAGGGCTTTTTATTTATTTTGAGTGACAGATGAAGGAAAACAGGGGGAGTACTTTTTAGGGGGGATACTGGTTTAGTCATGGTAGCTGGGGTAACACCTAAGATCTCATTAAATTAGTAGGGAAACAAACGATCTTTTTAGAAAACATGGCATAATAAAAGAGTGAATGACGTGTGTTGGTGGTAGTGATACGACCATTAAGAATTAGCGCTCATCGTTTGAGTGGGGGCTAACCAGCCTTGCAGGAGGAATTAATAACTATGATTTTGAAACGCAATAATGGGTTGAACATCCAACAGATTAGAGAGGATCTCGCACAAGTTCCGGGACTCACCCAGCAACCCAAGTATCAGGAGCTGGAGCAGTTGTTGACGTATTATTTCGAATGTACGCAAGCGGCCGATGCGACCGGGACGCGTTTGGAGATTCTCGATGCGGACTATCAGTTCCGTTACGCGCATAATCCGATTCATCACATGGAGCAGCGCATCAAGGATGTCTCGAGTCTGATTGAAAAATTGACGCGCAAGCAGGTGCCATTCACCTACGAAGCTGTGAAAAATGAAATTTTTGATATTGCAGGAATTCGTGTAGTGACCAATTACCGCTCTGATGTGGAAGTGGTGGCTAACGCTCTATTGGCTCATAAAGATGTGGAGTTATTGCATAAGCGCGATTATATCGCGGAACCAAAAGAGAGTGGGTATCGCAGTTTGCATCTCGTGCTACTGGTGCCGTTCTATGAGACGGACGGTCAGAAGAAGGCACCGGTTGAAGTTCAAATCCGCACCATTGGGATGGATATGTGGGCGAGTTTGGAACATAAATTGCGCTATAAATCTAAAACGTCGCCGGCGATCATGGCCCAGTATAGCGCACAATTGACGCATTATGCGGACGAGATCGAACAAATTGAGCGTGGCATGGAAACTTTATCGCACGCTCTGAACGGGTTTGAGGCATAGGTACTAAGAGGACAATCGGTCACTAAGATCCTACGCAAAAAACGCGTGCTCTATAAAAAGCACACGTTAAAGAGAAAAAACGCGGTGCTTAATCGCACCGCGCACGCATTAATTATAAAAATAGCCGATTAGCGCATTTTGGAAACGAGCCAAGAAGCCACGAATACTAAAATAACAGCACCAATGATTGATGGGAAGATAGCCATACCAGCGAGGGATGGTCCCCATGTCCCAAATAATTGTTGACCTAACCAAGAACCGATGAGACCAGCGACGATATTCCATAACCAGCCTTCGCCACCGCGGTTAGTGACCGCACCAGCAATAGCTCCGATAATTGCTCCAACAATTAAAACACCAATAAAGTGAAACATTGTTAAAACCTCCATTTCTGTTTTCCAAATGATTCATCTTATTCATTGTGAATCATACCTATTGTGAGATATTCCTAGGAGAAATTCAAGTGATATCTCTTTCTATGACAAGAACACCTCTGTGATAGAAAAAGCGTTTATTTTCAGGGGAAAGTTTTAAAAGAGTCATGCGAAACTGAGAGGAGGGCGAAGCTTTTATCTATCGAAACACGACCAAATGAGAGAGGAAGCGAAAATGATGGAAAAACTGTCTACTGTTCGGCGCTTGATCGCCATTGCACAGGCCGGGCGCTACTACGGGCATGATGCCTTTGATGTGGAGCGTTATGAGGAAATTTTAGCATTAGCCACAACGCTACTCACCAAAAATACTGATCCTTTGTATGAAACATTAAGGGAAGATGAGGGTTACGCTACACCGAAGATTGACGTGCGCGCCTTTATCACTAATGAGGTCAATGATATTCTCTTGGTGCAGGATAAACGCACCAAAGAATGGTCACTTCCTGGTGGCTACGCTGAGGTAAATATTTCACCTACGGAAAATGTGATAAAGGAAGTGCGGGAAGAGACCGGTCAAGTGGCGACATCAGCGACCTTAATGGCTATTTTTGATACAAACAAGCGTCCTGATATTCCTCAGCCGTTCCAGTATTACAAGTTAGTATTTCGTGTTGGCATTGAGGAACGTGCTTTCACTGAGAATTTAGAAACGGAACAGATGGGGTACTTCTCCTTGGATGACCTACCCCCTTTATCCTTGGTACGAACCACTAAAGAACAATTGGAACAGCTCACTAGGCAAGAGCCACATACCGTTTATTGCGATTGATGGCAATGAGGAGTAACGAAGATCACAGCGTCTCGTTACTCCTTTATTAATAGGTAAACAAAAAAGGCCTAGCTACTCAAAGCTAAGCCTAAAAAATATTAACTATTTTTGCTGTACACTCCAATGGTGCCGTGACAAATCCTATCTGTCTGAACCCGCATGTAGCAGGTGGGTTCCAGTATCTAGCTTCAACTTTCCCAGTGAACGGGCCTAGTTTCCACCAGAATTCGCAGATCCCAATGTGATAAGTGTTCGGTCAGCACATAAAAGAAAACACGCACACCTTAGATCAGTACACTATTAATTTAACACGGTTCCTTACTTGGTGCAAGTCGGGGTACTTGAACGGCTAGAGAGCCTCATGATGAGAAAAGCACGCACCATTGCGGCCTGCTTGTTGATGTTTTTTTTGGCGATCTGTCATTTTAGAGAACGGAAGATTAAGGAACGATTAAAAACAAGTGGAATATAGGAGATAATATTTCTTTTCTGTTACAGAAATGTTACAATATATTCGTAAAGCAAAGGGAAGTGGACTTTCCCATAAGTGATCTAGCGAAAAGCCCAAGGATTTCCGAAATGAATGAAGGAGTGAATCGTCATGAAAACAGCAAAACAAATGGCAACAGCGCTCGTTGCATTGAGCATCACCGGGCTTTTAGCGGGATGCACACAAGGCACTGCGAACCAAGCCCCATTATTTCAAACGCAAGCGACGGCTGAGACACAAACCAGACAAAGCGATGAGGCTCTGACGTCTGAGAGCACTCAACCGACAAAAATCTCTCAGTCGACGGTAGCGACAGGTGAACAACTGTCAGCAACAACTAAGGCAGATGCAACAGAACAGAGTGCAAAGACTGTTTCGGGATATGCTATGCCATCATCAAGTGATAAAGAAGAAACCAGTCAAACTAGCGACTCAACAGCACTTAGTGAAAAAATAGCGGAATCGACGACGGCTACTGTACCGGTAGAGAAAAACAGCGCTACAGAAAAAACTAGTGCAGACAGTGACGAGAGTGTTGCCGTGCAAGAAGCCAAAGCAGCATTTAATCAAGCCACAGATAGTGCCTATGCGACAGGGGACTATGATGTTTTTGTTGATCAATTAGATGCGACGACTGTCCAGATTGAGGTTCGTCATGATAATGATGACGGTACGATTTCCAATATGGTCAACCTCTATCAATATGACACCAAAACCGCACAGCTTACGGTAATGGATCTCGTTAGTGGCACCTGGCATGCCGTTGAGTAGTGCCCGCTCGTTTTCGGTAAAAATAGTAGTAGCGAATTGCTATTTTATATATGTCTTCCGCTCGCAGCCTTTAGTGGCTAGTGAGCGGTTTTTTCATACTTGAAGGGACCTAAAGAATAATAATGTGAATTAATAGCTGTTCAAAGATTAATTGCTGATTTAAACTAACATTAACAAGTAAACAGAGGAGGGAAGCCAATGGAAATTACGCCTATCGCTCATGTTGAGAGTCCTTTTCATGAAAAATTTGGTGTGCCACGACAAGGTGCTCTGATTCCACATGTTAGGGGACGCATTGTATTTACTAAAGATTATCAAAATCCAGATTATTTGCGGGGAATCGAGGCCTTTGAACGTTTGTGGTTGATTTGGGGCTTTTCAAAAGTAGATGCTAAACACCTAAAACCGACCGTGCGCCCACCGCGGCTCGGTGGTAATGAACGACGGGGCGTATTTGCAACGCGTTCGCCTTTTCGCCCCAATCGTTTAGGCTTAACGAGTGTGAAATTAGAGCAAGTCGTAAAGAATACCTCAGGCGAGTGGGGACTAGAGGTGAGTGGGATTGATTTGGTGGATGGCACACCCATTTATGATATCAAACCCTATTCCCCAGAAGCAGATGCCTTTCCAGAGGTCAACTCAGGGTTTATCCAGGCTGTTCCTTTTCCAACGCTTGCGGTGCATTATGCGCCAAGTGTCGATCTTACGCTGTTGAGTGAGGCAGAACAGCTGGGATTGACAGAGATACTCACCCAGGATCCACGTCCTGCCGTTCAGCGTCAGGATGAGCGCACATTCGGCTTCAATTATTATCAATATAATGTTCGTTTTTCGGTGAAAGAAGGTGTCCTCACCGTTCAATCGCTAACGCCAGATGCGAACTACAATGCTTAATATCTAGTACCAAAAGATATAGGAGGAATAGAAAATGATTGCCTTAATAGTTATTGCTGTGCTTGTCGTGATTATTGTGATTTGGGGCATCAGTGTCTACAACCAATTTATTACAAGCAACGAGCGTGTGGCCAATGCCATGGGGCAAATCGCTGCACAAGTGGAATCACGTTGGGATGCTTTGAGCAATTTGATCCAAGCCACCAAGAATTACCAATCGCATGAGTTTGAGACATTGACCCAAATTGTTCGTGAGCGCTCTGGTGGTGTGAGTCGCGAGGCTTCAGTTCAAGAGATCGAACAGGATGAGAATGCCTTTACTCAGGCACTGCGCAGCTTAAATGTGGTAGTCGAACAATATCCTGACTTAAAAGCGTCCACGGTCTATCAACAAACCATGACGAGTGTGAACCAGTATGAAAATAATGTGCGGGAAGCGCGAATGATTTATAACGATACCGTCACGCGTTACAATCGTTTGATTAAAATTTTCCCTAACTCGATCATTTCACGCCTGATGGGGTTTGGTGAGAAGGCATACTTTGAAAATACTGCTGAAAAATCTAGCATGCCGATGTGGGAGTAAGTTCTTAGCAATAGAGAGGAGGGCTGGCGGATGACTAAGCGACAAGCTTTAAAACGCTGGCTTTTTGTGCCACTGTTGGCGTTTATTTTTCTCGTTGTTCCATGGGGAGTAGCAAAAGGGGCTGTCGATCAGACCATTCATGATATCGATGTCTCGGTAGATCTGCATCCAGACGGGAGTGCCACCTTGAGTGAAGTTTGGGATATGACAACCAAGGAAGGCACAGAAATCTATAAACCGCTCAAACTGGTGAGTGGGCAACGCTTGGAGGATTATACCGTGACGATGGACGGGCAGCCTCTCCAATATAATGATGATTGGGATGTGGATGCGTCATTTGAGGAAAAAGCCGGAACGTATGGCTATAATGATGAAGAGGAGCTCAATTGGGGAATTACAAGTTACGGCCGTCATCAGTACCGAGCAACCTATACCATTACGCACTTTGTGATGCAAACGACAACTGATCAGATGATCTTTTGGCAATTTATTAATGAAGGGTTGGCAGTTCCCCCAGATCATATCAAGATCACCCTAAAGAGCGATGTGGGTCCGATGACACCAGAAGGACAGTACAATGTCTGGGGATTTGGTTTTCAAGGTGAGACCTCCTTTAACGATGGGATGATTATTGCTGAATCCACGCATGCCCTGTCTGGTAAGGGGAAGGGGGTTCTGCTGATCCATATTCCAAGTGGGACTTTCTCAGGTGCCAAGCAGATGAATCGATCATTTGATGACTATGCGAAGAGTGCCTTTGAGGGCAGCCGTTATAATTGGAAGGATTATAAGAATCGCAACACCTTACTTAAAGGTGGCGAAATGCCAAAGACTCTGATTGAGAAAATCGGAACGGTGATCATCGCCGGTATAGGTGGATTATTTGCCTTATTGGGAGTGAGTGCCTTTATCTTTGGCATTCGCCGCGAGTACAAACGAAAAAAAGGCAAGAATAAGTACTATCCGTCCCTTAAAGCGCGCAGTCAGCAGTTGCAGGGCGAATATTACCGTGATCTCCCCACAGAGAATGTCTTTGATGGGTATCTCTTATTATGGGATCTCTCCCTAAAAGATTTAGGGAATAAATATTTTGTCGTAGCGCTGTTGATCTTAGTACGTGATAAAGCGATGCAGTTGACTACCGATGAAAAAGGAAAAATGGCCATCCGTATGCTAAATGAGGACTATGAACCAGATGATGATGTCTTATCATTTCTGTGGTCATTATTGAAAGAAGCCATGCGCGTCGAAGGGAGCGAGGGCTTACTCAGCGAAAAAGGATTGAAGCATTATCTTAAGGGACACACGAATGATTTACTAAAATATGTGACGAAGATTGAAATGCAATCAAAAGCAGCAGCGGATCGAAATCAGTGGGAAAACTCACTAGCGGCTCATAAGAAACCAACGCTCAAAGACTATGTCGATCAAGTGGTGAAATTACCACTCAGCGAAAAAGGGTTCACAGTGCGAGACAACTACGTGCGCTTCTATAACTACCTCAAAGATTTTTCATTATTGAATGAGCGCGAGGTTCAGGAAGTGGCACTTTGGGATCAATTGTTGATTTATGCGGCAGCTTTGGGGATTGCTGATGAAGTGGCAGAGACGTTCGCCCATCTCAATCCACAATTTGTCGAGCAGTCTGCTATTATCACCCCACACTTCAGTATGATGGATTACTACATCTGGTCTAACCTCATCGATAATTTCTACGTGGAAAGTGCGCTTACTTCTGCCTCATCCAGCGCAGGCTTTGGCGGTAGAACCAGTATCGGTGGCGGTGGTGGCTCATTCGGTGGTGGTTTTGGTGGCGGCGCGCGCTAATTCCTCTGCTAAAAGATCCACCTAAAATTGCAGCAAAGAAGGGTCGTAAAGTTTGGATCGATAGGAACGATCAATCCAACGCCCAAACTAGGAGAAGTCACTCGCACTGATGAGAGTGATCTTCTCCTTTTTTGATGCGGAAATTTCATGGGTTTAATGCTTTTTTATAAGGATCACTAAGAAAATATTGTTATAATGGCTCTGGTTATGAAAATAAACATGAAAACATATCATTTAAGGAGGAAATGTTTTGCAAAATAAAGGACAATCCAGCCCGCTCTCTGACTGGCTGATTCGTTTGGTCAAAGGCGCCCTGATTGGGATAGGGGGGATTCTACCAGGATTATCCGGTGGGGTACTTGCTGTTATCTTTGGGATTTACGATCGCGTCTTAGATTTCTTTAGTCATATCACCAAGGACTTCTGGAAGAATGTCCAATACTTCATTCCAGTGGGGATTGGTTTTATTATCGGGATCGTCATCTTCTCATTCTTTGTGGAAAAGGCTTTTGGAGCGTATGAGGGACTCTTCACTTGCTTGTTTATCGGCTTCGTAGTGGGCACCTTCCCTTCATTATTCCGGGAAGCGGGCAAGGAAGGGCGTGAGCAGAGCGATTGGCTCATTATGGGAGTAACAGCCGTGTTATTATTCCTGTTGATGGTCATGGGAGATAGCTTCCTCTCTGATGTGGCGCCAAACTTGTTTAGCTGGGTACTTTCCGGTGCACTGGTAGGGTTAGGGGTCATTGTCCCAGGTATGAGCCCATCAAATTTCCTGATTTATCTTGGGCTATACGAACCGATGTCTGCAGGCATTGCTTCCTTTGATTTCGGCGTGATTATTCCATTGGCGATCGGTGGGATTGCTTGCGTCTTGTTGCTGGCGAAACTGGCGGCTTGGTTGTTTAAACGCTATTACAGTCGTATGTATCACTTCATTTTGGGGACAGTGATTGGGTCATCCATCGCTATCTTCCCAACAGTTGTGTTGCCAGCCTTCAGTCAGGAGCAACTCAAAGCGATGAATCTCAGCTTCTTGCCAGCGGTTGGGTTGGCTGCTGTGATGTTTATCGGTGGGATTTTCTTCTCTCTCTGGTTTGCTGGCATTGAATCTAAATATAGTACGGATTAAAAAATCATGACAAAAATCCCGCATCCAAAAAATTGTGATGCGGGATTTTTTGTAATAATTAGTCTAGCGCCCTTTGTGATAGTGGGAGAGAAAGGCTTTGGTCCGTTCTTCTTTTGGATTGTCAATCACTTCTTCTGGTGTTCCTTCTTCAAGAATGTAACCATCATCCATGAAAATGACACGAGTAGACGCTTCATGGGCGAAGTCCATCTCATGGGTGACCACGATCATGGTTAATCCGCGCTCGGCGAGGTCACGCATGGCATTCAATACTTCCCCGACCATTTCAGGGTCCAAAGCAGAGGTTGGTTCATCGAACAAGAGTACTTCTGGATCCATAGATACCGCACGCGCAATGGCGACCCGCTGTTCCTGCCCCCCGGAGAGTTGGCGCGGGAGAGCATTGATATAGTCAGCCATGCCTACGCGTGTTAAGTGCGTCATCGCAATGTCTTTGGCTTCTTTTGGGGAACGTTTTAGGATTTTGGTTTGACCGATGATGCAGTTGTCGAGGACGTTCATATTCTCAAAAAGGTTGAATTGTTGAAACACCATCCCTACCTTACTGCGATAGCGGTTGGTATTAAAATTCTTCTCGAGAATGTTATTGTCATGGAAAAGGATCTTCCCGCTGGTTGGTTCTTCCAACAGATTAAGACAGCGCAGTAGAGTGGATTTCCCGGAACCAGAGGAGCCTACGATACTAATCACTTCTTCAGGAAGTACGTCAATATTAATATCCTTAAGCACCTCATGATCCCCAAATGTTTTTTTCAGATGTTGGATGGAGAGAATCGGATGATTATTAGCCATAATTAAGCTCCTTCTGTTGATGATTGGTTGGAAGCCACTTGGTAGTTATCCGAACCCTGGAGACGTTTTTCCAGGACATTCAAGATACGTGTGGTGGCGAAAGTCAAGATGAAGTAGATGACACAGGTAATGAAGTACGTCTGGAAGGTCAAGTAGGTCGACCCTGCCGCTGATTTCGAAGCGAAGAACAGCTCGGTAACCGCAATAACGTTCAACACCGATGTATCTTTAATGTTCATCACTAATTCATTCCCGATCGCTGGCAGCGTGCTCTTAATGACCTGGGGAATAATCACATAACGCATGGTTTGGAAATGCGACATCCCGATCGCTTTGGCCCCCTCATATTGGCCGTCATCTACACCGGAGATCCCCCCGCGGATAATTTCAGCCAGGTAAGCGCCTGTGTTCAGCGACACAATGAAGAAGGCAGCGGTGAAGGCTGGCATATCAATATTGAAGAATTGTTTGGTCCCGTAGAAGATCAGCATAGACTGCACCATCATTGGTGTGCCACGGAAGACTTCAATATAAGCGGTCAGAAGAACATCAAAAAGTTTGAAGATGCCGTACCCCAGCGGATTGTGTTCCCGTTTAATAGGTAAGGAGCGGTAGATCGCAATGATCAAACCAATCACAAAACCGAGAAAGGTAGACACAAGGGCAATGGCCATAGTATTTCCAGCCCCACGCAGGAATTGTTTATAGTATTGGTTCCAAATGCTGATCACTTGTCCCCAGAATCCTTGCTTTTGATCACGCTGATTAAGAGCGATCATGTCGGACATCAATTGATCCTGAGCTTTTTGATCAAACGTTTCTAGGTAGGTATTGACCGCTTTAAGCAAGGGCGAACCTTTGCGTACCCCAACAGCAGTTGAGGGGTTGGTGTCTTTTAGATCAAAGCCTTGTCCAGGTTGAAATTGGACAGAGGTCAAGGTTGGGTTAGCCGCAATCGCTGCCTCACCACCGGCACGTTCGGAGACATACGCATCAATCTTGTCTGTCTTTACGGCTTCAACCATCGAGCTGAACGTATCCATAGCGGTGCGTTTGTCCACTTCAGGAATTTGATTGATCAGGTCGTAATGTAAGGTATTGAGCTGCCCGGTGACACGTGCATGGCGGAAGTCATTCAGCGAGGTGGCTTTAGTATAAGGACCATCTTTTTTAACCACTAAGATAATATCTGAGTGGTAGTAGTAGTTAGAAAAATCAATTTGTTTCAAACGATCGGGTGTTGGTGACATCCCTGCAATAATGGCATCGATCTTCCCAGACTGCAGCGCAGGAGGCAGACCGTCCCATTCGATCTTCATGATCTCTAGTTTTAACCCAAGGGCATCCGCGAGTTGGCGCGCCACATGAACGTCATAACCGTTTGCATATTCGCCTTTTGAGTTCGCAATAGGTTCCGCCCCGTTGCTATCATCGGGTTGAGACCAGTTGAAAGGGTTATAGTTGGCTTCCATGCCGACTCTTAAGACGCCAGGGGTTTCTAAATCTTGATTGAGGGCCTCTTGATCGACGGCAATCTTTGGCATCGTTTCACTTGCCGAAACGTTCTTGTAAGGAATGACCAACGTCAGCAAGACGAGCAAGCTACAGAGCCACTTGACTAATTTATTCATAATTTCCTCCTAAATGGCATAAAAAAACTCTATACTTCAAAATAATGAAGGATAGAGTCATTGGGTACAGTGATGCCAAGCACCGAATTTTGTCATAAAATCACTCAGACAGCTCTTCATATGGAAACCATATGACAGTGGCAAACATCTTCTGCTTACCCCCAACATTGCCCGTTGTAAAGATCGATACCGATGAACGTGGCAACATTTCGGCAAGATCCCCTTTCGCATGCGTGTCGGTATCCCAAAATATGTTACTGATGTCACTTGCGCCTCTATCCTAAAATTAACTTGCTACCATCATACACTGCTAGCGAACCAATCGCAACTAGAGAAGTCAGTATTGTTGCGCTTAATTGAGAAAAGATCTTTATTTTTATAGGATTGGGCGATTTTTTGTTAGAAACGAACAATTATGCGACGATTAGGAAAGGATGGGAACAAATCAGGGGACAAGCTAGTCACTCTTTATGCGGCATGGTAGAATGATAGAGATACTAATGAGGAAAGAGAGTGACGAAGCAGGCCATGGTTAAGAAACGCTATCAGGCAAAAATTCGCGGAAAGAAATTTTCAATTGTTTCTGACAAAGAAACAGCACATATGAATCGAGTAACGGAGCAGTTTAATCAGTGGCTGGAGGAAGCAAGTCGTCAGTATCCTAGTGGCTCCAATGAAAATATCGCTTTATTGGTGGGGATGAATATCACCTCAGACATGTTAGAATTAGAAGCTGCTCATTACGATTTGTATCGCCATGATCGCCGCACGCAAAAAGAAAACGAACAATTAAAAAAGAGCCTCGATACGCTCACGGAACGCATTGAATTACTCGAGCGCGAAAATTATGCCTTGCAAGAACAAATCGAGGCTAAAGCGACTGAGACCATTGATGAGAATGCACTGCTTCCTGCCATTGAAGAAAAAGAGGTAGGACGCATGCTGGATAATCCCACGGCAAAACCAAAAGAAACCACAGAACAAGAAACTAGCGAGGGTGAAAGGGGAGAGCAGGCGGACACGCCAACCATAGCTGTGGGGATGGAACGGGCCGATACTGCTGATGATAACAAAGCACCAAGCGATGAAAATACCGCACAGCAAGCGCATACTACCGTGGCAAAAGAAACTGATGATGAGGAAATGGCTCAGTCTGATACGACACACGAGAAAAACGCGGTAGTCTCAGATCAATCATCCCCTCAGCCAGCAATATCAGAAGCAGAAAAAACATCAGAGGAAGCTGCACCTGTTAGTGAAACCACGATAACAAAGACTGCCCCAGAGGTGAAAGCAACGCCAAAATCGTCTGTTTCTTCAAAAACGCCCGTAGATATTGAAGAGACAATCTATATCGACTTGACACAGGGTGGCGTGCCAAAATCCTTGACGAAGGGGGCTACTAGCTTGTTTAATACCTACACCCCAACAGAACAATTACTCGCTAATCGCCAAAAACAGAAACAACGTTTGGCTAACCATTTCAAACCGTCAGCGGGATTGTCCAAAACCCCACGCCATTAAGCGGACTTAAGGAGGAAATGCGATGATTTCGGTATTAGGGATTGGTCTATTCATCATCCTGGTGATTTATCATTTTCACCACCAATCACTATTATTCATTTTGTTGGATGCGATTTTTATTGCGATCGGCATGATACTGGTATGGCATTGGACCGTGCCATTGGGAGAACGTCTCACGTTATGGATCCCCTATCCGAGTATCACAGCAGAAAGTACCTTAGCACTCTATTCGTCCAGTGCCCTCGGTAGCATTCCGTTTGCTTTTATACGAGCGTGTGCCAGTTTCATCATAGCTGCTGGCGTTTGGGCTGTTCGGGCCTTTGTCTTGATGTGGTTGCGCCCCTTGGAAACGCGCGGACACCGTCAGTTAGTGATTGGCTCTCTATTTGGGCTAGTGGTTGCCTGGGGGAGTGTGGCTATCTTACTGGCGTGGGTATCACTCATTAATTTTGAGGCGATCCAATCGACATTTGCGAGCCAACCATTATTACGCTGGATGGTAATAAAAACACCCGGCGTGGCCAGTCACGTGCTTGCCTTGTGGTTTCAAGGACCCGTGCCTTTTCAATAGGTAAGGGCGGTGGCTTGAATGAGGAGGTTTACGTTTGAATACTAAAATTTATGAAACATTAGAATGGGCTAAAATTACTCAGGCGCTAGCCAAAGAAACGGTGACCGCCTTGGGAAAAGAACAAGCTCTGCACTTAGAACCAACGAATCAACGTGAAATCATCGAAGCCAGTTTTCGCGCGATTGATGAAGCTTGGCGCTTGAACGCTGAACAAAAAGCGCTACCGATTGCACGTTTGGATGATGTCAGTGGGGCGTTGAAGCGTTTGGACATTGCCGGAGTGCTCAATGGTAAGGAACTGGCCATGATCACACGCCTACTCACCATTAGTGATGAGCTGTGGCGCTTCTTTTCCGGTATTGCTGGAGAAGAGATTGAGGTGCCACTATTGACGCATGAGGCAGAGCAGATCCAGCGGTTGAATAGCCTCAGGCGCGAACTAACGCGAGCGATTGCTGATGATGGCTCCGTATTCGATGAAGCCAGCCATGAATTGGCGCATATTCGTCGCTCGATTAAGTCGCAGAGCGCTAAAATTCGCGCCCAGTTAGATCGTATGATTCGCACACAAGGTCAGCTGTTGACGGATCAATTGGTGACCATCCGTAATGATCGCTACGTTCTCCCCGTGAAGGTAGAGTATCGGCATCAATTCGGTGGCGTCGTCCATGACCAAAGCGCTAGTGGGCAGACCCTCTACATCGAACCAGCGGCTGTTCAGGAATTGAACAATGATGTCTCTAATTTACGAGCAGCGGAGCAAAACGAGATAGCACGGATCTATCGCGAACTATCTGAACACTTGATCCCCTACACGAAGGAATTGGCCGCTAATCACCAAATCATCGGTTGGTTTGACTTTGTCCAAGCCAAGTATCGTCTAGCCTACCAGATGAATGCTACTCAACCAAAAATTGCCAAGGATGGGCGTACACTACATTTTAATCAAGCCGTGCATCCCTTTTTGGATCGCAAAACAGCGGTAGCAAATGACATCTATTATGAAGCAGGCTATGACATGTTGATCATCACAGGGCCAAATACCGGTGGGAAAACAATTACTCTGAAAACCTTAGGCCTTTTGCAACTCATGGGCCAGGCTGGATTGTATTTACCGGTTGCTAGTGGCAGTGTACTCGCGATTTTCGATGAAATTTATGCCGATATCGGGGATGAACAGTCGATCGAAGCTAACCTGAGTACCTTCTCAGGACATCTCACGAACATCATTCATATTCTCAACCAAGTGACTTCTCGCGATTTAGTGATTATCGATGAACTAGGGGCTGGAACCGATCCAAAAGAAGGAGCGGCATTGGGGATTGCTATTCTCAATCGTTTGGCCAATGAAGAGGCAATCGTAGCAACAACGACGCACTACCCTGAGCTCAAGGCGTATGCCTTTGAACATCCCAAGAGTATGAATGCAAGCGTGGAATTCGATGATGAGACCTTGTCACCTACCTATCGCTTGCTGATTGGGGAACCGGGGCGCAGCAACGCCTTAGAAATTTCCAAACGCTTAGGCTTAGACCCGTTAATTGTTGAGGAGGCGAGAGGGTATTTAGATCAGAATAGCCAGGATCTCAACGCCATGATCAGCGAGTTGGATGAGGAACGTCAGCACTATGAACAGGAATTGCGTGAGGTGCGCCAGGAAGCCAAACAAAGCGAGAAATTACTGCGTGATCTTGCTAAGGTTTATGCAGATCTGCAACAAAATAAAGAACGCTACTTAGAAAAAGCGCGCCAGGAAGCGAACGCCTTGGTGGAACGAAAACGAAAGCAAGCTGATGCCTTGCTCAGTGAAATCCGCAACTGGCAGCTCAACCATCCACAAGGGGAGGCCATCAAAGAGCATGATCTTATTGAGAAGCGCCATGCCTTCAATGAGTTGAGCGAAGAAGAGCAGAATCTCAAGAAAAATAAAGTCCTCAATCGAGCAAAACGCCAAGCGAATCGCGATCATCAACTAGCGGTTGGGGATGAAGTCAAAGTGATCCCATATGATCAAGTGGGGACGCTGGTTGAACAGCGTGCCGATAAGCAGTGGGTCGTTCAGATGGGGGTTTTGAAGATGGAACTCAATGAAAAAGACCTCACCTATCAACCACCAAAGCAAAAGGCGCGTCAGCGTCACGTCACTGTGCACGCGCATCAAGCGAAAAATGTGGCGAGCGATCTCGATTTACGCGGCATGCGCTACGAAGAAGCTATGCAGGCACTTGATACCTATATTGATCAAGCGCTACTGGCAGGTTACCCCCAAGTGACTATCATTCATGGCTTTGGAACGGGTGTGATCCGCAATGGGGTTTGGGACTACCTCAAGAAAAACTCGCGAGTGGATGATTTCCATTACGCTCCGCATAATATGGGAGGAAATGGGGCAACTATTGTCACCTTCCGTCATTAGGCATGAGCATTTGAATCGAAAATATAGTAAAATCTGGTATACTAATAGCAAAACACTTACATTATGGAAGTGTAAAAGGAGGAAAATACATGGTACAGGCAATTACTGATCAAAATTTCCAAGCAGAAACCGATAACGGCGTGGTTTTAGTTGATTTCTGGGCGACATGGTGTGGCCCATGTAAAATGCAATCTCCAATTATTGAACAGCTCGATGATGAAATGGGTGACCAGGTGAAGTTTACTAAGATGGATGTGGATGAAAATCCAAATACACCAGGAGCTTTTGGTATTATGGCTATCCCAACCTTGCTGGTGAAAAAAGACGGTGAAATTGTGGAACGTTTGACGGGCTACACACCAAAGGAACGTTTAGAAGAAATCTTAGAACAATACATTTAATTATAGATTAGGTGAGTGACTCAGCACCATAACACTTAAATTGAGACTAAGGTTGAAGCTTTAGTCTCTTTTTTTCTAGGTCTCACCTGATGAGTTTGGTAGAATAGACGACAGAGATTAAAGATACGTTTTTTCGTATTGTCATAATCCAAATTATTCAAAATTATTGAAGGAGGAACGTGTATGAATCAGCCCATTGGTATTTTAGATTCGGGCGTAGGAGGGCTTACAGTATTGAGGCAGGCGCTCCAGGATTTTCCTAATGAATCAATGGTCTATATTGGCGATAATGCGCGCTGCCCTTATGGCGTACGCTCCGCAGATGAGATCAGTCAATATACGCATGAACTCGTTCAATTTCTGCTGACTTTTGATATTAAATTGTTAATTATTGCCTGCAACACGGCGACAGCGGTAGCGTTCGATGAACTGCAAGCAAAACTCGATATTCCTGTCGTGGGGGTAGTGGCACCGGGTGCGCGTTTAGCCGAACAATTAACAGAAAATGGACGCATCATCGTTGCTGGCACGGAGGCGACAATTGCGAGTGGAATCTATGAACAACATCTATTATCGCTCGATCCAACATTAGATGTTTACGGTGTCGAATGTTCTGAGCTTGTGCCATTGGTAGAAAACCCCAACACTAAGCCGGAAGATTTGAAAAAACAAATTGCTACCTGTTTAGGGCCTGTGAGCGACGTAGATGCCGATACCCTCATCTTGGGATGTACGCATTTCCCATTGATTCGCAAAGAATTCCAGAATTACCTCGGTCGCAGCGTGCGCTTGATCGATGCTGGGCGGGCAGCGACGCAGGATGTCAAACGACAATTAAAAGCCAACCACATTGAAAATGTGACTGATCCAGAACCTTTTGTCGACTTTTACACGACAGGGGATCCAGTGGAATTCCAACAAGTAGCTAAACGCTGGTTGGATCGTGACATTTACGTTCAACCGGTTGCTGTGGCAGATTTAACGAGAGAAGGACGCTAATGAAAAACGTAGTGATTGCGACCAAAAATGCTGGAAAAGCCAAAGAGTTTAAGGCGATGTTTGGAGAAATTGGCTACACCGTGACCACCTTGTTAGATCACCCAGAAATGCCGGATATCGAAGAAACAGGAACGACTTTTGCTGAAAATTCCGCATTGAAGGCGACAGAAACGGCCAAACAACTGCAGACGATTGCGATTGCAGATGATTCAGGGTTGGCGGTTGTCGCATTAAACGGAGCGCCAGGCGTGTATTCGGCCCGCTATGCAGGTGAAGCAAAGGACGACCAAAAAAATCGTGCAAAATTATTGCAGGCTTTGGCAGAGACACCAGATGAAGAACGACAAGCGGCATTTCACTGTGTATTGACAGTCAGTGATGCTACGGGGCATGTACTCAAACAGTATACTGGCATCTGGAATGGGACAATTACCCACGAGGAACGTGGGGATAATGGGTTCGGTTATGATTCTATTTTCTACGTGCCGAGTGAACAAAAAACCGCTGCAGAATTGACAAGTGAAACCAAAGATCATCTGAGCCACCGCGCGCAAGCTTTACAGCAGTTGGCTAAAGATTTGAGAGAAGGGGAACTGAAACTATGAGTAAAATTGTGATTGTATCGGATAACCATGGCGATCGCGAGATTTTAGAGACCATTGTGTCACGCCATCGCGAAGAGGCAGATGCCTTCATTCACTGTGGAGATTCCGAGGGGATGGCAGACGATCCCATCTGGCAATCCTTTACCGTGGTGCAGGGAAATGTTGATTTCGCCCCGTTTCCCATTGCTGAGACAGTTGAATTCCCAGAAGGCAAGCTATTGGTGACACACGGGCATCGTTTTGATGTCAAAGGCGATTTGAATGTGCTTGCTAACTATGCCAAAGAAGCAGGCTGTACGGTGGCTTGCTTTGGCCATTCGCATGTGATGACACTCGAACGGGTACAGGGCGTATTGATGATCAATCCAGGTAGCGTGCGCCTGCCACGAGGAAATTATCCCTACCCTACCTATGCGATTTTGGATTGGCAACAGAACGGTCAACAGACGGTGACGTATTACCACCGTGACGGCTCACCGGTAAACAGAGAAGGATAGGTGCATATATGGAAATAGCACAGACTTTGGGGCGCGTGGTGACGGCGACGATTACTGATGAGAATGACAGAGACTATTTTGCTCAGGTAAATGGGGTAACCTACGCCATCGATAAGCAGGAAACCTCAGAAAAGCGTTTGAAAGAAACGATCGTTGGCTTTATTTACCAAGATACCATGGGGAAAAATCGTATGACCACCACCTTGCCGACGGTGCGTCCTAATTACTATGATTGGGCGACAGTGGTCAGTGTGCGCACAGATCTGGGCGTCTTCGTTGATATTGGTTTACCTGATAAAGACGTGGTCGTTTCTCTCGATGATCTGCCAGAAGATAAAACACGCTGGCCAAAAAAAGGTGATCGCTTATATGTGACGCTTGCAGTGGACAAGAAGAACCGTCTCTGGGCCAAAATGGCGGAAGAACGGGTTATCGCTGAAATCACTAAGAACGTTTTGAAACAAGGCAACTTCCACAATCATGAGGTGTCAGGACGGGTATATCGGGTCGATCATAATGGTTGCCATTTAATCACGCCGTTCTATCATCGCGCTTACATTCATGAAAGCGAATGGGAAGTAGCACCACGTCTCGGGGAAGAAGTCAAAGGTCGGGTCATCGGCATCGGCAAAAATCGCCAGTTTAACTTGTCATTACAGCCGCTAGCCTACGCCCGGATTGACGGCGATGCCAAGATGATCTTGGCTAATTTGAAGCGCAATCCTACTCATACCTTGCCTTTCAATGATCATAGCGATCCGGAAGCTATTCGTGACTACTTTGGCATCAGTAAGGCTAAATTCAAACGGGCCCTGGGGAATTTATTGAAACAACGCTTGATTGAGCAGACAGAAACCGGAATTCAGTTACGGGATGTGACGGCAGAATAATGGCTAATGCAGACATTGTGGAGGATTTTCTAACGACCCTCAAGGTGGAGCAGGGCTTAGCCGATAACACGCTTGCGAGTTACCACAACGATTTGAAAAAGCTAATGGCCTATATGGACAGGCAGAAGTTGTCGACATTTGATCAAGTCAAAGCCACCGATATTCGTCAGATCTTGGCCACATTAAATGCGGCTGGTCGTAAACGGACAACAATCAGCCATTTCATTTCATCTATGCGTCATTTTTTTAAATTTCTCAAATTGGATGATGCCATCACGACTAATCCCATGGAGAAGATCGCATTGCCTAAAACAGCGCAGCAGTTGCCAGCGGTGCTCACGACTGAAGAGGTAGAACGCCTCCTCGCTGTTCCCGACCTCTCAACGCCATTAGGACTAAGAAATCGCGCGATTTTCGAGGTAATGTATGCGACGGGATTGCGGGTGAGCGAATTGATTCATTTGCGGATTGATGATATTCACGAGGATCTCGGCTTTATCCAAACCATCGGCAAGGGCGAGAAGGAGCGAATTGTGCCTTTGGGTGAAATCGCCCAAGATTGGGTGGCGCGCTATCTCAGAGAAGCCCGTCCGCAACTGGTGGGAGAGGCGCATTCTCCCCATGATTATCTATTTGTGAATCGCAACGGCGATCCGCTCAGTCGCCAGGGCATCTGGAAGAACCTCAAGCGAGATATTACTAACGCAGGGATCACTAAGAATGTCAGTCCGCACACATTGCGACATTCGTTTGCCACGCACCTATTGGAGAATGGGGCGGATTTGCGTGTCGTTCAGGAATTACTGGGGCACGCGGATATTTCTACAACTCAGATCTATACGCACATTCACGCCCAACATATGAAGGCGGTCTACGAAAAAACGTTCCCACGCGCCTAGCCAAAAGAAAATGGGAAAACTAGCCATTACTATTTATAAAGCAGACCAAAATAAAAAGTTCTCGATGTTTGAACCGAGAACTTTTTATTTTGAGGTGAAACATGTACTACAGACTATTTTTTGTCGCCACTATCCTTTTTTTGACTGCTATCTTCTGCTTTTTTATTGTTATCCTTCGAGTCGTCGTTTTTCTTTTGTTTATCGGCTTCGTCCATGCTACCGGGTTCAACGATCTTCAATTGGTCATCCAGACTGACTTGCATATGGTCATACTGGAGGACTTTAGAGGAAATGGAGAATTTGTAGGTCTGTCCGGGTGAGAGCTTATCGATCTCTACCTTTGGCGCATCCAGAGTCTTATTGTCTTTGTCCAACATATTGAAGGACATGTGCAGATCGCGAATTTCCATCTCAGAGTGGTTGGTAAGTTCTCCCGACCATGCGACGGTAGGGTCAGCGGTGGTTGGCTGTTTAGACAGAGTGAGTTTCATGGCTTTCAAGTCTTTTTGGAACTGCTCCGAAGCGGCCTTTGTTTTCTTTTCTAATTCCTCATATTTCTTGATCGTTTCATCATTGATATTCAGATCATTTAACTGATCTTTTGGTAAGGTGAAACGGGGATCGGCTGAGAGCGCCTTTAGTGCATCGACACGTTTCTTGTAATTCTGGTTAAAGGCTTTGTTCTTGTCGATCGTAAATTCGCCATCTAGCGCTTCCTTGCAAGCTTTTAAGGCATCAAGGTAATTTTTGACATTCTTGTTGAGCTGATCATCTTTGAGGTCTTGACCTTGGTAGTCCTTCATCGCATTCCATTCATCAGTGTAGGTCTTTTTAAGGACCTCATTGGTTTTGGGAGCCTCTTGTTGGGATTGATCGCGACTTTCACTTTGTTTTTGAAATTCAAGCAGTGTCTGGGTGCGAGCTGTCCACATGCTCTGCAGGTCGCTAAAAAATTTATCGTCGATGCTCTGCTTGGTGCTGCAAGCCACAAGTAATAAGGTGACACCTGCCAGTAGCAGAACGCGTTTAACTAGAGATTTCATGCTAAACTCCTTCTCAAACTCTTTTTTACTAGTATAACATAGTCCCACCTGAATTCATTGGCTTTGGAAGTGTTCTCGTCTGTCCTTTTTGCTAGAATAGAAGCAGGAGGCGGAGAGAATGAAGACAACGAGTGAACAAATCGCCCAATTACAGGAGATAATTGATCAAAGCCAGCATTTGGTTTTCTTCGGCGGCGCTGGGGTATCAACCGAAAGTGGGATTCCCGACTTTCGCTCTTCAAAAGGTTTGTACATGCAAGATTTAGGGTATCAAGTGGCGGCGGAAGAAATTATTTCGCATACGTTCTATAAGCAACACCCAAAAACCTTTTTTGATTTTTATTTTAAACATTTGGTTTTTCCCGATGCCCAACCTAATCCATGTCACCAATACCTTGCGAACCTCGAATCAGCCGGTCGTGAGGTCACCATTATTACGCAAAATATTGATGGTTTGCATCAAAAAGCGGGGAGCCAGGTGGTGTATGAATTGCATGGTAATGTTTACCGCAATTACTGTGAGGCCGCGCATCATTACTATGACTATGCCGATTTAGTGCGCGATGAGGAGGGCGTTCCCCACTGCCCTGAGGATCATTCTATCGTCAAACCTGACATTGTTCTTTACGAAGAGGCCCTCGATGAGATGCAATTACTCGGTGCCATCAGGGCGATTCAACGCGCTGACGTGATGATCGTGGCGGGGACATCGTTATCGGTTTATCCTGCCGCTGGATTGATCGACTACTTCCACGGCAAACATTTAGTGGTCATCAATCGTTCAACTCTCAACCTATCAGCCAAAGAAGCGTTGGTCTTTCAGGCATCTGTCGGCGCAATTTTCAGCCATCTGACCCTTTCTAAATAAGTAGGCGGCCATGAATGGCGTTTTGGCAAAGTACGCAGCGTTAGCGATGTATTTTGCCTTTTTGTTGTTGAAAGGGTTAGATGGGCCGAGTAATGGAAGAAACACGATAATCTTGATCGTTTATATTGAGATCCAATCGCAAAAAGTGGACAAAACCGAAGAAGAAGCGTATGCTGTCTCATTCAATGTGGTGGTGTAGCGGGGGATCATCTAAAGGAGTGAATCCTAAATGATGGCTAGGTGTGCTAGTAGTTAGGGATTTAACCATTAAGGGTTTAGCATGGCAGCGACAACATTTCCCCCACAATGTTGTGTGGAAAAATACAGTTTTGACGTTGATTTATCGAATGAATTCGATTAGAGTTAGGAAAAGAAATTGGTGCATGACAGTTTCTCTCACTAAAGGCGAAGTGGGGATGAGGGACGACACTGAATAAGAAGAGCGGCAAAAAAATGAAAGGATGTGTTTCTGAATGTTAATCCCCTATAAGGCGAATCACGATAAAATTGCCATGGGGTTGGTCAGTTACATTGACAAATTCAAAGATCTGAAGGCGTTAACACAGGAAATGGATCGAATCAAAACAGGAAAGCGGAAGGCTTACCTATGGCGCGATGAAGAAACCGATAATATTGTTGGACTTATCGCTTTTGACATTAGTGCGGACGATGAGGTGCTCATTATTCGCTATCTGACGATCAATCCTTCTTTTCGAGGAGAATCACTTTCATATGCGATGCTGTCCGCGTTAGCTGATGAATTTCCAGAATGCTCAATTTCAGGCGGACTAGCGCTCTCTGACTTATTGAACAAGTGGGCGGTGCATGAACAGCGCACCCAACCGAACATCGTAACGCCACCAGCAGGAGACGAAACAAATGAATCCTGAACTTGAAACGCTTAATCCAACCAGCCAAGAGGGACAGTGGATTGTTGATTTAGACAATTTTTCTGGCCCTCTTGATTTATTATTGCATCTCATTCAACAACAGAATATTGATATTTTTGATATTCCTATCGTTAAGATCACTGAGCAGTACATTGCCTTGATCCAAGCTCATCAAGAGGCGGCTTTGGATGTTGCGAGTGATTATTTGGTCATGGCGGCAACGCTCGTTGAGATTAAAACGAAGTTATTGCTACCTAAACCAAAATCGGTAGAACCTGAAGCAATAGAAGACCCTCGCCAGCCATTAGTGGCGCAGTTAATCGCTTATCAGCAATTTAAGGCATTAGGCGAGGCACTGGATGAACAGCAAACTGAGCGCTTGAAGTGGTATTCAAAAGCGCCGAGCGACCTTTCTGATTATCAAGCAGTGATTCCATTGCCTGAAGCTGCGATAACAACAAATGATTTGGTGGGCGCCCTTAAGAAGATGGTGCAACGTTTAGCCGTAGATAAGCCCACTGCCACGACCTTACAATCTGATGCTTATACGATTGAAGAAGCCATTGCTACTATCGAAGAGGCTTTGCCTAAAGATAAAGAAAAATCACTGTCCTTCTTCGAATTGGTGAGCGCCCAGCCTCTCTCGCGTACAGTGATCGTGACACTTTTCTTGGCGTTATTGCAATTGACGAAACGCCAAGCGATTACCTTTGAACAAGCGATGGATGGCGGGGATATTCTACTTAGAAAGGGGACGGTGGCGTGAATGAACTACCAGCATTAGAGAGTTTATTGTTTGTTGCCGGTGAAGAGGGATTGAGTATCGAGGAAGCATCGGCGCTGTTGGGCATCTATCCCGACCGTACACGGTATTTAATGGAACGATTGAAATGGCAACTCGCCACGCAACCTCTCACAGCCCTCACGATTCGCCAAGTGAATGGCCGGTTCCAGCTCACAACGAAGGTGGCATATGGGGACGTCGTGAAGCAATATGCCCAGTCGCCATTTGCCGCTCGCCTCACGCAATCCGCCTTAGAAACGCTCGCTATCATTGCCTATGAAGCACCAGTGACACGCATGGCAATCGATCAGATTCGCGGCGTGCATTCCAGCGGTATACTAAAAAAATTAATGCAACACGGATTAATTGAGGAGAAAGGGCGTCAAGATTCGCCAGGACATCCGATTCTCTATGGGGTGACGGATTATTTCTATCAGTATTTTGGACTGAATTCCCTGGATGATCTGCCAGCCATTGAAGCCTTAATGACGAATGAAAAAGCAGAGACACATGACTTATATGCGCGTCACAATGACATGAGCCAGTCAGATGAAGAAAGTAGGAATCGATAATATGGAACGTTTGCAAAAAGTGATTGCCCACGCTGGTGTTGCATCCAGGCGAGAAGCAGAGAAAATGATCCAAGCAGGGCGCGTGAAGGTGAACGGGAATGTTGTTCGCGAGCTTGGTACAAAAGTAGCGACCAAAGATCAGATTGAAGTAGATAGTATCCCGATCTACAAGGAAGAGCCCGTCACCTACCTCTTTTATAAACCGGATGGTGTGGTTTCTACCGTTAGCGATGATAAAGGGCGGAAAACCGTTTTGGATTATTTCAACAAGGTAGAACAACGCATCTATCCTATTGGCCGTCTTGATTATCACACCACGGGGGTATTGCTATTGACCAATGAGGGGGAATTGGCTAACGGCTTGATGCATCCGAAGAGCGAGGTAGAAAAAGTTTATGTCGCTAAGGTAGAAGGAATGCCAACCAACGCTGATTTAGAGCCATTGCGGCGCGGGTTGATGATCGATGGTCGCAAGACTGCCCCAGCGAAAGTGACCTTGCTCAAGAACAAAGCGGCGAAGAAAAATGCGACGGTGCAAATTACCATTCATGAAGGGCGCAATCGGCAAGTACGTAAAATGTTTGAAGCGATTGGCTTTCCAGTAAAACGTTTGACACGGACACGTTATGCCTTCTTAACCACTGAAAACTTAACCCCTGGAGAATTTCGTCCGCTGGTGAAAAAAGAAATTGACGCCCTCAAACGTCTAACGAAAAAGAACTAATTCACAAGAAAAAGGATAGACGTTGGCTTAGTGCTAACGTCTTTTTTTGGTTTAAAAGAAAAGCAAGATACCTAAAAAAGCAATACAGCTAGGAAAGTGCGGTTTCGTGATGAGGAGTCCCAAACTCACTAGAAAAACTCACAAAAAATAAGCGCAACAACTTGTGTTTTATTTGTGAAAGGTGTACAATCTCAATAACAAGTAAATCAAAATGAATTGTCTTCAGGGCAGGGTTAGATTCCCGATCGGTGGTGATAGTCCACGACTCGCAAAAGCGATTGATTCAGTGAAATTCTGGAACCGACTGTACAGTCAGGATGGAAGAAGCACAATTTGAACATTGGATCCCTCATGATTAGGCGTTCAATGGTGAGTGTTTTTCTTATGGCTATTTTTAACCCCCGCTTTTGAAGAAGAGAGGGGATTTTTTTATGCACGGCGACACAAAACGTATGATGACAATGGCGATTATGGGAGCTATTGCGTTTGTCTTAATGTGGTTTGCTTTTCCGGTGATTCCTGTCGCACCATTTTTGAAAATCGATTTCAGTGATGTGCCGGTATTGATGACGACGTTTTTGTATGGCCCTGTAAGCGGGATTGTGGTGGTCATCATTCGTGGGATTCTGCACTACATTCAAACGGGAGGCGACATGGGATTGCCAATCGGCGATAGTGCCAGCATCTTGGCGTCTATTGCCTTTTTGTGGCCGGTTTACCAGCTGATGAAGGAACGCTACTTCACCCCATGCACGGTGCAAACGAAACACCACTCAGCTAAGCGCTTGTTGTTGGCGTATGGGTTGGCGACGTTAGCGTTAACCGTAGTGATGAGTGTGTTGAATTATTTCATCATCACCCCATTTTATGTCAAGGTAATGCAGTTTCCTATTCCTGATATGAACCGCTACATTTTAGGCGCCGTGATTCCATTTAATTTGATCAAAGGGATTATTATCAGCGTGGCCTGCCACTTAGTGTTGCGTTATTTACTGCCAATCCTGGCGCATCGCTTAAATAAAGCTTAGTGCCCATTGATAAAGCAGCTCTATTTAGATGAAGCGTACGTATTTAATTAGCGAACATGAGAAAATAAGAAAAAATGGGAATGAAGAGAGGCTGTACGCTATACTATTGAGCGTAGCGTCTCTTTTTGTTTGGATCGAGAGGGGGAAGAGTGATGGAGATGATCCATACCCTAGCAATAGCGACTAAACATCTGAAGCCTGGTAGCGTATACCAAGTGCTTATCGGCAAGCGAACGGCCACTACACTGTTTTATGCTTATCAACATGACATTGAGGGATTATTCGCCTTGCTGCCAACGCTTGACAAAGCCGTTTGGGAGAAAGCAACGGCCAACGCGTCCATAGAGGAGGAGATTCCAGATCCATTTCTGTGGCAACTTCTCTCCAAAAGAAAAGGGTACATTCAGCCTCATGAACATCAAATGCACCAGTTGAGTTATCGCTTGCTATTTCAGGTGCTAGCTAATAGTGGCAAGGAACAGCATTATGTTCCCATGACGCATCATGTGGCGGTTCAGCAATTAGTAAAATACTACCTCGCCCATCAGCAGCAAGCAGGCGTCTCCATTTTGGAATTGAAAAAAATACTGCACTTAGAATTAGTGCAGGTCCTGGAACAATTGCCCTCACCGGCCCTGGCCGATGCTTTAGTGTCAACATTGAGTGGGAGTGGGGTGAATGCATGGACGCCCGTGCAATTAATTGACGCTTTGGGGTTGCCAAAAACCATGGTGCGGGTATTGATGACGACGTTGTGGGACCATTTTGAGTGGGGAGTAAGGACGAGTGACGTCTCAGCGTTACAATTCTTCCAGTATGGCGTCACTCAGCGCTTTCCCGCCTGGAATACTTCAGTCGCACGTACCAAGAATTTGGCACAAGCGGGTTGGACGTTGGAGCAGATTGCAGACAAACGCCACTTAAAGGAAAGTACGATTGCTGATCATTTTGTTGAACTGTTGCTGGACGATCCCGCCTGGCTGAAGTTGCAGTTGGCAGAGGAAATGAAGCAGCATCCTTTGCCATTGAATGACCACCCGCCCCTTCAATATCGCTTATATAAAGAGCAATTTCCTAATCATCCTTTTTGGTTGTACCGTTATTGGCAAATTTTAGCAAAGAAACGAGGTGAGCAAGCTGATGTGTGATTATGAACAGCAACTAGAAGCCTTGTATGGCAGTGAGGCTGTCTTTAAGCCCGGACAATTGCCAGCACTTGAGGCATTGGAGCAAGGCGAAAACGTGATTGCACTCCTGCCAACCGGTGGAGGAAAGTCATTGATCTATCAGCTCTTTCACTACCAAAAGGAAGGGCTGGCGGTGATCGTCTCTCCCTTAGTCGCTTTGATGCAAGATCAAGTGGCACAATTACAGATGCTTGGCATTAAACAAGTCGTCGCCTTAAACAGTACCTTGAATCATGATGAACAACAGGATGTCTTGGACCAATTGGAGAGCTATCGCTATTTGTTCTTGTCACCAGAGATGATTGATCGTCCTGAGATCATCCACCGGCTCACCCAGCAATCAATCAGTGTATTGGTGGTAGATGAGGCGCATTGCATTTCGCAATGGGGCTTTGATTTTCGTGTGGAATATAGCGAACTGATCAATGTCAGACGACACTTGAATCATCCATTGACGTTGGCACTGACGGCGACAGCAACAGAGAAAACACTGGCGGATATCCAAAAATTTCTCTTCTATCCGTTTGAAACGGTGAAAACGATTCGCGTGTCATTGGATCGTCCTAATATATTTTATGCCACAAAGGCAGTGGATGAGGAAAGAAAGCCTGTGACTTTGGCAGAAGATTTAAAGCAGTTGCCTAAGCCAGGAATTGTCTACGTTCATCAAAAGGCCGAAGCAGAAGCACTGCAAGCAGAATTAAGGGCAAAAACCGATCTTTCCGTCGCCACTTATCATGCAGATCATCGCCCTGAAGATCGCTACAGCACACAGCAACAATTCTTACATGGGGAGCTGGATGTGATTTTAGCCACTTCAGCATTTGGTATGGGAATCAATCAGGGCAATATCCGTTTTGTGATTCACTACCACTTACCTTTCACAATGGCCGAAATCATTCAGGAAATCGGCCGATGTGGGCGTGATGGCCAACAAGCTTATGGGTTAACCTATTATAATGACGAGGAATTTTCGCGCTTAAGTTATTTTATGACGGATCAATACCCCTTAGAAAAGCCGTTTTATGGTATGTTGGTACATACGTTCAAACATCATTCCGCTGAATTCTTGGAAGCGGAGGGCACTGATGAGCAAGTGATCAGTTTATTGAATTTTTACCAGCGTCACTTTGCTTCACCTGCTCAGGCTATTGCACATTATCGGCAATTTCTCATTGTCAAGCAGCAAGAAGTCCGCAAAGTGATCCATTATTGCCAAACGCCGCAGTGTCTGCGACAGTATTTACTGTCGTCGTTTGACGAGGCATTGGCGGTAAAACCGGCTTTTTGTTGTAAAAACGATCAAGCTAATTATCAAGAGAGCGAAACCTGGCTGAGCTATCTAAACAGTGGTCAGGTGTCTTTACACCTGCAACACGATTTGCCACATTGGCGCGAGCGTTTGGCTTCATTGCTGGGTTAATTTTCAATTAAATTGACCAATCTGTGTGATGGCTAGCTGACTTTTTGCGTTTGGAATGGTAGAATATGGCAACAGTATTGCCGATGTGCGCCGGTGAAGAGAGGAGCTTATGGATGAGCTTAAAGGATCAATGGGAATCATTGAAGAAAAAAGTGACACCTAATGATAAAAACGATCGCGACGATGCGTTTGAAGATGATGAGTATGAATATGAGGAATACGATGATGATTTTCCTGATGAAGATTTAGATTGGGAAGATGATGATGCTGACCAAAATGACGATGATTTAGCTAAGACAACGATTTATCACGGCAACCTCAGTGATGAGTTAAAGAATAATGATCCGGAAGAAGAAGCGGTGCAAAGAAATGAAAAAGACACTACTTCCTCTGATCATAAAGACGAAAAAGCCGCGACCTTTACAGCTGTTGATTTTGATGAAGATGAGAGTGAAGATGATTTCGAAAGCCTCAATCGTCGTCAATATGTGCGCAAGAGTGAAGATGGCAGCAAGAAAGGCATTACGCCAACGAAGAAAATCTTGATGTTTATCTGCGTGCTCTTCATTTTGGTGCCGATCGTAGCGACTGCGGTTTATCAAAACCAAAACAAAGCGCCTGAACCAGAATCAGCAGAGCAAGTAATGGTATCGAAGACTGAAAACGAGAGTGCTATTGAAGCCTCTAAGAAGAAAGAATCGGAAAGCAAGGCCAAAGCGGAATCAGAAAGTAAGGCAAAACAAGCGTCTGAAAGTAAAGCAAAAGCAGAATCGGAAAGTAAAGCGGCTGCAGCGTCCGCTGCTAGTGAAGCAGAGGAAAGCCAAAAGAATGCTCAAGCGCAATCTCAAGCTCAACAAGCCTCTTCGACTTCAAAACAAGAAACAAACCAGAATGTAGGAACCTACACTGTTTCAGCAGGGGATAACCTCTACCGGATTGCGGTGAACCACGGGATGACGTTGGATCAACTCTTATCGTTGAACGGGTTGTCCAGTAACTCTAACATCGCACCAGGAACCGTTTTACGTGTTTATCAATAATCCATCTTTTGGCTAAAAAGGATGAAAGAAAGGCTAGAGGAAGTGCTGGCCTTTTTTGATGGCAAAATAGAAACAACGACGAGTCACAGGCAGGAGTGAAGGAAACAGTATGAAAAAAAGCATCAATATTGCGATTGACGGCCCGGCTTCGTCAGGAAAGAGTACGTTGGCGAAACGCCTTGCGAAAAAATTACAGTATGTGTATCTCGATACGGGAGCCATGTATCGCGCCCTCACCCAATTAGCGTTAAAGGAGGGGGTAGCGACGACTGACGAGGAGGGATTGCAAGCACTGCTCGCTAATTTTACGCTGGCGTTTCAACCGAGTGTAACCGGTGAGCAACAAGTCATCTGCAATGGTCAAAACATGACTGCAGATATTCGCTCACAAGCGGTCAATCAATCCGTTTCGGCTTATTCAGCGATTCCATTAGTGCGCGATTATCTTGTGAAAGAGCAGCAACGCTATGCGCGTGAACATCGTGGAGTCGTCATGGATGGACGCGATATTGGGACGGTGGTCCTACCCGATGCGGAAGTCAAATTCTTCTTAATCGCTTCGGCAGAAGAGCGGGCGAAACGGCGCTACTTGGAAAATCAAGCAAAAGGCTATTCCACCCAGACATTGGAAGAATTGATTGCTGATATTCAGCGCCGAGATAAACTGGACTCGAATCGGAAGACGAGCCCGCTGAAAGCCGCTTCGGATGCGCATCGGATTGATTCAACATCGCTCTCTATTGATGAGGTGGAAGAGGCGATGCTAGCAATTATCCAAAAAGAATTAACAAAATAAAAACCACAAACACACGGTGATTTAAAAATGACCAGGGAAAAGCGTTGATTTTTTAAGAAAAATTAATGCTTTTTCGGCTAGATGATTGTCAATGGATTTTTTTCATGATACAATGTGACTTGTATTCATTGGCATTTAGTCAATGGTTAGTACTATTTAGGAGAGGATTTATAGTTTATGGCAAATGAGTTTGAAGAACAAGCAAACAACCAAGTAGAAGGAATCGAAGAAGAAATTCCATCTATGGAGGATATGCTTGCTGAAACAAAAGAAGTAAAAATTGGTGATACTGTTAAAGGTGAAGTATTAACCATTGATGAAAACAATCAGCTGATTGTTGGGATTGAAGGTGCCGGTGTTGAAGGTGTCGTTCCTTTCCGTGAAATTTCATCATCACCAATTGAAAGTCCAGAAGAAGTAGCCAAAGTTGGCGACGTTTTGGACTTGGTTGTTGTGAAACAAATCAAAGACAAAGAAAACGGGGCATTCTTGCTTTCTCGTCGTCGCTTAGAAGCGAAGAAAGTTTGGGATGAATTAGCAGCGAAGAAGGAAAATGGCGAAACCATCACCGTTCCTGTTAAGAAGATCGTTAAAGGTGGTATGGTTGTGGACGCTGGCGTTCGCGGCTTCATTCCAGCTTCTATGGTTGAAGACCACTTTGTTCGTGACTTCACCCCTTACAAAGATCAAGAACTCGAAGTTCAAATCGTTGAAATCGATCCAAACGAAAATCGTTTGATCTTGTCCCACAAAGAAATTGCGGAAGCACAACATCGTCGTGACCGTGAAGAAAAAATGGGTCAATTCGAAGAAGGCCAAATCGTTGAAGGTAAAGTAGCTCGCTTAGCTAACTTTGGTGCTTTCATCGACCTTGGCGGTATCGATGGTTTGGTACATATTTCTGAAATGGCATTCCACCATGTGGACAAACCAGCTGACGAAGTTGAAGTTGGCCAAACCGTTAAAGTTAAGATCTTGTCCTTGGACGAAGATCGTGGCCGTATTTCCTTGTCCATGAAGGCTGCGCAATCTAGCCCATGGGAAGACATCGAAGAAAAAGCACCTAAAGGCTCTGTATTAACAGGGACTGTACGTCGTCTTGTTGACTTTGGTGCCTTTGTTGAAGTGTTCCCTGGTGTTGAAGGTTTGGTACACATTTCCCAAATCGCACACGAACACATCAACCATCCATCTGACAAATTAGCTGAAAATGAAGAAGTTCAAGTAAAAGTTTTGGATGTTGATCCAGAAGCACATCGCTTGTCTCTCTCCATGAAAGCTTTGGAAGAAGCACCAGCTCGTGAAGAACATGCTGATGACAACAAGGGTGGCAACCGTCAACCACGTCGTCGCAACAACCGTTCTAACAAAGGTGGCGCTCCACGCAACAGCCGTCCAAACAACACGCAACAAAGCGAAGAAGAATCTGGATTCTCAATGGCCGACTTATTGGGTGACCAATTGAAAGATTTAGGTTTGAACTTGGACGATAACGAATAATCTTTTTAAGATGATGATTGGCGGCCGAGACATCAATGTCTGCGGTCGCTTTTTTCATGGTGTTAAACCGGCTTAGTAGTCGCGTTTCAGTGTTGCGGTAGAGTATACTAGGAAAGCCTAGCAACGTGATGAATGAAGGAGGGTATCGATGAGTAAAAAATTAACAGTAGCGATCGTTGGACGGCCAAACGTCGGGAAGTCCACGATCTTTAATCGACTGGTAGGGGAACGCATCAGTATTGTTGAAGATTTTCCTGGTGTTACCCGTGACCGTATTTATGGACGGGGAGAATGGCTGAATCAACCCTACAGCGTGATCGACACGGGTGGGATTACCTTTGAAAATGAAGACTTTATGACACAGATTCGCTATCAAGCGGAAATTGCAATGGACGATGCAGATGTTATTGTGATGCTAGCAAACGTGCGAGACGGCATTACCAAGACAGATGAGCAATTAGCGCGTGTTTTGCAACGCTCCAAAAAACCAGTACTGCTCGCTGTCAATAAGGTAGATAATCCAGAACAGGAAGCCGATATATGGCAATTCTATAGTCTCGGTTTAGGCGATCCTTATCCTGTCTCTGGGGCACATGGGCGTGGACTGGGAGATTTATTAGATGCCTTATTCCAACAAGCGCCAGCTGATGTGGATAGTGAGGTAAATGATAATGTCATTTCTTTTGCCTTATTAGGTCGCCCGAATGTGGGAAAATCGTCCTTAACGAATGCGATTCTCGGTGAAGAGCGTGTCATTGTTTCGGATGTGCCGGGGACTACACGCGATGCTGTGGACACTTATTTTACCTATGATGAGCGGGAATTTCGCATCATCGATACAGCGGGAATGCGCAAACGTGGGAAACTCACCGAACCAACTGAGCGCTACAGTGTGATGCGCTCGCATGATGCCATCGATCGCGGAGATATCGGTGTGATTGTTATCAACGCTGAAGAAGGCATCCGCGAACAAGATAAAAATGTGGCTGGCTATGCCCATGAAGCTGGTAAAGGTGTGATCATCCTTGTCAATAAATGGGATACCTTGAAGAAGGATAACCACACATTGAAGAATTTTGAGAAGGAAATCCGCGAAGAGTTTGCCTTCTTAAACTATGCACCGATCCTTTTTGTATCGGCAGTAACGAAGCAACGCTTGAATCAACTATTGCCACTGATTGAGCACGTTTATGATAATTACCAACGGCGCGTACAATCGTCAGTATTGAACCAAGTGCTCGAAGAAGCCATTCGCGTGAACCCGGCGCCATCCGATAAAGGGCGTAAGTTGCGGGTTTACTACCTCACTCAGGTTTCGACTGCCCCACCAACCTTTGTGGTCATGGTTAATGACAAGAAACTGATGCACTTTAGCTATGCGCGCTTCTTGCAAAATCAGATTCGTTCCAGCTTCGATTTTGAAGGGGTTCCCCTGCATTTAATCACCCGAGAACGGCATTAACTGATTTATTAAAAATCCATGACTAACGTTGTCATGACGCGGTTTCTATGATATATTGATAACGGATTATTTCTAACGGGAGATTCCTTAGATTAATCTTCATAAACATCCGATGTTTATCGGAGGAGGTGAATTCAGAATGGCAAATAAAGCTGATTTAGTAACAAAAGTTGCAGAAACAGTAGGCGAACCAAAGAAACATGTTCAACCAATCGTTGATGCTGTTTTCGATTCTGTTCAAGAATTCTTAGCAAACGGCGAAAACGTTCAAGTGATCGGCTTCGGTAACTTCGAAGTTCGTGAACGTGCGGCTCGTAAAGGACGTAACCCACAAACTGGTGAAGAAATCGAAATCCCAGCAAGCAAAGTTCCTACTTTCAAAGCTGGTAAAGCATTGAAGGACGCAGTTAAAAAATAATTGTGACCATTATCGATGAAAAAGGATCAAGTCTCGCGCTTGATCCTTTTTTGTGTCTGACATTCTCTTTTATCGAAGGGATGCTCTCGTTAGGATGATAGTCATTGATGGTGATCTTTTGGACGGAATGAAAAAGATGAAATATAATGGAGAAACGAACAGAGAGGAGTCGGTGTGATGACAGAGACAATTGAGACGGTATTGGCATTAATGCGCACAGGGGAAGTGAAGAAAGCAAATGCTGCTTTTGCTGCTTTAATGGCAGAATTGGAGCGCGAAGGGGATGCTGATACTTGGGCGCAGAATGGCTATACGTTACTGGATAATGGATTCACGTCCTATGCGCTCGCGCTCTATCGTCAGGCTGAAGATAAATTTCCAGCAGATGAGCGCTGGCCCTTATTAGAGGCCGAAGTTTGGATGGCGGATGGCGATTTTGATCAGGCCTTGGATCAATTACTCTTGATAACCGAAGATTCTCCTTACTACCTCGAGGCACTGTTGCTCCAGGCTGATGCTTATCAAGGCTTATTTTTCCCAGAGATGAGTGAACTCAAATTGAAAGAAGCGCAGCAGTTAGCCCCTGATGAGCCGGCGATCATTTTGGGTTTGGCGGAACTGAATTACCACGAGGGAAATTTCAAGGCGGCCTTACCGTATTACCGCGCTTTGTTTGATGACACACGTAGGTTAGATGCGACTGCAGTGAAAATTGCAACGGATCATTTTCGCTATGCCTTGGGAGCAAGTGGTCAATTTGAAGAGGCGCTTCAGCAGTTGGAGGCGATTCCTGAAGCAGAGCGGACTCAGGAACAGTCCGAGCAGATGGTCCTCTATTATGTGGAGACGGAGGACTTTGAGAAGGCCAATTCCCTGCTCGAACCACTGTATGATGAGGGAGAATTATCAGGTAATCTGTTGACGCTCTATGCGGACGTATTAACTTACTACCACGATGAAGCCGGTGCGATTCGTGTCCTGGACGAGGCCATTGCCAAAGATCCTGTTCAATTGCCACTTTATGAAAAGCGTGCCCAACTTTATATTGCTTTGCATCAGGATGAAGCAGCCACCAGAGATCTCAAAATGATTTTGGCTCAAGATGAGGAGGCCATTACGGCGCGTTTATTATTATTACGTACTTTGCTGCGAATGGATCGAGCCGAAGAAGCGCTAGAAGTATTAGAAGAAACGCCAGTTGCCATTCAAGAAGCGGAATTTGACTGGCTTTCAGCGCGAACTTACGATCTGAATGAAGACTATGAAAAGGCTTTGGAACATTACCAAGCGGCCTATCCAGAATTAACGGGCGACGACAGCTTTATGTACGATTATTTGACCTTTGTGCACGAAGAGGGCCGCTATGATTTGATTGAAAAAGCCTTTACAGCGCGCAATGATCTCAAAGATATGCCGACTTTCCAATGGCTCTATGAAGAGATGTTGGATCATCAATCATGGGAAGACTAGGGAGGATAGTATGGTACAACTACTCAAAACAACGCTTCAGACACAATCGGCTTTTAAGGAAGCATTGCCGGTGCTAACCCGCATCCAATCTGCTGGGTATGAGGCTTATTTCGTTGGGGGATCGATCCGCGATGCGCTTCTTAACAAACCCATCCATGATATTGATATCGCCACCTCCGCTTATCCGAGTGAAGTCCAAGCGATTTTTCCTAAGCATTTCGATGTTGGGTTAGAGCATGGCACGGTGATGGCGCTCGTTGATGGGGAAACGTATGAGATTACAACCTTTCGAACGGAATCCGGCTATCAAGACTATCGCCGTCCTGATCAGGTGACGTTTGTCCGCCAGCTAGAGGATGATTTACTGCGGCGCGACTTTACGATCAATGCGTTAGCGATGGATACCACGGGCCAAGTGTGGGATTATTTCACCGGTCTCGCCGATTTAGAAACCAAGACTTTGCGCGCAGTCGGCCAGGCTAAAGCGCGCTTTCATGAGGATGCCTTGCGAATGATGCGGGCCGTGCGCTTTATGAGTCAACTCGATTTTACGCTTGACCCAGAGACTGAAAAAGCTTTAGCAGCCAACGCGCCACTATTGGCGAAGATCGCGGTAGAGCGCGTGCGCGTCGAGATGGAGAAACTGTGGGTAGGCGTGGCTTGGCAGAGGGGCATTGAAAAACTGGTCACCACTGAACTTTATCGTTTCTGCCCATTGCTGTCGAACCAAGCAGAAACACTCTCTCAATTGGAACAATTATTGTCAGAAAAAGTACGTTTTACGTCGGCTGAATTGGCTTGGGCGGTCCTTGTTTTTGTGAGTGAACAGGGGGAGGAGCCCCTTTCTGTTGACAAGGTGAGCCGTGAGTGGAAATTATCCAATAAACAGAAGCAAAAAATTGCTACCCTCGTAGATGCTTTGAATGTACGCATTGTTGGGCCGTGGCAGGCAGTAGATGTCTATCAGGTCGGCATTGTGGCAGCTAAAACGGTAGAAGAATGGATTACCCATCAACAACAGGCGCATGCCCCACTCGCCCAGCAATGGACACCTGGTGCAGTAGATGAATTAGAACAAACCTGGGCAGCGCTACCTATCCACTCGAAGAAGGAATTAGCCCTCAATGGCGGCGATATTATCCAAACCTTCCATCCTGACGATAAACCGCAGATTGGTGCCATGCTCAACGCCGCCGAAGAAGCAGTTGTTGCTGGGGTGGTGATTAATGAACGGGTAGCAATCCTAGAGTATTTAGCGCATCATTTTTAATCAGGCGCACGCCGTCTTCATTAAGGAAGCGATTGGTGAGTGCACGGTTGGATAAAAATGGGCTATAATAGTAAAAAAATGATTGTCATTAAGAATGAGTAAGTGAGGAATCGGAATGAGTACGCGTTATGCGGTGGTCGATCTCGAAACGACCGGACCAAAATATAATCGGGGCGAGCGCATTATCCAAATCGGGGTGGTGTTTGTAGAGGATGACCAGATTGTGGATGAATTTTCAACGTTGATTCAGCCGCTGATACCCATTCCTTTGCATATTACCCAATTAACAGGAATCACTAGCCAAGATGTCGCCCGAGCACCGCTATTTGAAGATATTGCTGCGACATTGTGGGAGAAACTACAGGGAACGGTTTTTGTTGCCCATAATATTAATTTTGACTATAAATTTTTAAGCCAGACTTTCCAAGCGGCTGGCTATCCCGCCTTGGCGTTGCCGGGGGTGGATACGGTGGAGATGATCCGCGTCTTCTATCCCGATGCGAAGAGTTACCATCTCGGGGATTTCTGCCAAGAGTATGGTATCGAGTTGGCACACGCGCACTCCGCCAACAGCGATGCGCGCGCCACGGCCGATGTGCTGCTGATGACGAAGGCTAAAATTCAATTGTTGCCACCAACCTTGATGAAGCAATTGCGTCCCTATTTGACCTTTTTAATTCGAGAAACGGGCGATTTTATCTGGCAATGGTATGCGGAACGCGATGACCATCATACCTTGAAGGGCTGGACTTCGGGGCCATTTACCTTTCATGTGAATAAAAAGTCACCCACGACCATAACGAAGTCAAGCGAGGATTTTGAGTGGGCGAATGCCACGCAGACCATTGTTCGTCAGAATAACGGCTGGCGTTTGCGCGATGATCAAGTGAAAATGATCGAAGCCATCCATCAATTTTTAGACGGTGAGGAATCTATGGGCTTCTTGAGTGCGTACGCGGGTGCTGGGAAATCCCTCGCTAGCCTCTACGCTGCCTGGCTGAATAAAGGCCACTGTCCCTTGGTGGTCGCTGTGCCGACTAATGCCTTGATTGATCAATTAACCACTACCACGCTCCCGCAATTGGAAGCTTTAATCGGGCAGTCACTGACCAGCGCCACTCTGATGAGTCGTCGCCATTTCTTGCCATTGGTGGGATTTCATGCGATGCTACAATTTCAAAAACAAAATTGGGGGCAAGTCTCGAAAAGCGCAGCCTTGATCACCATGGGGACATTGATTTGGATCTTTGAAACGAAAACAGGACGCTTTGAATCGCTCAATCATGGCTTGCAACAAAAAGAATATTGGCACCGCGTGTGGACACTAGAGGAAGCAATGGCGCCTGTTGCTTCGCCGTATCGTGAGACTGATTTTTACCAGCACCAATGGCAACAGGCGAAGCAAGCGGACATTGTGCTGACTAACCATGCTTATCTGATTCAACATTGGGATGAATGGATAGCAGCGGAGATATTCGATGAAAATAGCATGATTATCATGGATGAGTGCCATCAGCTGCAACAAACCATTAAGTCACAGTGGGCACCGCGTCTCTCCCTTTCGCAATTACAGTCGCTGCTGCATAAAACCGAGCGAGCCATCGAAACTGTTGAGAATGCCCTTAATTTTGAGCATCCTGATGAACCGATTACCACACAGGCAAGTTTCTACGAGGCAGGTTTTGCGTTAGAGCATTTATTTCAGTCTTTGCGCGAGTTACTGGATAACTTGGACGATAATTATCGCGAAGCCGCTAAGAAAAAACGAGCCGTACCTGCGTATGAGCAATTTCTTTCGACCTCTGCGTTTCATGCTGCTCCGTGGCATGTCGCGCTTTCGGAATTGTGGGTGCATGGGCATAACCTTACTAAGGCTTTAACGGCGCTTTTTATGGAGATTGAAGAATACCGCAAAGCAACGAGTGAACGGGCTTTACGCTGGCAGCGACTCAGCCAAAAATGGCAGCAGATGGAAGATGTTCTAGAGGAGATTCTCCTAGTTGATGAAACCTCCTACCTAGCCGTAAAAGCGGAAGTCAAGGGCGATCAGATTGCCCACTATACCTTGAAACGCACGGTTTATCAGCCTAAAACATTGCTGGAACCGCTGTGGGAAACTTTCCCAGGCAAATGGCTGTTGATGAGTCAGGTGTTGCCTATTTATCGTGCTTTTGATCAGATTGAACAGCGTTTCGGTGTCGCTAGTTACTGGTATAGGGAAATTCCGGCGCCCACGCACTATGGTGAAACGACAAAAGCCTACTATTTCCACTCAGAGCCCTCCATTGATAAGCGGAATGTCTCTGAAGGTGCGGAATGGATTGGGCAGTCCCTGCAGCAAGCCTGGCATGGGCAACGAATGGGACGAATGCAGGTGTTTTTCCAATCGAAACAGTTGCTCCAGCAGAGTGAAGATTGGCTGAATCAGCATGCCTCACCCTCGTTAAGAGAACATGTCTATGCGCAACACGAGGGAGATTATCTACCAAAATTGCGCCAGCAGTATGAACAAGATAGCCAAGGAATTTTGCTTGGACTGATGACGATGGGTGAAGGCATTCATTTTGAGGGGGAAACGAGCTACTATTGGTTAACCCGTTTGCCGTTCAGATCACCGGATCAAGCGGATGAATTAGCTATGAAGGATTGGCTAACCAAACATCACCAGCAGTACTTTAGAGACCATGCGCTACCGAACATGTTAGTGGATCTCAGTCAGTGGTTGGGACGGATTTGGCGTTTGGACGAGCGCAAAAATATTTTGTTTATTTTTGACCAACGCTTCGTCTCTAGCCAATATGCGCCATTGATTGCTAAAATTTTACCGCCGTCATTGACCTGTCTACCGATCGAATCGACGGATCTATTGAAAAAATCGCTGCACTAAAGGAGGTTTTGTGGCGTGAGTAAAAAACTGTTTAACTTCTTATTGGGAATCGTTGCTGTGATCATGATCGCAATGTGGGGTGTGTATCTCTCTTCGCAATCGCTCCCAGCTCATGCTCAGGCGGAAACCTTTGCGCAGGCGAAAGCAAAAGCGGGTATCCGTCAAGTTGATCAATTCTATATTTTGAATAAAAAAGAAACGACCTATACGATCATCGGTCCAAATAAAGATCATCAGCAAATGCTATTCGCCTATGACCCTAAGACAAAGCAGACGAAGAGTGTGAAAGCAAATGGGATGGTGACAGAACAAAATGCCTTAGCCATCACGAAACACGATCTGCCCAAGGTAAAGGTGGGCGAGGCGAGACTCGGTGTTGACAACGACCAATTTGTCTGGGAAGTCAGCTTTACTGACGAAAAAGGTCAACTCGGCTATCACTACTTGAAGGCAACGAGTGGTGAGTGGTATGAAACAATCAATAATTTATAGAGGACAGGAGTGTGTCTATATGAAAATTTCGCAACGCATTCAAAATCTGGCAGAATCCAAAACCCTCCAGAGCAGCGATCGAGCTCGTGCACTTAAACAGCAGGGGATTGATGTCATCTCGCTCACGGTGGGGGAACCAGATTTTAATACGCCAGACTATATTCGTACCGCTGCTAAAGAGGCCATTGACGCAGGGGTTGGCGATCATTACACCCCAGCCAAGGGTGCAGGTGATGTTCGTCAAGGGATTGTAGATTATGTGGAACGACACAGTCAGGTGAGTTATACCCCTAATGAAGTCTTTGTCGCTAATGGAGCTAAGGCTGTACTTTATGATCTCTTCCAAGTATTGGTTGATCCCGGCGATGAAGTATTGATTCCTGAACCATATTGGGTCAGTTACGCTGAACAAGTTCGTTTAGCGGGAGGAGAGCCGGTATTGATTCCGTTAGATGCTAACGATGGGTTCAAGTTAACTCCAGAAGCATTAGCCAAAGCCCTCAGTGATAAGAGTGTGTTATTGATTCTGAACTATCCAAACAATCCAACGGGGACAGTCCTTTCCAAAGAGGAGCTCCAAGCCATCGGAGATTTCTGTGTGGCTCATGACTTATTGATTTTAGCCGATGAAATTTACAATGAGTTGATGTATGAAACCTTACCAAATGGGTTTTCAATAGCTTCTCTATCACCAGCAATTAAGGCACAGACAATTGTGGTGAATGGTGTTTCCAAAACATACGCCATGACCGGGTGGCGGATTGGCTACTGCTTGGCGGATGAAACGATCATCAAAGCGCTGGCAAAATTTGCCGGGCAAGTGAGCGGAAATCCCGCTGGTGTCAGCCAATATGCAACGCTCGGTGCGCTGAAGGTGGATGATGAAGCTGTTACTTCCATGTATAATGCCTTCAAAGCGCGCCGTGATAAAGGGTATGCGCTATTGACAGCTCTACCCGGTTTTGAACTGCCCAATAAACCAGCTGGTGCCTTTTATTTCTTCCCGAATTGCCAAAAAGCAGCTGAACTGTCGGGGTATGATAGCGTGGATGATTTTTCACTGGCACTATTGGAAGAAGCGCATGTGGCTACGGTCGTTGGGAGTGCATTCGGGTTGCCAGAACATTTAAGATTGAGTTATGCGACGAGTGAGAAACAATTTGCTGAAGCAATGGCGCGTATTCGCCACTTCATGGAACAAAAAATGACAGATTAGGGGATGAAAATATCGTAATGGAAATCGAACAATATACGGTCATTCAGAATCGCTTGTTGGAGCATTATCATTCCCTCGGTTTTACCAATGAAGAGTTCATGTTTTTAATTCACGTGATCAGTTTTCAGCAGTTGGGGAATAAATTTCCTTCAATGGAGCGCTTAGGAAAGCGGATGGGTTGCGCCACTAAAGAAGTGATTCCTCTCATTGAATCATTGATGAACAAAGGCGGATTAGCGATCCAGTCCGAAACAGAAGCCGGTGGTCGTCAGGGCGATCGCTATTCATTGGCGCCCTTGTTCGATAAATTAGCACAGTATGAACAACAATCCCAAACACCAAAAACAGAAACTAATGGCGATGTAACGGATGTGCGCGAAATACTGACCGTCTTAGAAACAGAATTTGGACGGCAGTTAAGCCCTATGGAATATGAACTGGTTTCGAGTTGGATCGTTAAAGAAGGATTTCTTCCCGATACGATCAAGGCAGCGATTAAGGAAGCCGTGCTTAATGGTGTTTCTAACTTACGCTACATTGAACGGATCCTATTTAACTGGCGCAAGAACAACCGTAAAACAACTTCCCATGAGCCTATTGCAAAAGCCACTCCCGAAAACAAACCCGATTTTCCTATTCATAAAGTACTGAATAATGATAATAAAAAATAGCGAAGACCTTCGTCAGTTTAACGGTATTCCCGACTGACGGAGGTCTTTTTTGTTAGTTATTATGATTTCCCATTATTTGATCAAAGGAACAACATTGAGTATCCCAGCGGTAGCAATGAAGATAATGAAAATACCAATGGCCCATTTGCCCGATTTTTTTTGCCATTCCACCATGTCCAAACCGGTCATGTTGAGCAACAAGTAGATAAAAGCCACTAGCGGACTCAATAGGTGGAAGGCTTGTCCCTGTTGTTAAAGGAGCGCGCACTTCACCCTAAAACAGCACCATTAAGGGTATTGTTGTACTTAATGTCAGTGACTCAGGATACTAATGTGATCCACCGCGGGGGCATTGAGGGGTACAACTGGTTACGCGCGCGTGCCCACACGTTATATGCCAAAAATCTTAAGGATGAAGAGCTGCTGCTCGCTTTGCAGGGCTTTAACCAAGAATGTATTGAACGGCGCATTAGTCCTGGTGGAGCCGCCGATCTATTGAGTTTGACACTCTATCTGGAGCGTATCTTCACTCATTTGAATCGTCCAGCTCATGCCTTAGTGGAATCAATAAAAAAATGACAAACAAATACGATTGCTATCTACAATGAAGCGTTTTCTTGATATAATCTATTTGTTACAAAAAGCAAAGCATACGAGAGAAAGTGAGGGAAGAAAATGGGGTTTTTAGATCGCTTATTTAGCCACCCTAAGCGCGCAGCGATGACACCAAGGCGAGAAGAAAAGGCTAAACCTGAAGTCGCTGTGCCGACAGAAGAAGACGCGTCAAACGTATTCTACGATACGGCGATGAGTGAGGAAGAGCGCGACTTAGTGGCGGCCATTGCCGGTGCAGCAGTCGCAAATGCGGCGTTAGATAGTCATTGGCACATCAAAAGCATCAAAAAGATGGATATGGATGCACTGGCGGCCGTGTTATGTGCAAGTGCGGCCATTGCGGGGGATGACCCCAATAAGCAAGTAGTTGTGAAACGTGTGACCCGTTTGCAATAACGGATAAGGTTTGCAATAGGTTTCTTAGTTAGAGGAGGAAAACAGATGTTACGTAAATTTCGCATGCGAGTAAATGGCAAAGAGTATCTTGTCGAGATGGAAGAGTTGGGAGAAACGCCTACAGCAATGGATTCCGCTCCAATACAAAAAGCAGCACCAAAACCAGCTGAAGCTCCAGCTGCGTCAACCCCAGCTCCCCAACCACAAGTGGGGGCCGGTGAAACCGTGACTGCCCCAATGCCGGGGACGGTTTTGGATATTTTGGTGAAGGTGGGCGACCATGTCGAGGAAGACCAACCCATTTTGATTTTGGAAGCGATGAAGATGGAAAACAAAATTGTGTCTCCACTCACAGGTACTATTACGGGCATTACCGTAGCGAAAGGTGATAGTGCGGACGTCGATCAAGTTCTATTTACCGTACAAGGCGCATAAGCTTCATAAAAGTCACACACTAGCCATAACTTGATGAAATAAGAGGAGGCGGATATTAGTATGTCCATGATTTTCGATGGCTTTTTAGCAGTCACATGGAAAGAGATTGTCATGATGCTTGTGGGAAGTATTTTGATTTATCTCGGTATCAAGAAAGAATATGAACCGACATTGCTGATTCCTATGGGGCTCGGTGCCATTATGGTGAATATTCCTCATTCCGGAATGATTACGCAACCGGGAGGGCCAATCGGCGTACTCGATACGCTCTTTAAGGCCGGCATTGAAACGGAATTATTTCCATTGTTAATTTTTATCGGGATTGGGGCCATGATTGATTTCGGCCCACTGTTGCAAAATCCCTCCATGCTTTTCTTCGGAGCAGCCGCGCAATTTGGGATTTTCTTCACTTTATTTGTCGCATTATTTGCTGGCTTTTCGCTTCCCGAAGCCGCATCGATTGGGATCATTGGAGCCGCGGATGGGCCAACTTCGGTCTTTGTTTCGGGCCAACTAGCCAAGAATTTACTAGGGCCCATTACTGTTGCTGCCTATTCGTACATGTCATTGGTGCCTATTATCCAGCCACCAGCAATTAAGTTAGTGACGACCAAGGCAGAACGGCAAATTCGCATGAAATATTCTGCTGAAAAAGTCTCCAAACGAACCAAAATTCTTTTCCCTATCATTATCACGGCGATTGCAGGCTTCGTAGCGCCAGCGTCCCTACCACTTGTTGGCTTTTTAATGTACGGGAATTTGATGCGCGAATGTGGCGTATTGGACCGTCTGAGCGATACCGCTCAGAACGCATTGGTTAATTTGATCACTATTCTATTGGGGCTCTCTATTGCCTCAACAATGACGGCGGATCAATTTTTGACATTGCGCACTCTCTATATTATTGGTTTTGGGTTAGTGGCTTTTGTGATGGACTCTATCGGTGGGGTCTTATTCTGCAAATTGCTGAATCTCTTCCGCAAAGAAAAATTAAACCCAATGATTGGGGCAGCGGGGATTTCCGCCTTCCCTATGTCAGCGCGCGTGGTACAGCGTTTAGCCACGGAAGCTGATCCTAAGAACTTTATCCTCAATTATGCGATCAGTGCCAACGTTGCTGGGCAAATTGGGTCTGTCGTTGCCGGAGGATTGGTGCTTGGGTACTTCATGCACTAGCGATGAATAGAGGAAAGGAGAAGAGCTATGCCAGAATTTGAAGTGATACGTTCTGCATTAGAACTATTTGTGGTTGGCTGGGGTGGCATCTTTGTCGTGATGCTATTCTTATATGCCATCATTAAACTTTTACTGAAATTGGATGCCAAAGGGAAATAATGGCTGATGTCTGATAAGGAATTGCAAGTCAAAGAACTGTGGGTGAAGGACAGTACTTATGATTTCAAACAATGGGAGCAGTTACTGCTTGCTTCAGATTTAAAGCCTGGAGAACCAGTAGATAGCGTTTATGGCTGGTTTGATGGGGATCAATTAGTAGCAAGCGGGGCACTCTTCGAAAACATTATCAAATACTTAGCGATTGAGCCAATGTATCAAGGAGGAAGCACTTTTCATCAGTTGTTGACCACGCTCACCCAAGCCCTCTATCGGCAGGGAGAAACCAAGGTATTTGTCTATACCAAGCCAGAACATCGCCAGCGTTTTGAGGCTTTGAATTTTACGGTTATCGCTCAAACGACTGCGGTTTGCTTCCTAGAAAAAGGAACGCCGACATTATCGGATTATTTAGCCACTATCCCAGTAAAAACAGCGCAAGGGACAGCGGGGGCCATTGTGATGAATGCTAATCCATTGACATGGGGCCATCGCTATTTAGTGGAGCAGGCCAGTCGCTTATGTGATCAGCTATACCTCTTCGTCGTTTCGACGGATCGCTCGCTTTTTACGACCGCTGAACGGATAGCGCTAGTGAAAAATGGCGTGAGTGACTTAGCCAATGTCAGTGTTTATGAGAGCGGGGACTACATGGTGTCAACTAAGACATTTCCTAGTTATTTTTTAAAAGGAAATCAAGATAAGGTTGCCGTTCAGGCGCAATTGGATGCCACCTTATTTGCTGAAAAAATTGCACCTGCTCTCCACATTACGCAGCGCTTTGTAGGGAGTGAACCCTATTCAAACACAACCGCGTGCTACAACCAACAATTGAAAGCAACCATGAATGGAAAAGTAAGGGTGAACGAGATACCGAGGAAATCCTCCAGCGATGGACAACCCATTTCGGCCTCACGAGTACGCACAGCTATTTTACAAGAAGACTGGGCGTTAGTGACGCGCTTGGTGCCCCAAAGTACAGCCGATTATATTTGGTCACACCGTCAGTCACTTAGACAGAGACAACAAGAAATGAAGGCAGAGAATGGATAAAGAAGCTATACTGATGGCTCTCACTCAGGGGGAAGAGGCCACATTAGACGATGTTTTAATTAATCGTGAGCAGCGTCAATATCGCGAACGGCAGTGGTTACAGCACGCGCCGACGCAGACGCTCGTCGTTTTAAAGCTCAATACGCCAGGACCGATCAAAGCGAATGCGCTGTTATCACAAATCAGTGCCCAAAATGAAGCCACATTCATGAAACGATTGCTGGATCAAGGTGTAGTGGTACAAAAACATCAACGTTTTGATCAAAAGACAGGTGTGGAGAATTTTTGGTTGTTGGATACGCCAGATGCCTTGGAAATAAAGCGGCTGACGACAGCCATTGAATCAGCTTCCTTTTATGGACGGCTGGCTGATTTTGATGTGTATCGCTATCGCAATGGCCAGGTAGAAGCCATTAAGCGCACCCAGTTAAATCTTCCAGTCCGTCAGTGCTACGTCTGCAAACAGCCAGCTGCTGTCTGTGGGCGCACGCGGCGTCATAGCGTCGCGGTATTATTGCAAACCCTAGCTGAAAAATTATGTGAAGAAAGCCATCATTCATCAACCATAGAGGGATAAAGGAGTGGATACAATGACAAAAGAGATTCAAGTGGTTGAAACCGTACTGCGAGACGGCCACCAGAGTTTAGCGGCGACACGAATGAGCACAAAGCAGATGCTGCCCATCCTGAAAACCATGGATGACGCCGGTTACTACGCCCTCGAATGTTGGGGCGGGGCGACATTTGATGCCTGCCTGCGCTTCCTCAATGAAGACCCATGGGAACGATTGCGCACCATCAGAAAACACGTTACCCATACGAAATTGCAAATGTTATTGCGTGGCCAAAATCTGCTAGGCTACCACAACTATCCTGACGATGTCGTTGAAGCTTTTATTGAACGCTCTATCGCCAATGGTATTGATATTATTCGTATTTTTGATGCCTTGAATGACCCACGCAACTTGAAAACAGCGATTGAGGCGACTAAGAAATACGGTGGTGAAGCACAAGGAACGATTTGCTACACCATCAGTGAAGTACATACCGATGCTTATTACATTGCTCTGGCGAAACAATTGGAAGACATGGGGGCTGATTCCATCTGTATCAAAGATATGGCTGGGATTTTAACCCCACATCGCGCGTTTGAGTTAGTGAGTGGAATTAAATCAGCAGTGTCCATTCCATTAGATATCCATACGCACGCCACAGCGGGAACAGCTGCTATGACCCTTTTAAAAGCTGTAGAGGCCGGCGTGGAACGAATTGACACGGCGATCTCTCCCTTTGCTGGGGGGACGAGTCAAGCGCCTACCGAGACATTACACATTGCCTTGGAAGAGTTTGGAGTGGATGACCATCTGAAGCTCGATCACTTAGAAGAGATTGCCGATTATTTCGAACCGATTCGTACCCACTTCCTCAATGAAGGTTTGCTCAATCCAAAAATCTTGGAAGTGGTGCCACGAGCGCTGATTTATCAAGTTCCTGGTGGGATGCTCTCAAATCTCTACAATCAGCTGAAAGAAGCTGGTCAAGAAGCTAAATACGATGCGGTGCTCAAGGAAGTACCGACTGTGCGGGCCGAACTAGGATACCCACCACTAGTCACCCCACTGTCGCAGATGGTGGGCACGCAAGCCGTGATGAATATCCTGACAGGCAAACGCTATCAGATGATTCCTGATGAAATCAAAAATTACGTGCGCGGTCGCTATGGCCAATCGCCAGCTCCAATTGCTCCAGAAATTAAACAGCAAATTATTGGTAATGAGCCAGTGATGACGACACGTCCTGCCGATGATTTAGAGCCAGGCTTGGTGAAAGCGGCCAAAGAACTCGGAGATTTGGCAACCTCCAAGGAGGATATCCTAAGTTATGCGGTTTTCCCTGAACAAGCGAAGAAATTTTTAAATAAACGGCGCGATCCGTGGTATGACGTGCCGATTCAGCATGTGGAAGTTACGGTAGACCCAGCGCTTGGATTTGACGGTTAGTCATTCTTTTTTAATAACAAAACGCCCATGAAATGATCACTCTGTTTCAACGAATAGAGCATGATCACCAACATGGGCGTTTTTTCATCATTATTTTTAGTGGGAACCGAAGAAAGTGGTGCTGTGAATCATATGTAAATCATCGTCAGGATGGAGGTAGCGGAAGATACTGTTGATCGCAGTTGGTGCTTCCCCATAGGCACTGGCAATTAGTTTTGTTTTGTGCGGATAGGTCGCGATGTCACCAATCGCAAAGACTCCAGGATGATCAGTGGCCATTTGTTGATCCACCGGAATGGCTTGGTGGTGAGTGGTCACGGGCCAATCATTCATTTCTGTTTGGCTACCGATGAAGCCATAAGCGACGAGTACTTCATCAACCACCAGCTGTTTACTGTCCTCGGTGCGCGCTTTGGTTAAGGTCAAGGAAATTTTTCCGTCAGCGGTTAGGTCGATTTGATTGGGAATATAAGGGGTGATGCGCTCGACATTCGGGTGCGTCTCGAGCAATGCGACTTGATGCTCGAGGCCACGGAAGCGATCGCGCCGGTGGATTAACGCAATATGATCGGCATAAGGGGCAATTTCATTGGCGTAATCGAGCGCTGTATCCCCCCCACCGAGAATCGCTAGGGTTTTATGCTGATAGCTAGCGTAAGGTTTAGCGATATAAGTGAGTTGGTCATTGGGCAGCGCATCTACGCCTTTTGCTTTGAGGAGACGGGGGGAAAAGGCGCCGCCGCCTGTAGCAATCAGAATGGCACGTGCTTCCCGCGTCCCCTTAGAGGTGGTGATAGTAAAATAAGTTTCCCCGTCATCTTCGACCTGTGAAAATTGTAGCACTTTTTCATCGAAGCAGAGCGTAGTTGTTGCACGGAAAGGTTCGATCTGGGCGAGGCCATTAGTAGTAAGTGCTTGACCACTGAGATTGGGAATGCCACCGATATCATAAATTTTCTTTTCCGGGTATAACGCAAAAGGCTGTCCACCGGCATTCGGCAATGTGTCGATCACTTGCGTCGTGAGGTGGCGCATTCCGGCATAAAAAGCCGCAAACAACCCGGCCGGACCAGCACCGATAATGGCAATATCTGTTCTTAACATCAAATTCTCCTTATCAAATAAATCATTGAAAATAAAAAACGGACAGCAGTGTTCAACCACTCACAGCGAGTGGTGTCATTAGTTGTCCGTTTTAAGGTTATCTTTAGGTGCGGGGATTAGAGGATGGAAATCGCAAATAAACCGAAAATCCAGCGCACCACAAATGCAACAAGAATACCCGAAGCCACGCCACCGAAAACTTCAATCGGACGGTGGCCAAGATAATCATCAATCACCATTCGCTCATCATCAATGGCGTTCAACTGTGTCAACAACTCATCATCACCATGTTCTTTGGCTTGATAGCGTGAGATGACGAGGAGGCGGCGCAGCAACAACCCCTGCTCTCCGCTCTGGCGCCGTACCCCCATGGCATCAAACATGATAATAACGCCAAAGCAAGCCGCCACAGCGACATAAGGGGAGTTCATTCCATTTTGAAGGATGAGAGCCGTAATCAACGAGGTGACAGCGGCTGAGTGAGAACTAGGCATACCACCAGTTGCGCGCACAATGCGCCAATGTGCCTGCTCACGATGAAACATCAGCGCGAGAGGGTATTTAACGAACTGAGTGATAAAAATTGCACTCAATGTGACGAATAATGGGTAATTGAGATGCCCGCTCATATTGACCTCCTTCAACCGTGATTTCACTATTTGCCTGTGTGAATTGATCAGTGATCTGCCAACCAACAACAGTCAAAAATGGAAACCTTCATTGCTACCATCATAGCATAAAAGCAATGAAATAAAGCTTAATTCTGAAGAGAAAACTTAAAGAATAATGAAAGATAGTCGATAGAAAGACTCAATGTCAACGCACGATCGTCTATGGAGCTAGTGGTTAATTCATTATCAAAAAGTGATAAAGGTATCTACTGGCTCGATGTACATGTTATAAAAAGTGATGCTATCTACCTTAAAGAGGAGAGAATGACGAATAATTTCAGCACTAAATCAAGGCGCTGTCTCTCACTAAATACAATTAGTCCTTGTTGCTAATTCTTAAACGAGGCTGCTAACCTTATAGATTGGGAATTTAGTGATTGTCAATGAGGAATTCTACACTTTTCGCTCACATATTGGTACAATGAAGCTACATTTGAGCATAGGTTCAAATGGATAAAGGAGGCTATTTATGGACTATCCACAATTAACACAGACAACCACCTATCCCCAAGCAACAATAACGACGAATCATGGCGCGATTACTGTTGCTCTGTTTGAGGATATTGCACCGCTAGCGGTAAAGAATTTCATTGAACACGCCACTTCCGGCTATTATGATGGGGTGATTTTCCACCGTGTGATTCAGGATTTTATGATCCAAGGTGGCGATCCAACTGGTACAGGTAGTGGGGGCGAGAGCATCTATGGTGAGAGCTTTTTAGATGAATTCAGTGATCGTGCTTTCCATCTACAGGGCGCTTTAGCAATGGCTAATGCCGGTCCTAATACTAATGGCTCGCAGTTTTTTATCGTTTCTGCTTCTTCTTTCCCAGCGATGTTTAGATCCCAGATGGAGGAAGCTGGCTACCCAAAAGAAGTTATTGCCGCTTATGAAGCAAAAGGTGGGACGCCTTGGTTGGACTACCACCATACTGTTTTTGGACAGGTCATTTTGGGGATGGACGTAGTGCAAGACATCGAACAAGCAAAAACAGACATTGCCGATCGTCCGCTTGAAGATGTGGTCATTGAGAGCGTGAGTGTTCAACGAAATGAGCAGAACTAGCGTGGGCAAGAACAAAGCAGCCTATCGTATTGGCCAAGTGGTAGAAGGTGAAGTCACTGGTATTCAGCCCTATGGTATTTTTGTTAGGTTGGATGCCACTCACCAGGGCTTAATTCACATTTCTGAGGTGAAGAATACCTTTGTCACTGAAATTGACGAGTTGTTTACACTTGGGAGTCGCTTGACCGTAAAAATTATTGATATTGATGAATATACCAAGCGCCTCAGCTTGTCATTAAGGGCCTTGCATCCGGTGCGCTTACCTAAGCGCCCGCCACGTCTTCGTCCCCCACGGCATGCTATTGCAGATAATATCGGCTTTCAATCGCTCAGATCAGCCATGCCTACCTTTATCAAAGATGCACTCCGCGACATTGAACGCGGAAAAATAAAAGATTATCGTTTGGAGGAATAATAACAATGGGATATCTTTCATTTGATGCTACCAATACGGATAAATTTATCCAAGAACATGAACTAGGCTACATGCAACCGTTCGTAGAAACTGCTGACCGCATGCTCAGAGAAAAAACGGGTCAAGGCAGTGACTTTACGGACTGGGTTTACTTGCCACGTGACTACGATAAGGAAGAATATGACCGCATTAAAGCGGCAGCCAAAAAAATTCAAGACAGCGCGGAAGTTTTGGTTGTATTAGGGATTGGTGGCTCTTATTTAGGAGCCAAAGCGGCCATTGAATTTCTCTCTCACAGCTTTAAGATGCAGGAAGATAAAAACATTCCAGAAGTCGTATTTGCTGGTAATAGCTTGAGCTCCACTTATCTGGCAGAATTAATCGAATACATCGGTGATCGTGATTTTGCCGTGAATGTGATCAGTAAATCAGGAACAACCACGGAGACCGCCATTGCTTTCCGAGTATTCAAACAACTTCTGTTGGATAAATATGGCAAAGAAGAAGCAAAATCCCGTATTTTTGCAACGACCGATAAAGCTAATGGCGCATTGCGTCATGAAGCGGATGAAGAGGGGTATGAAACCTTTATTATTCCTGATGGTACAGGTGGACGTTTCACGGTTTTAACACCAGTGGGATTGTTGCCAATTGCCGTTGCTGGTGGAGACATCGATAAGTTGATGGCAGGGGCATACGATGCTATGGAAGCTTACGACAACAATAATCTTTCCGAAAACGAAGCTTATCAGTATGCCGTTTTACGTAATGCTCTCTACCGTAAAGGCTATGATACGGAAATTTTGGTTAACTATGAACCACGTATGACCTATTTCTCTGAATGGTGGAAGCAATTGTTTGGGGAATCCGAAGGGAAGGATAACAAAGGCATCTACCCATCCAGTGCCAACTTTACTACCGACTTACATTCACTTGGTCAATACATTCAAGATGGTCAACATCATTTCTTTGAAACTGTCGTGAAGGTGGATCAACCAGTGAAAAATGTGGAGATCCCAACTTTGGCAGATAACGCAGATGGTTTGGCTTACCTCGAAGGCAAGGATCTGGATTTTGTCAATACCAAAGCCTTTCAAGGGACCTTACTTGCGCATGTTGATGGGGGCGTTCCCAACTTCGTCTTGCATATTCCAACCATGGACGCTTACACCTTGGGCTATATGATCTACTTCTTTGAAGCGGCGGTGGCAATCAGTGGCTACTTGAATGGAGTTAATCCATTTGACCAACCAGGTGTAGAAGCTTACAAGAAAAATATGTTTGCCTTGCTCGGTAAACCTGGTTTTGAAGAATACAGTAAAGCGTTAAATGAACGTTTAGAAAAATAACGAGTGACATTGCTTCAGTGATCGACACTTGTTTTACGATATAGTTGCATTGAGATAAAAAGAGAATCACGCGTGGTTCTCTTTTTTTAGGCAAAAAACGGAAGACCTACGTTGAGACATTTGAAAAGAATTTCGCTTTAATATAAAAAGCAACCGTCAGTCGTAATGCTAGCAGGCAATGGTTCGTGACAAAATAATATGTAAATCATGTAGTGGCTAGGGGGCAGATGATGAGTAGGAAAAAGGTCGTACCACGGTCCTCATAATTGGCTGAATTAAAAAACTGAAGAAGAAATGTAGAGGTAGTGTCTTAATAAATAAGCAATGATAAGGGATTTATAAGTTGCTAATTAACCACATGAAAAATTCTAATAAAAAAATACAGGCTAACGGTTGACATCTCAATTGAAGGGTGATAAAGTAGCTAAGGTCGTTTGAGAGACAGCGACTTTTCCTGCTTCTCAGGAGGCAAGAGACAAATAAAAATTATTTTTAAAAAAGATGTTGACAGTGGTTGAGTCATCTGGTAACATTCTTCAAGTCGGCAACAGCAAACGACAGAAACATGTCGCTTACTGAGAACGACAAAAAATAATTTAAATTTCCTCTTGACAACAACTTGAGTTTCTGGTAAGATACTTGAGTCGCTGCTTGAGGCAATAACAACAAGATAGACCTTTGAAAACTGAATAAAGAAGACGAACCAAATGTGTAGGGATTGAATCTGAAA
>JAUMZL010000031.1 GCA_030528155.1 Aerococcus sp.
CATAGCGCGTCTCGCTATACGTGAGCAGGTTCCCTATGTCAGTAGTTGCTACGAATCAACCCTCATCGATGGAGGATTCATCCTCACTCAGGGGTGAATGATAAACTTCTAATTCCCGAATTCTTCCATTCTCTACCTCAGTCGTGGTCAAGAGATAGTCTTCAATGCGGACGCTCTCCTGGACGTGGTCAGCGGGGAAATGCCCGAGAATTTCAATCACATAGCCAGCAATCGTATCGGATTCTTCACTCTCAATTTCGGTATCAAACATGGGATTGAAGTCACTGATGGACATGCTCCCGTTGATCAGATACGTCTTATCATCGATTTTTTGGTAATCTGCGGTTTCTTCGTCATACTCGTCTTCGATATCGCCAACGATCTCTTCTAACAGATCCTCCAACGTGACGATTCCTACCACACCGCCGTACTCATCTTTGAGGATGGCCATATGCTGATTATTGCGTTTAAATTGAAGCAGAAGATCATCAATGTAAATCGTCTCCGGAGCAAAATACGCGGGTTTCATAATATTTTCCATTTTGACATTTTCAAAACCGACGCGTTCCGTTTCCCGCAAGACATCCTTGGCATGGATAATACCGATGACGTCATCCTTATCATCGCGATAAATAGGAAAGCGCGAGTAAGGGGCAGCGAGCATCTCCTCGAGGCTCTCTACCACATCATCTTCGATATCAAGCATCATTGTATCCGTACGGGGAACCATGACTTCCTTCCCTAATTTAGAATCCAGATTCAATACCCCTTGCATCATGCGGAACTCATCAAGGTCAATGGCCCCTTCATTGCGACCACTCTCGATGATTTTCCCCATTTCACGACGCGTGAGGTGTTCTTCGCGTACGGTGAAGTCAATCGGTACCAAACGCTTCAAGAGATTCGTTGATGCCGTCAACAACCAAACGAATGGCGTAAACACCCGCATTAAGAAGCGAATCGATCCAGCCGTTGCCAGACAGTAATCCTCTGGGAATTGGATCGCAACCTGTTTGGGGAAGAGCTCGCCAAACACCAGCGAAACGTAAGATAAAATGACCGTTACCAGGACGGTAGCAATCATATCGCCAACCGGAATATTAGCCAAGTAAGGCGAAATGTAGCCCACGAAAGTATTCGCTGCCGATGCTGATGACAAAAAACCGGCAAAGGTAATGCCAACTTGGATGGTCGACAGGAAATGGTCGGACCGCCCCAGTAAGTATTCCACATTTTCAGCTTTTTTATTGCCTTCTTCGACAAGTTCCTTAATTTTTCCCTGATCAACCGAAACAAATGCCATTTCGGCGCCGGCTAAATAGGCATTGACCAACGTTAAAACAATAATTAATAAGATCTGACCGCCGATAGACGTGGCCCCAGGATCTTCCATATGTGTCTTTCCCCTTTTTATTGTAAATTGGTAGATTTTTAAAACATTATATAATCAAACGATCTAAAAGGCAATGTGATGACGACACTTCCCTTAATTTATGGAGTCGTATCGATAGGCATTCCGTCCCGTGGTTTCCGCGATTGTTGTTTCCGTTTCGCCCGTAATGCTCGAAAGAAATCTTTCATCTGCTGAGCGCATTCCTCCTCGAGTACCCCTGCCGTCAGTTCCGTTTGGTGGTTTAACCGCTCATCCTGCACTAAATTCATCAAACTGCCGCATGCTCCAGCTTTGGGATCCGCCGTCCCGTAGTAGACATGGCGGATGCGGCTGAGAACAATAGCTCCCGCGCACATTGGGCAGGGCTCCACCGTCACGTAGAGATCACAGTCAATCAAACGCCAATTGGCTAATGTCCTATTAGCCATCTGAATAGCTGCCATTTCAGCATGGGTGGTTGCTTGCTGCGTAGTTTCGCGGAGATTATGCCCACGTCCAACAATCACACCATCTTTGACGATGACCGCCCCAATCGGCACTTCCCCGATGGCTTCGGCTTTCTCTCCTTCTTGAATCGCTTGCTGCATAAAATATTCAGCGGAATGTTCTTTCTCCACAGCATCCTCCTATCCTTATCAGCAAAAAAGAGACGAAGCACGATCGCCTCGTCCCTATCTATGACGCATGTGCATTAGCTTTTTGTTGACGATTATTCGGCCAAACTCTTAAACCAGTCTCGCACAGCTTGCGGAATCTCCTCGGCTTGCTTAGCCACCTCTTCACCAGCACTCGTTAATTTTTCTTGGTAGTTTCCGTCTTCAAACTTTTTGTTCAAGTCATCAATGGCCCGACTGAAACTTTGATTTTGATCTTCTTCGTGATAGATCAATGCAGCCACAGCGGCAATTGCAGCTAAACCACCGAGTGCTACTAATGCCGTTTTTGTTTCTTTATTCATGCTAGCCACCTCGTTCTTTCTTAGTTGTTAACTTCAGGATACACTAAATAGCGCCAAAGCAAAACCGTTACTTTATAAGAATGAAGGCGTCATTAAATCTGACACCTGATTGTTTTCTTCGCTACCGTCATGATGTTTAATGCGCAGATAGAGAGCGCCTTTTCTAGAACCAATCTGCACCTGATCACCAGATTGCACCCGCTCAGATAGCAATAATTCACTCAATGGATCTTCAATGTGTCGTTGAACGTAACGCCGAACGGGGCGAGCTCCCAAATCGCGGTCAAAACTCTCATCGGCAATCTGCTTGATGGCCCCCGCCGTAAAGCGCAAGTCAATCTGCTGTGCGGTGAGTTGTTTCACCAGTTGATCGGTAAACTTATGGACGATAGCTTGAATTTCCTTGGCTTCTAATGATCGGAAGACAACAACCTCATCCACACGATTGAGAAATTCAGGACGGAAAGCGTGTTTTAGCGCGTCTCTGATACGTTTATTCATCACCTGATAGCTCCGTTCTTCTTTCTGGCCACCGAATCCAACGATTTTATCATCACGAATTTCTGTTGCTCCAATGTTCGAGGTCATGATGATGATTGTATTGCGGAAGTTAATCCGGCGTCCTTTGCTATCAGTGAGATAACCGTCGTCCAAGATCTGCAAAAGCAAGTCATAAACATCAGGATGGGCTTTTTCAATTTCGTCGAAGAGTACCACACTGTAGGGATGTTGACGAATTTTTTCGGTGAGCTGTCCGCCTTCTTCAAATCCGACATATCCCGGCGCTGAACCTAACAGGCGACTCGTGCTATATTTCTCCATGTATTCGGACATATCCAAACGAATCATGGCATCTTCCGAACCAAAGAGATTTTCTGCGAGTGTTTTGGCTAATTCTGTTTTCCCAACGCCAGTGGGACCGAGGAACATGAAAGATCCAATAGGACGATTAGGGTCACCCAATCCGCTCCGTGAACGTTTCACGGCCCGTGCCACGGCTGATACCGCTTGATCCTGGCCTTTCACTCGGCGATGCAATTCCGTTTCCAAATGTAGCAACTGTTCATTTTCTTTAGCTGTCAAACGTGACACCGGAATTCCTGTCCATTCCCCAATCATCTGGGCAACATCAGTCGCATCAACTGTTAGTGCGTAGTCTTCCTGGTCATCCTTTTGTCCCAATTGCTTGAGCTGAATGGCGATTTGTTGTTGTTCACCATGCAACTTTGCTGCTGTGGTAAAGTCTTGGTTGATCACAGCTTCGCGTTTCTCGGCATCTAATTCCTCATAACGTTGTTGCATCTTTTGCCGCTCAGCGACTGCTTTAGGTGATAACGCTTGATCCAAGCGCTTGGTTGCTGCTACTTCATCCATGGCATCGATGGCTTTGTCAGGCAGGAAACGATCCGCGACATAGCGTGACGTCAACTGCACAGCGGCCGTAATGGCATCATCCGTAATTCTGACTTGGTGGAAGCGCTCGTAAGAATTCCGAATCCCCTTAAGAATCTCGATCGACTCTTCATTAGTTGGTTCTTCAACGAGCACGCGAGCAAAACGCCGTTCCAAAGCGGCATCACGTTCAATATATTTCTGATATTCATTCAAGGTGGTAGCCCCAATGACCTGTAATTCTCCCCGCGCCAAGGCAGGTTTGAGCAGGTTCGAAGCATCGATGGCACCTTCCGCCCCACCAGCACCGATGAGGGTGTGGAGTTCATCGATAAATAAAATGATTTGGCGATCAGCTTGTACTTCATCGAGCATTTTCTTCACGCGATCTTCGAATTCCCCACGGTATTTGGTCCCGGCTACCATCGCGCCAACGTCAAGCATCATAACCCGCTTATTCAATAGGTTCGCAGGTACTTGGCTGGCAGCTACTGCCAACGCAATCGCCTCGGCAATAGCCGTTTTCCCAACACCAGGTTCACCAACCAAAACCGGATTATTCTTAGTACGGCGACTGAGGATCTGCATCACCCGTTTAATCTCGCTGGAGCGTCCAACAATCGGATCAATTTCATGATCACGAGCCGCTTGCGTTAAATCTTTCGCCAAAGCATCAAGCGTCGGCGTCTTGGAATTGGGCTGATGGGGCAGAGAGCGCGCCTTTTTGCGTGCTTTGGGATCAGGCTGACCGATCATTTGATAAATATCATGACGCAATTCAGCAATATCCACGCTCAGGTTGCGGAGAATCCGTACGGCGAGCATTTCATTATCAATCAATGCTAATAATAAATGTTCCGTACCAATCAAGGATGCTCCTAATTCATTCGCAAATTCGCGTGCCTTATAGAGCACTTGGCGACTGCGCGGTGCATAGATAGGATGCCCATTTTTATCCAATGGTCCTTGACTCGTCCCATAGCCGGTAATAAATTCAATCTCTTCTTTTAAACTCTCATAAGCTGGCAAGTACTCGCTCAAAATAGCGTGCGCAACGCCATCCGGTTCCTCGTACAATCCCAGTAGCAGATGTTCCGATCCCACAGCGGCTTGACGAAAACCTTTTGCCTCTTCGGTCGCAAATTCTAATGCTGCTTTTGCCTTTTCTGTGTAGTGCTCACTCATCTAAAGGCTCCTCTCCATCGACCTAGTCATATTTCAAACGGTCGATTATGTGTTTTAATATCACAGCTCGCGCTTGATTTGGAAACTCAAAATTCCCCATGACCTTATTATCAATCGCTGATTGCATAATATAGGCTTGTTCTGCGCTAATCAACTGTTTTTGTTCTAAATTTTCAATAATAGATACTGCATCGCGCCAAGTAATTTCTTGCTCGATCAAAGCAATCAGCTGATCGAGATAATCCGCTTCATCAACCACTTCCAATTTCATGATGCGGATGTACCCACCACCGCCTCGCTTACTCTCAATCGCATAGCCTTGTTTAGGAGTAAAACGAGTATTAATAACATAATTAATCTGTGACGGTACACATTCAAAACGCTCTGCAATCTCACTGCGTCTAATTTCAACGTCACCGACGCCTTGAAGCACACTCTTCAAATAAGCTTCGATGATGTCAGACATATTGCGATTTTGCATGACGGCTCACTCTTTCTCATTGATATTGACTAACTTTGACTATCATAATTTTATCTTAAGAAAACCCCATCGTAAAGTCAATTTCAATGCTTACTTAAAATACGGAATCAGTGTAACGCAGCTAACAGGACATCGTTTTTTCTCATAAATCACCATACCAACGCTGGCATACACACTGGTTAAAGCTTGCTCAGATGGCTTTCATATTAGTGACGCTGTGATTATTAATGATTATGACGATAGAGATAATCCGCCGGTAGATATACCACATCGATCGTCAAGTGAATTAACTGACACTCAGCTGCCCGTTCGCGGATACGCTGCTTAATCAGTGTCTGTTCATGAACAGTATCAGCAGTTGTCACTACGCTCACTGTCCCCATATGATAACTCCCGTCAGTCGACCAAACATGGAGATGCGAAACCCCCGCCACACCGGGAATATTCAAAATATCTCTGCGGATACAAGGCAGATCCACCTCTTTTGGCGTGCCCTGCAAAAAGAGCGCGGCGATTTTCTTGAATTCTGGGAGGGTTTCATAAATGATCCATCCCGCAATAGCCATGGACAGCAACGGATCGATGAACGTCCAAGCCGTAAAGCGCAGGATTACGCTCATGATCAGGATCGCTACCCACCCTAAAACATCTTCTAATAAATGAATAGAGAGTAGCCGTTGATTTGCAGAATGACCGTGATGCAAGACATAAGCTGCCCCACCGTTCACCACCAAAGCAAAAATAGCCAACCAAAAAACCCCTGCTGTGTTGACAGCTTCAGGATGAAAGAATTTCGGGATCGCAGTGGCGATAATCAATAGCGAACTTATTAATAAAAAGACGCTTGTAATCAATGCCCCCAGCAAAGAAAAACGTTGGTACCCATAGGAATAGCGATCATCCGCTGGGCGACTGGAAAATTTCTCCAATAACCACGCAATCGCAATAGCGAGCACATCGCCAGAATCGTGGACGGCATCGGACAAGACAGCTGTACTACCGAACCAAAAACCCGTAATGACCTCTAAAATAGTGAAAGCCACGTTGAGAATAAAAACAATCCCCATCTGATGTTCAGATTGATGTGCGTGATCCTCTGCATAGCCTCCTGAAGCATGTATGGCTTCTTCTTCAGAGTGCCAGTGATATAACTCTTTTACTTCACTCGTACTCAATGGCTTGAGTGTAAGTTGTTCAAAGGCTAAAATGCCGATCACTGGGTCCAGTTCCACCCCATCAGCAACAGCCAGATAATCCGCCGCCAGCTCAGCTCCTTTTGGTAAATAAGGAGTCAACGCCTCTTCAAGATGTTCGCGCTGCTTCTGACTACGAATTCCCATAATCCGATAATAATGCATGATTTCGCCTCCCTGATTCCGTCACTTATTTAGATGCGCTTACCATAGTCGCTCAATACTCTCTATGCTTGGAGCAACCACCCTCAGTGCCTATCTCTCTACCGACTCGCCACCCCAAAATCTATCACCGACACAGTTGATGACATTAAAAAAGCATTCCGTACTTCCTGCTTCAATGGTCGCTATTCTATCTCAAGCTTATCGTTCATTTCTTCTATTATAAGCGTTAAAACACATTACGAAAACCTATAACCACATCGGAATCATTTGGGTTAAGGTCCTACAAAAAAAGCGCCAGGCCAAAGCCTAGCGCCTATATTGGATGATCATGTTTATGCGTGATTTACGCGCTTAGTGTCAAAACTATCGACGTGACAGTACGGTTATCTTTAACTGTTAGTGATTAGTACCAACCGTTGTTGTTCCAGAATGCTAACGCTGCATCCCATGAACCATAACGTTGAGCAACGTAGTTATCAGCCACGCGTTCTTGGTTAGCGGCAGAGTAATCCCCGTTCAAGTAGCTAGCGTCTAATTGGTAACGACCCACATAACGTCCGTTACGTGCGGAGTAAGAACCACCAGATTCACGTTGTGCGATGATTTCCTTAGCATTAGAAGATTGACCAGAGTAGCTAACGGTTTGTGGTTGTGCTTGTTGTACTGCCGGTGCTGCTGTTTGTTGAACCTCAACACTTTGTTTTTGGCCTTGATTTTCAACTTCAACTTTTTCTACTTTGCCTTGAGCGTTCATGTCAAAAGTCAAAACGGTGCCTGGGAAGATCAAGTTGGCGTTGGCAATTTTGTTTAATTGTGCCAATGCATTAACATCAACTTCAGCGGCATTAGCAATCACACTGAGGGTGTCCCCAGATTTGATGGTGTATTCTTTGTTGTCTTTCAAGTCTGTTTTTACTTGTTCAACGGTACGTGGTTCCCATTTTTCAGCAGCATGTGCTTCAGAAACACTACCAAAGTTAACAGCCACAAAGGCAGACATAGCAACAGCAGTTCCTGCGATAACTTGACGTAAATTCATGATAAAGATTTCCCCTTTTTTCTAACGTACTAGAATGACTTTTTTTATGTTCTCTGCTTGTCTCTTCAAGCAGGGGATGGCTCCTTGGCCATCGACGCCTATTATACTAGCACGGTTTTTTATAAAAAGGGGCAAAATCAGGGAACTGTCAATCACGCTTAAACATGGCGAAACGTTTTGTTACATAATTGTCATGTTAATCCGCTCTCGTAATCTACTTGAGACTTTAAAACCACTTATTTATTATAGATCCCCGCTTTTTCTCTTCATTTTGTCACAATATGCGCCTTTTGATCGAATTTCATGCGAATCATGCTAGGCAAATGCGATTTTTTCTATATAATTGGGTAGAGTTACAGCACTTCCCGATAGGATCTTTCATAGGAAAGATAGGCCTTGTAACCAATCAATGACACTAACCATGCTAGCCTTAGCGGCAAGTTTGGTTCACTTTAGATATGGGGGAATACAATTGACCAAACATTTCTTTACCTCTGAATCAGTAACAGAGGGACATCCTGACAAAGTCGCTGATCAAATCAGTGATGCTATCCTAGACGCCATTCTCACTCAAGACCCTGATGCGCGGGTGGCTTGCGAGACAGTGGTTAATACGGGACTTGTCTTCGTATTCGGTGAGGTTTCTACCTCTGCTTACGTTGACATTCAATCCATCGTGCGCGAAACGATCCGTCGCATCGGCTATACCGACGACCTGTACGGGTTCGATGCCGACCACATTGCCGTATTGGTGTCGCTCGACGAACAATCACCGGATATTGCAATGGGGGTTGATGATGCTTGGGAGCACCGCGAAGAGCACCATGATACTGACTCTCCAGAATTGGGCGCAGGGGACCAAGGGGTGATGTTCGGCTATGCTACAAATGAAACGCCGGAAATGATGCCTATGCCAATCGCTTTGAGTCACCGTCTAGCCCGCCGCCTTTCCGATGTGCGCAAAGACGGCACCTTGGATTACCTTGGCCCAGATGGTAAGACTCAGGTCACCATTGAATATGAAGATAATACGCCTAAACGTATTGATACTGTCGTAGTGAGCGCTCAGCATCATGAATCAGTCACCCTAGAACAATTACGAAAAGATATTCAGCAGCACGTCATTATCCCTGTTTTGCCTGCAGAATGGCTGGATGATCAGACGCACTTCTATATCAACCCAACTGGGAAATTCGTCATCGGTGGGCCTGTTGCCGATTCCGGTCTCACTGGACGTAAAATCATCGTGGATACGTATGGGGGCACAGCGCCACATGGTGGGGGCGCCTTCTCCGGGAAAGATTACACTAAGGTGGACCGCTCCGCTAGCTACATGGCGCGCTACATTGCTAAAAACCTCGTTGCCAGTGGTCTCACTGAAAAATGTGAAATCCAGCTAGCCTATGCAATCGGAGTAGCCCACCCAGTGTCGATTGCTATTGATACCAAGGGGACGAGCACATATAGCGAAGAAGCGCTTGTAAAATTAGTCCGCGAAAACTTCGCTCTCACCCCACGTGGCATCACCGAAACCTTGCAATTGAAACAGCCGATCTATGCCCAAACGGCTGCATATGGTCATTTTGGCCGTACAGATATTGACCTCCCATGGGAACGCACGGATATGGCAGAAACACTCGCTAAGCAAGCCTCTACCCTGTAGGATTAGTGCGTGCTAAGTGATGGGAGAAAACAGCTGTCAGCGAAGGTCAACTGAACGAAGCAAAAAACTAGCTTCCCACAAAGATTAACGGAGTGAGGCAATATCATAAATATCACTTTCTTCGAAGATTAACTGAGCGAGACGATATAAAAATTAAACGCACCCATCCCATCAGAACTCGCCGCGGTGCGCTGGTTTAGACACTGCATGCGTTGTGCAGTGTCTTTTCTTTTAGCTTCATTGTAAAATGAAATGCAAAAAATAAAGTAAAAGAGCATAAA
>JAUMZL010000015.1 GCA_030528155.1 Aerococcus sp.
CTTTAAGTAGTTTTAGGAATTGCCCTGTCTACTTAAAGGGGAGCATATCAGTTCTCATCATCTCCCATAAGTGAAGACTTATTTTCCAATTCAGGGAGTCATGCTTTATTAAATAAAAAATCCCCCGTCTTAGACGAGGGCATGGATGATCATCACTAATATTATTCATTCAAGGCGCCGACAATTTTATGGGGAACATAGCGTTCTTCAAGAAATGTCATGTCTGCTTCGGTAAGTTTGAGGTCCAACCCACCTACTGCATCATCAAGATATTTTTTCTTGGTGGCCCCAATAATTGGCGAGGCCACACCTTTTGCCCATTCCCAAGCTAAGGCTACTTGGCTCATGGTCGCTTGGTGTTTTTTTGCAACCTCATGGACACGTTCAACTATCTTCATGTCGAAGGCCTTCGTGTGGTCATATTTTTCTTCAGCAATGACATCGGTTTGGCTACGTTTCGTATGAGTGGTCCATTCCGTTCTTGCTAAACGGCCAGCAGCGAGAGGGCTGTATGGCATGAGCGAGACGTTCATCTGCTGACAGATCGGAATCATCTCGCGCTCATCTTCGCGGTACAGCAGGTTGTAATGGTTTTCCATCGTTTGGAAAGTCGCCCACCCATTATCTTTGGCTACTTGTTGCATGTTGTAGAATTGGTAGCCATACATCGCTGAAGCCCCAATTGCTCGTACCTTACCAGCTTTGATCAGTTCATTGAGGGCTGACATGGTTTCTTCAATTGGTGTTTCATAATCAAAACGATGGATGATATAAAGATCAAGGTAATCTGTCCCTAGACGTTTCAGACTGCCTTCGACTTCACTCATGATTGCAGATCGTGAAAGTTTTCCTGGATTAAAATAGACTTTGGATGCAATAACCACCTTATCACGAGTCGTATGTTTTTTGAGGGCTTGACCAAGATATTCCTCACTGGTTCCGGCAGAATAGCTGTTAGCGGTATCGAAGAAATTAATTCCTAAATCCAAAGCATGTGCGACCATATCTTCTGTTTGATGAGCATCGAGAGTCCAATCGTGCATTGTTCCTGCTTTTCCGAAACTCATAGCACCAATACATAATTTAGAAACGTTAATGTCAGTATTCCCTAATGTCGTATATTCCATCATCATTCGCTCCTTTTTCTTCATGTCAATGCTCACTGTGTCCGTATTTTTCATCTCATTAAATATCCCATGACGTTCGCCAGCTAGCGCGAAAGGCACTCTGATTTTCTCTTTGTCTGGATACTGCATGTCAACAGCATGTTCATTTGTTGTCTCTAGCATACTGAGAAATCACCTTTTATGGAAATACCTTTCCTAACAGGAGCGATGCTTATAAGGCATGACGTTAACCAGCAATGATGACACAAAAAACCCACTCGTTTTTTGGGAGTGGGTTTTACTTTTAATTATTTTTTCTTGCCACGACGTTTGCCAAGTTTTTTCATCTTGCGCATCTTCCGCTGCGCTTGAACTTGTTCTACGCGGTTCAATCCTTTGCCAGCAGGAGCTTGTTGGCCAAAGCCTCCGCCCATGCCCATCATATTCTGTAAGGCACTGGTATCGCCATTAGACATGGCGCTCATCATCGTTCGTGACTGATTAAATTGCTTGATTAAGCGGTTGACTTCAGCCACCGTCGTGCTGGAGCCTTTCGCAATGCGACGGCGGCGAGATTGGTTGATGTCATCAGGATGCTCACGTTCGTATGTCGTCATGGACTGAATCATTGCCTTAGTGCGTGCCATGTCTTTAGGATCGAGTTTCACCTGATCCAAATTGAGCATCTTATTCACGCCAGGAATCATTTTCAAAATGCCTTCGAGCGGCCCCATGTTATTCAATTGATCCATTTGCTTAATGAAGTCATTGAAGTCATAGGTATTTGCTCGCATTTTTTCAGCCATGGCTTCCGCTTCGGCTGCATCGAATTCTTTTTCAGCCTTCTCAATCAGGGTCATCATGTCCCCCATACCGAGAATACGGTTGGACATGCGGTCTGGGTAGAAGGTTTCAATGTCAGCTAGTTTTTCACCGGTTCCAGAGAATTTGATCGGCTTGCCAGTGATGCTAGCAATAGAAAGAGCTGCCCCACCACGAGTATCCCCATCGAGCTTGGTCACAATCACCCCAGTAATTTCCAGGCGATCATCGAAGGTTTTTGCTACATTGGCTGCTTCCTGACCGGTCATCGCATCAACAGTCAACAGGATTTCATCCGGATGAACAGCAGATTTGATATCTTCTAATTCCTGCATTAAGCGTTCATCGATCTGCAACCGTCCTGCAGTATCGATGAAGATTAAATCTGCCCCTTCTGCTTTAGCCTTTTCAATCCCGCGCTGAGCAATCTCAACTGGATTGGCATCCACACCTTCTTGATAGACCGGTAAATCGAGCTCACGGCCGATCGTTTCCAACTGGTCGATCGCTGCTGGCCGGTACACGTCACCTGCAATCAAGAATGGTTTGCGGTGCTGCTCACTGCGCAGATAGTTGGCTAATTTCCCTACTGTCGTCGTTTTACCAGCACCCTGTAGCCCAGCCATCATCACGATCGTTGGTCCTGATTGGGCATATTGGATGCCAACCTGTTCGCCACCCAACAAATCCGTTAATTCTTGGTCAACGATTTTAACAATTTGTTGAGCCGGGGTTAATGATCCCAGCACATCACTATTTAATGCCTTATCTTGGACATTATGAACGAATTGACGAACCACTTTGAAGTTAACATCTGCTTCCAACAAAGCGAGACGTACTTCTCGCATCATCTCACGCAGATCGGCTTCACTTATTTTTCCGCCTTTTTTGCCTAATTTTTCTACCGATCCTTGTAAACGATCGGACAAGCTTTCAAAAGCCATGTTTTCACCTCTATAATTTTTGATTAATCATTATCGATCAGAAAAAGTTGTTCAACTAAACGCTGTAATGCTCGGTCAGTCGGATAATGACGACTCACATAGTCATTTAACGACTGATACGCTTTTTGCCTTAATTCTTCTGAATGGACGAGTTGTAATAACGCCTCATAGTGTGTCAGCGTCTGTTCGCTGCGATGAATATTATCATAAACTGCCTGCCGACTAACCCCGAGATTTTCTGCAATTTCGCCCAGTGAATAGTCTTCTCGGTAGTAGAGGTCGAGATACTGGCGCTGTTTATCAGTTAATAGTCCTTGATAGTAATCATACAGCTGATTCATTCGCTCTGTTTTTTCAACGGACACACGCTCACCACTTTTCTATTGGATTATTGTTGAATTTCTACGACGTCACGCACCATCTGATAGATGAATTTTTCTGCATCAAATGGTTGCAAGTCGTCTAATCCTTCCCCTAAACCAACGAATTTGACCGGCAAATCCATTTCATAGCGAATCGCAAAGATCACGCCACCCTTAGCTGTGCCATCCATCTTCGTTAAGATCAAACCAGTGATATTAACAGTTTGTGCAAATTCTTTGGCTTGTTGCAAGGCGTTTTGCCCAGTCGTTGCATCGAGCACCAACAAGGTTTCTTGAGGGGCGCCAGGAATTTCCCGACCAATCACGCGATTCATCTTTTCCAATTCGGCCATCAAGTTCTTCTTGTTCTGCAAACGTCCTGCCGTATCAATCAAGAGATAGTCTACCTGCTCAGCCTGTGCTTTCTTCACCGCATCGAAGCAGACCGAAGCGGGATCGGCTTTCTCACGTCCAGTCACAATGGGAACCTCCACGCGATCCGCCCATTTCACTAACTGCTCCACAGCTCCAGCCCGGAAGGTATCTCCGGCTGCAAGGAGGACGCTGTGGCCTTGTGCTTTCAATTGATGCGCCATTTTACCGATCGTAGTGGTCTTACCAGCACCATTCACACCGACAAACAGGATGACTGTCGGGCCATTCGGATTTTCTTTGATGGCTACATCTGGCTCGCCACCTTGATCATAAATATCAATCATTTTTTCAATGACGGTATTCTTCACGTCTTCACCCTTCGATACCCCACGCCGTTTCACTTCATCGCGCACAGCATCGGATAGGGCGAGCGTCATGTCGAAGCCGACATCACTAGTAATCAATGTTTCTTCTAAATCATCGAAAAAGTCTTCATCAACCTCACGAAAACCGGCAAACAACTCATTCAATCGTTCCGAAAAACTACGGCGGGTCTTTTCTACCCCTTGATCATATTTATCTAAAACAATTTTCTCTTTTTCTTCTTCCCGTGACTTCGCTTGTTCTTCAACGAGCGGGTCTTCTCCGGTAAAAGCTTTTTTAATACGGTCAAATAATCCCATCGTTATCTTCTCTCCTTAGGGGTAACAAATTGACGGATAGCGATACCTACGCCATCCTCTTCATTCGTTAACGTAACATAGTCAGCAATGGCCTTCATGCTTGGATTGCCATTCGCCATCACTACGGCCATACCCGCTTTTTTGAGCATCGTTTGATCATTCTCTTCATCGCCGATAGCCATCACCGCGCGCATGGGTATACCTAAGTGGTCAGCAAGCGCCTCCACTGCGGCCCCTTTGTTGACCGCTTTTGGCATAATTTCCAATTGATACTCCTGCGAACGCACCACAGCATATTCAGTAAACAAGAACTCCGGAATACGCGCCATGCATGCCGACAGATGTTCTTTTGTCGTGGTCGCGACGACTTTGTAAATAGGTAAGCATGGTGCTTTTTGGCGTTTCCAATCAGAAAATGTCAAGTACGGGGTACGCTCTGGGTAGGTACTTGGCCAACCCGGTACTGCTTCGAAATGAAAAGCTTGTTTGGCACTCACTGCATCTGCCGGCAAGTCGCTCATTAACAGAGCATCCGCAATGCGTTCCACTTCAGCTGGTGCGAGCGTGGTCTGTTGGATGATCGTAGCGGTCGCATTATCGACCACAGCGCCTCCATTAAAAATAATGCTGTGTTGTCCCGCTTGATCGAGTCCTAGTTTCGAAACTAACGGTAAGACACCCGACAACGGTCGCCCCGAACAAATCACGACTTCAACGTCCTGCTCAGTTGCCCAGCGAACAGCTTCTCGGTTTGCTTCGCTAAGTGTCTTGTCATTTCTAAGCAGAGTTCCATCTAAATCAATTGCTATCAATTGGATCATGCTGTGCTCCATTTCTCTTATCTTTTGCCACTGTGTGCTCATTTTAACATACCACTACCTACCCATACTAGCTTATGAATACGACCGAACCATCAGCGATACCATGATTTTAGCGGTCACCTCATCTGTTACTATGTCGTTTCTGATGGCAATGGCCAATCCACATCGCCCAATTTAACTGAGGCTAATTTTGAAATGCCGGCTTGTTCCATGGTCACTCCATAAAGCAGATTTGCATGTTCCATTGTTCCCTTACGATGCGTGATCACAATAAATTGCGTCTTTTCGGCGTAATGCTGGAGGTACTCACCATAACGCTCTACATTGGCATCATCCAACGCTGCTTCTACCTCATCGAGAATACTGAAAGGCACAGGATTGACCGCAATCATCGCAAATAACAGAGCGATAGCTGTCAATGAACGTTCCCCCCCTGAAAGCAAACTCATCAACTGCAATTTCTTGCCAGGAGGTTGGGCCATAATTTCAATTCCTGTGGTTAATAACTGCTTAGGATCGCTTAACGTTAAGGTCGCTTTTCCTCCGCCAAATAGTTTAGGGAAAATTTGTTCAAAGGCCGCCTGAATGGCGAGAAAACTAGCTTTAAATTTCTCACTGACTTCCTGGTCCAAGGTCGCGATAGTGGTTTTTAAATTATCAACGGCAGCTAAAACATCAGCGCGTTGCGTTGCCATGAAATCGTAACGCTCTTTGACCGCATCATATTCTGCAATGGCTTGGAGGTTGACTGCTCCCAGTTGGTCAATCTCCCGCTTCAATCGTTTCACCTGCTGGCTCGCTTCATCAACAGAGAGAGTCAATTGGCTCTGTTCCTGGGCGCGCTCAAACGTGAGGCTGTAGTCTTCGCGCAAATGGGTTAAATGGGTATCAATCGTTACCTCATACCTAGAAATGCGAGCTTGGGTGGTACTTTGTTCCTGATAGTAACGCTCCAATGCCTCATTATGCGTCTCCTGCTGCGCGCTCAAACGCTCAATAGCCGCCTGCGCTTGCTGTTGACGTTCTTTGGCTGTTTTTTGTGCTTGCTTGAGCTGTTGTTGGCGATCGATTTTTTGCTGGAGTTGCTCTTTTTGTTTGCGTTCTGTCGCTTTGAAGGTCGCTTCATCCATCGGTGGCGTGCCGGCTTGGTCATTCAACGTTTGTATCGCCTGTTCAACCTGCTGCACATCTTCTTTTGCCTGCAAAACAGCCGTTGTTTGTTGTTCCACGGCTGCTTTTGCCACAGCTAAAGCTGTTTTGATGGTTTGCCGCTTTTCTACCAAAGTCGCATGTTCTACCTGATAGGTCTCTTCAGAGGCATTAGCGGAATCAATTTGTGCTTTTAATTGCGCAATCGTTTGGGTTGCTTCCTGCAATTCATTCTCTAACTGTCGCTGCGCGTGATTGGCTGATTGTTGGTCTTCTGAATGAATCTCTGCTTCATATTGCGCACCAGTTAAGCTTTTTTCGACATCGCTTAATTGCTCTGTTAATTGTGCTAATGTCTCTTTGGCACTGCGCTCTTGATAGCGTGCCTCTGTACCAGCTTCTTTGACAGCTTCCAGGGCTTCAGTAAGTTGGCTCGCCTGTCGTTCTAATTTTTCGCGGGTTTCACTGAGAGTAGCCAGTGTCTCTTTGAGCTCAGTTTCTTTTTGGGCATAGGCTTTGATGGCTTGCCTGCGCTCGAGGATAGCCCCTTGTTGATTGTTGCGGTTCATTCCCCCAGTAAGAGACCCACCCGCATGCACTAAATCGCCTTCCAATGAGACAACACGGACACGGCGATTGAGTAATTGGTTAATCTGGCGTGCACTTTTTAGGTCTTTGGTGACGAGCGTCGATCCCATCAGATTTGCCATTACCGGTAGATACTTAGCGTCAAATTTCACCAAATCTACCAATACGCCGAGATACCCTGTCACTGTCTGTGCTTGGCCAAGTTCATTGGGGGACAGTGTCCGTGGCTTCATCACATCTAAAGGCAGGAATGTCGCTCGTCCGCCGCGCTCTTGTTTGAGCTGCTGGATGACTTGTTCGGCGACACGCCCAGTTGCAGTGATGATATTTTGCATCTGGCCCCCCAGCGCTGTCTCCACGGCCAGATTATAGGCAGCCGGCACTTCCATTAACTGAGCTACAGCCCCGTGAATACCTGCGTATTTCGTTTTCAATTTCAGCGCATTTTTCACGCCAAAATAAAATCCCTCATTGTTTTCTTCTAGAGAACGAAGACTCTCATGTTTGGCTTTCGCTTGCAAATACGTTTGATTAGCCTGATCATAGTCCTTTTGCACGGCTTGTATCTGGTCATTAAGGGCTTTTAATGACTGTGCTTTGGCCTGATAGTCATTGAGAATACTATCAAGTGCCTCTTTCACTTGCTCCAATTGCTCTTGTGCCTCTTTTTGGGCTGTTTCTAATGTTCGCTGTTCTTTTTCCCACTGTTGCTGTTGGTGCTGCTGTTCCAGGTATTTTTGCTCTCGCAACGATTGATCCTTCTCCATTGCCACCAACTGATTTTTCAGTTGATTCTGGCGTTGTAAGGCATCGAAATACTGATTACGCAGAGCTTCCACGTCGACCGTCCGCGCTGCTTCCAACGCATTTAAAGCAGACGTCACATCAGACAAACGCTCCTTTTGATCACGGACTTCTTGCTGGCTGGCCGTTAAAGCAGCATTCGCCTTCGTAAAAGCCTTAGTGCGCGTCGTGCGATCTCTATCCAATTCCGCCAAGCGAGCTTGCCGTTGGGCCTGATCTTTTTGTTGAAACGCAAAGCGCTGTTTGGCTAATTCCAGATTGGATTGTGATTGCTCAATCTGCTGGACGAGGGTGATTAGTTCGTTATGCAACGTCTCCCGCTTTTCTTCTTCTGCACTTTCAATCCGTTGTTGTTCATCCAATGCTTCGTGAGCCGTTTTAAGCGCTGCTTTTTCACGGCGGATACCCGCTTCAACTTGAATTAGCTCTTGCTTACTCAACTCCCATGCCTTGGATTGTGCCTCGATTTCAACGGTAATCAGGGCAATTTCAATCTCACTGAGGGCAGATTTCTTCTCCTGATAGGTCATTGCTGTATCGCGTTGTTCTTTGAGTGGCGTGAGGCGCGTTTCAATCTCACTCATAATGTCATCGAGGCGGTTTTGATTATCCAAGGTGCGAGCCAATTTGCGCTCTGCTTCTTGTTTTTTTGCTTTATACTTGGTCACCCCAGCAGCCTCTTCGAAGATCGCGCGGCGCTCTTCGGCTTTCTGGTTAAAAATTTCCTCCACACGCCCTTGCGAGATCACTGAGAATGAGTGCTTCCCGATCCCTGTGTCCATCATTAATTCCGTAATATCCTTCAAACGGCACTGCTGTCCATTTAGGCGATAAGTACTCTCGCCCTTGCGTGTAAAGCGGCGGGTCAAGCGCACCACATCTTGATCTAACGCTAGGGTTCGGTCGTTATTATCAAACTCCAAGGAAACTTCTGCATATTGCGCCCGTGATTTGCTAGCGGATCCAGCAAAAATCACATCGTCCATCCGTTCACCGCGCAATGATTTCGCCGATTGCTCTCCTAATACCCACTTGATAGCTTCGGTGATATTCGATTTACCACTACCATTGGGGCCGACAATGGCGGTAAAGTCGGCATTCAATTCGATCCGCGTTTTTTCCGCAAAACTTTTGAACCCTATCAATTCGATTACTTTTAGATACACCTTTATTTCCTCTTTTAATCGTTATTATGCAGCTTCCCAAGAGCTTCCTTGGCGGCTTGCTGTTCGGCCTCTTTTTTGTTATGGCCACTGCCCGTCCCAATAACATCGCCAAACAATTGCACTTCTACAGTAAATTGGTTGTTATTCTCATTAGATGGTTGCTCAATGGTTTGGTAATTGAGGTCAATCTTCCCATTTTTCTGCAGTTCTTCTTGCAGAGCCGTTTTATGGTCGCTTTGCAGAGAGAAAGTGCCATTCTCAATCTTAGGATAAATGGTTTGCGCCAAAAAATGCTCAACCGCATCTAACCCAAGATCAAGATAAATGGCGCCAACAACAGATTCAAACAAGTCGCAGAGTAATGACGGACGATTGCGAGCGCCACTCTGTTCCTCACCATGCCCCAAACGAATCCATTGATCGAATCCGCACTCCTTGCAGCGCTTAGCGAGCGAATCTTCGCAAACAATGATTGAACGAAAGCGTGAAAGTTTTCCTTCTGGCATTTCGGGAAAATGTTGGTAGATGTAGGTCGAGACGGTTAGTTCCAACACCGCATCCCCTAAAAATTCGATTCGCTCATTGTATTCAATATCTGGAAATTGACGGCGATTCTCATTAGCATAGCTGGAATGAGTAAATGCGGTCATATATGGCTTTTGATTCTTAATCGTTAAGCCAAACTCTTGTAATAATGCTTCGATATCACTGATTCCCATAACGTTCCTCCTACTCATTTTTATACTGATGGGGAATTGCCCCCTTTTGTAAAGACAAAGCTGGGTAATTTACCCAGCTTTTGATGATCGCTGTTCGTTCTGATCGGGTGCTTGTGGGGAGAGCGATGTCGCATTGATACTATCAATCACACAAGTCACTAAGTCTTGCACCGTAGCAATGGACTTCACACTCTGATCAGAAATAATTACCTTAAATCGGTCCTCCAGCAGCATCACAAATTCGATAATATCGAGTGAATCTGCCCCCAATTGCTCTTTCAACTGCATATCAGGGGTGATCTTCTTCAATTCGATGCCGTAGCGCTCCGTGATGATTTCTGTGATCGTACAATACACCGATTCTTCTGACATAGTGTCTCTATCTCCTCCAGATGTTAGCGGTTTTTATAACCTTTATTGTTGTGCTTTTGCTTGGGCATAACGTTTTGCAAAGATGCGCTCAAGCTGGCCATATAGATCAGTAGCAACGATCGTCCGTGCTTGTTCGATTGTCGCATAGATGCTCTTGGCTTCTGCATTTCCGTGTGCCTTTAAAACCGGTTGTTTAACTCCCATGAAAAGGCCACCCCCGATGGATTCATAATCCACCTTACTCATGTATTGCTTGAGCAGGCCTTTCATCAGTAGCCCTCCCAGTTTGCCCCTCCAGCCATTATTGAGGAAGAGTGATTTCAACGCCCGAGTAAAAGTATCGATGGCTCCTTCTGTTGCTTTGAGGGCTGCATTGCCGGTAAAACCATCAGTAACTAATACCTCACAGGCATCATTTAACAAATCCCGTGCCTCAACATTGCCGATGAAATTCAATGTGTCATCTGCTGCTAATAATTGATGTGCTTCTTTCGTTAGTGGTGAGCCTTTCTCAGCTTCTGTCCCATTATTTAATAAACCAATGCGTGGATTCTCCTGGTGTTTCACTAAACGCTGGTAGGCCTGCCCCATGATGGCATATTGCCACAGATAATTGGGTTTGCTCTCCGCATTGGCGCCTGCATCTAGGTAAGTCATGGTTTCTCCAACGCGCTTGAGGTTAGGCACTTCAACCATCACGGCTGCCCGCTCTACGCCTCGCACTCGGCCCACAATCAAGGTCGCTACTGTCAGCAAGGCCCCTGTGTTACCTGCTGAGATCAACGCGTCAGCTCTTCCTTCCTTGACCGCGCGTGCTGCTCGTACCATGGACGCGTCTTTCTTGCGACGCACAGCTCGCACTGGCTCTTCACCGGTTGCAATGACCTCCGTTGTCGCTTCAATCACCAAATTCTGTGGCCACTCATCCGTGAGTAATGCCTGAATTTGTGTTTGATCACCAAATAGCAAAAATGTATCTTCAGGGTGCGTGGTTGCTGCTTTTACGGCGGCACTTACTACCGCTTGGGGAGCATTATCGCCACCCATCGCATCAATAGCAAATTTCATAAAATCTCCTTTAATTAGCTTTCTTTATCACTGGCGTAAATGGCGCCTGGTTATCTCCTGTTATTATAGCTAATCCCATCGTCTAGCGCAAAAAAGGGCCGCTTAGACATGCCCTATCAAACGCCTTCATTCAGCGCTTTTTTGATCATTGGAAAACTTTCTTTTTTCTTAACAGCTTCACACGAAAAAGCTGTTTTGTGCCTACCCAAAACAGCCGGATTGAAAGCCATGATTCTTTTTAAGCTTGAGGCGAACGTTCAAACTGATTGAGCCAGTCAGTAAGCACTGGATAACGTTCGGGATGCTCTTCGTAATACAAGGCAAACCGCTCGGCGTCGCTGTGCGTTTGTTCTAACAAAACTTGATCAACGACAGGGTCAGCCAAATGGAACTCTGGGAGACCACTCTGCTTCGTACCAAAATAATCCCCAGCCCCACGCAATTCTAAATCACGCTGGCTCAAGTAAAAACCATCCTGCGACTCCGTCATAATCGTCATACGCTCCTTCCCATTGTCCGTGCTTGGATCTGCAATCAATAGACAATAAGCGCGCGCTGTTCCCCGTCCGATTCGTCCTCTAAGCTGATGGAGTTGAGCTAATCCGAAGCGATCCGCATCCAAAATCAGCATGTAAGTCGCATTGGGGACGTTAATTCCCACTTCAATTACTGTAGTCGTGACAAGAATTTGAATCTCATTAGCCACAAATTTTGCCATGACAGCATCTTTCTCTTCGTTAGTCAACTGACCATGCATCAACCCCACGGTATAACGTCCAGCATATTGACTAGCCACCTGTTCATAAATAGCCGTCGCATTTTCTGCTTCCATTGCTTCCGATTCACCGATCAATGAACATACTAGATACGCTTGATGCCCCTTATCCAATTCTTCGACCATTTTTTGATCCGCCATTTGCCGTTGATTAGGGCGCAGCCAGAGAGTTTGAATAGGTTGCCGCCCTTTTGGCAATTCGGTGAGCTTCGACGCATCCATGTCTCCCATGATCGTAATCTCTAATGTTCTAGGAATCGGCGTAGCCGTCATGTAGAGCACATTAACAGCTTGATCCTCAGGCCCTTTCGCAATTAAATCTGCCCGTTGATTCACGCCGAAACGGTGCTGTTCATCCACAATCACTAAGCCCAGTTGATGAAAAACAACATCCGCTTGAATTAAGGCATGTGTTCCAACGAGAAAATCAATCGTCCCATTTTTTAAATCAGCCAGTAATTCACGGCGCATTTTGGCGGTGGTATTGCCGGTCAATAGGGCGATGCGATAATTCGTTGGTTCGAGGAATTTCTGCAGTGCCTGGTAGTGCTGTTCGGCCAATATTTCAGTAGGCACCATCAATGCAGCCTGGTATCCTGCCAAAGCGGCCTCTACCATGGCTAAGAGCGCAACCACCGTCTTCCCACTCCCTACGTCGCCTTGCAATAAGCGGTTCATTGGGTAGGGCTTACGCAAATCGCGACTGATCTCGTTGGTTACTTGTTTCTGCCCACTTGTCAATTCAAAGGGAATGGTTGCGATAAATGCACGCAATGCTTGGTTGTCATATAGCAATGCAACTCCTTGTTGCTGATGGTGGCGCAAGTGTCGTTGCCATACCATTCGAAAAGCATATAAGAAGAGCTCCTCGTACTTAATTTGCTGACGTGCAGACTGGCTCAGCTGTTCATTGGTAGGAAAATGCATTTGGAAGACGGCGTCTCGGTGGGCCATTAAATGGTAGTGATGGCGTAACTCTTCTGGTAATTTCTCCGTGATAAGTGCCCCATATTCATAAAAAACTTGTTGCTCTAATTCCTTCATTTTCTTTTGACTGATGCCTTGAGTGGTATGATAAATGGCTGCTTGTTCATCTCCAACTTCACTCGGTGCCATGTCGTCTGTCTCGTGAACCTGGAATTGTAAAAAGCGGATGCCGGTCAATGATTGACGTGCCTGTTCATACCGCCCGTAAACGACAACCTCATCGCCCAGCTGAAGACGTTTTTTTAGGTAACCTTGATTGAAAAAATTTACCGCAATCACCGCTTCATCAGCACGCAAACGAAAGGTTAGCCGATTTCCCTTCTTACCGCGAAAATAATGCACGACGGGTTCGGTCACCACTTGCCCAGCAATGGCTGCTTTTTCACCATCAACGAGTTCAGCCACTGGTTTGAGGGATAAATCCTCATAGCGAAAAGGAAAGGCCATCATTAAATCTTCGACACTAACAATCCCCATCTTGCCCAGTAAATCGGCCGTTTTTTCTCCGACTCCTTTCAATACACTGACTGGATCTTGCAATGTTTTCATATGTTGACCTCCTTTCTCTCAGTATTGTTTAGAGTTTGATTTCAGAAAGCATATCCACTAGCGCACTGCGATAATAAAAACCAGGTAATTGATTAACCACCATAAATTCATCGCATCCTAATTCTCGTTTCAATTGGCGTAATTGGGCTTGAATTTCACGCGGACGCCCCACCACTTTGGCATCACGATAGCGATCTATGATGTCACGTTCTGCTTGCGCGAGCGGATAGTGTTCGGCATCGCCCAGTGGCAGCAATTCAAAAATCTGACGTTTATCCGTGCCAAACGCATAAATCCAATGGTCAACGGAGCGTTCCATCGCTGGAATATCAGCATAGGTTGGGCTAGAGACGACATAGAGCGCGACAATCACTCGGGGTGGCTGCCCAGTGCGATTAGGTTTGAAGTTTTCGCGGTAAATACGAATGGTTTCTCGGCATTCCTCCAAATTAGGACTGAGGAAGAGCCCAAAAACTAAGTCCCAGCCATTCTCAGCAAGAAATTTAGCATTCCGACGCGATCCAACCAGCCCATATAGAGGGATGTGATGTGGCTCAGTCATTGGCATCACGTGGATTTCTGGTCCAACGAAGTCAGGAGGGAAATAGTCCGACATATAGGCAGATAATGACTGCATGGCTTCTTCATAATTGGCATTTTGTTTAGGAATCAACCCTCCCATGGCTTCTTGGGTGTCTTGCTCCTTGCGATTACTATACCCCACCCCGGCATCGACACGTCCGGGGGCCAGGGAATCTAAGACTTTATAATGCTCCGCCAATTGAAAAGCACTGATATTATCTAACATCACCCCGCCCGTCCCTATTTTGATCTGGGACGTTAATGCTAATCCATGTCCGACAAGCGTCAGGGGAGATGAGCCTAGGATAGAAGGGGTTGTGTGGTGTTCCGCATACCAGTACCGCCCGAGTCCGAGCTTATCTGCTTGCTTAAGCAACCGAGTTGAATTTTGAAACGCTTCGATGGCATTAGTCTCATGGTCGCGTGGAATAAAATCTAAGATACCAATCTCTTGACCCACTTTTTCTCACCGATCCTTTCCTTTTCTATTTTTTCACGTTAACGCCTTATCATTCAATTTTCGATCTATTGGTATATTCGTTAACAAAGTAGACGTTTTTCGTCTATCTCTCGTCCTTCTCTATTGTATCTTTTTTTGCATTAAAATGATATAACTAGCCTATTTTTGTGTTTCTTCAGGTGGATAACCGTTAGCTAAGTGCAAAAAAGGCTGAGCGTATGACCACTCAACCTTTATTCTCTATTTATTAAGATGATCGTTGTTATCCTGCTTGCATTTTATTGATGAAAGCACCCGATATATCTATTCGACTGAAATGAAATAATTGTACACCGGTTGCCCGCCCATGTAGACTTCTGTTTCTATGTCAGGATAGCGCTCTTCTAAGGCTTCGGCAATCGCATGAGCAGAGGATTCGGCCGCATCTTCACCGTAAATAATGGTCACAATTTCTTTATCATCATCGATCATTTTCGCGATGGTGGTGATAGTTAAATCATTCAAGTCGCTACCACTAGCGACAATATCACCATCAACAATCCCCATAAAATCACCTTTTTTGATTTTAAGTCCATCAATTTCGGTGTCTCGGATGGCATGGGTGATCTGCCCGCTCACCACGTTTTCCAATTCAGCAGTCATATTTTCTTCATTTTCTTCTAAGGACAGATTGGCATTAAATCCGAGTAAAGCCGTCAGCCCTTGTGAAATAGAGGTGGTTGGAATGACGATAGCCGGCTGATCCACTACTTCAGCGGCTTGCTTAGACGCCATGAAGATATTCTTATTGTTTGGCAAAATAATGATCTTTTCGGCATGGGCATCTTCGATAGCCTTTACGATATCTTCAGTGGAAGGATTCATCGTCTGACCACCGTGAATAATGGTCGTTGCTCCCGCACTCTTCATGAGTTCTTGAACCCCATTCCCAGCGGCTACTGCGATAATGCCATACGGTTGTTTTGGTTCATTGGCACGTTTTTCGTCACTCCCTTGGTTTTCCAAGATAGTATCGTGCTGTTCACGCATGTTATCGACTTTGACCGTAGCCAATGCTCCAAAGCGCTGCCCATAGGAGAGGACTTCGCCCGGATATTCCACGTGGACATGGACTTTGACGAATTCATCATCATTCACCACGATCAATGAATCCCCCAATTGATTCAGATGATTTGAGAAAGTATCGTAGTCGAATTCTTCCTTGGCAGTTGGTCCTTCATTGAGACGAATCAGCATCTGCGTGCAGTACCCAAACTTAATGTCTTCGCTCGCTACAGCGTGTGAGGTATTATAGTAGTTCTCTTCATGTGCTAATTCGGTCACATCTAGTGATTGGATGTCCGGAGTCACGCTTGATATTTTTTCACCTGTTAATGCTTCCAAAAAGCCGGTATAGATGAAAACTAGCCCTTGTCCACCACTGTCCACAACACCAACCTCTTTTAATACTTTCAGTTGGTTTGGCGTATTAGCGAGAGCTTTATCAGCACTCTCATGAACCGCGCGCATTAAGGCAATCACATCATCGGTAGCTTCACTCGTCAAGGTGGCGGTTTCTCCTGCTTCACGGGCAACCGTCAAAATCGTTCCCTCAACCGGCTTCATTACAGCGCGATAAGCGACCTTGACACCTTCAGCAAAAGCTTGGGCAAAAGCGGTAGCATCGAGCGTGTCATGTCCTTCACACCCTTTAGCAAACCCGCGGAATAGCTGAGAGAGAATAACCCCCGAGTTACCGCGAGCGCCGAGTAGTAAGCCTTTCGCTAAGGCTTGCGCGATTTCATCTACGCGATCCGTGGTCACTTCACGGACTTTTTTTACCCCAGATTGAAAGGATAGACTCATGTTGGTACCGGTGTCGCCATCAGGAACCGGGAAAACATTTAATGAGTTCACATAATCAGCATTATCCGTTAAGCGCTGGTTTGCTACTTCCAGCATTTGTTTAAATTGTTCAGCATCAATCAACTTCGTACTCACCAAAATTCTCCTTTACTCCCACTCTAGTCATCCTCAGTCGTGCGAATTCCTTGGACAAATACGTTCACGACATTCGCTGAAATCCCGAGATATCTCTGGAGATCATATTTCACTGAGTTTTGGACGTTACGACAAATCTCTGAAATTCTTGTGCCGAAGTTCACGATGATATACACATCAACAACGGTTCTCCCATTTTCATCGCTAACGACCACGCCGCGCGAGTAATTTTCAAAACCAAGAATCTCTTGAATGCCGTCTCTAATTTGTTTTCTTGAGGCCATACCCACCACACCATAGTTCTGTGTCGTGGCAATGCCTACAACTTTACTAATGACGTCTTTATCTAAGCCAATTTCCCCATATTGGGTTTTCATTGTTGCTGTCATCGTCTTTCCCCCTTAATGGTAAGGTGTTTTATCATTTATTTTTCTCACTTATGCGGTTAGACGCGTTGACATTATCCTCTCACTAAAAGAGTATAAGCCTCCACTCATCTTACCAAACTTCATCACTAAAAACGACTACTAACCCCAATTTTCCCATAAACCTCATTCAAAAGCCATAACCATTCACTGCCCGCTTCATCACTGATTTGCTGAGCAGATTAGGGGACTTCACTTTTTAAGTGTGATAGAGTCAACCTATATCGTACTCGTATCATCAAGCGCGCTACTGAACGCTTATACCCATCTAGGAGGAGTTTATTATGAGTGAATACCAACAAATTTATGAAACGACTGCTATCAATACAAGCGGACGCGATGGCGAAAGTCATTTGAGTGATGGCAGTTTCAAGGTAGACATCGCTGTGCCTAAAGAAATGGGAGGGTCCGGTAACGGCGTGAATCCAGAGCAACTCTTCGCCCTCGGTTACAGCGCTTGCTTCAACAGTGCTTTAGGTGTGGTGAAACGTCAAGAAAAAATTAGCGATGATGCTCGGGTGCGCGTCACTACCCATCTTTACAAGACAGATGGGGCTCCTGATTTTAAAATTGGCGTTGATATTACAGTCGGCATTGCTAATCAAACACCGGAAACTGCACAAAGATTAGCAGAAAAGACGCATCTCGTCTGCCCATACTCCAAAGCGGTGGCAGGAAACATTGACGTCAACATTACTGGCATTGATTATGCCAGCTTAGCTGATTAACATTGATTAACACTATTAATGCCCATATTAAAGCGCGCCGAGCACATTATCATGTGTGAACGGCGCGCTTTTTCATTAGTTTAAATAATCAACGGCCGATTGCCCAGCCCGTGTTCCAAAGACCACCGTTTCAGCAATGGCGTTTCCCCCCAGGCGATTTTTACCGTGCAACCCACCAACAACTTCTCCAGCTGCAAACAAGCCGGCGATGGGTTGCCCTGCTGTGGTAAGCACTTGCGCTTGAGCGTTAGTCTTGATTCCCCCCATGGTAAAGTGAATACCAGGCGCAATGGGGATTATCCCGAATGGTGCTGTCATTAGTGGCATGGCGTCTTGAATCAGACGCTCAAAATCCTCATCTTTACCTGCTAAAACGGCACGGTTCCACTGTTCTATCGTCTTAAGCAGTGGTTGGATAGGCACATCTGCCATTTTAGCTACCTCTTCTATTTGGTCAGCTTGCCAGGCAAGGTGACGTGCTAAATAAAAATTCAAGGCTGGCGCTTTTTTCACTACCGTAGCATCGAAGACGAGGTAAGCACGTTGATTAGGTTGTTTGACAATGGCTTGACTCACGACATCGCGTGTGGTCAATTCATTAACAAAACGCTCGCCCCATTGGTTAACGAGAATACCGCCTTCACCACGGACCGCTTCTCCAATCAGAATCCTACTCTCTTGGTGGACAGTAGGATGCACCTGGATCTCAGCCATGTCTACCGTCGCAGCACCAATATGCTCAGCCAAACGAATGCCATCTCCAACATTGCCCGGCGAATTTGTTGTCACATAATCTTTAATTTCTGGCCGGTAGCGACCAATCCATTCCCGGTTAGCCCCAAAACCACCCGAAGCAAGAATAACGGTCGGTGCTTCGACTGTTTTTGGAGCTACTTGGTCCTTTTCGATCACATTAACCCCGCGAATGGCGCCTCTTTCGTCGACCAAAAGCTCACTGACGCGCGCATTCGTCCAGATAGGAATCTTATTTTCTACTGCACGCTCGTACAAGCGATGCATCAAATATCCACCAATCGCTGACCCATCATGCGGACGATGGGTACGCTTCGTCGTCATTCCACCGAGCAGCGTCAAATTGTCAAGCGTCATTCCTTGCCGTTTTAACCATTCAATTGCTTGCGCAGAATGAGTTACAAAGTACTCCAACAGCTCTACATCGTTGGAGCCATGTCCCCCCTGCAGCGTCTCCTCATAAAATGCCTGATTGCTGTCCACGATCCCCTGTTGCTGTTGAAAAATCGTCTCAGAGGCATTCATCCCGCTAGACGACTTCAATGAATTTCCACCGATTTTCGGCATCTTTTCAACGACGATTGGCATATATCCTGCATCTTTAACGACTAGCGCCGCATTCAAGCCCGCGCTACCGCCACCAACAATTACGACGTCATATTTTTGCATGGCTGTCTCCTTATTTTTCATTATTAATCAGTAGGTCCCTTCGTCAATATTTTTCAAGCGCATATCGGGAATAATCCAAAATAATGGCGAAATGAAATACAATACAGCAGAAATTTTAGGAAAGAAAAAGGCCAAGCATACTGCTAGGACATACATTCCAAGCGTTACCTTGCCTTTGATGTCACGACCAATCTGTTTCGCTATAGCACTCTCTGGTCCTTGCCAATGAACGATTTCATTTTGAATGGCAAAGTAGCTGACGGCTGATAATAATAAAACAATACCATAAACGAATGTCGCTAGGGGATTGAACGGATACCGCCCCATGAATTCCGTGGTAAATGGAATAAAGGAAAGGCAAAATAACCAGAAGAGATTCTTCCACAGCAACTTGCCCCCCACTGTCGTAATTTTTGAGATCAATTGGTGATGGTTAAGCCAATACGTCCCAATATAAGCATAAGACATGGCGTAGTAAATGGCGATCGGTGCCTTGTCTAACAGGGCTTTTACAGTTGGTTGTGCTGGTATATCGAGTTTCAAAACCATGATCGTGATAACAATAGCAATCACACCGTCACTGAAGGCTTCCATTCGATTCTTACTCACAGCAGTCATTTCCCCTTTCTATGTAAAAAAGCTTACAAGTTCTCCCATTTAGGATACCTGTAAGCTTTTAGGTACGCAATTATTTCGTCATATCCTTCACTTTCATCAGACGAACTTTCGTTGATCGTTCGCCTTCTGCCAAGCGATTTTCAATGTAGCTGATGGTCACTTCGGTATCTGGAATCATGCGATATTCCAGGGCATTTACACGACGTCTGGTCTCCTCAATTTCACCAGCTAACAATTGCACTTTTTTCTCATTTTCAGAGAGTTCGAGGAGTTTCGGCATAATGTCCAACAACACCTGTACCGATTCATCCAACTCACTCGGTGTATTCAAATAACTGTAGGCAAATCGTTCCTGTTCGCTAACATCCTCTTCCGTATTGGAGAAGGTCATTTGAGGAACGACCACGTTCATGATCCGATCACTTTCCACATTCAACTCGGTGGCTTGCGGCGGAAGCGCGACGACTTCTTCCAAGAAGGCAGTTTTTGTCAGTGCAGTAGCTAAGGCAAAATCAGTCAATGCCCCAGCTAAAGCATCTTCAACATCCCGACGCAAACGATCCGTTTTTTTGGCAAGTGGAATAAACTGGCGCATCAATTCATCCTGTTTATTCTTCAATAGATCATGGCCTCGTTCTGCAATATCGAGCGTTCCCCGCAGTTTTTGTAGTTCCATGCGGGTTGGCTTGACATTTTTGACTTTAGCCATTAGTCCTCACCCTCATCATTAGCGGTTTGTGGATAGTAGCGTTCAATATATTTATCGTTAATTCGGGTCAAGTCACTCTTCGGAATCAACGTGAGCAATTGCCAGGCGAGATTGATACTTTCCTCAATAGTACGGTTGGTATCAAAGCCTTGGTTAACATATTGCTTCTCGAATTCTTCGGCAAACTTGAGGTACTTCCGGTCGTTTTCGGATAGGGCGGATTCCCCTAACACGACAGCTAATTCCTTGGCTTCTTTCCCTTTGGCATAGGCTGAGAATAACTGGTTCATGGTGTCAGCGTGGTCTTCTCGCGTCTTGCCAGGACCAGTCCCTTCGTCTTTCAAACGCGACAGGGAAGGCAATACATTGATCGGTGGCTGAATGCCTTGGGTGTCTAAATCGTGATCCAAGATAATCTGACCTTCAGTGATGTACCCCGTCAAGTCAGGAATTGGATGGGTGATATCATCTTCTGGCATGGTCAAGATTGGGATCTGGGTAACAGACCCTTTCTTCCCGCGAATACGACCTGCTCGTTCATAAATCGTGGACAAGTCCGTATAGAGGTAACCTGGATACCCCCCACGACCAGGAACTTCTCGGCGAGCTGCAGAAACTTCACGCAACGCTTCAGCGTAGTTGGTCATGTCGGTCATGATTACCAACACGTGCATATCACGCTCATAAGCGAGATATTCAGCAGCGGTCAGGGCAATTTTTGGTGTTGCCAAACGTTCAATCGCTGGGTCATCCGCTAAGTTCAAGAACAAGACAGAACGGTCACTCGCACCCGTTTCTTTGAAGTTTTCGATGAAGAACTGCGCTTCTTCGAAGGTTACCCCCATCGCTGCAAAGACAACGGCGAATTCGGCATCATCATTCAAAACAGTCGCTTGGCGGGCAATCTGCGCAGCCAATTCCTTATGCGGCAACCCAGACCCAGAGAAGATTGGCAATTTCTGACCACGAACCAATGTATTCATATGGTCAATGGTAGAAATCCCCGTTTGAATAAATTCATCTGGGTATTCTCGCGCCATTGGGTTCAACGCTTCCCCATTGATGTCACGCTGTTCTTCCGGAATGATCTGTGGGCCTTGGTCAATTGGGTTTCCTAAGCCATCAAAGGTACGCCCCACGATGTCAGGTGATACCCCAAACGTCAACGGACGGCCAGTGAAGCGCACTTTGGAGTCACGCAGGTTAATCCCTGATCCTCCACCAAAAATCTGAACGATCGCTCGGTGCTCTTCCACCGTCAGTACCTGACCAATCCGTTTGTCTCCATTTTGCATTTGAATCTCAACGAGTTCGTCATACGCAACGTTGTCGACTTCATCAACAACCATCAGTGGCCCGTAAACATCTGTGATGGATTTATATTCTTTTAACACTAGCGATTACCTCCTTGCTGAATAATGGCTTGGAAGGTCTCAGAAATTTCGGCTTTCAAAGCATCCAATTGATCTAATTCTTCTTCTGGTATGTATTTCATACGTTCGATACGTTCCCGCAGCACAGTGGTTCCTTCCATGATTTCATCGAAGTAACTGCCCAGTTCCAATGCTCGTTTACCGTTGTCGTTAAACGTCAAAATAGCGGAAAGCATCTTGTATTGTTTGTCCATAGAAGCCGTCTGGTCGATCTCGTTGTAGGAGTTCTGTTGCAGATACGCTTCCCGCAACATGCCCGCAACCATCAATTGAAGGCGGTCGCTTTCAGACAAGGAGTTAACCCCCACCAACTGAACAATTTCATTCAAGTCTTGTTCATGTTGCAAAATATTCATTGCTGTCTGTACCGCTTCTGGCCAGTCACTCGCTAATTCTTGTCCTAATTTGGTCCGGACAGCATCACTATAGAGGGAATAAGACTCCAACCAGTTGATCGCTGGGAAGTGACGCTGTTGGGCAAGGGAAGAATCAAGTCCCCAGTAGACCTTTACCACACGCAAAGTGTTTTGGGTCACTGGTTCAGAAGTATCCCCACCTGGAGGAGAAACCGCACCAACCGCCGTAACGGAACCGGTTCGTTCATCGCTACCGAGTGTTTCCACATAGCCGGCGCGTTCATAGTATTCTGCGATACGTGAGCCTAAGTAAGCGGGATACCCTTCATCCCCTGGCATTTCTTCTAGACGACCGGACATTTCCCGCAAAGCTTCAGCCCAGCGTGAGGTAGAGTCCGCCATGATCGCTACTGAATAGCCCATGTCACGGTAATATTCTGCCATGGTGATCCCGGTATAAATGGACGCTTCCCGCGCCGCCACCGGCATATTCGAGGTATTCGCAATCAAGACAGTACGTTCCATGATGGATTCGCCTGTTTCTGGGTCGATCAGCTCAGGAAATTCATTCATAACCTCAGTCATTTCATTTCCGCGTTCTCCACACCCTACGTAAACAACGACATCCGCATCAGCGAATTTCGCAATTTGGTGCTGCAGAACGGTTTTCCCAGCGCCGAATGGTCCAGGAATTGCTGCCGCCCCACCTTTTGTGATTGGGAAGAACGTATCAATCACCCGCTGCCCTGTTGGCATAATCTGGCTTGGTACGTATTTTTCTTGGAATGGACGCCCCACCCGGATTGGCCAACGTTGGCTCATCTTAAAGCCTTTTTCTTCGCCATCTTCGGTTTTTACGGTGTAAACCACATCGTCTAAGGTGTAATCCCCAGATGTAATCGCCACCAATTCCCCTTCGATTCCGACCGGCACCATAATTTTGTGTGTAATAATTTTGGTTTCTTCAACGGTACCGACAATGTCGCCAGCAACAACGTGATCACCAACTTGCATGGTCTGTTCGAAATGCCAAACGCGACTGTGATCCAAGGCATCTACCTGTACTCCACGTTTAAGGTAATCGGAATTTGTTTTATCCATAAAGCCTTGAAGCGGACGTTGAATTCCGTCAAACATTTGTGTTAATAGCCCTGGCCCCAATTCAACAGACAGCGGCGCACCACTGACTTCTACGGGTTCACCTGGTTTCAATCCAGAGGTTTCTTCGTAAACCTGGATAGAAGCAACGTCACCGTGCATTTCGATGACCTCACCGGTAAGGCGTAAATTCCCAACATAGCACACTTCTTGAACATAAGCGTCATCCATGCCGGCCGCCTTAATCAACGGACCAGAAACTTCAATAATTTTTCCTGCTTTCAAAAGTTCCCCTCCTTAATCTAGGATATCCTGTCCGACTGCTCGTTCAACAGTTCCACGGAGCCGTTGACTGGCCAAACCTGTTGATCCTTTTTGCGAAGGAATCAAAATGATTGCAGGTAATGTTTGGCTTTCATAGTAATCGAGTACATCGGGGATTTGTTCTGCAATGGTTTCGGTTAAATAGATAATGCCATACTGATCATTCGCTAATTCACGAATTTGGCGACGCGCTGCACTCCCTGAATCCACCGCAAATGTGGTGAAGTTCAATAATTTGAAAGGAAAGATCGCACTCGCCTCACCGACGACACCAATTTTAGCTTTCATAAATCGGTTGCATCCTTTCTTCAATCGTGCTCTGTTCCAAATCGTTATGTTTAGCCGTAATCACTAATCGTAAATTACTAATCTCATGAGAGAGGAAATACAGATAGCTCATTACTGGTAATGGCCCAAATGCTTGCAATTGCGCAGATTGCATCAAACGTGCTTGCACCATTTCAATCGCATGTTCCAATTTAGCAATGTTGATCTTATCCTCTTGTAAAACTTTTTGGATCTGTACATCATCTGTTACACGCTTTGTTAGAGTGAGAAGACCTGCTTTATCATGATTTTGCAGCACTTCTACCCACTCCGTTTCCGTGATAGAACCTTGGTTGGAGAGCGTGACAAACATAAAGCCTCGAGAACGGTCTTCCTGTTGCATACGCAAGCCCATCACCAAGTTTTTCAAGTCAATCCAACGTACCACCCATTCTTCAATGGCTGAATCATTGATCTCATGCGCAAGTAATTTCATGTGATTAAGATAACCGAGGTCAAATAACAATGAAATCACATTGGCATCATGCTGTTCACGATACGCTGAATTCACATCCAAGACAGCCTGCTTGAGAGGTGCTGGCAGATGTTCAACAGCATCGCCCTTGATCAAAGCGCGCAGTTCATCCACATCATAGTGCCCATATGGCAAGTATAAATCACTCAGGTCACGTTTAGAAATCTGCTCTTTGAAGAGCACTTTCAGATTGTGATAATCGAACCGAAGCGCAAACAAATCCAAAACACGAGCATCCGGAGCCATTTCATAGAGTTCATCATAGTCTTGGTTGAGACGTTGATCGAAAATCCGCTCAAAATCCGCTCCCTCACTCACTGGATAGTGGTGATCTGCTAGTTTTTGTCGGATAGCGTCATCGGACGTCAGAGACCAAAGCTGTTTGAAATCATCGGCTGTCATTAACCGTTGTTCGAACAGCCGAATGGTGACGTTCAACGCCGAATAGCTGTTCGCCATGGGCTACTCCCCCTCTCCGGACGCTTTATTTGCCATCGCGAGGAAATGTGCAGACAATTGATCTGCCTTTTCCTGTAACAGCGCTTGGTAGGTGTAATTGTAATCAACAGCCTCCTGGGAAAGAATAAACCCACCCACACGTGGTACGCGCTCAGTGGACACTGACACATTTGGGTATTTGTCTTTAAGGGTTTGTAATTGTTCCTCCGTCAAGATGTGATCTGTCTGCTCACCAAATTTCAATTCGGTGGCCACTTTACTCCCCACTTGCTCTAATGCTTGTTCGACAAAAGTAAACAGCTCTTCTGCTGGCAAATGGTTCAGTTCTTGAACGGCTGACTTGAAGACTTCCTGCATGAGACGATCTTGTTGTTGCAGTTCTTTGTGACGTTGTTGCGCCGTAAACTGTTGTACTTGAGTCTGGATGCGCTGTTGATATTTGCGTTCAATGTGACGCTTCTTACTTTCTAAGTCTTCAGCGATGGCTTGTTGCTTTTTAGTGGTTTCATTGGCTACGCGTTGTTTATCTTCCGCGAATTTTGCCTCTTGTTCTTGGCGAATATCCCCAAGAATTTTTTCTTTAATTGCTTCAATAGTCGCCATCCGATTAAGACCTCCTTATGTTTAGTGGGGTAGATATTACGCTACGCTAAAGAGTAAGAAGATCGAAATCAGCAAGGCCAAGATAGCGTAGGTTTCCACCATAACGGACAGAACGATCGCGTTAGTCATGGTTTCTGGACGTTTTGCCAAAATTTGTAACCCAGCTGTTGCGACACGCCCTTGGTAACGAGCGGAAATCCAACCAACAAAGCCAACAGGAATACCAGCTACTAAGTATTGTAGCCCTTGAGCGAAGGTAATTTGTGGGCTTAATTGTAAGTACATTAAGAACCCTACTAAGAACCCATACAACCCCTGCGTCCCTGGCAGCAATTGCAAGATAATAGCTTGTGCGAATTTTTCAGGTTGGTCTTTCAAGAGAGCAGCTGCTGCTTCCCCTGTTTCACCAACACCACGAGCTGACCCAATCCCACTGAATACTACGGCAATTGCCATACCGATCATTGTCATGATCATACCGCCGTTTTGTTCAAAGAATCCTAACCAATTTTCCATTCTATTTTGCCTCCTATTTATTGAGTCTAAATTTAAGATTTTTCACGTTCTAAGTGCGTGTATTTCTCCAAAATGGCGATTGGTGCAAAAGGTTTGCCCCCACCATCATAAAACTTACCGAAGAATTCCACGAAGATTAACCGTAAGCCGTGAACGTAGGCACTCAGGAATGTTAAGAACATATTGAAGGCATGTAAAATCACCATCAATAAAATGCCCACGGTGAAGCGTGCAACGGATGGCAATTGTCCAACTAACATGTTGAATGCCAACGCAATACTCCCACCGGAAATCCCTAGCGCCATCAAACGTGCATAACTGATGAAGTCACCGAGGTAGCCGGTAATCCCATATAAATTATAGAATCCCATAGCAAACGCTGCGCCTTTCTTCGGTTGATAGATCATCGGCACAATGAGCATGCCCACTGCCGCTACTAATGCGACAATACCAGCAATCTTTGTTGCAATTGCTGGCAAAGAGAGCATCGATCCCGCACCAAAGATTATCAAACTGAGCAGTAGCACAATCCAACCGAATCCATCAGAGTACGCGGATTCCACGTCATTATTTTTCAACGCTAAATACGTCTTCAAGATGAGCCCAACCAAGATGTTAATGCCACCAATACCAATAGAAATAGCCATCAGGGTCATTGCATCCTTCATCGGGTCGATCAACTGAATTGGTAAGGTTACCCCAAAAGCGGAACCGTAGATCACCCCAACAATCATGGTTGGAATACTCAATAACATTCCAAAATTCACCATGCGTTTGGCGGATGCCGAAAGATCCATGAAATGCTTAGCGAGTAAGGTTAACACGAACAAGCAAGCACCATAACCGAGGTCCCCAGACATCATCCCCCAGAACACCATGTAGAATGGGGTCACAAATGGCGTTGGGTCTAAGCTCTTATAGGTAGGGTATCCATACATGGCGGTGATTGATTCAAACGGCGTAACAAGCACGTTATTCTTCAATTTCACCGGCACCATGTTGTCATCAATTTCTCGATCGGTCGGTTCTGCAAATGATACGGCATAGCGTGTTTCATCTAAAGTAGCAGCTAGTTCTGCTTTGATAAGTTCGACTTCTTCACTGACTGCCCAACCTTCCAGAACGATCAGATAATCATTGTGGAAGATTAACTGATCCAGCTTCTGACGTTGCCAGCGGTTGTAATAGGCTTCGCTGATCTGTTCCATCGCTGGAATCTCTTGGCTCAAACGTTGCAATTTCTCTACCCGCGCCTCATCGTTTTTCAACAGAGTTTTGCGGTATTCTTCCAACGCCTCAACCCGAGATTTAGGATCATCATCCAAATCAATGGTTAAAGCTTCAAAGCCGGCTTGATCAGCCTGCTGTGCCCACGTTTTAGCGGCAGCATCCGGATAAATAGCGATAACACCGATTGTATTGGACGTTGCAAAGACTTCCTCTACATAATAATCATCACTCAATAACGCACGATAATTCTCTCGCTCTTCGTCGTTCTTCACCGTTCCGTAGATTACCGTCAGCCCAGGGACATGATTCATCGTTCTCAGCGAATGGTCAACCACTTTCCAGGGACGCAATTCATCCAACGTATTCTCAACGTCTTGTCGTTCTGCTTGCTCTTCGTGTCGCTCATGCTCCGTATCAATGACGGAGTCAATAAACTGACGATGGCTAGGATCATCAAGTGCCTGATCAACAGCCTCAATGGTCATTGTCGGGCGCTTTGTCTGCAGCTTTTCCTTCAAACTAAGGGAAGAGCGATACTGATTAAGTATGGTTAAGGCACGCTGACTTTTTTGGTATTGCTGTTCATCATCTGCACTATTGGAAGAGACACGCACAAAAGGAATATCGCGCTCTGCCAACAATTGGTTGAAGTCACGCACTTCGACATTTTGTAATCCCTGCAGACGTTTAACGGCAGCCTCCTTCTCATCACGATAGGTGACCAACGTCATCTTCTGCATTTTAGTCACTGCCATACTGTTTGAGCACCTCCTCCTTCACCGTTTTGACAAATTCATCAAAATGCTCGCTAAAGTACTGCTTTTGCGAGGCATAACGGGTTTCAAACGCTGCTGTGATTTGCTGCTTTTGATCAGCCAGCGTCTGTTCAGCCTGAGCTGACGTTTGCTGTTCAGTCGCTTCGATTTCAGCCTTGGCATCTGCCGTGGCCTGATCAAGCTGTGCTTGCTGATCTTTTTGAAAAGCGGACAATGCGGACTGCTGTTCTTTTTTGATTGCTTCTATATGATCATCTAGCGTTAAAATCTGGTCTAATGCATCGATTCCCATCGCTTCACCTCCTAGACATGCATAACAATGAACATCGTCATTTGCTTCATGCGTTTGCATTTCTTTTTATGCTAAAAAAATAATGCTCTTTATATCGTATCAAGAACACTCGGTAAAATAAAGTATCGTTACCGCTTCTTGATTGGTGATAACAGCCAACTTGTGATTGGCATCACATATCTATCTTTTGCTTACTGAGACCATAAGGATGATGATCCCTGGCCTCGAATTTCCATCGCTATGCCCCCTCAACAAACAGCTATTCCTATTATAGTCGATATGCGCCGCTTTTGGCATTGTTTTTCACATTTGCTGGCCAAGAAAACTGAAAAGGCTTTCATAGATATTCATAACTTCTAGAAAATCTTCCCCTATTAAATAGGATAAAAAAATTTAGCCGTCCATCTCCTTGTTTCTTCACTTTTTCACAAATCTGTAAATGATAAATACAACATTGTTTCTTTTCTAGCGTACTCATTAAAAAAAACGGCCCGCTGAGTGGAGCCGCTCTCTCGTTAGATTAAGCATCAATATGATATTCTGCTTTTAATTCCATAATAATATCGCGCAGTTCCGCTGCATGCTCAAATTCGAGATCTTTTGCTGCTTGGTGCATTTCTAATTCCAAATTCTTGATAGCTTCTGCTTTGGCTGGACGTTTCAAACGTGCAATTTCATCAACGAGTGATTCCCCTTCAGCTTCACTATTCACATCACTCGTAATGCGGATAGAATCGCGAATAGCCTTCTGAATAGTTTTTGGTACGATACCATGCTCTTCATTATAGGCCATCTGGATAGAACGGCGTCGCGCTGTCTCGTCCATCGCATAGCGCATCGAATCGGTAATGTGATCGGCATACATAATCACATGTCCCTCGGCGTTACGCGCGGCCCGACCAATCGTTTGGATAAGGGAACGTGGATTGCGCAAGAATCCTTCTTTATCAGCATCTAAAATAGCAACCAAAGAGACTTCAGGAACGTCAATCCCCTCCCGCAAGAGGTTAATGCCGACCAAGACATCAAACACGCCGAGACGCAAATCACGAATAATCTCTGTCCGTTCTAGCGTTTTTATATCACTATGCAGATATTTGACCTTGATTCCAGCTTCTTCCAGATAATCTGTCAGATCTTCAGCCATACGTTTCGTCAATGTGGTGATGAATACGCGCTCTTGTTTTTCCACCCGCGCATTGATCTCGCCAATCAAGTCATCAATCTGTCCATCAATTGGGCGAACCTCAACGACTGGATCCAATAGACCAGTGGGACGGATAATCTGTTCCACATAATGCCCACCTGATTTTTCTAATTCATAATCACCAGGCGTCGCCGAAACGTAAATAGCTTGATTGACGCGATCTTCGAATTCACTCAAAGTGAGCGGCCGGTTGTCCAAGGCACTCGGTAGGCGGAACCCATATTCAATCAATTGCTCCTTACGCGCCTTGTCCCCATTGTACATCCCACGCACCTGAGGCATGGTCATGTGTGATTCGTCCACCATCAACAGCCAATCCTCAGGGAAGAAGTCTAATAAGGTGTATGGTGGCTGTCCCGGCTGACGCCCATCCATGTGGCGTGAGTAGTTCTCAATCCCATTGGTATACCCCATCTCCAACAGCATTTCAATGTCATAACGCGTCCGCTGTTCCAAACGCTGGGCTTCTAGTAATTTATCGTTGGCTCTCAACACCTTCAGTTGGTCTTCTAATTCTGCCTCGATCGAATCTACTGCACGATGAATCTGGTTATAATCCACTACAAAGTGTGTCGCTGGGTAGATCGGATAGTGCTTCACATCATTTTTCACTTCGCCGGTCAATACGTCCACCTCTCGGATACGATCGATCTCATCCCCAAAAAATTCCACCCGGATCGCTTCACTATCGCGTGATGGAATGAAAATTTCCACGATGTCGCCCCGCACACGGAACGTCCCCCGGCGAAAATCAATGTCATTGCGCTCATACTGCATGTCTACCAGCTTACGCATCAGGTCATTACGGTCAATTTCTTGTCCCTCTCGGATAGACAAGACATGATTGGCATATTCTTTCGGGTCTACTAATCCATAAATACAGGAGACAGAGGCCACAACAATCGTATCCCGGCGTTCCAAGATCGAACTCGTTGCAGAGTGGCGCAACTTATCGATTTCATCATTCACTGACGCGCTCTTTTCAATGTAGCTATCACTGGAGGGCACGTAGGCTTCTGGCTGATAGTAATCGTAATAAGAAACAAAATATTCCACCCGATTATTAGGAAAGAATTCCTTTAATTCTCCGTACAATTGGCCAGCCAAAGTTTTATTGTGTGCCAATACCAATGTTGGTCGATTGGTCTGGGCAATGACATTCGCCATGGTAAAGGTTTTTCCAGTTCCGGTGCCTCCCAAGAGGACCTGGGCCTTTTCACCGCGCTCCACACCATCGACCAATTCTTTGATAGCGGTAGGCTGATCCCCATTTGGTTCATAACTCGAAACAAGATCAAATAACTGTGGTTCACTCATTAGTAGCTAGTCCCCTCCTCATTTAATCGTCATCTGCCATTATACCACGCATGCTGCGATCCACCTACTCAAGCGAGTTAGCCCACGTTGTGAAACAAAAAATGAGGAAAATAAAAAAAGGAGCCTTCACTAAGAATGACTCCCTTAATTAGCGGATGTTTATTGCTCGCTCTGTTGTTGAAATTGATGGCTCGGCACATATAGCATGCGCCCATCCATCGCCATAATTCGCTGTGAAAATTGCCCATCATCCGTCTGTTCCACGGCACTCTGCATCATATTCATGGTCGCATCAAAGTCGTCCAAGCGGTGAAGAATTTCTGCTTCCTGCAATTGCGGGTTAACAGGGCTCCCATATTCTTGTTTGCCATGGTGCGCTAAAATCATATGTTTCAGTAATACCACGGCTTCATCGTCCTGAGCGATGTCCATTGCTTGCGCAGTGAGCGCGATTTTTTCAGCCATCAAACTAATATGCCCCAGTAAATTCCCCGCTACCGTATAATCGGCAGTGACAGGATTAGAGAATTCAATTGTTTTCGCCATATCATGCAGGATAATGCCACCATACAATAAGCTTTCATTGACGCCTTCGTAACGTTCGACCACCGCACGAGCTAAGCGGAGAATCGATAGGGTATGGAAAGCTAGCCCTCCGACAAAGGCATGGTGGAAGCGTTTAGCCGCTGGATAGTCGTAGAATTCTGGTGTCATTTCCTCGAGTAATCGTGCCACAATCGCATGAATCGTTGGGTGCTTGATGGACGCAACGTACGTTTCTAATTCTTTCTGCATATCCACTGCGCTGATAGGGCCGGACGGGATGAAGCGTTTAATATCGTTAGGTTCACCCTCACGCGTGGCGCGTAGTCCCGTAATATGGACTTGTGGTTGCCCATGGTATAACTCACGGTATCCTCGTAATGATACAATCCGTCCTGGCTGAAAGCGTTGAATTTCATCATTCTCAGCACTCCAATACATGCCATCGATCGTGCCCGATTGATCCTGAAAATTGAACGCGATGAATTGCCGGCCGTTGCGATCTGTCTTCACACTCGCATTTTTTATTAATACAAAAATCTCAAATGATTCGCCTAATGGAATATCATATAATCTTGGCGTCTCCATAATGGTTTCCTTCTAAATTGTTTCTTCTTACTGGGTTAAACGGGCCAAAGCACCTTGATCTACCCATTCATCCACAAATGTGTCATAAGTGAACAAGAGAATCTGACGGTCTTGGCTGCGTTCTTTGATCAAACGATAGACATTTTCTAAATACTCATCATCCAAATGAGCGAAAGCTTCGTCAATCATCATAGGGGCAGGGACATGTTGCATCGCGGTATCAATAAAGGCAAAGCGTAAGGCGATAAAGAGCAGAATTTTCTCTCCACGTGATAATTGGTTCACCGCAAACCATTCGGCCTGTGGGGCACTATAAACGACTAACTCGCCTTCTGCTTGGAATTGTAATTTTTCCAAACGGCCATTCGTCAATTGATTGAGATAACGACTAGCTTGCGCAACAACCATCTGGGGACGATCGCTCCCCCCGTCCATGGCTTGATCGCTCAGTGCTTTGGCTGCTAATTGATTGCTTGCCCAGTCTACAGCTAAATGATAGGCCTCATCGAGATCTGACTGTAGGCGCTGTTTCTGATCACTCACCAAACCATTTTCAGCGAGATTGGCAATCTGATTATGCAAGCGCGCGACTTCATTGACTAAATTATTAATCTGGACATTCAGACGCTGTAATTGATCATTGGTATCGGTTAATTGCTCCTCAATCGCTTCTTGCGCCATATTGTATTTCATCACATCTGGGTTGATCTGTTCGTCCAAGCGAGCTAATTCGCGACGATATTGTCCCATCAACATCTCTTGCTCAATATCTGAAGCAAAGAAAGCTGGATCATCGTAATCATAATGCGTCAATAATTCTGTCATAGCTTGCGCGACTTGGTTTTTGCGACGACTGAGATCACGCTCACGATCTGCCTGCTCCTCATTGGCTCGCAAGGCATATTGATGATCCGCAGCATACGTCTGATAGGTCGCATAGCCATCAATGAAGGCTTGGTAGAGCTTGTCATAAGCTAGATGTTCCCCAGCAATACTATCCTGGAAACTCTGCCATTCTGCTTGATGCGTTTGATGAAATGACTCAACTTGCGATGAAGAAAGTAATTGATTAATCTCGTCTTCCAAATCCAGGACTTGTTTTTCATAATCTGTCTCCAACCAAACGAGTGGCGCAATATATTCACTCCCACCTTTATCCGCAATAAGTTTACTCAATGCTTGGTTGAATTCCTGAGATTGCTTGGTCAGCTCTTCAAGTTGTTCATTTTGATTATCGATTTGCCGTTGAATCTCGGCGCGCTCACTATCGATATCACGTAAATCTAATTGGTAAGCTTTATTCTCATTTTCAATGTAGGCTTGTCCACGCCGATGTTGCAACCAACCGATAATCGCGATGATTCCACCGATAACAGTCGCTAAACTGCCGCTCACCACGAACACCGCTTGTTGTAAGAAGAGGAAGAGTAATAAAAGAACAACCCCTACTCCCAGAATAATGAAACCAAACGTTCTCAGCCAACTATCGGCAAAAGAAGCGCTCTGCTCTTGAAATTCAGCATAATCCGAGCTAATTTCACTGCGCTCTGCTTTCAAATCATTGCGCTGTTCTTTTAAGGCCTCTAGCCCAGCCTTCGCATTCTGATAGAAAATACGGCGATTGTCGATATCTTTCTTGCGTTGTAGCCACTCTGTTTCTTCACTAGAACTCAATGGCTCTGGCAACTCCTCAATCGATTCTGCCCCCAAAGCCTTCAGCAGAGTTGTTTGTTGGTAACGTTTCTCCACAATGTCATCATGGAGCGCCTCGTTACTGTTCATGTGTTCCCGATATGCCCGCGCTTCAGCAACCATTTCCGATGCAACAGTGCGATGATTCATGATCCACTCCGAGGCTGGTGTCAAGCTCGCACTCACTTCACTATTTTCATCGGACTCACCCGTTCGTTGGCCGATGCGCGCCAATTGTTCCGCTTCCACTCCTAGCTTTTGTTCCTGCTCACTGAGTGATTGGAAATGGCGGTAGTCTTCCGGTGTAAAACCGATAAAGTGATAATTTTCAACCTTTGCTGCTAATGCCTGGCACTGCTTCACCAAATCATCCTGTTGAGCGGCGATTTGCATATCCACCGTCTGATGATTCAATTTCTCTCGCGCATGCTGTAACTGCTTGAGCTGCTTTTCTTTCTCTTTCAATTCCTCGCTAAAAGAGAAATAGTTTTCCTCTTCCTGACGTGCTTGCTCTAACAGATGCGTGGCTGCTGTGACCTGATCAAGTTGTTGGTTGAGCAACGGATTTTTTCCATTGGGTAAATAGAGTTGATCTGCTGTTTGTTTCAGCGCTGGCACCACACTCGTCATGATGGCTTGTTGCCCGCTCATAGCAAGACTAGCGACCGCCTGTTGGAACGTTTCCTCATCGAGCCAAACAAAATTCAACAGTTCATCTTCAGAAAATCCAAATAGCGTGAGGTAATCATCGCGGGTGAGATCTTTGAAGAGAAAATTAAAATCACTAACTTCATGACGCTCATTCTCTCCGTCAATGAAAGCCAAACTCGTTTTCCCATTAGCCTTTGTCCGTTCGATGCTAATATCCCCATATGCGGTATCATTGAAGAAGAGTTTACCACCGTAAATCACCTGGGGATTGACGTCATAATGTCTGGTATTCTTACGGCGATGATCAGGAAAGCCAAACATAATACTGGTAATAAAGCTCATGAGGGTCGTCTTCCCAGAGCCATTTTGACCCTGGAAAGCAAACAGCCCCTCTTGAACATTAAAGGCCTGGTTCACAAATTTCCCGTAGCCATAAATTTCAATTCGCGATAAATACATGACGCGTACTCTCCTCTATTCTTGCGTTAATGTTTGATTCATGAAAAACAGCTGTTCTCGCGCCTGCGCAATCACATCTGCTTTAAACTGTTCTTGATCAATATTTGGCCATACATTGAGTAGCCACTGTTGATTTCTTAAGAGCGGTTCAATCAATTGTTCGAAGGCTTCATCCTCCTGGTAGGCAGTGATACGTTTGAGCACAGCTTGTTGGTCGAAGGAACGATAAGCCAATTCTTTCGGTGGCGTGGTGATTGCCAGTTTCATGGCATAGAGCGCCACCTGCCCGAATGCTTCACCTTGGTTGGCATATTTCCGCTGCATGCTGCGCCTTTCTTCGACAATCAAAGCCTCACTATAATCGTGATACCAATGTAACGCTTCTTCATTATCACTCATTACTTGACCATTCAATACTGTCAAGAAGTTTAATCCCTCGCGCTGTGCCACATAGTGTGCTTCATTCAACGCTTGTTCAATAGCAACGCGTAAATCTTCTACCGAGGCTACATTTGCTAAATCGACATCTTTTTCATAGAACTGCCAATCTGTAGTCTCTAAAGTCTCTACATGTGGTAGCTGATTTTTCGTGATGGTAACCAATAGTGCGCCTTTAGGTCCTAATTCGTTTGCCCGCATGCCTTGAATGTTCCCAGCATACCAAATTCTTTCATCATCATGAACCGCTTGAGTGCGATGGATGTGACCGAGCGCCCAGTAGTCGTACCCTAACGCCTGCATCGCTTTGAAATCAAACGGCGCATAGCGATCTTCAGTGGCACGCCCTGTCTGTTCCGCTCCATGCAGCAAACCGATCTGGTAATCCGTGGTCATTTGCCGCTGTGGATAGTCTGACAATGGATCTGTCGTCAGCCACTGCTTGTTATAACTAAACCCGGCTAAAGTCACCGTCTCATTCCCTTTTGTTGTTAATGTCACGGCTTGTACCCGACTTGGAAAAACAGTGACATTTTTTGGTAATTTAATGTGGTTGCCGTTGGTGTTTTGATAGTCATGATTTCCAAATAACACATAGGCGGGAATGTTAGCTGCATTTAAGCGCTCCATCCCTGCTTTAAAGCGGAATTGCTCCGTCAAAGCGCCTGTTGGACTGTCGTAAATATCTCCAGAGAATAAGATAAAATCCACCTGTTCATTAATGGCAGTGTCGATTAAACGATTAAAGCTGGTAGATAGTGAAGATTGTAGGGTTTGTTGCAGCCCCTTATCGAAAATTTGTAGCTGATGCATGGGACGGCCGAGATGCAGATCAGCCGCATGTATAAAGCGTATCATCCAAAAGCTCCTTCTCTGTTTCTATGGGCGATTTTATGGAGAACAATAGACGAGAAAATATCAGCAATGCTGGCTAAAATTCAGTGTTTTTTCTTCTCTCCATACCCTTAGAACAATTTCTGTGTATTCGTGTTTTAGTTTATCATATCTTTGTTTCATTCACATGACCAACCCCAAATCTGGTGATAGTTTTTAGAGAAAAACATAAAAAAAGAAGATGTTGCCATCTTCTTTTCCCTCTTATCTACTTTATTTATTCCGCTGCATTTGCTTTGTTGTAGATTTCGCGGATTGGACGAGTCACTGCATCATTGACGTCGTTCAAAATTTTATTCAACTGTTGTTCACGCTCCATCAAAGCGGTGATTTCAGCATTGTCTTGCATTTGTGCTTGTAAATCCTGTGCTTTTTTCACTTCATCTTCACTTGGTTCTTGCCCTAATTGCATTTTGGTCTGGAAGGACATCTGCAAATCGCGGAATTCATGGTAAATTTTGGTTGCAGCTTCATCGGAAAGTACCTTATCCATTGCTGCACTCAGTTGAGTAAATTCATCTAATTCGCGAACTTCGCGTTCTAATTGATTGATGGAATCATAAATATTTGCCATTCAGCATCGCTCCTTTTCTTGGGTTGTACTTAACATCCTATCATGAATAAGCAAACAAGCCAACGCTCAATCTATCTGTTATTGCCCGATCCATTGCCGGAATTGATCCACTGTGCGTCGTCCGGCATCAATCCATTGATCCACCACATTATTCAAGGAATCGTCGCCGTTAGTTTGACTCTCAGAGGAAGAAGCTCCAGCGTCATAACTACTATTGCCTTCCTGTCCGACTGGCGTCACATGGAATGGTGTCCCTGAGCTATTCGTTAAAATTCCCTGCATCACTTGGCGGAAATTCGCTCCGGATGACATAGGGGAGCCGCTCCAAATATAGTGGTCGTCGGAAGCTTTATCAAAACCATACCAAGAAGTCACCACCACATCCGGCGTGTAAGCCACAAACCACTGATCATTGACACCAGGGATGCCCTCTTTTGCTTCTACTGTCCCTGTCTTCCCAGCCATTTGATAGCCGGCTGGGGTTAAGTTGGCGCCGGTTCCGTTTGCGCTGTAGACATTCATCATCATGCTTGTCATGGTATTGGCAATTTCCGGTGAGATCGCTTTGTTTTGTTTCGGTGATTGCTGTTTTACGATTTCATTACCTTGCGCATCCACAATTTTTGTAATGAAATAAGGTTCAGACCGCTTTCCTTGGTTGACGAAAGCAGTGTATGCGCTGGCCAGCTGCATAGGCGATACCCCATTTTTCAATCCACCGAGAGCACTAGAGAGGGCGAAATCGTCATTGGTATACGGAATCCCAAAAGCATCCAACTTCTTCATCGCATTTTCCACGCCAACTTTGTTCATTAACCAAACAGCAGTGGTGTTTTTGCTTTGTGCTAAGGCTTGCCACAATGGTAACTCGCCCACCGATTGGAAGTCATGGTTTTGCGGGGTATATTTCTCTGGCCCATACGATTGCACCTGATCTAGCACTGTATCTAATGGTTTATACCCAGCTTCTAGTGCTGGGGTGTAAACGTTCAGCGGTTTGATTGCTGAACCAGGTTGGCGTTTCATCTGAGTCGCTCGGTTGAAACCACGGAAGGTGTACCCTTCATTGCCCCCCACTAAGGCTAACACCCCACCCGTGTAAGGATCGAGTGCAATCGAGGCACTTTCAGCGACATCGCCGTTCGGTCCAATTGGGAAGGAAGACTTATTAGCATAAACTTCTTCCATACCGCTCTGGTAGGCCGTATTGAGGTTGGTGTAGATTTGGTACCCCCCTCGCATTAAATCATCTTCTGAAATACCAAACTTATCCTCCGCTTCATTGATCACAGCATCGAAGTAAAATTGATATTTATCATCTTCATTAGCCAGCGGATTATTCATCTGCGGCATTTCACTTGTCTTCGCATTTGACACATCGTTGGCGGCTACAAAACCATTTGTCTCCATCGTATCTAGCACGAGATTACGACGATCGAGTGCCTTTTGATAATCATCAACAGGATTATAAACACTCGGTCCTTTCAATGCCCCAGCGAGGACGGCAGCATCAGCCAGCGGTAAATCAGCTGCTGATTGTCCAAAATATTTCTGACTGGCATCTTCTACCCCGTACACCCCATTACCGAAATAGGTATGATTGAGGTACATCTCTAGGATTTGATCTTTGCTATACGTTTTTTCAACTTCAAGAGCAATAAACAATTCCTTAAACTTCCGCAGCAGCGTCTGCTCATTCGTCAAAAATGAGTTCTTCACTAATTGTTGGGTGAGTGTTGACCCACCACCGACTACCTCCCCGTGGCGCAAAAAACCTACCCCAGCGCGAGCAATCCCTATGAGGTCGAATCCTCGGTGTTTGTAAAAACGTTTATCTTCGGTGGAAACCACCGCATTTTGAATATTTTTTGAAATCTTATCGAGTTTCACATACGTCCCATCTGCTGATGAGAGCTTGCCAGCTTCTTTTCCCTGGCCGTCGTAGACACGCGTACTGATCTGCAGACGTGCCTGCAAATCCCCAACATCCGTTGTTTTGGCATTGATCACTAAATATCCCTCAAATACCAAACCGAATGCCAGCACCAAGAAAACCAGCCATTTCAATACGCGAAATTTGCGCCAAAAGAAGGTGAAATATTCCCATGCGCTCTCTGGTTTCTTGGATGAGTGGGTCGGCGTCTTGCCCGTTTGCCTATCCAAGGCTACCCCTCCTTTATTTCTTTTATTCCCAGTCATTGTAGTTGACCCTCTGTCTAAATCCCATGTTTTTGCCGTGTTTTTAATGAAAAATGAACGTTTCTGCCGGATAAAAACTGTGATTAAAACAAAAGGCAGAGGCAAGAGTGTTCCCCCCCTTGCCTCTGATGGATTAGTCTAATTTATCGTTAGCGTAATGGTGTGTGCGTTCCAAATGAGGAAAAGCTTGTTGCCGTAAAACCTCATAAATCACAATAGCTGCACTATTAGAGAGGTTTAGGCAGCGAATTTTCGTATCATCTTGGGGGATACGAATGCACTGTTGTTCATGTTCGCGCATGAAATCTTCTGGCAACCCTGTTGTTTCACGACCAAACATGAAGAAAAGATCTTCATCATAGCTCGTGTAATCAATGTCTGTGTAGCCATAGTGGGCAAATTTGCTGACTAAGAAAAGCGGGCGATCATTGAGATACGCCATAAAACTCTCCAAATCATCATGATAGGTAATGGCGACATTGTTCCAGTAGTCCAACCCTGCCCGTTTAAGATGTTTGTCATCTGTTTTAAAGCCTAGGGGACGGATCAAATGCAAATGGGTATCTGTTCCGGCGCAGGTACGCGCGATATTCCCTGTATTTGCTGGAATTTCTGGTTGATATAACACAATATGATTGGTCAAAATGCTCATCCTTTTCTCTTGATTGTGGTTGATTATTCGTTATGCTACTCAAAATTTATTTCGAATAGCGATTGTCTCGTGACAGGCTGGTTTATTATAGCGCGAATCACCAAATTGTTGAAAACAATAACGCCTCTTATCCTACTATGATAACTTGAAAAACGCAAAAGCTCCTTGATCGGTTTATCACCGGCCAAGGAGCTCTATTCAATGATTGTGAAACCCACTTTCACTGCCTACTTATTTTAAAACTATTTGTTATCGGTTGGCTTCTGATCCTCATCTTCATCATCCGTTTTTGCTTCATCCTCATGATGGCTCAACAACCCAAATGGAGAATGATCGAAGGCATCCAGCCAATGATTCTCGCGCATTTTTGGGAAGAAGTGGGTAAATTCATCATTCATCCGCTGACTCATCGTCTGGAAACGTTGATTCATTTCATTAAAGCGATCCATTAGCTGATTGTATTGGGCTTCATTCTTCTCATCAACATCAATCCAGCCACTATCCTTGCCATTAATATTGAAACGCATCTGACGAACCGGTTGCGCCGTAGTGGAGGAAGACTCTGCATTTTTGGTCACTTGATAAGCCGAAACCTCATCGTCCTCAATATCATCGAGTGCAACACGGAACTCCGCGCCTTTGTCCTTGAGGAAGGCTAATTTATCGCGGTCAGAAAGGTTGGCATACTCGAGAAACTCGGGTTCTGTCAACGTCGCAACTAACTGACCTTTCCCAAATTTTTTACTTTCTACTGTTGCCGTTACTGTATATTGACGCATAACGCCATCACCTTTCTTCATTATTGAATGAGGGTTCCTTTTCGTCCCCTCTGACCTTACAATCCTAGTGTAGTCTTTTGGTCAGAATTAGTCAATCGATAAAGTCAAAAAAGATCAAAACCGCTGTCGTGTGATTGTTTAATGAGAATACATCATTTAAAGAGACGCTTCATCTAAAAAAAGTCACTGGAAATAAATCTTCCAGCGACGCTTGCATAAATGAATAAGAGGCTTGCTTAAGTTAATAATAGGTGACACTAAGCCGTTGTTTGCGAATCCATCCGCTGCTTTTATGCAAAGTCTGGCATGACTAAGAGTGATTTAATAGCCTGGCGCTCATCCATCGCCTCATAAGCGGCTTGAACGTTATCTAAAGCAAAAGATTTTGTGAAAACTTTTCCGGGATGAATGTCCCCTTTTAATACGGCATCCAACAAGATTTGCCGATCATACGTGGTCACGGCTGCAATTCCACCGCGCAAACCGATATTCTTCCAAAATAAAGTGGCGGTATCTAATTCCGCTTCATGGGGAATCCCTACCCGACCAACAACGCCACCAGGACGCAAAGATTTGATGGCCGTCTCCAAGGATAATTGGCTGCCAACACACTCCAATGCTGCATCTGCCCCACTCCCAGTGAGTGCCATTACTTTTTCAATGCCTTCTTCTCCACGTTCAGAAATAATATCTGTTGCTCCAAATGCTAGTGCCAATTTCTGGCGATCTTCGTGGCGGCTCATGGCAATGATCCGTTTAGCACCAAGAAGTTTAGCGCTGATCACACCGCATAATCCCACTGCACCGTCACCAACAACAAGCGCTGTATCGCCCGCTTTGACTTCGGCGCTCATCGCTGCATGGAACCCTGTCGCCATCACGTCAGAAAGCGTCAAGAGGTCTTGCAATTGCTCTTCACTGTAATCTGCTGGTGATCCAGGAATCTTAACAAGTCCCCAGTTGGCATTCGTGTAACGCAAGTATTCCGCTTGGTAAGGGGTATTTCCCTCGACTGGATGCAAACAATCGCCATCAAATCCAGCCAAACATGCCGCGCATTGTCCACAGCCATGGGTAAATGGCACGATAACAAAGTCGCCTGGTTTAATATCGGTCACGGCTGAGCCTACCGCTTCCACTACTCCAATGGCTTCATGTCCCGTTGCACTGCCAACTTCACGTTCATTGATGCCGCGATACCACCATAAATCAGATCCACAGACGCAGGCGCGCACGACTTTAATGATGGCATCCCCATCATTTTTCAGTGTTGGTGCGGCAGTTTCCTTAACTACCATCTTACCTGGCCCTTCAAAAAATGTTGCTTTCATGATGAAATCTCCTCCTTAATCACCTTTAGTCTACACCTTGGTGTTAACTTCAGGGCAACCCTCTTTTCCCATATTTTGTCAATAATAGGCAAAAGAAAAAGGTGAAAGCCGATAACGACTTCCACCTTTTGTTGGTCAATCTTAACGATGACGTTCTGCGATACGAGCAGCTTTCCCTTGACGGCTGCGTAGGTAGTACAATTTTGCACGACGAACCTTCCCGTAACGTTTTACTTCAATTTTAGCAACACGTGGGGTGTTGATTGGCCATGTCCGTTCAACACCGACACCGCTAGACATTTTACGAACGGTGAAGGTTTCGCTGATTCCTTGACCTTTACGTGCGATCACAACGCCTTCAAAAATCTGAATACGTTCGCGGTCGCCTTCAACAACCTTTGCGTGTACACGTACAGTATCACCAGGACGGAAGTCTGGAATATCGCTGCGCAATTGTTCTGCTGTAATGTCGTCAATCAATTTTGGATTGTGACTCATGATTTTCTCTCCTTCTCACTAATATTCTTGTCGCTCTCGACAGCGGAATATCGTGTTATTTGTGGCATACACCACCCGAGCATCATAACAAATCTCACTCAAACTGTAAAGCCTGAAAACTGAAAAAGTGAGAAGAGGGAAGCTCTCTTCCCCCCAGTCGGTTGTCTTCATGACTATCTATTTATCATCCAATCGCACCCAATGATCAACAGCAATTTCTTCCCAATGATACTGATCACTCAAAACGAAATCATTAGTCTCCACAGTCTCGTTCAATTGCTCGCGCGCACGTTTTGGATCGAGTGGCAGTAAGGAAGCTAATAGCTGCTTGGTATAGGGATGGCGGGCATCCTCAAAAATAGATTCGGTATTCCCCACTTCAACAACTTGGCCTTGGTACATCACGGCAATTCGATCAGAAATACGACGCACGACGCCGAGATCATGAGAGATAAAGAGATAACTCAACGCCATAGTGGTTTGAATCTCTTCCAATAAGTCTAAAATTTGTGCTTGGATCGATACATCCAAGGCAGAGGTCGGCTCATCCAAAACAATAAAGTCTGGCGAACTCACAATCGCTCGTGCTATTCCAATCCGTTGGCGTTGCCCTCCGCTGAAAGCTTTGGGACGTTTCGCTTGTTCACTAGCTGGAATCCCCACTTTTGTTAAAATCTCTCGTGCTTTTTGCTCCCGTTCTCGGCGAGGCAAGTGCTGAATAGGTTCCATCACAATTTGGAGCGCCGTGAGATAAGGATTAAGTGAGGAGTAAGGATCTTGGAAGACCACCTGAAAGGCCTCTTCGTTGGTTTTAGCTGTCATTTCTTTACCATTGACGAGTACTTCACCTTCATCTAATGGCATTAAATTTAAGATAGCACGTCCGAGGGTTGTTTTTCCCGAGCCAGATTCTCCAACCAAGCCAAGCGTTTCTCCGTGGTTGATCGTTAAGTTTACTTCTTTTAATGCTGCTACGGTCGTCTCATTCCCCTGCATATCACGTTGGGTGTAGCGTTTTGACGCATTTTTCACTTCAATATAAGGTGTCATATTAGGCATGCCAATTCTCCTCCTCCCGTGAGCGCCCCAAATCAGCCGCTGCGAGTAATTGTTTCGTGTAGTCATGCTCTGGATGTTCGAATAATTCTTCCGTTGTATTACGCTCTATGATTTTTCCTTGATACATGACAGCCACGCGATCACTCATGCCGGCAATCACGCCAAAGTCATGGGACACAATCACCAGTGTGAGTGCCTGTTCCAGTTGCAAGCGGCGCATTAATTGCAGAATTTGCTTCTGAATAGTCACATCGAGTGCAGTGGTCGGTTCATCGGCAATTAGAAGTTTCGAATTAGTAAGAAGGGCCATCCCAATCATCACACGTTGCCGCATCCCACCTGAAAGTTCGTGTGGGTATTGCGAGAGTACCTTTTCTGGGTTAGGAATTCCCACCCGTGTAAGCATCGCTACGGCTTGCTGTTCGATTTCTTCCGGTACTTGTGTTTGAAAACGTTCAATGACTTCACTGAGATGTTCGCCAATAGTAAAGACCGGATCCAGTGAGGTCATCGGGTCTTGAAAAATCATCGTGAATGGTAAGGTCGTCGGATCAACCACTGGCTGTCCTGAAACGGTAAAGCGAGACATTGAAACCTCTAAATTTTGGGGCAACAATCCCATCAAAGCTTTCATCGTCAAACTCTTTCCACTTCCCGATTCCCCAATTAAGCCTAACACTTCGCCTTGATCAATGGTTAAATCCACATGATCAACCAGGACTTTGCTGGTGCCATTAGGTTGTGGCTCTTCAATGGTTAATCCTTCAACAGTGATCCAATGTGTGGCAGTCATGACTAAACCTCTTTTCCAATACGTTGTTGAATGCCGTTGCCAATACGATTAAAGGCAAAGATTGTCAGCATAATGAATAATCCCGGTAGAATCGCCATGTATGGGGAACTTTGCAAATGGCGTTGCGCATCTTGCAATAAGCTCCCCCATGAGGCCATTGGTTTTTGAATCCCTAATCCTAGGAAGCTCAATGCCGATTCGGTCATAATCGCTGCCGCTAAGTTATTCGTAGCGGCAACAATCAGCAAAGGTAAAATTGCTGGAAGAATATGCCGCCCAATGATCGTAATGGCGGATGCCTTAATGAAGCGAGCATAGGTCACATAATCATTCGTTTTTACGCTCATGGCCTGTCCTCGAATCATACGAGCCGTATCCATCCAGGAAAAAGCACCAATAACAATGACGACAGTGGATAACCCTGGCGTCAAGAAGACGTTCAATACAATGACTAAAACGAGCCAAGGAATGGAGGAGAGCACGTCAACAAAGCGCATGAGAATGGTGTCCACGATACCACCGAAATAAGCAGCGGATAAGCCGACGATCAGACCAATGAGTGTAGAAGCTAACATAGCTAATACCCCCACAAGAAGTGAAACTCGCCCGCCGTAGAGTACGCGCATGAAGTAATCCCGCCCCACCTCATCTGTTCCGAAGAGGTGTACGGCTGATGGGGCTTGCGACAAGGCATTGACATCCGTTTGATTAGGATCAATCGGTAATAATGGAGCAATTAAACTTGCACCGACAACCAACACCAAGAAAATGATGGCAATAATATTTAATTTTGAACGAAAAAAGTCTTTAAAGAATGCGCTCATTTCATCTCGCCTCCAATGCGTGGGTCCACCACCGTATAGAGAATATCGGCCAAAAGATTACCGATAATAACAGTAATTGCGGTAATCAGCAAGATCGCCATGATCACGGGATAATCCAAAGCCGTCGTTGCTGACATCAAGTAAGGCCCAACGCCCGGCCAAGCAAAGATCGTTTCTGTGATCATCGCTCCAGTTACCAGTACTGGCAGATCGAGACCAATCCGCGTCACGATGGGGATCATGATATTCTTAGCCACGTGTTTCCAAAGAATCGTATGTTCACTTGCTTTGAAAGCGCGTTGTACTAATACGTAATCTTTATCCATTTGGTCCAATGCCATGGAACGTACATAGCGCGTCAAGCTTGGGAAGAAGTTGAACGTTAGCGTCAAATACGGCAAGAAGAGATGATGCAGGTAGTCCCAGGTAGAGCCTTCCTGACCAATATCATGCATACCTAGAATAGGAAAGAGATCGAAATAGTAACCGAAAACATAAATCAACAATAGCGCAAACCAGAAAGTAGGGGTTGCCATTGTCAAGGATGCTAAGGCATCAATGAAGCTGTCGAGACGTCCGCCTTTATGTTTAGCTGACAGTAATCCTAACCAAATAGCAATCCCCATAGCGGTCAAGTAGGCTGGTAACACTAACATGATGGTGCGGGGGATCCGCATGGCGAGTTGTTCAGAGATCAAGGCATTATTGACAAGTGAACGCCCAAAGTCTCCTGTTAACACATGCTTCAGCCAACTAAAGTAGCGCACGATAAAAGGTAAATTCAAACCATTCTGTTCCTTGATGATTTCAATCTGCTCGGTGGACATATTTGGTGTCACTAACGAGTCAATCACGTCATAAGGTGCCAACTCAATCAACCCGAAGACGATGAATGAAATTAACACTAATAGCGGGATAGCTTGTAATAGGCGTTTAATAATATATTTTTTCATCTTTGTTTCCTCCCTTCAGGCGGCTATTCGATCTTGAGTTTTGACCAGTCTTCGAGCGTGTAAATAGAAATCAATTTACCTTCGTCAATGCCACTCACCCGTTTATTCACGGCGAGGACCTTTTTATTGTCAACAATTGGATAAATAAAAGCATCATCCACCAATTGGCGTTGCAGTTCATCATAAATCTCATGGCGTTTCTGATTATTCAATTCCACCGCCCCAATATCGAAGAGATGGTCTGTTCCTTCGTCATAGTGTTTGAAATAATTCGCAGAACCTGTCGAGTGGAAGAGGAAACGGTACAAGTCTGGATCATCTCCCATGATGTAACCATTTAAGAACATGCTGTATTTTTTAGAATTCGGATCACGCATTTCAGTGGAAATTTCTGTTCCATCGCCACCAATTAACTGCAGATCCACCCCAATAGCTTGCAGCTGCTGTTGGATAAAGGTAGCCTGAATGGCCTGTGCAGGATCAGAAGCGGCGTATGCTAATTTCAGATGTAAATCAGTAACCCCTGCTTCCTGCAAAAGTTGTTTTGCTTTTTCCGGATCGGTTTGGTAATGTTCCACGTCTTCCGTCACAAAGGAGTTTTGCGGTGGTAAGACTGAATACGGCGTTTGATAGAACTGTTTATCGAGATACGCCGCTTTATTCATGTCATCTTTATTTAAAGCATAGAACAAGGCTTGACGCACTTTTTTATTTTCCAATCCTGGATAACGTGTGTTCAATCCTAAATAGCCAATGCGGTTTTCACTGTAAGGATGAATTGTTAATGGTGCACTCTCCAGATCTTTAATATCCGTTGGTAACACCATACCCGCGTCCACTTCGCCTTTTTGCAGGGCGACTTTCATTGTATTTTGGTTACTGATGATGCGCAGGGTAATTTCATCAATGTTCGGTTCGCCCCCGTAGTAGGTAGGATTTTTCTTGAAACGTAAGTACTCGCCTCGTTTATATTCCATCAACTGGTAAGGCCCTGTACCGACTGCTTTAGCGTTTAATTCCTTCACTGATAGATCTGGCTCATTCTGATAAATATGTTTCGGCATAATGTAAATCTCTGTCGCCACATTATTCACCGCTGCTGCTGATGGTTCAGGGAGATGGAAGGCCACCGTATAGTCATCCACTTTAGAAATAGTGATCGGTTTGTCGCCAATCCACAGATTATCCGCATTCCCATTTTCTTTCTTTGCTTTTTCAGTATAGGTAAAAACCACATCATCAGCGGTAAAAGGTACGCCATCTGACCATTGGACATCATCACGCAATTTCACAGTCAACGTCTTACCATCGGATGACACCGTCATATTGGTAGCTAATTCATTCTTATGCGTCCCGTCATTCTCAATCCGAATCAATGGTGAATAAACCATATTGGTCACTGTTAGTCCCCATCGATCAGATGTATTGATCGGATTTAGTGATTCCGGATCGCCATCGATCGCATAGGTTAATTGCTCGTTTCGCGGGGCTGTACTCGTTCCCACAGCACTTTGACTCGTCTGATGTTCCCAAACCAGCAAAAGTGCGAATATCACGAGTATGAGGGTGCCTCCGATCCACCATCTGTTCCTTCTTCTCTTCATCATTATCCTCCCATGCTGACTCTATACATTTCTGCTCATAATGAGCATGCGTCACACTGCCTACAACTCACCCCATCCTTACATCTGAGCATAAAAAAAGCCTTATTGTTTTATCCACTGTAGATAAAACAATAAGGACGAAATAATTCCGTGTTTCCACCTTACTTGTAGTGACTCCTATCACTACCACTCTAAAGGTCCAAAAATGAACCTCTGTCCGGTAACGAGGACAAAGCGACAATTCAGGCGTGAACCCAATTGCTGAAAGCTCCGAGCGCAACTTCATTAACTTAAGCATGATCTCTTTCCACCGACCCGAGACTCTCTGGCATGTGCCGTTAACTACTCTACTCTTCAACGCATTGATTGGATGATTTATAGTTAACGTTAGTATAGCACTCCTCTTTTCGCTGTCAATAAATAAGTAGAGTAACCCGAAAATATTTTGACATTGGCGGTATCTCATGCAATGTAGCTATCACTCATTGGATTGCCACTGCTCGATCCAGTATGTCTGCTGCTCTGAGAGAGAATAGCTCGCTAATAAATCAGGGCGACGCTCATAGGTCCGTTTGAGTGCCTGCTCAGCACGCCACTCTGCGATTTTCTGATGATTCCCACTCAATAGCACATCTGGCACCGTCATTCCGTTGAATTCCTGGGGGCGTGTATACTGTGGGTATTCCAGCAGTCCCGCTGAGAAAGATTCGGTTTCTACAGATTCATGATTACCGACCGCTTCATGGAGTAGGCGTACAGTGCTATCAATGACACACATCGCCCCGAGTTCCCCACCTGTTAAAATGAAATCTCCCAATGAAATTTCATCTGTGACATATTCACGAATTCGTTCGTCATACCCCTCATAATGGCCACAGATAAAGATTAGCTGTTCTTCTTGGCTAAGCGCTTCTGCTTTTTGTTGGGTGAAAGTTTCCCCCGCTGGATCCATTAGAATCACCCGCGTATTCTTTGGCCGTTCATTTCGATCTTTGGCTACTAACCGCTCATCGATTGCTTTGAGCTGGCGATAGATTGGGCCCACTTGCAATAGCATCCCTGCACCCCCACCAAATGGGTAATCATCCACATGGCCATGCTTATTTTCAGCATACGCACGGAAATCGTGGACAGCGATTTTTGCGACTCCTTTTTCTTGGGCTTTGCCAATAATCGATAACGTCATCGGCCCAGTAAACATTTCCGGAAATAAGCTTAAGACATCGATTTTCATTCGTCCATCAGCCCTTCCAGCAATTCAATCACTACGCACTGTGCAGATAGGTCCACTTGCTTCACCACATCTTGAATGACCGGCAATAACAATTCCTTACCATTGTCCTTGCGCTGAACAACCCACACATCGTTAGCGCCCAATGCCATAATCGAGCGGATTGTGCCAATTTCTCGCTCCGCAGTATCGTACACCGACAGGCCAATGATATCGTCATAATAAAATGTATCTGCTTCTAAGTCATCCTGGCGATTTTCTTCCGTTACCTGAAGCGTCATCCCCTTGAATGACTCCACATCATTAATGTGATCCAATCCCTTAAAGTGGACAATGTCGAAATTTTTCTGCTTACGATGCCGATCGATCTCTACCACTTTCACAGCCTGCTTTTGATCGAAAATCGTGAGTTGACTGCCCACTTTGAAACGCTCTTCAGGGAAATCCGTCTGACTCAATACTCGCAACTCCCCCTTGAGGCCTTGCGTGTTCACAATTTTGCCAACTAAATAAAAGGTAGTCATCCTCTGCTCCTCTCATTCCTGTCTTCTCTCTGCTTCATTTAGATATTATTCACTCGAAGCTCACCAAATTAGGGCATGATAACAAAAATAGGGCAGCGCATCATCACATACACTCCCCTATTGCCCTGATGCTATTCAATTCTAGCAAAAGCTCGGATTAAACAGCGAAAATTATTTACCATCTTCAATAATGAGCCGTACACGACGATGCCCTTCAACGCGAACGCTGTAGAGAATCGTCCGAATCGCATTGGCAATGCGACCATTCTTACCGATGACACGCCCAACATCACTTGGATCGAGATAAAGATGATATTCCAAGAATTCATCACCATCTTCGATCTGAATGCGAATGGTTTCTGGGTGCATAACCAGCGGCTTCACGATCGATAGTAACAGATCTTCAATATTTGGCATTAGATTCACCTATTACTTGTCGGACAATTTCCATTCATGTAACTGTTTCATCACACCGTGTTTAGATAAGATGTCGCGAACAGTATCAGTTGGTTGTGCCCCTTTTTGTAACCATTCCAAAGCTAATGCTTCGTCTAATTCAACGGTTTCTGGGTCGGTCGTTGGGTTGTAAGTCCCCACGTTTTCGATGATACGGCCGTCACGTGGTGAACGTGCATCAGCAACAACGATACGGTAGAATGGGTTACGTTTTGAACCCATGCGTTTTAAGCGTAATTTAACTGCCATAGTAATTTTTCCTCCTAGTTGATGCCACGGCCCGGCACTCATTAAGCCTGTGCTCAAGCGTGGTCGTTTTATTCACGGGTCTAAGCATAACAAGAAATCGCAGCGGTGTAAAGTGTTTTTTCTTTACACCGTACTTTTCTTGAAGAGTGGCAGGTAATGGCTTATTTCTATGCAAAAAAGAGATCACTAATTAAGATAGCGATCTCTTCCAGCCATTTCTATTCAACTCATCGCACGTTATCTACGCCATGTTATTCAGTATTTTCGCTCCAGCAATGTGGCTAATTTTATACCAGTGCGCAATTGCTCATGCGTTAAGGTCTTTCTTTTAGCCATTTTGTCAAGCCGCTCTACTTCTAACGGTGGATGAACGGTTAAATCCGCAAACGTCTTTTCAATTTCACGATCGAGATACGCCGTAAAGTCCTGCTGTTGTGCGGTGAAATTAGCCGCTATTTTATCATTTGCTTTGCCTTGCTTATGATTATTCACAGAGCGTGTAGCAGTAGACGTTAGGCCATCTAGCCCTGTTCCTTCCACACTCCCCATGCCTTCTAGTGATATTCCATCAGCAGTGATAGACGCGCCTTCTTGAGATAGACTTTCCCCTTCCATGCTGGCTGATCCTTCTTCAGGTGATCCAATTCCCTCTCCGCTCCTATCTTCTGCATAGGTATTCATAGTTGCACTTGAAGTGGACGTATCCTCTTCATCCGCATACTGTTCCAATTTCGCCATCAATTGATCAAACCAGGACGCGCTTTTATGTGCTTTTGAACGCTTTGTCTTCGTTTTATTTTCCACCGTCGCTTCTTTTTGAGCTTGCAGGCGGGCTTTCTCTACTAAAATTCGCTGCTCTGCGCGCTTTTTAGCCAACTTTTCGGCGATTTCTCGCTGTTGTTTCACCCAAAGACCAGCTTTTTTATTTTTCTTATTCGTCATCGGACTCACGCGCCTTCGTGTCCGCACCGAATGAGCGTCTCATGGCCGTATCGGCTCTAACATTGTCGAGACGGTAGTAATCCATCACACCCATTTTTCCCGTGCGCAAGGCCTCAGCCAAGGCTTGTGGGACTTCGGATTGTGCTTCCACCACTTTGGCGCGCATTTCTTGCGTTTTAGCAACATTTTCTTGTTCTTCAGCAACAGCCGTAGCCCGGCGCTCTTCTGCTTTAGCTTGAGCAATCCGTTTGTCAGCTTCTGCTTGTTCTGCCTGTAATTTTGCGCCGATATTGCGACCAACATCAACGTCCGCAATATCGATAGAGAGAATCTCATAGGCGGTTCCGGAGTCAAGCCCCTTTTTTAAAATGGTTTGTGAAATGGCATCTGGATTTTCCAAAACCGCTGAATGATCGATAGAACTCCCGATTGTCGTAACAATTCCTTCACCCACACGAGCAATAATCGTTTCTTCGCCAGCACCTCCGACCAGCCGTTCAATGTTCGCACGCACAGTAACTTTGGCTTTGACGCGCAGCTCGATCCCATTGCGTGCGACTGCAGCGATGATCGGTGTTTCAATCACTTTTGGCGTTACTGAAACTTGCACAGCTTCAAAAACATCACGTCCAGCTAAATCAATCGCTGCCGCTCGTTTAAATTCTAAGTCGATGTTTGCCCGCTGTGCAGCAATCAAGGCATCCACGACGGAATCGATATCCCCGCCAGCGAGGTAGTGCGCTTCGAGCTCATTGATCTCTAGTGCTAATCCGGCCTTAGTTGCCTTGATCATTGGGCGAATGATGCGCCCAGGATTGACACGCCGCAACCGCATCCCAATTAACGTGCCAATGCCAACTGGTACCCCGGAAAAGTATGCTGTCACCCATAATCCAAGCGGAACAAAGGTTAGAAAGACCCCAATAACAATGATAATCAGAATGATCGGTGTTAAAGAGTAGAATCCAAATAATCCCATAGTAATCCCTCCATTTCTTATTGTTGTTGACGTACTACCCACTCAGTTTGATGCTGATCGATCACTTCGACAGTTATCCCCGCTTCAATATACCCTGTTTCTGCACGCGCATCGATCAAACGTCCACTTTCTAGACGAATTTTGCCTACGGGATGGAGCGCTGTGAGCGTCGTTGCTGTGAGGTGTGGTCTCACGTGGGAGTGATCAGAGCGAATCGTCGGCGTTACAGGATGATTGGCCGTCTTCAAAACCAGTCGTTTCGTTAGTGGCAGTCGATAACCTAATTTAGTAAGAATATAGACATTCACTGCTCCAATGATCAGTCCAACCGTTCCATCCACTAGTGCCGCTTGCCAGCTCCCATTCGATAGATAAAAACTGCCATACACTGCTCCAGCTCCCAGTAACGCTAACAATCCAAAAGTCGGCAGCAATAACTCCAAAATTAGTAGTACAATACCGAGCGCAAATAACGTCATGGTGAGCCATGTCCCCGTATTCAGCACCCAAAAATAGGTGATAAAGGCACCTAACGCTACTAAGCCAGCGACAACCGACCAGCGCGTCATCACCGCAATCAACAAAGCGACAACACCAATAATGAGCACTATCGTTTCCATCATTCTCACCTCACTTTGGTTGCTCCTATTTTATCACATTTAAACAATGAAATCGATTACTCGTTAAAATGTTTACACATTAACCACTAATTTTTCTGGATAATTACATTTCATTAGTGAATATCGCCTTATTATTAAAATACAATCAAGCTAGGCAATTACTCTTCTTTTGGCTAAATTTCAAAGAAAGCGGTCGCCATATCTCATAAAACACAAAAAGGAGGATCTCCCCTCCTTTTTGGTGATCGTATTTTCAATGCTAAGATTTATCTAGAACGAATAAACCAATCATTTTACCTACGTTTCAAGTGAATAAAAAAAGACGGGATCTAAACATCTACCATATCGGTAAAATCAGATTTGAACTGGCGAGAACCTTACGTCTTATATGATAAATACCATCATGTTCTAAATGGCTCTCAGTAGCTTAATTATCTTATATTATCACCACTGAGAGCACGACATAATTCTGTTTATTAGATCTGATCAAGTGAAAATCTAGTGACAATAACAGCATCTAGTGAAAATTCCCTGTTAGAACTACTTTTTACCCTCTTCAGGGAAAATCTCTTTAGCATAAACATATAATTTTTCAGCTGTATCTAAGGTGAGATTTCCTAATTTTCTTTTACCCAGACGTAAATTTCTTATAACCGATGATGCAACGTTGGTATGGCGTTCGATTTCATATGAGGATAAATCACTGTCTATGAGCTTTTGCAATATTCTCTTCATAATATCATTTCTCCAAAAATATAGATATAAGGTTCAAAATCAGCATAATACTTAATAGAATCATCATAATGTTTTGTTTGGTATCTCTTTTCATTGCGATTCACTCCTTTTTTCTTTAAAATGAAGAAGAAGGGAAGGGCAACCTTCCTCTCATCTCACTATTAGTTAAAGTATTCTAATAATGACTTTACAATTTTATAAGCAAAGGACGCGATATTTGAAAATGCGAGAATTAAGTTTATGGTGTCCTTTGCTTTTTCTATGTTCCCTTATTGGTATTATAACAGCAACCATAAAGGACATTATGTAAAATCATACGCCCTGGACCAAACGTTTTTAACATGACTTTTTCCTTCTTTCTAGCTAAATAATTGCTGATTCGTTACATTGAGTCCCGCCTATTGAGCGAGAGTCTTACCATAGGACATGGCTTGATTGCCACTACCACCGATAGTCGGTTCCTTTTGGCGTAAACTCGCCATCACCTGATCGGCAACCGCTTGATCAAACTGATCCTTAAACGACTTCACATTCTCTAATGACTGCTCACTATCCCCTGGAACGGCTAAAAATGAGGCAAACTCAGCAGGTAACCCTTTCGACATAAGGTCTTTGCTGACTTCGTTAATGAGTCGCTCTTTTTCAAAGTTAGCCTTCTCTTCCTCAAATTTGACCCGCTCATCCTCGAACTCTTGGCGTTTACGATCGTCATCGCTCAGCTTAGAATAGTTCTTTTCTTTTTGGATGGCGGCTTTTACCTGTTCAGCCACACTCGCTTCATAGTCTTTCTTGGCGGCACTCTTAGCTTTAGATTTCGCGGTCGCTACCAAATAGTCCACATGCGCTTGTTGCTCAGGGGTAAACGTGATTTTCTCTTCGGGTGGAGTAGTTGATTTCGACTGAGTGTCGACTGTCTCATCGGATCCTTCCTCTTCCGCGAAGAATTGTAAATCTAACGGTAAAATGTGTGTCTTCTCCATGACTTTCTCCTCCAGTTATTAACGTCTCCGTATGAGACGAGCCAGTTAACCACCGTATGTGGTGATGAGTTTAACGTCATCCAAGGACAATATAAAAAGGACCTTAGATAGTGATCTAAAGTTCTTTTGCAAAAATTATATGTCCAAGCACTCAATAAGCTATTCTTCAAAACTGTATGAATCAACAAAAGGAATTTCAGCGATAATCTCATCTAATAGTTTCTTATTTTCCGTTGGCATATGTTTATCCAAAATATAATGCAAGTTGCCTGTACTTAATTCTTTTTGTTGTTTCAACCATGGAATAACTTTATCAAAAAGAGCGTTTTGAGCTAGGGTTGGTTCTTCCATAATCTCCATCGTATCCATTATTGAAACTCCTTTCTATTAAGTCACTCAATTCTTTATCATATGTGGGGACGACCATCATTTCAGCTATCACTTCATTTATTGCTTGCTTCCCGTTACCATTTCCATATCCAATTAAAGCATCTTCACTAAGTTTAGATAAGTGCCCTGGGTTATAGACTATTTGAGTCTTAATGTACTTTCGGATTGGCTCGTCAAAAGCTTCTTTCGCCTTCTCAATGGAAGTATACCGCTTAGGCGATTGCTGTTGCGAGCGCTTAACCGCGTCCCAATGCGCTTTATGCGCTAGTTCATGAACGATCACGCCTTTAGCGTCATTGGCAGCGAAGTAATTACCTTTGAGCCTCTTTTCTAATCGTTCCTTTTCCGTTTGAGGATCAATTTTAGTCACGTCTTTTATAGACTCTAACAACGTCTGCTCAGTTACTCCGCACTTAGTGGCAATCTCTTTATTAATCACGCCATTACGCGCTTAGTCTTCAATCTCGAGTAAACCTTCTCCATCTCTTTCATTTTATAGGACAATAAAAAAGGACTTTCGGATCACCGAAAGCCCCTGCTTGTTAACTATGTGCTTGATTATAGGTTCAACTCTTTTTTCAATGCCGATTGTAGTGCCTGACTAAACTTAACGTTATGCTTCTTTCCTAGTCCGACTAACCACTCTGGCAACGTCACCATCTTATTGACGGACTTATTTTTCCTTCAGCCTTTCAAGTGTCGTATCCACAGTAATAAATTGCAAGAAATCATTATCAGACTGTAAATACTTCGTCAGCGACGAAATATCGCTAGCTTTTGGAATAGCCCTATTCATATCTTCTAGTGTCAGCAGCATACCAGACAAAGCATCTGTCGCCATATCGATAGCGTCTAACTCATCATTTCCTTCCGTTACTGTGCCTGGTACATCTGGAAAAGTGACCGTGTAAATATTGGTGGTAGCGTCTTTATTGAACACTCCGATAAATGTATACTTAGCCATCATCATCACCTCATATTCTATTTAAGCGAGAGCATAAACGACCTCATCCAATGGGGCTAGTCAGCCTCACTGTTTGAGAATTATATTGATTGTTTCTTAGCAGTATTCTGTTCCTTAGATTAAGGAACAATACTGATATGCTTTTCATCTGCCCACTACTCATGACTTCCTTTATCACAATCTGAAATTCTATAAAGCTCATTCTTTTTAGTCACTTAGGCAATTCTCGTTCATTCACGTCATCTTCCTTTCACAACTCTATATTGGCATACATTTTTCATATGTCGATATTTCGAGGAATATTCTTTGCCTCTAGATTTGCGTGTTCTGTACGTCTTATATGATAAATGCCATTATGTTCTAAATGGCTCTCAGTAGCTTAATTATCTTATATTATTGCCTCTAAGAGCGCTACATAATTCTATTTGTTTGATCTAATCAAGTGAAAATCTAGTGACAATAACAGCATCTAGTGAATTTCCCCGTTAGAACTACTTTTTATTCAGTAAATACCTCTTTACTTTTTACCCTCTTCAGGAAAAATCTCTTTAGCATAAACATATAATTTTTCAGCCGTATCTAGGATAAGATTTTCTATTTTCTTTTTTAAAAAACATATAATGATATGAGTGTAATGCTGTGACTACAGCACCATTATCAAATAATAGCTACAATGATTATTGTTGGAATGATACCCACTTTAATATCTAAATCTACTTAATTCGTACATAAATACCTTGTTCTCTTTTTTATTATTGACTATACGATTTAAAACGATATGCTAATAACAAAGGAGGTAATAGTATGTCAAGAGGACGCGGTGAACTCACGCCACTAGATAAACGCATCATGAAGACCATTTCCCAAAACATTAATACATTGCTTGAACAACAAAAAGTCACACAAGCCGAATTATCCAAAAAAACGGGTATCCCAAAAAGCACATTAACCAGTTATGTTAAGGGGACTTCTCTTCCCGTGGTGACTAACATTACCAAAATAGCCCGCTTTTTTGGTTTGAAAGTATCGGATATTGACCCTCGTTTTAAACAATCATCTGAAATAGAAGCTCAGCTATTGCGACATTTTCAAACATTATCCCTCGATCAACAGCAACTGGTAATTACCTACGTTAAAAAAATGAAAGACAGTGATAAATAAACTAATTAAATTTCAGGCACAGTCAACATGTAAAAAACGTATCAACACCAATTGAATGGAAAGTGAATACCTTGGTAGAAGAAATTGTTACTCCTTATTTTGATGGGTACGGGGAATCAATAATTATTTATGTTGAGTATTTAGACGATGGGTCGGTTATTGTGACGGACGACGGGTGGACCATCGATAATTTAGAAAGCCACGGCGTGGATGTAAGAATGAGTGAAAATAATGAGCTATTTATACATACCACTATAGCTAATTTATCAACAGCAAAAACGAAATTAGTAAACTCAATCTAACAATTGTATCGTGATTATAATAGGGATTGATCGTTAAGAAAATAGATAAAGAATGTAAAGGTGGGTACAATGCTCGCCTTTTCCGCGTTCCTCTCACCTTTTCTTCCAAAAAAATAAAGTAAAGCATAAAAAAGTGGGGAGAGCCATCAAGCCCTCCCCTTTCTATTTATCGTGAGTCAATCGTGCGAAAAGCGCCCAATGAAGAAGCGCTTTTATAGCTATTAATCAATCGGTCTTCCCTCTTTGTATGCTTGTTGGGCCTCCTTTAAAGTCATATGATTTGGACCCCCATCAACATTTTCTGGACCGGTATTTTGCCAACCACAAACATCGCAAATTTCAAAATCCTTAGTAGGTGTCCCACAAACAGGACAAGGAAATGTTTTTTCATTCTTTATTTGCATCTTTTCTAACTTGGTCAACATAATAATTAATCCCTTCTTCCGGTTTACATGCTGTAGTCAATCGTCCAGATTTACTTATCGCTATAACATGCCTCTGGCTATCATATCGCACACGTCTACCACTATCTAATTCGTAACCTAAATATCGTGAATCAACGGGATGCGAAGTATAGAACGACATAATACTACCAGTTGTTCGGCAGCAGTCACTTCTAACTCACGGCTATGAGATTTTAAATGCCCATTTAAAGATTTAGTACTAAGAAAATTAGCAACAGACCAATGTCTATAATCATATATTTCTTGTTGAATTTCTTTTCATCTTTAGTATACTTTATCTTTTGGAATTCTTGAAGCGCTTTGCCAATTCTTTCTTTGCTAATCAGGCTTCCATAATCTTTAAATTCTCGTTGATATCGATCATGATTACGCTCCATTGTTAACTCTAAATCAACAGAAGAATCCCAATATTTATCTTTCCAGATGTGATTAAAGGGCTCGTCGACTACATGAAATAGTTAGGCTCAACATTCTCAAGTGAAATTTCAAGTGAATAAAAAAAGACGGGCTCTAAAAGCCCGTCATATCGGGAAAACCAGATTTGAACTGACGACCCCTACGTCCCGAACGTAGTGCTCTA
>JAUMZL010000032.1 GCA_030528155.1 Aerococcus sp.
AGAGCTATGAGTTTTTTTGCATATAAATCTGTTCCGTTTTATTTTACAAGTCACCATATTGCCAACCAGATTTAAGCGGATCACCCCCGCGAGTGCGGGGAACACGCTTCTTCCGCTTCTTGTACGGCCTCTGCTTGCGGATCACCCCCGCGAGTGCGGGGAACACTCACCGACCGCCCCCGGGATATTAATAGAAAGGGGATCACCCCCGCGAGTGCGGGGAACACGGTAATCAGGTGACCATTGGACGCACATTACTGGGATCACCCCCGCGAGTGAGGGGAACACCTCAAGCTCTTGCACAGCATACTCAGCTTCACGGGATCACCCCCGCGAGTGCGGGGAACACTGAATCAACTCTATCATAGGTGTATTAATGTCGGGATCACCCCCGCGAGTGCGGGGAACACGCCAAATGAGTAAACGCATTATCCTGTCACCTCGGATCACCCCCGCGAGTGCGGGGAACACTTTTTGGTCAAAAAGCAGCTAACTGGACACAGCGGATCACCCCCGCGAGTGCGGGGAACACTTCCTAATGAGGTTAACGACTCGGTATACTCAAGGATCACCCCCGCGAGTGCGGGGAACACCAGTATGATCATATAAATTAGCCATCCTAGTCCGGATCACCCCCGCGAGTGCGGGGAACACAGAATACACAGTTAATTACACAGTTAATTACTCGGATCACCCCCGCGAGTGCGGGGAACACCGCTTAACTACAGGACAAATAGCTCTTATCGCCGGATCACCCCCGCGAGTGCGGGGAACACATTAAAAGGATCCCTTAGCATCAGCCTATGAAAGCGCCCTATGCCCTGATTTTCATCAACTTTGACAACCCCATCCGAGTTATCTTTATCATACGCGTTCCAAAAGCAAAAGTAAATTAAAGTAGCAATGATAATCCCAGTAATTTCACCCTTACGTTTGGCTAGCGTTAGAGATCCAATTCTGCCAGGTTTTCATCTAGTTGTTGCTAGATTCTAATATGCGCGTGCGTACCAAACGGTGTATTTCGCTGGTTTCCCACTAACAAGATCGGTCGTTTTCTCCATCGGTGGATTGAATGGAATATTGCGGCTAGTGAAACCAGTGAGCTCTTTCACCTTTGCTTCAGTTTCTTCGGTACCATCCCATCCAGCAAGTACCCAACCTGGACGCTCGCCCTTTTCTTCTGCTTGTTTGATATGCTCAACCAGTTCATCGAGGGTGTCGATGTCCGTGTGCTCATTGTCACGACGGAATTGTTCGGCTTTATCGAAGAGGCGTTTTTGCATCGCAGTGAGATGTTCAGCTACGGTATCCTCTAAATCATCCAACTTGACGACTTCCTTGTCATCGAGGTCGCGCATCTTGATGACACAGGTGCCATTTTCCAAATCACGTGGGCCGAGGTCAATACGGAGCGGAATCCCCTTCACTTCAGCTTCATTGTATTTGTAGCCCGCAGAGTTATTGGAATCATCAAGCGTTACACGGTAGCCTGCTTCCATGAGCGCTACCTTGATTTCAGAGAGTTTATCTAGTACGGCCGGATTCTTCTTCACATTACCCACTGGAATCAACACAATTTGTTCTGGGGCCATCTTAGGTGGGAACACGACCCCTTTTTCATCACCGTGCATCATGATCATGGCGCCGATTAAACGCGTGGAAACTCCAAATGATAGGGTATGTGCAAAAACATGGTGGTTTTCTTCATTGAGGAATTTCATATCGAAAGCTTCCGCAAAGTTGGTGCCTAAGTAATGGCTGGTACCTGCTTGAACAGCTTTAGTGTCTTTCATCATAGCTTCGATGGAGTAGGTCGAAACTGCCCCAGCAAAACGTTCCGATTCGGTTTTTTCACCAGCGTACACCGGCATTGCCAACAAATCTTCCACCACTTCCTGGTAAATGTTCAAGAAGTGCAAGGTCCGTTCGCGCGCACTGGCTTCATCTGGATAGGCACAGTGGCCTTCTTGCCATAAGAATTCACTTGTCCGCAAGAATGGCAAGGTGCGTTTCTCCCAGCGGAACACGTTGGCCCATTGGTTCAATTCCATTGGTAAATCACGATACGAATTGATCCAGTCGCTCATGGCATTCCCAAATAGCGTTTCACTTGTTGGCCGCAATGCGACAGGTTCTTCTAATTTTTCTTCGCCGGCACGTGTCACCCATGGCAGTTCTGGAGCAAAACCTTCCACATGGTCTTTTTCTTTTTCAAAGAAAGATTGCGGAATCAGCATTGGGAAGTAAACATCTTTAATCCCAGCTTTTTTGAATTCGGCGTCGAAACGCTGTTGAATAAATTGCCACAGTGCATAGCCATTAGGTTTGAAAACCATTGTTCCCCGTACCGGTCCATAGGCAAATAAATCTGCATTTTGAATGCTTTGTAAATACCACTTGGAGAAATCTGTTTGTTGCAAGTTTTCTGCCATATCAGTCATCCTTTCTATAAAAAAATACCGCCTGCTCCACCGTAAAGGGCGAGAGCACGCGGTACCACCTTCATTTAAATTAAGTCGTTGATCAATCGATTAATTCACTCATATAGCGATAACGGAACTACCGGGCGAGATTAACGCCAGTACTGTAGTAGGTTCATATCTGATTGGGTCTCAATGCTTCCACCATCCATTGATCGCTAGCACCATCAAGATACTAATAATCTACACGGCTCATTGTGCCGAAATCAAAATCGTTTGTCAAGCACCACTCGAAAAGTCTAATATAGCTAAGCTTTTATGTTATTTATTATATAGGTATCCATACTGACAGATCACCTGCGCGCGATGCAGCTATAACTAATAACCCATCTGCATACAATTTCTCTACAATCGATAGCCTGTAACCACTTGAGCGCCAAGTGCCTGCTTGAAGTGATTCAATGCCCAAGCATGCCCCGTTGGATTAAAACTGGCCACGCCATCTTCATGCACCACAATACGGTACCCGCGATTATACGCTGCAATGGCCGTATGTAAGACGCAAATATCCGTAACTACGCCAACTAAATGCACCTCATTAATCCCACGTTCACGTAATTTCAAATCAAGTGTTGTTCCTTCAAATGCAGAATAACGCGTCTTTGGCGTATAGTACACATTGTCGTCCTGTTTTATCGCTTGGTAGTATTCCTCCAACTCGCCATAGAGTTCTTGTCCATGGCTTCCCGTGAGATTGTGCGGAGGAAACAGCGCCGTTTCTGGGTGATATGGGTCACCTTTCTTATGATCATCGATGGTAAAAGCGACAAACTCACCGGCATCGTGGAACATTTTCGTTAGTGCCACAATCCGCTCCTCTAGTGCTTGCGCCGGTTCTCCTGCCGTCAACGCCCCATCTGAAGCCACAAAATCATTGGTATAATCAATATTAATTAACGCCTTATCCATAATCATCCATCTCCTCATCGAATCAATCTGCTACGCTCATTCTAGCATCATTCTTGAAAAAGCTGCGCAGATTACCTCTCAATTGGAACGGTATTTCTCCTGCTCCCTCTCCTTTTAGTCTTCATAATGCTGCCAGTCCGCAGCTATCACTGCAGCTACGTCATAGCATAGCCACTCTCGCGGTATACATAGCATTCTGTACACCGCTTGCACCTATTCCTTACCCTCTGCTATGGATACTTCACAGCACCATAATGACTATATATTTTCGTTATCTCCTCTCACCTTGCCTTGAGGTATCCCTCATACTAATGTGGCTCTTCGCGATGTTCGGCAATCCGCGGTAAATCGTACGGAGTGATGATCCCCATAATATCAGAAGGTTTCTGGATATTGTGCGTCTCCCCCACAATAACGATAAATGTTGTCTCACCACGACTCAAGCGCTGTTTGAACAGCTGAATGATAGTGTCTTCCGTCTCATCAACGGCCACCACCGCAAAAGCGCGGGAACTCTTATCAATATCTTCCTGGGCTAATAGATCTTTGACCTGTAGTTTTTTGAGATTAAATGCGCCATTAGCTTGAAGATGATCAGCCAAAAAACGCGCAATCGAATTTTCCGTCAACACGCTGATTAAATTGGAATCGTTAAAAATTGGAAATTGCGAGTAACGATGATTTTTAATTTCCTCTAATACCTTCGTGATGGGTGCCGTCTCGTTAAAAGTAATCACTCTTTCTTTCTCAGCTAGAAGCGTTTTGACTGGTGTTGGCGTTGCAATCGCTGCCGTGATCTTCTCAACGAGATCTATCATGCCTTTTTGTATCTTGAGGTACTTATCATCTCTTGCTTGATTCTCATGCACCACTAAATTTCGTACTTGGCGAATGAAATTTAAATCATCACTATAATAATCAATCACTGGTTTTTCTTTGTTGCCTTTTTGAATGAGCGTGGAAAACTCCGTATTAGGATCCATATCGAGCGCTTCTGCCATCGTACTTTGCAGCTGATTAAAGGCCTCTAAAAAGTCATTTTGCATAATATGCTCCTCTCTGTGTGTGCTAGTTTATGCGGATCTACTCGTCAATCTATTTACGAGTCAAATCTCCTTTCTATATGATGCGCTAGTTTATGCCGAATTCTCTCTTTTCTTGTCCGTATCTCTCTGTGCTTCTTAGACTCATGAGTGTTAAAGTCAAAAACAGCGAACGGGCTCCTCTCTATGCTTCTTATTCTCATCTTCGCCAGTTCACTTGTCGCTACAGCTATTCTTAATGTCTATTCTAATATAGCCACGCCAACTTACGAAATTTTACCGCTACAAAGGGGCTGCGTGCGATACAGTGATACGTGTTTTGAGTTAGCACCCATTTCCCACAATAAAGCGTCTGTTGATTGCCTCTTAACGCACACCTAATACTTAAACCAAAAACCGAACTTAAGAAATATTTCCATAAAAATCGTTCACTTTAACCGTTGAATTTCCGGCGCAATCCAGTATAATATGGAAATGTATTTGATTTTTTATCGCATCATGTTGTTGCATTGATTGCTGTTTATTTAAAGGAGGATTTTTGTGGACGCGCTAAAGCAGTTTTTTCATTTAGAAGAAAACCACACCACTCATTCAACATAAATCATGGCTGGACTGAGTACATTCTTTGCCATGAGTTACATCATTTTTGTTAACCCATCTGTCTTATCACAGACAGGAATGCCTTACCAAGGTGTTTTCTTAGCGACCTTGTTCTCTGCAGGGTTAGCGACCTTATTCATTGGTCTTTACGCTAATGTCCCTTATGCTCTGGCACCGGGGATGGGATTGAATGCCTTCTTCACTTATACGGTTTGTTTGGGGCTACAATTCAGCTGGCAAGAAGCACTTGCGATGGTGTTTATCTGTGGGATTATCAACGTGTTAATCACCATCACCAGCGTGCGTCGTACGATTATCCAAGCCATCCCTAAAGACCTGCAACATGCCATTTCGGCTGGGATTGGCGTGTTTATTGCTTATATCGGACTGAAATCCGCTAACTTCATTCAATTCTCCATTGAACCTAGCCATATTACTAGCGTCAACAATCAAGCATTCAATGCCACACAAGAGCTTTATCAAGGCGGATTGCAGGCAATCACTACAAACGGTGGCCCTGTCCCGGCAATTGCCTCCTTTACCGATCCTACTGCGATTTTAGCGTTGATTGGATTGATCATTACGGTTATCTTGGTCGTTCGTCAAGTTCGTGGGGCGATTTTGATTGGTATTCTCGCGACTACTGCTCTTCACTTAATCATTAATCCCGGCTTATTGAGTGGCATCAATTTCCAAGAAAACGGGCTTGGCGAATCATTCAGCCAACTTGGTGTGACATTTGGGGCAGCATTCGGAGCTAATGGTTTTGGGTCGTTATTCAGTGATCTGGCCCGTCTCCCCTTAGTTATTGTGACGATCTTTGCTTTCAGCCTTTCTGATATTTTTGATACAATCGGAACCTTCATCGGAACAGGTCGTGCAACGGGGATTTTTACGCAAGAAGATATTGATAATATTAGCCATGCTTCCAACACAAAACTCGATAAAGCTTTGTTTGGGGATGTGGTTGGGACATCATTAGGTGCCATCTTCGGGACCAGTAACACGACCACCTTTGCGGAAAGTGGGGTAGGGATTACAGCAGGCGGACGTACCGGTATGACCAGTTTGGTGACGGCCATTTGTTTCTTCCTCTGCATCTTCATTGCTCCGTTTGTTAGCTTGGTGCCCGCTGCTGCCACAGCCCCGGCATTGATCATTGTTGGGGTCATGATGATGTCCGAATTCACCGAAATTGACTGGAACAACCTCGTTATTGCTATTCCAGGTTTCTTCGCCTCAATTTTTATGGGCTATTCCTACTCCATTTCTAACGGGATTGCGGCCGGATTCATCTTCTACTGCTTGACGATGACCGTAACTGGCAAAGCGAAACACGTTCATCCTATCCTCTGGGCAGTTAGTGCGTTGTTTATTGTGAACTACATCATTATGGCATTCCTCTAAACCATTCACTACTGCTCCTTCAAGCTTCCTTATGACGAGTAAGGGAGCTTTTATTTTGTATAAAAACAAGGAAATTTGTTAATAAAAAATCCGCTCGTGCAATTTGACACAAGAGTTGATATCCTATATACTTCTTTTTTATAAGAGGAAATTCTTATATTAACTAAACAGAAAGAAGAGATACATGATGGAATTTGATCAATTACTGGAAAAACGTCGCTCAACTTACATGATGAGTGCTAACACCGATGTCACCGAAGAGGCAATTGTGGAGGCTTTACGTAAAAACGTGCGCCAAGTCCCTACCGCTTATAACTCTCAAACCACTCGCTACGTGGTTGTTTTCGGGGATGCTAACAAGAAACTTTGGGAACACATCTATGACGTACAAAAAGATGTCTTAGATAGTGAACTTTGGACCCAAGTTGGCCCAGTTGTTAATAGCTATAAAGACGTTAAAGGTACCGTTATCTTCTTTGAAGACCATAATGCCCTTGAAAACATTCCTTCCCCAGGCAATAGCCGCAATATTTACAAACAAAATAATGCTGGGAATGGACAACTCGTTACCTGGTTAACCCTCGCTGAACTCGGCTTAGGTGCCACGCTGAACCACTTCAACATTGGTTTTGAACAAGGTTTTGACAGCAAGATCCGCGAATTCTTCAATTTGCCAGACACCTATGAAATGACCGCCCAAATGCCATTTGGTGCCATTGAACAACCTGCTTATCCAAAAGACTTTATGGATAGTGAAGAACAAGTTCAAGTCATCAAATAACCTTTTCTATCACACGCTAAAAGAGCCAGCTCTCGTCTTATCGAGCAGTTGGCTCTTTTTTGCGCGTTAGATGTCCACGATTATGTTTTTATCTCGATTATGTATTAATAGGTTTCTACTATCCTAATCAATAAATCGCTATTCCTCTCTCACCACCTTGACTACGTCCGCCATGCACATGCAAGCGTTGCAAGAAAGATTATATTTCCCTTTTTTTGGATAGTCATCTTCCAAATACCTCAACGGGTAACCACAGAGAATGACATCATTAGTTCTACGCCCACACACGCGTAAGGTGCTCAAATTGGATTTTCAATTCAGGTCCGGAAAACACTCCTCCTACTGATAGCGCTTTACTTTTTTACTTATTTGATTTAATTTAGTTATCAAAAGAAGAAGGAAGGAGCGTTGATGAAGCGCTATGTTTAGGTCTTATGATGAAGCGCACTATCCCCCTAATTCCCCGTGTTTTTGTCTCAAAAGCAGAGGAACGCATGGGTATAGTCGCTTCAATGATGGATCAAACTGCTATCTACCGGTCTGTGAAAATAGTTAGCTTCATTTGCTTATCAAATATGAAAACAGTAAAAACCATTATTTTTTGGGTTACCACCCTAGTTCTCTTTGTCTCTAATTTTATTGGATTATTCATTGATAACGATTTTGGGAAATCAGTAAAAATATATTTCAGAGAGGTTCCTCTTTATATGAAAATCTGCCTTGTACTCATCTTTTTGTCGCTTCTTTGGTGGAGTTTTCCTTACAAGAAATCTTTTAAACGATAATCTCATTGGCTCGGAAATTCCCTCAATAAATCAATAAAAACAGATGAGAACAATCTCCTGTTCAATAGCTGTCAGAGCATAAAATAAGATACCTAAGAACTACCAATTACCTCAAAGAACCTTGATCAATTTGTCATCAACATCTGTGAACAAAAATTGGAACGGTGTCAAAGCTCAGCTGTCATTAGTTTCTGTCCACAAAAAACTGGGCTGCATCAAAGCTCAGCTGTCATCAGTTCCTGTCCACAAAAATTGAGGCCTGCGTCAAAGCTCAGCTGT
>JAUMZL010000016.1 GCA_030528155.1 Aerococcus sp.
CTTTAGTTAGATTATTTTTTGTATTTTGATGTCTACTTGACAGGGTGCAGTTCATACCGATTAAGAGCCAATTCTCTTTTTTATTTTTCGTTGTTACGATAAGGAGCCCACTGGCAATCAACATAGCGGTGATTAAACCATAACTATTGAGTGCCTTGACGTGAGTAATAATAGCACTAAGTTGACTTCGATCGCCATTTAGATAGAGCATATTGGTAAAAATCGAATCGTTAATCGATGCCATTAAGGTACCGGTGGCAATCAGATAAATGCACAATGGAATCAGAAAAATTAAACCACCAATAATTAATTTGGTCAGCGGTGGGATAATAGTTTGCCAGTGATGGTTTTTTAATCCAATGCTAATAAGTAAAACGACAAAGATTGGAGCCAAAGCAACAATCATATTCGCACGTAAACCGAAAACGAAGAGCGTCCCAAATCCCATGAGGTAGTAGCTGTAGTCAGGCAAGTTTCCCCGTTTAAAGTGCACGATAAAATAAAATAGGATTAAGCTAATGAATGGGAGAGCATAAAGTTCAGTTAGATTTCCATCTTCGGTAAAGGCTGAGATCGCAACGCTAGTAAACAGGGGGGCAAGTAGTGCTGGAATGCGGGACACCCAAAGCCGTGCTGTTTTATAAACGATAACAAGAAAAGCCAAAAAGAAGGCGAAGGTGATGAAGTAAATGCCACCACTGGGATGGACGTGTGGCAGCTTCCAGCCTAAGGCATTCAGTAAAAAGATAACAGGGCCTTTGTGGTCAGTAACATCCAGATATGGACGATACCCCTGGGTAATGGCTTTGCCAATATAAATGAAAATGGAGGAGTCATGTCCGGAAACAGATTGAGAAAAGGGATTTTCTGCCCAAGTTAGTGACACTATAAAGGTCATTAGAAAAAGGACAATAGCACTAAAGCTTTTTTTAAGGTTGGATTTGGATAACAAATAGATAACCTTCTTTCTGCTAATAGACAGGAGTAGTACACTGAAAAAATACGTTGTTTCTAAGTCGAGCTAAGGCAATGATTTTTAAGAAGACATGATGAAGCAAATTTGCTAACTCTGAAAAGATAGCTTGCAATCATTCACCGCCATTTAACTCGTTTTTGATGTAATAAAACTTTTTAAAACTCTCGCCACCATATTCAGCAGAGTACGGGCGAGAGTTTTAGGCATTAGATCATGAAAAGATTTATTCTTTTCTCTCGAAGACAATAGTCTTGTCGAAACGTTTCACTTCATGATAATGTGCTTCGACATATTGTGGAAGTCGGCCGTCCACGGTGTCTGTGCTATCCTTCGGGGTCATGGCCCAGGTTGGTAGAATGATGACTTTCGGCTTATTATGCTCCATTTCTTGGAAGAAAGTTTGACCGATTTCTGAATCTACATTGAGAGTCATGGCTGGTAGGCTGAAGTAACGCGTTGCTGTGTCTCGATCGGTAGTTAGGTAGTACCAGCCACCGAGGCGATGCGCATAAATACGATCATCAGGCGTTGTTAAGTGATCCACCAACTTGGTGACTTGAGTGACCTCTTCCCGGTTAGTTATGCGACTCAGTGCGCCAACATACTGATCAGGAAATAGCTGCCGCTGTCCTTTAGTTTCTTCCACCTGTTGTTTCATCTCACTGAGAGAGGCTGTGGTGTTAAGGGAATAGGCATTCGTATACCAACTGACAAAAGGTGCATGTAAGTTCCAGAAAATCACACTAAGGGTTAAAGCGTAGATGATAGGGTTTTGCAGTGCCTTAATTCTAGATAGTAGGTAACCCACCAGCAAACCATAGTAAGGGAAAAGAGGCATGAAGTAGTGGGAGTAAGCGCGTCCCGATAATGTTTCAGCGTACAGCATGAGCAGATAGCTAAAACCTAATGTACCTATGCACAACCAGTTATTCAATTTATTTTCTGTTGTCATTACGATGACACCGCATGAAACAAGCATTAGCGTGATCATACCGTAGCTATTAAGTGATTTGATATGCGCGAGAATGGCGCTAAGTTGCGTGTTTGTCCCCTCAGCATAGATCATATTAGTGATAATAGAATCCTGAATAGCGGCCATTAAACTACCGTTGACGAATAGGTAAATGATCAGTGGAATGAGAAAAATCAAACCACCAATGATTAATTTGAGCAAGGGGGCCAATAGCGCTTGCCAGCTCTTCTCATTGATCGCAATACCGATAAGTAACACAATAAATAGCGGTGCAAGAGCAACAATCATATTTGCACGTAAACCGAAGATGAACAGCGTGCCAAATCCCATTAAATAATAGCTATAATTGGGCAGTTTTTGCTCCTTAAAGTACAGCACAAAATAATAGAGTATCAAGCTGATAAATGGAAGGGCGTACAGTTCCGTTAAATTTCCACCATCTGTGAATGGAGCTGTGGCTAAACTAGCAAAGAAAACGGCTAAAAGAGCAGGAAGGCGTGGCACCCAAAGTCGTGCGGTTTTATAAATGACTGTTAGAAAGACAAGGAAGAAGGTAAACTCAACAAAGTAAATGCCACCACTGGGATGCACGTGTGGTAGTTTCCATCCTAAGGCATTCAGTAAAAAGATCACAGGGCCTTTGTGGTCAGTGACATCAATGTATGGTCGCGCTCCTTGGGTAATGGCCTTGCCAAGATAAATAAAAATAGAAGTATCATGACCGGAAACCATCGTTGAAAAGGGATTTTCCCCCCACGATAGGGAGACGAGAAAAGTCATGATAAAAATGGTTAAGGCAGAAATAGTCTCTTCAAATTTTTTTCTCAATGCCAAATAAATAACCTTCTTTCTACTCTCTACATTAAAAAAGCATCTTTCTTTTCTATTCAACCCCATTCTGTTGAAAAAAGAAAGATGCATGTAAAACGAAAACTAGTATTTTTACAGGTCGTTTGACTGCATTTTTACCTTGAAGTAGTCCCATTTCTTATAAGTTTCGATGTATTCCAGCACCTCGTTGTTCAAATGAGAGAGGGTTTTTCTGATCTGTAACACCGTTGGCTCATTCTCCGACATCCCAAGTAGCTTTGCCACGCGTTTAGGTGTGGGATAAGCGACTTCGTTTGTTTCAACGAATTTTTCTTCGGTCATATGAATGCCAAAGTCTTCACGGAACCGCGCATAGATGGAAGCATAATCCTCGGTAGTGTGCTGGGTGAGATCGATAAATTTTTGGGGAATATAGGACTGTTGATAGATATAGGGAACGTTGTCCGCTTGACGCAGACGTTCGATTTTGTAGTATTGGTCGTCTTCGCGGAGTCCAAGGTGATGGAGATATTTATTGGTATCCCCAACGGTCATGCTCAACACCGTAACAACATCATCCTGAACCGGGAATAGTTCCACATCGGAGAAGCGGATGAGTTTATTTTTTCTAGCGCGCGAGATAAATGTCCCCTTACCCTGAATGCGCACGAGGTATCCCTCACGTTCGAGTTCGTTTAAGGCCCGAATGACAGTAATCGAACTGACGCTATACATCTCGACAAGTTCGGCTTCGGTATAGAAACGATCACCATTCTCAAATTTTTCGCTTAGTATGCGTTCTTTTAAATCATCTTTGACTTGTTGATATTTAGGGACCAAGACTGTCGGCCTCCTTCCTTCATATTAATATATTGATTCAAATTAGCACAGATCAACAAAAGCTCAAGACGGCTCCTGTCGGCTGTCTTCATGCCATACAAAAATTAAAAGTATAGTGTAATGATACCATACTCACGGCGCTTATAGTAACGGATTGACGTGATTTTTCTGAATAGGAGACAGAATACGCAAAGATTGTTCAAGGGCTTGCTATTGACAAATAAAAGCAGAGGAATTAATATATTAACATAAGTGAAAAGGGTTACATAGCATAATATAAAACATGATTGGGTGGAAAGTGCACGTTTTTCCCGCCAGTCATTTGAAATTTAAGGAAAGGGAAGGAAACCAATGGAGACATTTGAAATTGGGAAGAAGGATTTCATCCTTAACGGTCAGCCATTCAAGATCATGTCTGGTGCCATTCATTACTTCCGCGTGCCACGAGAGGACTGGTATCATTCGCTCTACAATTTGAAAGCAATGGGGTTTAATACCGTTGAAACTTATATCCCGTGGAACCTTCATGAAACAAATGAAGGGGTATTTGATTTTAGTGAAGGAAAGGACATCGAGCACTTCTTAGATGTCGCACAGTCATTGGGGCTGTATGCGATTGTGCGCCCAACACCCTATGTGTGCGGCGAATGGGAGTTTGGTGGACTGCCAGCGTGGTTACTAGAGAAAGATGTTCGGTTGCGTTCACGTGATCCTAAATATCTCAGCTATGTGGAAAAATACTACCAAGAATTGTTGCCACGTCTCGTTGATCATCAGTTGGATCATGGGGGCAATGTGTTGATGTTCCAGGTAGAGAATGAATATGGTTCTTATGGCGAAGACAAAGACTATTTACGGGCAATTCGCCAAATGATGCTGGATGCGAACCTCACCATGCCTTTGTTCACTTCTGATGGGCCATGGCGCGGGACAGTTCGAGCAGGGAGTTTGGTAGAGGACGGTGTGCTAGAGACGGGAAACTTTGGATCAAAGGCAGCCATGAACTTTGCTGATTTGGAGTCCTACTTTGCTGAACATGACCGCGAATTTCCGCTAATGAGCATGGAATTCTGGGATGGTTGGTTTAACCGTTACAATGAACCGATTGTAACGCGGGAAACCGATGAGTTGGTTGAATCGGTGCGTGATTGTTTGCGCCTCGGCAGCATTAACCTCTACATGTTCCATGGAGGGACGAGTTTTGGCTTCATGAATGGCTGTTCAGCGCGTGGTGAGGAAGATCTGCCACAGCTCAGTTCTTATGATTATGGGGCGCCGCTGAATGAACAGGGAAATCCAACCGAGAAATACTACGCTTTACAACGGATGATCCATGAAGAATTTCCTGATATTGAACAACATGAGCCGTTGATCAAACCAGCGATGGCGACACAACCGATTGCTTTGAGTGATAAGGTCAGTTTATTCAACACAGTGGACGCTTTGGCTAAACCAATTGAAACAGTCTATCCCGAAACCATGGAAGCTTTGGGACAAAACTACGGGTATTTACTCTATCGGACGCATTTCGAAAAAGATACCAAAGGCGATGATGAAGAGACGATTCGGCTCATCGATGGTCGTGACCGTGCTCAGGTGTATCTGAACCAAGAACATTTGGCCACGCAGTATCAATTCGAGATTGGCGATAAGATTCAAACCCCACTCACACAAAAAGACAATCAATTAGATATTTTGATTGAAAACATGGGACGTGTGAATTACGGGAGTAAGTTAGCAGCTGATACGCAACGCAAAGGTTTCCGCCAAGGGGTGATGGTAGATTTACATTTCATCTTGAACTGGCAACAATACTGTTTACCGCTTGATAATATCGAAGCCATTGACTTTAGTGGCGAATGGATGGAAAATCAACCAGCCTTTTATCGTTATGACTTTAGTGTCAATGACGCTAAAGACAGCTATATTGATTTGCGTCAGTTTGGCAAAGGCTCCGTCTTCGTCAATGGAATTAATATCGGTCGTTTCTGGAATGTTGGACCAGCACAATCGCTCTATGTTCCAGGTGCCTTCCTCAATGAGGGAGAAAATACGATCGTTATCTTTGAGACAGAAGGCGTTCATTCTGAAACCATCCAATTGGTAGAGGCGCCACTCTTCAGCGAAGTTGAAGGGAAAGCGCGCACAAAGTAGAGATCGTGCTATAATAAAATTAAAAAGGAATATTATTTTAAGGAGGAATTCGTAATGATTATTGGTGTACGTATTGACGGTCGTTTAATCCATGGCCAGGTGGCTAACTTATGGGCAAGTAGTGTGAATGTTGGTCGTTTCATGGTTGTTGATGATGACGTGGCACAAAATGATGTTGAAAAAAGTGGATTGAAATTAGCTACTCCAGCTGGTGTTAAATTAAGTGTATTACCAGTTGAAAAAGCAGCTAACAATATCCTATCAGGAAAATATGACTCACAACGTCTCTTCATTATCGCAAAACGTCCACAACCATTGTTGGAATTAGTGGAAAAAGGGGTACCCCTTAAAGAAATCAACGTAGGGAACATGTCACGTACGGATGAAACCCGTTCATTGACAAAATCCATCAACGTGACAGATGCCGACATTGAAACCTTCAAACAATTAGAAGAAAAAGGTGTTCATCTCGTTAACCAAATGGTACCAACCGATCCACAACATGAATTCAAAGAATTACTCTAATACATAGGGTGTCAACGCTCCGTATCCAAACGGAGCGTTTCTTTTTTGGAATAAGAATGCTTGTTAATTGTGATAACACCAGCGTTTGTCGCAATTAAAAGGTTTTATCAAATGGTGATATTCTTTTGTAAGAGTAGTTGACAAATTAAAAAAAACGATTTAGTATAATAACATAGTGTAAACGTTTTATATTGATGCTATAGACCAAAACCTTTCTGGTAAGAAGGTGGTCGTTGGGAGACGTTGAAGGAAGTGATAGGTCGGGGGAGACAATTTGGACAAATTTGTAAGCGTTTAGTTGTTAGAGATCATTGGCTGCATGAGTAAGCTATTAATCGTTATTGTTATCTTGGCAGCGAGTGCTGGCAACGAATGCAGATGTTGGTATTTTAGGTTTATTTATTTTAGGAGGTTTTATCAATGGAATTTCAGTGGTGGCAAATTCTGATTTTGTCCTTGTATTCTGGCTACCAAATTCTTGATGAATTACAGCTCTATTCCGCAATGAGTTCCCCAGTTTTCGCCGGATTGGTTACGGGGTTAGTCATGGGCGACATGGTTACCGGGCTGAAGATTGGTGCCGCAATGCAGTTGATGGTTTTAGGTGTTGGGACGTTCGGTGGGGCATCCAGAATTGATGCAAACTCCGGTACGATCTTAGCTACCGCATTCTCCGTTTCTGCTGGTATGAGTGTTGACCAAGCAGTTGGTACCATTGGGGTGGCTGTAGCAACCTTGATGTTACAATTGGACATCTTAGCACGTATGGCTAACACTTGGTTCCAACACCGTGTTGACAAAGCGATCGACAACTATGACTACAAAGGAATTGAACGCAACTTCCTGTTAGGTGCACTTCCATGGTCATTGTCTCGTTTGATTCCAGTGTTCTTAGCATTAACCTTCGGGGCACCACTTGTTCAACAAATTGTTGATTACTTGAACGGTCCATTGAAATGGTTAGGTGACGGCCTGTCCTTGGCTGGTGCCGTAATGCCTGCTGTCGGGTTCGCGATCTTGCTCCGTTACCTGCCAGTGAAGAAACACATTCCATACTTGATTCTTGGGTTCGTGATTACTGCCCTCTTCACCACCATCTTCGGTAACATGCAACTTATCGGAACGGGCTTAGGTGCAGTCAACAAAGAATTCACAACCGTTTTGAACGGCTTGCCAATGTTAGCTGTCGCATTGATGGGTTTAGCTTTCGCTTTGATCCGCTTCAGAGAACATTCTGTGATGAATGCTGCTAATCAAGCGGCCCCGAAACAAACCCAAGTAGAAGATTCGGAAGGGGAAATCGACGATGACGAAATCTAATTATAAGTTAACTGAAAAAGACTTTACCCAAATTAACCGTCGTAGTCTGTTTGGTTACCAGTTAGGCTGGAACTATGAACGTATGCAAGGTTCTGGTTACTTGTACCACATTTTGCCACAGTTGCGTAAAATGTATGGGGATGGCACTCCAGAACTGAAACAAATCATGAAGACCCACAACCAATTCTTCAATACGTCAAACTTCCTGAACACGATTGTTACCGGGATTGACTTGGCGATCGAAGAAAAACAAGGGATCGAAGGGGAAGAAGCCGTTGCCGGTTTGAAAGCTGGTTTGATGGGTTCCCTCGCTGCGATCGGGGACTCCATCTTCGGTGCGTTGATTCCTACCATCTTCGGTGCGATTGCCGCATCGATGGGGGCAGAAGGTAACCCACTCGGTATCTTCATCTGGATCATCGCTCAGATGGTAGTTATTTGGTTCCGTTGGTCACAATTGAAGGTTGCTTACCGTGAAGGGGTCACCTTAGTAACGACCATGCAACATCGCTTAACCGCTGTTACCGATGCTGCCACCTTAATGGGGGTATTCATGGTTGGTGCTTTGGTGGCAACCATGGTTAATGTTAAAGTAGCCATTGCACCAGAAGTTGCAGGGGTTACCTTCGACATCCAAAACACCCTTAACATGATCTTGCCACGCCTCTTGCCAGGTGCTATCGTATTGGGCATTTACTGGTTATTAGGTCGCAAGAACATGACCTCTACCAAAGCAATCTGGATCGTTTTAGTATTGAGCGTTATCCTCTCTGCTTTAGGTATTCTTGCTAAACCTTAATAATTCATCGAATTGAGGAGTGAAGGAATGGCACAGTCATTAGTATTGATTAGTCATGGTCCCCTGTGTGAAGCCCTCAAAGCTTCCACTGAAATGATCATGGGACCACAAGAAAATATTTATACCGTATCGTTGCTACCTGATGAAGGTCAGGGAGACTTCGAAAAGAAATTTGATGATATCGTCAAAGATCTCGATGATTTCGTTGTATTTTGCGACTTGCAAGGTGGAACACCATGCAACGTGATTTCTAAGAAGATCATGCAGGGAGAAGACATTGACCTCTATGCAGGCATGAATATGCCAATGGTGATTGCCTTCATCAATGGAGTGCTTATGGGTACGCCTGTCGATGTCGTTCAAGAAGCAGCGTCACATATCAGCCACGTCAACGACTTGTTGCTCGCTGATGATGACGATGAGGACGAATAACGGTTGAACGAGGGGGCTGCTTGGCCCCCTTTTGTTTCATTATGGTCAAACGATGCCACTTGTTGGCAGTATTGATAAAGGAAATAGAGTGGTTTTCCACTCGGCTAGGAGGACAAAAATGTTTACAGAATCTGATGAAAAACTCAAAGAATTGGGCGCTGACATTACCGTACGTGAAGTACAACAACAGCCAGAATTATGGCAAGAAGCTTATGACAACTATGTCGAACAACGTGAAAAGATCACGGAATTCCTCAATGCAATCACTGCGAAACATGACCGCATTCGGGTGGTGTTTGCTGGGGCTGGAACGTCCGCTTTTGTTGGTGAAACCATTGTGCCTCATTTGGCTGAAGTTAATGATCAAAAGAAATGGGAATTCCGCGCGGTAGCAACGACGGATATTGTGGGGACACCAGAAAAATTCTTACAACATGACATTCCAACGATTTTGGTTTCCTTTGCTCGTTCAGGTAATTCACCAGAATCTGTAGCTACCGTAGAAATTGCTGAACAATTGGTAGATGACCTCTATCAAATGACGATCACCTGCGCACCAGATGGTAAATTGGCGCAAAAAGCAGAAAAAGAAAGTGATAATCTGTTACTCTTGCAACCTGCTGGCTCTAATGACAAAGGGTTTGCAATGACAGGAAGCTACAGCTGCATGGCTTTGACGGCACTGTTAGTCTTCGATACTGCCAGCGAAGCAGACAAGAAACACTATGTTGAAACGATTATTGAAGCAGGCCACAGCATTATTGAGCGAGAAGAAGACATTCAAGCAGTGGCTAACTTAGACTTTGAACGCGTGATCTATTTAGGTTCTGGTGGTTTCTTCGGCTTGTCCCGTGAAACACAATTGAAGATTTTGGAATTGACCGCTGGGAAGATTGCCACTCAATACGAAACACCAATTGGCTTCCGTCATGGGCCAAAATCCTTAGTTGATGAGAAGACGGTTGTAATGACTTATGTCTCTAACAACGCCTACACCGACCTATACGATGCAGATTTGGTTAACGAAGTGTACCATGATGAAATTGCTGAAAAGGTGTTGGCCTTGACCGCTGAAAAACGAGACAAGATCGACGCTGACCAATTTGTGGTTGCTCACGGTACGGAATCCTTGCCAGATGTTTACCTCAGCTTCCCATATGTGATGTTTGGTCAAACCTTTGCAGTGATGACAGCCATCAAGATTGGTAATACCCCAGACACCCCATCACCAAGCGGTACGGTAAACCGTGTTGTTCAAGGGGTTATCATCCATCCTTTAGGAGAAGAGGCTTAATCATGAAACAATTTTACGCAGCAAAAGAAATCATTCTCGAAGACAGTGTGGTTTACGATGGTTTTCTCGTGGTAGAAGACGGTAAAATCGTTGATATTGCCAAATCCGTACCGAGCGACGTTGAAGTCATCGATTATGGGGACTATGTCATTGCTCCAGGTTATGTGGACACCCATATTCACGGGTTGATGTCCCACGATGTGATGGATATCTCCTTAGAGGGAATGAAGGTCATGTCTAACGGCCTCTATCAAGCAGGGGTTACATCGTGGTTACCGACGACCTTGACGGATTCCTTTGAAAACTTGAATGCTGTTTGCCAATTGATCGGGGAACATCACGATGAAATTGGTGGCGCTAAGATTCAGGGGATTTTCTTCGAAGGGCCAGCCTTCACCGAAGAACACAAAGGTGCGCAGAATCCAAAATATATGGAAGACCCATCTATCGACCATCTTCGTCAATGGCATGAATCTTCCAAGGGGCTGCTCAAGAAGATCGCAATTGCTCCAGAACGTGAAAATGTCGCGGACTACATTCAATTCGCCAATACGATGGGGATTCATGTGACACTCGGGCATAGTAATGCAACGTATGCCGATGCAGAGCGTGCCGTAGCTGCTGGAGCTGACGGGTTCTGCCATACCTATAATGGCATGAGTGGTTTGCATCACCGCGAACCTGGCATGGTTGGGGCAGCGTTGTCCCTCGATGATGTGTGGGCCGAACTGATCTGTGACGGCCATCATGTTCATCCAGCCGCAGCCAAAGTAGCTGTACGCGCACGTGGCGTGGACCGAGTAGTATTAGTCACTGACTCCATGCGTGCTGGTGGTATGGGCGATGGCGAATCCAAATTAGGTGAATTCGACGTTATCGTTAAAGATGGCGCCGCACGCCTGAAGGATTCTGGTAGCTTGGCGGGATCTGTGCTTGAATTGAAGAATGCTGTGAAGAATGTGGTCAGTTGGGGTGTAGCTTCCTTAGAAGACGCCGTACGAATGGCCAGCTTAAATCCAGCAAAATCAGTTGGCATCGATGATGTCTGCGGCAAACTTCACCAAGGCTATGCTGCTGACTTTAATATTTTGACCGACGAAGGGGTACTGGTTGCTACCTATCAAGACGGCGAGAAAAAATACGAAGCGTAATCATTAAACGGTCATCTCTCAATGAAAAAGAAAAGGTCCTAGTGGAAAGGGCCTTTTCATTAATTGGTTGATTTTGGCTTGAAAACAAGAAATTTCCGGTGAAACGAACGATTTAAGCGCAGAATTTCACTTTATCATTTCCCAAAACAGCCAAAGTAGTTTATAATGACCGTGGAGTATGAATTTTTTAGTTTATATTTAGGAGGATTCATAATGAAACATATTTCCGAAGAAAAGCTCAAACACTTGAAAGCATTGTCTGACGACAATAACGTGATTTCTGCTTTGGCAATCGACCAACGTGGTTCTCTCCGTCGTATGATTGCTGCTGACGCTGAAGAAGGCGCAGATATCCAAGCTCTCGTTGAACAATTCAAAGTAGCTGTTTCTGAAGAATTAACCCCATACGCATCATCCATTTTGTTGGACCCAGAATATGGTTTGCCAGCAGCTAAACAACGTGATGAAAAAGCAGGGTTACTCTTGTCCTACGAAAAAACTGGTTACGACGCAACTGAACCAGGCCGTTTGCCAGACTTGATTGCTGACGAATCAGCAAAACGTATCAAAGAACAAGGCGGTAACGCTGTTAAGTTCTTGCTCTACTTCGACATTGATGAAGGCGACGAAATCAACGATGCTAAGAAAGCTTTCGTTGAACGTATCGGTGCTGAATGCGAAGCAGAAGGTATTCCATTCTTCATGGAAATCGTGACTTACGATGCAAAATTGAACGAAGAAAAATCTGCTGAATATGCAAAATTGAAACCTCGCAAGGTTATCGACGCAATGAAATTATTCTCAGAAGACCGTTACAACATCGACGTATTGAAGATGGAAGTTCCTGTTAACATGAACTACGTTGAAGGTTTCGACAACGGTGAAGTTGTTTACACCCAAGAAGAAGCAAAAGCATTCTTCAAAGAACAAAGTGAAGCAACTGACTTACCATTCATCTTCTTGAGTGCTGGGGTTTCTGCTGAACTCTTCCAAGAAACCTTGAAATTCGCTAAAGAAGCTGGTTCTGAATTCAACGGTGTTCTCTGTGGACGTGCAACCTGGAAAGACGCTATTCCAGAATTCGCTGAAAAAGGCGAAGAAGCAGCTCGTGCATGGTTGAAGGGCCAAGGTAAAGAAAACATTCAAGCATTGAATGCTGTTCTTGAAGAAACCGCAACCCCATGGACCAACCGTATTGGTAAATAATCAAACAATACTAACTTGTTAGGTCTGACCTAACGAGAAGGCGCTTGGAGTGATCTGAGCGTCTTTTTTTTGCAAAAAAACTGCCCACGTAACAGAAACGTGGGCAGTTTGACGTTAGATAGTATGAAATTGGAAGGTGGTTTTCTGGGTGTAGCGTTCATCGGGATGCAAGATGATATTCCCCCAATCCTCCGCATGATGGACGGCATCGGGTGCAGTCTGTGTTTCAAAGGTCGTTCCAGAATGAGTAATGGCAGGATGACCATAATGGTAGTAGTCGGGGACATTCGCATTGTGCGTGTAGATCACTAATGCAGATTGATCCGTTTTAACACTCACTTGGCGATGTTTTTCCGGTAAGCTGATAATGCCGTCAACCTCATTATCGTGAGTGAGCAACCAAGGGTGATCGAAGCCACCGGTAGGCTTGAGATCAGTCGCTAAATACTGATCTAATACTTCCTGATAGCGCACAGGTTCTCTAAGGTCGAAGGCGGTTCCTGACACATCTGCAATCTCGCCAGTTGGGATACTGTCTTTGCGCAGAGGCAGATATTGATCAGCAAAGACCTGGAAGATATGGTTCTTAACGGGCATTTCGTTGTCGCCATTTAAGTTGAAGTAGACATGATTGGTCAAATTTAATGGCGTTGCTGCACTCGTATTGGCGTGATATTGGATAGACCATTGATTATCGTCATTGAAACGATGGGTCACTGCAATATTTACCGTCCCGGGATAGCCATTATTTCCTTCCAGATCGGTGTAGGTGAAGGTCACCGCTGCTTCATGATCGTGTTCATCGATGGTATATGCCCATTTCTGTTGATCGAGGCCGTTGAAGCCTCCGTGGTTTTGATTTTCGCCGTCATTTTTATCGACAGGGTAGGTTTTACCATCGATGACAAAGCTGGCGCGATCGATACGACCGGCGACGCGCCCAACTGTTGCACCGTAGTAGAAATCATGCCAGGTAAAGACAGATTCTGCGTCGGGGTAACCGAGCACGATATTGTCGGTGGTCCCATCTTCATTAGGGACGAGCCATTGAGTGATGCGCGCCCCTAAATCAGCAAGGACGAGTGTTTGTTGATTGCGGTTAGTTAGACAGATTTCGTCATATTGAATTCCTTGGTAACTACCAAAAGATCGTGTAGTCACTTGCATAATCGTAGACCTCCTCTTTCTTATCATGAACAGTCTACCACAATGAAAGCGCTGTAAATGAGAGGGATTCGACGTTTGTTTGAATTTGTTGGGATTTGTCGGTTTTTTGTAGGAGAAGTAGGGATTTATTTTCCCACATGGGCGAAAAAATAGTATAATAAATTTAACAGACGAAAGCGTTATCCTAATTCCAAAGAAAGAAGGACAAGCAACATGGAACAAGCATTAAAAACAGCAGTTAGTCAAAAATTTGTGGAACTTTTTCACGAAGAGCCAACGACGCAGGGATTTGCGCCAGGGCGGGTGAATTTAATCGGCGAACACACCGATTACAATGGTGGCCATGTCTTCCCATGTGCCATTACTAATGGCACGTATGGGGCAGCACGACGCAACGGGTCAAAAGAAGTGCGCTGTTACTCTGATAATTTCTCAGATGATGGAATCATTACCTTTTCACTTGAGGCATTAACTTTCGATAAAGCGGATGGCTGGACGAATTTTGTCAAAGGAATGGTGAAATTCATCCAAGCAGCAGGCTATGATATTGCTGAAGGTTTTGATTTGAGTATTGCAGGGAATATTCCTAATGGGGCGGGATTATCCTCTTCGGCCTCATTGGAACTCTTAATCGGCGTATTAGTGCGTGATTTGTTCGATTTAGAAGTAGAACAATTGGAATTGATTCGTCTCGGGCAACGTACCGAAAATGACTTCATCGGTGTGAACTCAGGGATTATGGATCAGTTCGCTGTAGGAATGGGAGAAACGGATCATGCGATTTTCCTGGACACCAATACGTTGGAATACGAATTAGTGCCAGCTGACTTTAAGGACAATGTCTTGTTGATTATGAATACTAACAAACGCCGCGAGTTAAGTGATTCGAAATATAATGAACGCCGCAGTGAATGCGAGGAAGCACTTCGTCGTCTGCAGGAACATCACGATATTGTGGCACTAGGCGCATTGACACCAGCCGACTTCGAAGCGTTACAATCAGAAATTGGGGATGAGACGTTGGTGAAACGAGCACGTCATGCCGTTACGGAAAATGCGCGGACGATTGCTGCCAAACAAGTACTAGAAGCCGACGACCTCAAAGCTTTTGGAGAATTGATGAATGCCTCGCATCGCTCCTTGCGCGATGATTACGATGTGACGGGTGTGGAACTGGATACGCTTGTTGCTGCTGCTTGGGAGGAAGAGGGTGTCATTGGTGCCCGGATGACCGGTGCTGGCATGGGCGGATGCGCGATCGCTTTAGTAGCAAAAGACGCGGTAGATACCGTAAAAGCGCATATCCAAGCGACCTATACCGAAAAAATCGGTTACGCTCCATCATTCTATGTGGCTAATATTGGTAACGGTGCTCATACCTTTTAATCGTTAAGACGCTCACTGCATCAAGGGAGGAACAGTATTCATGTCATTATCTGAAACCATCGCAAATTTCGTTGCTGAGGCGATTGCGGAAGGGTGGATTGATCCGCTCGATGAAATCTATACACGCAACCGGCTCCTTGCGCTTGTTCAAGCATCAGACTACGATGAGGCGGTTGTTCCTGCCACCCCATTGCCTGACTTATTGACCAGTATGGATCAGTTGCGAACCTATGCACAAGCACAGGGCATTGTGGGGACGGCAAACTATCAGGTAGAGCAATTTGAAGCGGCGGTGATGGATTTGATTGTCCCAACCCCAGCGCTCACTAATCAGCGTTTCTGGGAAAAATATGAGGAGTCCCCACAAGAAGCTACCGATTATTATTACCAATTACAACGCACCAGTGATTACATCAAAACACGGCATATCGCTAAGAATGTCGAATTTATCTACCCCGATGCGACGTACGGCAACCTCGAGATCACGATTAATCTCTCCAAACCAGAAAAAACACAAGCAGAGATTGAAGCAGCTAAAACCGCTAGCAATGCGGCCTACCCTAAATGTGCACTCTGTTTAGAAAATGAGGGATATAGTGGTCGTGTAGATCACCCTGCTCGTCAGAATCATCGCTTAGTGCGCTTGATGCTTGGAGACCAACCATTTGCGATGCAATATTCGCCTTATGTCTACTACAATGAACACAGTATTTTCTTGAATGTGCACCACGTTCCGATGGCTATCAACCGACGCACATTTGAAAACTTGTTCCATATCATTGATATCTTGCCGCATTACTTTGTTGGTTCTAATGCGGACTTACCAGGTGTGGGCGGATCGATCCTTGCGCATGATCATTATCAAGGGGGGCGGCATGTTTTCCCAATGGAGGAGGCTCCGATTGATCATCCGGTGACCTTTACGGGGTATGAAGATGTGGTGAGTGGCTACGTCAAATGGCCGATGACCACCTTGCGTCTTGTGAGTGCTGACCAACAGCGCTTGATTGATCTAGCCGAGAAAATTCTTGGCGTTTGGCGCTCATACAGTGATGAAGCGGTTGGAGTCTTAGCCAAGACAACGGCACCGCATAACACCATCACGCCGATTGCGCGTCGTCGTAATGGTAACTATGAATTGGATTTAGTTTTGCGGAACAACCGCACCACGCCGGAATTACCGGGGGGGATTTTCCATCCACATCCGGACGTACAAAATATCAAACAGGAGAACATCGGGCTGATTGAAGTGATGGGATTGGCGATTCTTCCTCCACGTTTGCTTCCCGAACTCCAGACGGTGAAAGACTATCTCGTTGGGAATATCCCACTGGAACAGGTAAGCGCGGTTCATCAATCATGGACCAAACAGATCGCTGCCGACTTCCAATCAGGGCAAGATGTTGATATGTTCATTCGGGAAAAATTAGGGCAAACTTTTGTGCGGATTTTGAGTGATGCCGGTGTATTTAAACAAGATGATGCGGGCTTTGCAGCTGGAGACCGTTTCGTTTCTTTTGTGAACGCCAAGTAAGGAAGACGGCCAATTCTTTTGTGAACGCTGAATAAGGAAGATGGCCGATTCTTTTGTGAACGTCGAGTAAGGAAGGCGGCCGTTTTTCACTAGGACATTTGAGTAAAAAAAGAGAGGGAGCACTTTTTTGGGGTGCTCCCTCTTTAGTATTGGGCGAGTATTCGACTACTTCTCGTCATTTAGACGATCTTCGAGGCTCTCTAGGCGGCTCTTGAGTGATTCGGTGGTCTCTTCTAATTGCTCAATGCGCTGGTTCTGTTGGAGCCACTCATCGGTGCGATTTTCCTCGCGCTTACCGGTGAAATGATAGACCACTCCAATCACAATCACAACAAACAGCAAGAGTAAAAATAAGTAAAACCAGTTCCAATGTGGCGACCCTTTGTCCAGCGTTTGGAGGGTCTCCTCGATCACAGGGTTATCGTATACTGAATTTTGTGGTTGCTTATGCTTCGCCATTTTAAAGCTCCTCTGCGAGTCTTTTATCTGTTTTAAATGGCCCATTCCCCGTTTCTAAAGACTGGGACAACTTCGCCATCTTTGGTGATACCATCGATATTCATTTTATCCGAACCAACCATAAAGTCAACGTGAACATCAGAGACATTTACACCTTTTTTAAGGAGGGTTTCTTCATCGTCATCTTTTGTTCCGGCGACATTATGAGGGTAGGCGGCGCCGATCGCAATATGGCAGGAGGCATTTTCATCAAAGAGTGTTTGATAGAAGGTCAAATTGCTGTCGGAAATTGGAGAATGATGGGGCACTAAAGCGACTTCCCCTAAACCATGCGCACCTTTGTTGTTGTTCACCAAGTTTTGCATGATTTCCGCTCCTTGTTCCGCGGTAATGTCGGTGATTTGGCCATCGTGGCATTCCATGCGGATACCAATGATGGTTTCATTTTGATAAGCCAGCGGTTTGGTCGAAACAATCACACCGTCAAGACGATTGGTATCTGGTGCGGTGAAGATTTCCTCGGTTGGCATATTGGCTACAAAAGGATCGCCAGCGGCACTCACGCTGTCACCACCAGCCCAGATATGGTTTTTAGGTAATCCCACAGTGAAGTCGGTTCCTGGAGCTTGATAGTGCAGTTTATCGAATTGGAAATCATTCATTTGTTGCGCACGTTTTTTCAGGTTGGCCATGTGATCTTCCCAAGCTTTGATCGGGTCATCTTCATAGATACGGTTGGCTTGGAAGATAGCATCCCACAGTGCTTCCACACATTTGTCTGGATCATCAGCGAGTTCTGGGAAGATGTGTTTAGCCCAGCCGTAACTGGAAGCGGCGGCAACATTCCATTTAATATCATTGCGCATGGTGGCGTTCATCACGAGTTTGCGTGCCAAGATCGTTGCTTTTTGCGCTTTTTGCAATTTATCGCGATCGGTTAATCCGCTCAATGAATCAGGGTCAGAGGAGAGGACGGAGATACGGCAGATCTTCTGGTTTTCAATCAGGTCTTTGCGCCGCGCTTGTTCATATTCTGGATTTTCCGTCAATGTCTCTTCGCTTTCATAGTGGTAGCGGTTGCGAGCGAGTTCGTCATCACTCCAGGTGAAGTGAACGCGTTTTGCGCCCGCTTCGTAGGCTTCTTTTTGTAGGAGGCGAGCGAGTGGCAATTGATCAACGGCAATGTAGATCATAACGTTATCGCCAGGTTTAATCTGTAACCCCATTTTAATGAGCAGGTGGGCATATTTGGCTAAATGTGTTTCAAAATTTTCCATGAAAAAACCTCCATTAGCTATGTAAATACTGTTGATGATTTTAACTATCCAATCATCGACTGAGCAACGGTAACGCATTGTTTGGCCAGGGCTTCCAATGGGGCAATATCTTCGCGTTCTACTGCGAGTTCCACGGTCACAGGGTTGCCACCCGGTGTCGCGTTGGTTTTAAGGAACTGATCGTAGAAATCATACACGGACTGGCAGTAGGCTTCATACTCATGGTCTCCAGAACCAAATGTCCCGAATACTTTACCGGTCAGATCGAGGTCATTGAGGTCCTCATAGAGATCCAACATCGGGTCAGGGATTTCTGCTCCATAGGTATACGTGCCTACCAGACAGATGTCGACATCGAGAAAATCTTCTCCGTAAACTTCCTGGGCTTCCAGCATTTCAACTTCAACGTCGAGCGCTTCTAGGGCACCAGTAATCACATCGGCGGCTTCCAGTGTATTCCCTGTCAAACTGGCATAGGCAACAATCGCTTTCATGATTCACTCCTTTACGCAAAATATTTACCTTCATTGTATCAAATTTACCATGAAGGCGCTATTTTCTTTTAATCACTTTTCAATGAACCGTTAATAAAAAACACTAAAATACTCCATGAACAAAATTCATGGAGTTGATTTCTAGTTAGTAATGTATGGTGTATAGATGGCACCTTCGCTTTGCTCACCAGCTGGCAGACGTTTTTGCATGAAGCGGGCAAACATCTCCATCAGTGTTCGGGTATCGATAAAGCGGTTCTCTTTGAAGAGATAGGTAATATCGCTGAGATAGAGCGCCTCATAGGTGAGGTAATCTTGCTGAGCTCTACCAGGTTTTGTATCGATAACGGCGTTGGTCACAATCGTATAGCAACGCAACAATTGTTCAACGAGAAATTCTTGTTTTGTTTTAGCGAAGTATACCTCAAACAGGTCTTTTACGCGTTCATGGAATGTTTCCCAATCTTCCTGATCCAACGCTTGGCGGACTTCCTTCATGAGGTCATCAAGCGTGTTCAGATCTTTCTTCATTGAGGAGCGGTTTTTCTTCAAGCGATCGGTCAGGCGGTACCAAATGACAATGAAGTAAACCAAATAAAAGCCAGCGCCATCCTGTTCGTGCAGGTCGTCTTGGACGAAGTAGCCGCGGTAAGGTTTCACTTCTACAGCTTCTTCTTCGGCGAGCGTTGCCAAAGCAGCACGAATTGGGCTACGGCTCATTTCGAGCTCATCGGAGATATTTGCTTCGATGATGTGGTGCCCGAGTTGCCAATTTCTTTGGATGATTTGATCCTTAATATAGAGATAGGCCACTTGCTCCAATTTCTGTTGTTTTCCCAAAGTAGTTCCCCCACTTTCACCATAAATGAATGACCATATACCAGTCAGTAAAGAAGATGAAAAATTTACTCTCATCAGAAATAGGCGTCCTATACTGACCAAGGGAGTCGTTGTTTTCTCAGTCGAAGACGCATTTTTCCGAAGAAAGCAAGACACATTCTCAGCATGTGTCACGCATGAGTATAAATAGTGTATCCGTAGAGCCACTTTTTAATATTTACTATATGAATTATACAGAATAAACATTAAAAATAAAAGTGGCGATACCTAAGTGATAGGATCCTTAAAAAAAGTTAAAAGATGGTTCACAGATAAAATCCGTGTTATTACTCCATCTATTTATTGTATACTAGCACTAACAGATTCTTCAAGACGGTAACTGAACCTCTTCAGAGAATTTTTTCTAGTTAGCGGTAAAATGTGACTAGAGAGTAAAAAAGGAAGAATAAAAATTAAATTGAAAGGACGACCATCGTGATCACATTAAAATCAAAACGTGAAATTGAAGGTATGGATAAGGCCGGGAGTATTTTGGCGCACATTCACGAAGAAATGCGTGACTTTATTCGTCCTGGTATTACTACCATGGATGTTAACGATCGGATGGAGGAACTCATTCGTGCTGCTGGTGCTAAGCCAGAGCAGATTGGATTTGAAGGGTACCCTTATGCCACCTGCACCTCACCGAATGACGTTATTGCGCACGGATTCCCGGAGAAATCTTTTACGCTGAAAAACGGCGACCTGTTGTCCCTCGATACCGTGATCTCCATTGACGGCTACTTCGCAGATTCCTGTTGGAGTTATGAAGTGGGCGAAGTTTCTGATGAAGTCGATCGCCTGATGGATGTAACACTACGTTCCTTATATTTAGGCATCGAACAATGTGTCCCTGGCAAACGCATTGGGGACATTGGTCACGCAATTCAAACCTATGCGGAAGGTGAAGGCTACAGCGTCGTACGTGAATTTGTCGGCCATGGCATTCAACCAACCATGCATGAAGAGCCAATGGTGCCACATTATGGGACAAAGGGCAGGGGATTGCGTTTGAAAGAAGGCATGACGCTGACCGTTGAACCAATGATTAATACCGGCGATTGGCGAGCTAAGGTCGATGACAATGGCTGGACAGCGCGGACTGTTGATGGCTCGCTTAGTTGTCAGTTCGAGCATACCTTCGTGATTACATCAGGCAAACCAAAAATCTTGACCATGCAGAGCTTAGATAAACATAGTCAACGATTAAATCTCGACGAGTTTGCGATTGATTATAATTTCGATAATTAATAGCGGTATCTAGCAGTAATAGAATGGACTGCTCAACTCAGTGTTTTATCGGGGGAATAAACGGAGTGGGTGACCACAGGAATTTAGGGGGATTTTGATGAATAAAGACGGCTATTCATCTCGCGATCAGGAGAAGAATACGCATCCTAAGCAAACGGCATCGTCCCATGCTTACCGATCAGAGGATGAAAGAACATCGGCGCACCAACAAAGCGCCCGGCGCCAAAGACGCCACCATACACCACAGCGACACAGTAAGCGGCCTCGTGGCAAGAAAGGTCTCTTGCTCGGTCTCTTAGGCTTATTGGTTATTGGAGTTGTTGTTGCGGCAGGGTTAGTACTGACGAATGTGGTGAATTTTGGTAATGATATTTATCGTGATGCCGGTGCTGAGCGTTTGCGCGATGCCGATAAGCAATTGGCAGATAAAAAGCCCATTACGATCTTGATTGAAGGATTAGACTCGGGTGCCTTGTTCTATAAGAATAATACAGATTCACGCTCTGACGTGATCATGCTGATGGCGATTAATCCCGAAACGAAGAAATCAACCATTGTCAATATTCCCCGCGATGTGTTAGCGCCGATGGGAATGAGCAATGATTTCGACAAGATTAACCATGCCTATATGAAAGGCGGCGTCAAGGAGAGCATCAACTCCTTGCAGCGTTTCCTCGATATTCCAATTGACTACTATGTGAATGTGAACATGGCAGCCTTTATCGATATTATCGATGGCATGGGTGGCATTGAATTGACGCCAACCATGACGTTCGAGCAGGATGGCGCGCAATTCGTTGAAGGCCAAACGGAAACCTTCAATGGGGAACAGGCCATGAATTATGTGCGCATGAGGAAACAGGATCCAGAAGGGGATGTGGGTCGCGGTCGTCGCCAACAGCAGGTTGTTCAAGCGGTGATTAATAAAGTCATGACCTGGGATACGATTACTAACTATGATGAGATCCTCGAAAAACTGAAGGGAAATCTCTATACCAACTTTAGTGTTTCCGACATGTATCAGTTGCAAAGCCAATACTTATCATCCATTAAGTCACCGGAACATGTGATTATTGATAACTTTGAAAATCTCAATTTAACCTTTGGATACTACATGCATCTGCCGGAATCTGAACGCTTGCGGGTGTCTAACCTGCTGCGCAAGCAATTGGGAATGCCAGACTCCCAATCAGCGGTGATTTATCCTGCTAGCTACGGTGTGGTTAATGATGGCTATGTGACGACGCTCGACAATAATGGTGACGGCGTCATTACCGATGAAGATATGCTTGTCGAATCGGGTGTCTATACGCTGGAAGATTTGAAGGCCCGTTATGCGAAAGTTGGGGCAGTGCTTGATTTGACCTGGCGCAAGGGAGAAGTTGATAGTTCCGCCACTTCTTCGGCGCTGGAATCAAGCCAAGCGATTCAGTAAAAGAATGGAACGATTGGCAGCAGTGCGCGGGCAGGCTGCCAATTTTTGCTTTAGTTACTAGAAAGGAAAGACCTCAATGGGAACAAAAGCCTTATATGCCGGGAGTTTTGATCCGCTCACACTGGGACATGTTGATATTATCGAACGGGCGAGTCGCCTATTTGAAGGGGTGTATGTTGCCGTTGCTGTCAATACGACCAAAACACCATTGTTCAGTGATGAAGAGAAAGTGCAATTACTGCATGACTCATTAGCTCATTTGGATAATATCACTATTGTACGTTTAGAACCGGGACGGTTGACCATCGATTTAGCACATGATCTATCATGCCAGGTGCTACTGCGAGGATGCCGCAACCCACAGGACTATGAGTATGAAACAAGCATTGCCATGATGAATAAGTTACAGGATCGAGCCATTGAAACGGTATTATTAATGTCTGATGAAAAATACCGTTTTGTGTCTTCCAGCATCGTCAAAGAAACGGCGCGCTTTGGAGGCAATGTTTCGGCTGTGGTGCCAAAGCCAGTCAATCAAGCCTTAAAAGAAAAATTTCAGTACAGCGATTAATAATGAAACTCATAACAGAAAAAGTGGTGAGAACGCACAGATGCGACAATAAGTCGATCGGTGGGATGAGCACATTTTTTCTGTTTTTTTGCGGGGGGAAGCAATAAAATGAACTCACGAATGGAATCGGTACATGATGGATTGCGGGAAAAAGTGATGAAAACTGAATAGCTATATGACTGGTAGTAAAACGATTAACCTTGTTTAGCTTTTAAAGCTTGCTCATATGGAGGTGGGGCGGATTTGATTGCTTTTATGGCTAAAACCCGATACAATAGGCGGCGGTGTCAATAGGGCGCCGATTATTGTGTTTGAAGCAATTAACTATTTATAACGAGGAGCAATCAGCATGGAAACCTTTGATTATGAACAAGTCCAGTTAATTCCTGCAAAATGCGTGGTGCGCAGTCGGAGTGAATGTGATACGGCTATCACCTTGGGAGGGCGAACCTTCAAAATCCCCGTTGTGCCTGCTAACATGCAGACGGTCTTGAATGAATCGCTCGCAGAGAAATTAGCCGAAAATGGGTATTTCTACATCATGCATCGTTTTCAACCAGAAAATCGATTACCATTTGTACGGCGCATGAATCAAAAGGGCCTCTACGCTTCCATCAGTGTGGGCGTAAAGGAGGAAGAGTATGAGTTCTTGCGGGAATTGCGTGACTCTGGCGAAAAGGTGGATTATATCACCATCGACATCGCTCACGGGCATGCGCAGACGGTCATTGACATGATCAAATTTATTAAACGTGAATTACCAGATGCTTTCGTCATCGCAGGCAACATTGCGACACCAGAAGCTGTGCGCGAGCTAGAAAATGCCGGTGCTGATGCGACCAAAGTCGGCGTGGGACCAGGACGGGTCTGCATCACAAAAATCAAGACGGGATTTGGAACTGCCGGCTGGCAATTATCAGCCATCCGCCTTTGTGCCAAAGCTGCACGTAAACCAATCATTGCGGACGGAGGGATTCGTACCCACGGCGATATTGCCAAGAGCATTCGCTTCGGCGCTGATATGGTGATGGTGGGTTCACTATTGGCAGCTCATAGCGAATCTCCGGGAGAAGAAGTGGTTCAAAATGGGGTACCTTACAAAGAATATTTTGGATCAGCGAGCCAATTCCAAAAAGGTGAATATAAGAATGTTGAAGGAAAGAAAATCTTGATTGAAAGTCGCGGGAGCGTCTTTAATACCTTAGAAGAAATGCAGCAAGACCTGCAATCCAGCATCTCTTACGCTGGAGGACGCGATCTTGGAGCTTTGCGGACAGTAGACTATGTGGTTGTGCCAACCATCTACAATGGAGACCGCAGCTATTAATATAGAATAGAAATAATCACTGAGAGATTAGATTGCGACTCATTATTTGCGGTCTAATCTCTTTTATTTTTCGTTAAAAATGAAGAATCTCTATTTATTCGCTCGATCGCTAAAAAGCTCGTTCACATTTTGATATAATAGACGTAATTTCGTATGCTTATCGTCATTGGTATGGAGTTTGGACAAAACGACAACGGGTGGATGAAGGAGAGAGGGATTCCATCTGATAAGGATATGAAAATTTCAAGTAAACTACGACTCTCTCATTAAATTTAATTAGGGAAAGGAAGAATTTTATGAAAGCGGCCATTCTTACTGATGGAACATTTGCGCTCCCTGACACTTTAACGAACCGCAATGATATTTTTGAATTTAAATTGCTGATTTCCTTTGCAGATGGGGAAACTTTAGAAGGTCAATATGATACGGATGAGATGGAGAAATTCTACCATCGTTTGGAACAGAGTAAGGAACTTCCTAAGACATCTCAAGTGCGTCCGGCAGAACTTTATCAGTTATTCGATCGTATGGTTGCAGAAGGATTTGACACCTTGTTCGTGCTAGCTATTCCAAGTGGCTTGAGCGGGACTGCTCAGACCATTCAAGGGGTTGCGCGCGAATATGAGGATCGAATTCAAACCCACCTGCTCAGTCATCGCTCGATTGCTAGCACTATCGTTCCACTAGTGGCGCTAACCGCTCAGTACATTGATGAAGGGCGCGACATTCATTCTATTATCGAACGCGTGCGCTGGGTGGATCAACACCAAGCAGCTTGGGCTTCGGTAGCTAGTTTAGATAGCTTAGTCAAGAGTGGTCGTGCGAGCCGCTTTAGTGGGTTCTTAGGAAATCTGTTCCACGTGATCCCAATTATCAAGAGTGCCTTAGATGGGGGATTGGAGCTATCAGAAAAAACACGTACCCAAAAACAAGCTTATAATAAGATTGTGGCAGCGATGGTTGAAGATGCCAAGCGTTATCCTGGATCAGTAGCTTTTCAGATTATGCATGCGGATAATCGCGCCGATGCAGATAAAGTGAAAGCGATGCTCAATGAAGTCATGCCGGAAGCGCCAGTTGAAATTGTGTGGTTGAGCTCAGTCATTGGTGTTCATATCGGACCGGGATCCTTAGCATTCGGCTGTTTGCCGGGAGTGGATAATTACGACTTATTAAATGGTCAGGAACCGGACTCGAAATAGTGATTTTCCATTAGAGAAGATGGACATCAACAGCAAAGAAAAATAGGAGGATACAGCATGCCTTTGGAACAACCAGCACACTTGCTAACAAGTTTGGTCTATCTCTTTCATGAAGATGATGTTTTGATGATGCTTCGCAACAAGAAGAAACAGGATGTCAATGAAGGGAAATGGGTAGGCGTCGGTGGCAAATTTGAAAATGAAGAGACCCCTCTGGAGTGTGCGTGTCGTGAAGTGATGGAAGAAACGGGCTTAGTATTAACGGCGCCCACCTATCACGGGCTGGTGACTTTTATTTACCCGGACTATCCAACAACATACATGTTCTTATATTCTGGTCAGGTGGAGGAGACCACTCTTCTGGAGAATGATGAGGGATCGATGGCATGGATTGACAAGTCTGACATCTTTGCGCTCAATCTGTGGGAAGGGGACCGCTTTTTCCTGGAAGGATTATTAGCAGGTAAACAGGATATTGATATGAAGTTGCGCTATGATCAAGCAGGACAGCTGATTGAAGCGTTGGATGTTGCGACAGGGCGATCCTTGTTGCCGTAATGATCTAAGGAGGGAGATGGACGAATGTTGATCGATCCGTGCTTTATCGGGTATGCACCCACAGATCAGTGGGAAGCGGCGGAGTGGTTTCGTTTAGCCAATCAATTGGTCAATCGGGGCATCACCCATATCCTCATGGCCCCCAATCACCCCTTAGATGCTCAATTTCCCGTGCAGATGGATGAGTGGGTTTTGACATTACAGACACTGCTTGATCGGCGCGGCATCCCTTTGCGTGTGTATGGTAGCCAGCTCATCCCCAGTGAGTATAGCCATTTTGCTTACGATGCTCAGCATCTGTTATTCGCTGATCTGAATCAGCGTTATGTGCTGGTGTCCATGGCGGAATCGATGGATTTTGAAGCGATCCACCCCACCTTATTTGCGCTGCTGAAACAGGATATCAGACCGGTTTTGGTGCAGCCAGAGCGTGCTGGGACGATCGACTCAACGATCCTTACGACCCTTTTAGAGCAGGGCTGTTACGTGTTAGTGAGCAGCCAGAGTGTGATGGGGTTGAATGGCCCTGATGCTAAAAAATGGGCCTGGCAAGCATTAGCGCAAGGACAGGTCCATCTTATTGGAACAGTGAGTGAGAATGGCGATGTGGATCACTTTCCCGATGCCTTGGCGGTGATTAGACAGCGCTTGGGGCGTAATTATCATGATGATTTATTATTAAATGCCAAAGCCTTGTTGAATGGCGATCCTTTGATCACTCAGTTTCAACTCACATCGGCGCGTTGGCGTTGGCCCTTTTCCAAACGATAAGACGCAAATGGACAATGAGGAGTGAGAGAGAATGAATGAATCCTATAATGACAAATTAATGCCCCGCTTCGGGAAAAACCTAAAAAATCACTGGCTGTTGGTTTTCCTCAGTGCCCTGATAGGGTTAACCATCGTTGTAGCGAGCGTATTGGTGGCGGTAAAGCCCCAATATGATAGTACAGCGCAATTGGTGGTTCAAGCGAATGCGGCAGCTGCTCAAAATCAAGATCAAAACCAGAAGAATAATCCAAGTAAAACCGTCGCTGATACATTGGTGACGCCAACAATCCTACAGCCAGCGATTGATGCGCTTGGATTAAAAATGTCACCGGACGAATTAGCGCAGAAAATCACCGTTCAAGCAAAAGGTCAATCACAAGTGCTCAATGTGACCGTGCGCGATGAATCTCCTTATCAAGGGACTAAGATAGTGAATGCGGTATCGGATAGTTTTACCGAGCGCGCACCAGAAATTCTCGGGGTGACGCGAGTAACCATCCTCACGCCGGCCGAAGTCGATACGCATAAGGACTTTCCTTCGCCTATTTGGAGCGGTCTGATTGGAGCGGCGATTGGGTTAGTGATTGCGGGAGTGTACGTGCTGGTGATGACAATGCGCGATGATACTGTCTACAGCGAAGACATTGTTCATGAAGTTGGTTGGTCATTGATCGGTGTCGTTCCTGAAGTGAGTCACGAAGAAATTACCCTGACTCGCTTTAAGAGCCGTCGTCGCCTGGCAGATGAAGAGAATACGACGACTAAACGCCGCCTGTAGGAAGGAGAATAGGCATGTTCAATCGCGAAGAACGTGAAATTGAAAAGAAAAATCGAGAACAACATCTAGGTAGTTCCCTAATCACGCTATTGGATCCAATGAGTGTGGTATCTGAACAATTCCGCACAATCCGCACTAACATTCAATTTGCGATGGTAGAGCATAATTATCGTTCGCTCATGTTTACTTCATCGGGGGCATGGGAAGGTAAATCCATGGTTGCTAGCAACGTCGCAGTCTCTATGTCGCATTTGGATAACTTTCGTGTGCTCTTTATTGACGGCGATTTACGGAAACCCACGGCACATAAAACCTTTGATATTCACACGCGTCGTGGGTTAACTACTTACCTCACGGATCGCAGTGTCGATTATATGTCCGTCACGCAGTACATTCCAGAGGCAAACCTCTACGTTATTCCAGCTGGGCCGACACCGCCTAATCCTGCCGAGCTGCTCAGTTCAGAACGCATGCACGAACTTTTGGCGGAGACTGGGAAGATGTTTGATTTAGTAATCATCGATACACCGCCTATTTTAGTGGTGACGGATGCCCAGTTGATTGCCAACGTGACCGATGCGGCTGTGTTTGTATTGCGCGAGGGGGTAGCCCAACGTCGCGATATTTATAAATCAAAATTGCTATTAGATAAGGCCAATGCAAAAACGATTGGTGTAGTCTACAATGGTGCGGAAGGAAACGCTGTGAATTCGTACTATGGATATGGGTACGGCGACGACCTGCGTTTAGATGATTAAGTAGAGGAATAAGAGTATCACTTAAGGAGGAACAGATGGCACGCGAGATTAAAGCAGCACTCACTTATGCGCAGAATCAAGAGCTTGAACAGACCCACAGTCAAGCGGCGGAACGTGATGTGGATCAAGTCATGAGTTTTATTGAAAACTTTATTGTGACTTATACGGATTATTTTGAAGAAGGAAAAATTAATTTGTTTGCCGTGGAGGCTCATCCTAATATTCGTCAAAAGGAAGCTCAGGTAGCGTTCATTTTGATCAACCTAACAGGAGAGACGATCAGTGAAATGACGGCCAAGATTCAACTCGAGGTGGAAGATTTTGGGGTCACTTTCGATGCGATGGATTGGACCATCCCAGCTGAATTTCTGGGGGACTGGGAGGACGGTTATGCGATTCTCGTAGTGGATAATGTGCCAATGAATGGCGCACCAACCAAGATGTCGTATGGAATTGGCGACATTGTGATGGACGTTGGTGAAATTATGGTTCGCCATCCTAAATAAAAGAGCAATAGTCATTGTTAGTATCAAAAAACTAACGATGGCTATTTTTTTAATTGTTTTGTTCAGATTTTCGCTAATAAATGATTGGCAGTTTCCTTGAGTCATGGTAGTATGTGAGTGAGGATAAGTGCTAGTGCTGACGGTGCATAGCCTTACTCGTCTCGTCGCATAAAACAAGGAAAGAATGGGAGAAACAAAAGGATGGAATGGATTCAAGACCTCATTGCTGTTTTAGGACAATCATTGAACAGTATTTCTCAAGGCGTAATGGCTATGGGATTGGGATTTTCATTATTTGCAACATCGTTCGGATTTGGCGCGGCAGCTTTGCTGAGTCTGGTGATGGGGAATGTGGTTCCCCTCTCATTTCAGGCGGAATCATTAGCACTGATGGCGGCTCTCAGTGATGATAAACATGAACGTCGCAGTATCTTAATCGTTGCCTCCGTTTTATTATTAGCGATTGGGTTAACACCTTTTGCGGATTGGTTGACCAATATTTCCGGGACCGCTATTCTCAGTGCCATGATGGCTGGGGTGGGCTTAATGTTATCTCAGATTGGCTATCGCAGCGCCGAAAGCAGTCCGCTTGTTGGCTGGAGCTCATTAGTCATCGCGTTGCTCCTCTACTTGACAACCCAGGACCTGGCTTTAACGATTGCCTTATCTGTGATTGGCGCGAGCGCGATTGCTTATTTCAAGAATGGGAAACAACCCCAACCGGTGAGCGCGGACGTGACACAGGAAGGAAAACTGAGCGTAACGAAGCCCAAATTAACGTTCAACGTGATCAAAGGAGCCTTGAGTTTTATTGCTCTGAACTTGGCTGGGAATATTTCATATGGTTTGATTACTGGTCAGATGACGGGGATCACCCCCAACCCCGCCAATGTGAATGATATTACGATGATTGAAGGAATCAGTAACTTGGTCGCTTCATTGTTTGGTGGGGCACCGGTGGGAGCGATCATCTCAGCAACAGGGGACACACCGCATCCGCTCTTCTCTAATGTTTTGATGACCCTCTTTATTGCGGTGATCCTATTTGTTAAAATTTTGCCGAAGATGAGTCGCTACATTCCATCTGCTTCCTTGGCAGGATTTCTGATGGTATTAGGCATGTTTGTGATTTTCCCTGATAATGCCACGGCAGCAATGACCAGCAACATGCCTTTAGCTGCTGGGGCGACAGTGGTGATTACCGCTATCAGTGATCCCTTCACCGGTTTAGTTTCCGGAACAATTTTACGGTATTTATTACCACTACTTGGTTTATAGTCACTAATCAAAAACAGACGTTCTTATCTAAGCGGTAAGGACGTCTGTTTTTTCATATCTATTCTTCTTCCAGGCAGGTATAAAGCTGCGGATAGTTTTCGCACTCAGGATGACGAGGATGACAAATTTCGCGGCCGAAGTAAATCATTGCCTGGTGAGCAGCAAGCCATTCTTCTTTGGGGAGAGAGGCCATCACGCGCTCCTCAATTTGACGCGGTGTCCAATCAGGCTCAGCGATATGATGGTGTTTAGCAATGCGCGTGACGTGAGTATCCACCGCAAACGCTGGAATGCCAAATCCAACACTCAACACAACATTCGCTGTTTTGCGGCCCACACCTGGCAGACTCTCTAGCTCTTTCCTGGTTTTTGGGACGTCACCGTTGAAATCTTGAACCAATTTTTTAGCGGTTTTTACGAGATATTGGGATTTGTTACGGTAGAGGCCGATCGATTGAATATAAGGAGCGACTTCTTCAGGGGTGGCTTCACTTAAGGATTTTGGGGTTGGATAGGTGGCAAACAAGGCAGGAGTGAGTTTATTCACGGCGCGGTCGGTTGTTTGTGCACTGAGCATGACAGCTACTAATAATTCAAAAGGATTATTAAAATGGAGCGCTGAAGTCACATTAGGATAGAGTTTGATAATTTCCTCAATCACGTGACGGGTACATTCTTTTGTTAACATACAAGGGTCCTTTCTGCTTTTTAGTTGTTATTGTAGCAGGTTCCCGTATTTTTAGGGGAGAATCCCGCTTTTAGGCAATAAAAAAAGAGTACAGCACGAAGCTATACTCTTTCTACGGTTCAGCTTGGATTAAGCTGGAGCGTTAGCACCCTCTGCGTTTAGTGGGTGACCTTCTAGACTGTGAATTTTTTCAATGGACCATTGATCGTTCAATAGTAGCGAATCTGGAGCGAGTGTTGCTTTTTGTTTTTGGCCACTGCGCCAGTAAACTCCTAGAATCAAACCCGCAATCACAAGGGCAACGACATAGGTGATCATGGTCATTGGCATATGGAAGCCAATTGGTTGCGTCAGAATGTAGAAGACGCAAGCGTACAGCATGAAGACACATGGGACGAGTGTGACAATGTAGTTGCGGTTCTTCAAGTAGAGGTAACGGGTGGAGACCAATAAGGAAATCACCGCAGTCACTTGGTTAGCCCAGTTGAAGTAACGCCAGAGGATGTTGAAGTCCATGGTCGTTAAAACATAAGAAATGATGAACAATGGAATGGTAACCCCCAGGATTTTCTTCATAGAGTCCTGTTTGATACCGATATATTCAGCTAAGATGTTACGCAAGCTGCGGAATCCGGACAGCCCGGAAGAAATAGGTAATACGATAACCCCGAGGATCGCAATGGTTCCAACAATATTGCCGAGTAACATGTAGGAAACTTTATTGACAACGACAGATGGGGTACCTTGTGCGATCATATCTGCTAAAGTTTGACCGTCAAACAGAGCCATAGAAGCTGCTGCCCAGATCATAGCGATAACCCCTTCACCGATCATCATGCCGTAGAAAATAAAACGTCCTTGTTTTTCATTCACTGTTGTCCGTGAGACCATTGGCGCTTGGGTAGCGTGGAACCCAGAAATTGCCCCACAGGAGATGGTGAAGAACAACGCTGGGAAGATTGGGGTACCGTCTGGGTGGAAGTTACGTAAGGTCTCAAAGGTCAAGTTCGGCATATTATGGCCTTTAACTAACAACATCACACCGATCCCCACCGTGCTCAAGATCAACGCGGCACCAAACCAAGGATAAACCTTACCCATTGCTTTATCGATTGGGAGAACTGTCGAAATCAAGTAGTAGACAAAGATCAAAATCACTGCGACTTTGACAGTTAACCAACTTGGCGTAAGGCTAGCAATCAAGCTGGCTGGGGTTAAAACAAAGACTGTTGCCACCAACATTAACAATAGCATCGCAAAAATATTAACGATGTGTTTGACCGGTTTTCCAATGTATTTTTCCGCTAATTTTGGTAAATGCGCGCCATCGTTACGGAGAGAGATCATCCCCAACATGTAGTCGTGCACCGCACCGGCGAAAATACACCCAAAAATAATCCATAAATAAGCCACTGGGCCGTACAATGCCCCCATAATTGGGCCGAAAACAGGACCTGTCCCTGCAATATTCAATAGCTCGATCAGCCCATTCGTTTTCTTATCCATGGGAACAAAGTCAAAGCCATCCCGTAAAACTTCCGCTGGTGTTTGTCGCGTCGGGTCAATATGGAAATTACGTTCGATAAATTTCCCGTACGTGAAATAGCCCACCAAGAGAAGCAGGATACCACCGACAAATGTAATCATGCCAATTCCTCCTTCGAAATAAATAAAAAATAATGGCAAAAGGCTAAAAATAGCTCTTACTAATAACCAGTCCTATTTTATAATAAAATTCACAAAGAGCCAAATTTTAGACAGCGTTTTCATTGTGACAGGCATAGGGTTAATAAAAGTTTTTTACGAATTTAAAAGAAATCTTTGTGAAAACGATAACAGAAATTGGCTGAAAGTAATAAAAATGACCAATAAAAAGGTGAGAGTGTCTTACTTATAAGAAATACATTTCCATGTCAATTCTATTTCAAGGTATAATAAAAAAGAACATTTCTCACAAAGAAAGGAGGAAAGAAAAAAGTAGCAGCCGACAAAAGAAAGGGATAGTTGTACAATTTTGTGTTTTTATAGGAGGATCGTTATGGAAAAGAAGACGAAGAAATCGTTTAGAGTCCCGTCGTCATATACAATATTGTCTATTCTTATTATCGGTTTGGTCATTCTCACCTGGTTCATTCCAGCGGGCGCATATGAAGTCAATGATGCTGGCCAATTTATTGCTGGTACTTACCACATAGTTGAAGCAAATCCTCAGAGCCTTTATGATATTTTAATGTCGCCGATGTATGGTTTTGTGGGCAATAAACAGACGAGTGGTGCGGTTGAAGTTGCTTTGTTCATTCTGGTGATCGGTGGTTTTTTAGGGGTGGTGAATAAGACGGGTGCCTTAAATGCTGGCATTGCTTCTGCCATCAAGAACAACAAGGGGCGCGAAAAGCGCTTGATTTTTATTTTGATGATTTTATTTGGTTTAGGTGGAAGTACATACGGTATGGCGGAAGAAACCATCGCCTTTTTCCCGCTATTGATCCCGATCATGATTGGCATGGGATTCGATAAAATGGTCGCTCTAGCCGTCATTCTTGTGGGAACACAGGTAGGTGCACTCGCATCGACGGTCAATCCTTTTGCCACAGGGGTCGCCTCTGATGTTGCGGGGATCAGTATTGGTGATGGTTTTCTCATTCGTGTGGTCTTCCTCATTGTCCTCTTAGGCATCTCCATCGTATGGGTATATCGCTATGCTGCCAAGGTTGAGAGTGATCCTACCCGTTCAATTGTCTATAGTCAACGAGCAGCCGATCAGGAAAATTTCCCCCTACCAGCAGAGGAAGTCATCTTTACGAAGAAACAACGGCACGTGCTGTGGATATTCATTTTGACTTTTGTCATTATGATTGTCAGCTTGATTCCGTGGAGTGATTTCAATATTACGATCTTCGAAGAATTGAATCATTTCTTAGTCAATCTCCCTTATTTAGGGGGAGTATTTAACCATCTCGCCCCATTTGGCACATGGTATTTTTTGGAAATTACGATGCTCTTTATGGCCTCCTCAATTGTTATCGCAGTATTGTACGGGCTGAGCGAAGATGAACTGATCAGCGCCTTTATGGCAGGAGCGAGTGACATGATTGGCGTTGCTTTAATTTGCGGTTTTTCACGGGGGATTCAGGTCATTATGAATGACGGCCAAATCACGGCGACTATCCTGCATTGGGGTGAAATTGGTCTCAAAGGTCTCTCACAACAGCTTTATATTCTGTTGACCTATATTTTCTATTTGCCTATGTCTTTCCTCATGCCGGGCACGTCCAGTTTAGCAACTGCAACAATCGGGCTGTTGGGGCCACTGGGTGAGTTTGTCGGTGTCCCTGCCCATCTTGTAATTACAGCATTCCAAGCGGCGAGTGGTGCCTTGAATATCGTCACACCAACCTCAGGCGTCATTATGGGGGCACTAGCCATTGCCAAGGTGGATATTACGACGTGGTGGCGTTTCATTGGTAAATTATTCCTATTGCTCGTGATATTGAGTGCGATCATGTTAGTAATGGCCAGTTTTGTGGTATAAATCGGGAAATTAGAATGGCCAATGCGACATGTCGCCATTTACCCAAGAGGAAGAAGTGAGGCTGTCTTCCTCTCACTAAGATATCGCCGGCAGTACCGGACATATGTTAGGATAAATGAAAGCGCTGTCTGTTTTAGAGGAAGGAGTTTCTTATGGTTAAGCGATTCATCAGTGCCAATACGTCAGATTTATTAACGATGTCAGCAAAAGACCTCAAGCAAAGCATCAGAGCAAGCGAAGGTCGCGTGATTTTATCAGAAAATGTGGTGTCTACACCGGCATGGATTCCAGATATCACCAATAGCGAATTAGCACGCGCATTTGGTGCGGATTTGATTCTGCTAAATACGTTTGATATGAACCACCCACATATTTACGGTTTAGATGCCACAAACGATGACTTGATTCACACGCTGAAAAAATTGGTAGGGCGACCAATTGGTGTCAACTTAGAACCAGTAGCGCCCAGTGTTGAGCACATGTCAGATGCTTTAGCTATTGCAACAGGTCGTTTAGCGACAAAAGCTAATTTCAAACGAGCTGAAGCGTTAGGATTTGATTTCATCTGTTTGACGGGGAATCCAGGTGTTGGGGTGACGAACGAGGCACTCGTTGAGGCTTTGTCTGTTGCTAAAACTGTTTTTAGTGGGTTGGTTATTGCTGGAAAAATGCATGGTGCTGGCGTCAACGAACCGGTGATGACATCAGCAGTGGCAAAGCAATTGATCGCAAATGGAGTGGATGTTCTTCTAGTGCCGGCTGTGGGGACGGTACCAGGATTTGACCAGGATCAATTGCGTGCCTTAGTGGAACAGGCACACGAACATGATGTGTTAGTCATGTCTGCTATTGGCACCAGCCAGGAGAGTGCAGATCCCGCATTGATTCAGCACATCGCTTTGGAAAATAAGATGGCTGGTGTCGATATTCAACACATTGGCGACGCCGGGTATAGCGGATTAGCGCCGGTTGAAAATATCACAGCTATGAGCATCGCTATCCGCGGTAAACGCCATACTTATTCGCTGATGGCACGTTCCATCAATCGTTAAGTACTCAGTAATTATAGATAAAAGAGTCAAAGGTAAGATGAACCATCACTTCCTTTGACTCTTTTTTTATGATTTGTACAATTTGTGTTTAACACTATTGTTCGTCTATACAGTTATTTTGTAGCTGAAATACATCAACTTAGCGGATTATCGAGCTAAAGTGCGAATAATAATCGCGGTATTTTTACGAAAAGTAGTGAAAAATCTAGAAAAGGGAAAATAAGGGTGTTAGAATGCAACTGCATCAGTTAAAAGCGAACTAAAAACGATATTAATTTAAATAATGTTCGTTTTTATGTGTGATACATCAGCAGAGTTTTGTGTGAGGGAAGGAGAAGCAAGCAGTGGCGAGAGTAAAAAGGTCAAAACGACGATTAGACTGTGTAAATGAAGCAGGTGGGTTGTTCGGAATCTGGAACCAACCAGAGGCGAGCCAAATGACATATTTCGGATTGCATGCGCTCCAACACCGTGGACAACAAGGTGTTGGAATCGTGACAAATGATGGGCAATCTTTCCATAGTTATTGCCGACAAGGATTGTTAACGCATGTGTTTTCCAATAAGGACACCTTGAAAAACTTGCCGGGAACGTGTGCGTTAGGACAGGTTAGAGCGGCGACAACCGATGATTTAGCGGATGATACTAATCTTCAACCACGTATTTTTCACTTCAACGAAGGAACATTAGCTGTTAGTCATATTGGCCATTTAACGAACGGACGAACCTTGAGAGCAGCACTCGAAGCAAAAGGCGCCGTTTTTTCTTCTAATTCAGCCGCTGAGCTTTTTATTCATTTACTACGTCAACAACCCCATGATGATTTTGAAACCTCTTTTACTCACAGTCTTTTGCAATTAACCGGTAGTTTTGATTTTTGTTTATTGACGGAACACGCGCTCTATGCTGCTGTCGATCCTAACAGTTTTCGTCCACTAATTATTGGACAACTGCCAGACGGTGCTTACCTTGTAGCTAGTGAAACATGTGTCCTTCATACACTCGGTGCTCGCTTCGTTCAGGAATTATTCGCCGGCGAGTACGCAGTGATTGATGATTCAGGATGTCGCGTTGAACGTTATGCCAATGATGGTGACGTCACGATCGAACCAATGGAATACATCTATTACGCGCGCCCTGATTCCGATATTGCGGGGATCAATGTCCATAGTGCTAGAAAGCAAATGGGACGCCAGCTTGCAAAAGAACAGCCTGCCGCTCAAGCAGACATAGTCATTGGGGTTCCTAATTCGTCCTTGTCAGCAGCGAGTGGTTATGCAGAAGCCGCACAATTGCCGTATGAGATGGGACTTATTAAGAATCAATACACCGGACGAACTTTTATTCAACCCACCCAAGCCATGCGTGAACAAGGGGTGCGCAGTAAATTGTCACCGGTGCCTAGTGTTGTTAGCGAGAAACGAATCGTGCTAGTTGATGATTCTATTGTCCGCGGAACGACGATTCGTCGCCTCATTAGCCTTTTACGCGAGGCTGGTGCTAGTGAAATTCATGTGCGCATCGCCAGCCCAGTTTTGCGGTTTCCTAATTATTTTGGTATTGACGTCAGTCACAATAGTGAATTGGTTGGTGCTGATCGTACCATTCCAGAACTCAAGGAACTCTTTGGTTGTGATAGTTTAGGTTTCCTCTCTGTTGAAGGGATGGTTAGTGCCATCCATGCGCCGTTTGATACGCCTAATCGCGGGATTGCACTCGATGCTTTCAATGGAGAGGCGTCCGCAGATATTGGCGACTATAATGAAGAATTTATGCAGGAACTGACCCCGTTACAAAAATCTATTCGGAAAGGAGCGTTTCATGATGAGTAATGCCTACCAGCAAGCGGGCGTTGACATAAAAAAAGGATACGAGGCTGTTGAGCGGATGCGAAAACATGTGAGTAGAACCTTACGCCCTGAGGTATTAACCGACTTGGGGAGTTTTGGGGCACTCTTTCAACCTGATTTATCTGCTTATACGCATCCGGTATTGGTGAGCGGGACAGACGGTGTGGGAACCAAGATCTTGTTGGCGCAACAAGCCGAGCGCTTCGATACGATTGGGATAGATTGCGTCGCTATGTGTGTCAATGACGTTGTCGCTCAAGGGGCAGAGCCGTTATTTTTCCTCGATTATTTAGCAGTAGGGGAGAATCATCCCAAACAAATTGAACAGCTAGTGAAAGGGGTTGCTGATGGCTGTGTTCTTGCCCACGCCGCGCTGATCGGTGGAGAAACTGCTGAAATGCCAGATCTCTATTCAACCGAGGAATTCGATGTAGCCGGTTTTTGCGTTGGCATTGGTGAACGTGACCGAATGTTCGATGGTACCCAAGTCCAAGCGGGAGATTGCCTCATTGGTTTGCCTAGCAGTGGCATTCACTCCAATGGTTATTCACTCGTTCGCAAGCTGTTTTTTAAAGATCACAATTATGCTTTTACAGACACGCTATCAGATGGACGCTTGTTGATCGATCATTTGTTAGAACCAACTAAAATTTATGTCGCTGATGTCTTACCACTCATTCAAAAACAATGGCTTCACGGGATCGCGCACATTACTGGCGGTGGATTCTACGAAAATATTCCGCGCATGTTCTCCACTAACTATCAAGCACTCATCACTAAAACGGCATGGGAACGCCCCTTGATCTTTGATGTGATGCAGAAATTAGGCGCGCTATCCGATCAAGAGATGTTCAATGTTTTCAATATGGGCATCGGTATGGTGTTAGCGGTTCCGTCTGAACATGAAGCCGATGTCATAAAAGCCCTGCCAAATAGCAGGGAAATTGGATATGTCCGAGAAAGAAGCAGCACCGAGCCAGCCGTTGTCTTGAAAGGGCTGGAGGACAAATGAGGGGATCTGAAGAAATATCAAAAAATCCTATCGTTGTTTCAAAATACCCACGTCTGGCGCTGTTCGCCTCGGGAACTGGAACAAATGTCGCGGCCATTATTGCTGCCGTGAAATCAGGAAGATTGCAGGCCAAGATTGTTGCCATCGTTTGTGATGAATACCAAGCGCCAGTGATTGTGCGAGCGCAACAGGCAAAATGTCCGCTTCTCGTTCTCAATCCCAAAGACACGCTGAGTCGCCAGGGGTGGGAGGAACAATTAGTAGCCTTCTTGAAAAATCAACAGGTCGATTGGATTGCGCTGGCAGGGTTTATGCGAATTATTGGCCAGCCGCTATTAGAGGCGTTCCCCCACCATATCGTCAATATTCATCCTGCTTTATTGCCTGCTTTTCCCGGGCGAACGGGGATTGAGGATGCTTACCGAGCAAAGGTAGCTAAGACGGGGGTCACCATTCATTATGTGGATAGTGGGATTGATACTGGTGAAATTATCGCGCAAGAATCTCTTGAGATTGATCCAAAGTGGACGCTAGCAGATTTAGCACAACGCATTCACCAAATCGAACATCGGCTCTATCCGACAGTATTAAATCAGTTGTTTATTCAGGAAAAAATAACAGAAAGGAAGGAATAAGTGTGCGTCAATATGCATTGCTCAGCGTTTCTGACAAGACAGATATTACGGTAATCGCGCAAGCTTTTGTGGAACAAGGGATTCAATTGCTCTCAACCGGTGGCACCTACCAAGCCCTAACAGCGGCCGGCATCCCCGTCGAGGCCGTCAGTGATTATACCGGTTTCCCAGAGATATTAGATGGGCGAGTAAAGACCTTGCATCCAAAAATTCACGGAGGGCTATTGGCCCGTTTAGATAAAGCGAGTCACCAAAAGGTTCTAGAGAAACAGGCTATCGTCCCAATCAATTATGTTGTTGTTAATCTCTATCCTTTTCAACAGGTACTTACAGCGCCCAGCACATCAGACGAAGAAAAAATTGAAAATATTGATATTGGCGGGCCCGCATTGCTCAGAAGCGCAGCTAAAAATTATGAAAGGGTCAGCGTCATCACAGATGTGAACGACTATCCAACGCTTATTCAGCAATTGAAAGAAAATGGTGCGACTTCGCTTGAGTTTCGCCAGTATCTAGCCAAAAAAGCTTTCCAATTAACGGCTCACTATGATGCCTTGATTAGTCACTATTTAAAAGATCGCGTCAATAGTCAAACGACCTTCACGCCGTATGACTGGGATCATGTGACGCTTACTTATGGCGATAAACATCCTCTCCGTTACGGCGAAAATGCCCACCAAGCGGCCGCTTTTTATCGTGAGGTGACGCCTCCTGCCTTCAGTTTAGCCAATGCACGAGTGTTGCATGGAAAGACGCTTTCCTATAACAATTTGAAAGATGCGGATGCGGCCCTTGCGACTGTTCGTGAATTTGATTGTCCCGCTGCGGTAGGACTGAAGCATATGAATCCATGCGGGGTAGGCATTGGAGAGACGATTGAAGAGGCTTTTGAGCGTTGTTTTTCAGCTGATAATGTCTCAATTTACGGAGGAATCGTGGCACTCAATCGCCCAGTGAGTTTAGCGCTGGCAGAAAAATTGGCCAAAATTTTTCTGGAAATTGTGATCGCCCCAGCGTTCGCACCAGAAGCTTATGAACGATTGGCCAAGAAGAAAAATTTACGCCTTTTGACGTTGGATTTTGAACAAAAAGCAGCTGTAGCTAAAGAGGAATATGTCAGCGTATCAGGTGGACTGTTGATGCAAACCACCGATCATTCGCCAGAATTAGTCGATCAGGCATTAACATCTTTACCAGCCTCTTGGTCAGTTGCCCAAGGACGCACCCCCACTGCTTCAGAAATGCGCGCGATGAATTTTGCGATGAAGGTGGTCAAACACGTCAAAAGCAATGCCATTGTTGTGACGAATGAGGTCATGACGCTCGGAGTAGGGGCAGGTCAACCTAACCGCGTGGGTGCGGCAGCGATTGCTTTAGAGATGGCGGCCAAGAAAGATCCCGCTTTAAGAGAAAACATGGTTTTGGCGAGTGATGCCTTCTTACCTATGGCGGACACAGCGGAATTAGCGGCCAAATATGGGGTTAAAGCCATTATTCAACCAGGCGGATCTATTCACGATGATGATTCTATCGCCGTTACCCAAAAGAATAACATCGCGATGGTGATGACGGGTTATCGTCACTTCCGCCACTCGTCTTAAGAAAAGGAGATGAAGAGATGGATAGTGCTTTAGTCATCGGTAGTGGGGGTCGAGAACATGCGATTGCGCGCGCCTTGATTAAAAGCCCCGAAATTGCTGTGGTTTATGTGGCTCCGGGCAATGATGGCATGGCAGAAAGTGGCATTAAGCCCACCCCTATTGCTGTAACTGATAAGAAAGGGCTGCTTCAGTTTGCCATCCAGCACGGCATTGCTGTCACCTTTGTGGGTTCGGAAGCACCGCTCGCAGCAGGCATTGTGGATGATTTTCGTCAAGCAGGCATGGCGATTGTTGGACCGACAAAACAAGCCGCTCAATTAGAGTCTTCGAAGTACTTTGCTAAACAAATGATGAATACAGCGGGGGTGCCCACTGCTGCTTATCACTACTTCACAGCGGATGAGTGGGAAAGGGCGAATCAATTCGTGACCGCTGATCCCACGCGTTGGGTGATTAAAGGGGATGGTTTGCTTTCCGGCAAAGGCGTCATCTTACCTACGACTGCAGCAGAGGCCAGTGCCGCCTTAACCGTATTGATGCGACATCAAAATCAACCGGTCGTCATTGAAGAGCGCTTAGTTGGGCAAGAGTTTTCCTATTTTGCTTTCGTTAATGGTTTGCATTGCTTGTCATTGGGGAGTGCTTGTGATTATAAGCGCGCTTATGACGGTGACCAAGGTCCCAACACAGGCGGCATGGGAAGTTTCTCGCCCGTTGATTGGGTCGATGACGCTTTAAGTGAGAAGATCCGGCAAACTATTCTACAACCAATAGCCAAAGCCATGGTGGATGCGGGTACACCTTACACCGGCGTGCTGTATTTAGGATTGATGCTGACAGAAGCTGGCGTCAAGGTGATCGAGTTCAATGTCCGCCTCGGCGACCCAGAAACACAGGTCTTATTGCCACAGTTGGAAACTGATTTTTACACCATTGTTAAAGCGCACCTCAAGCAAGATGCACTGACCATCAAGCATAAGTCGGGGGTTAGCCTCGGCGTTGTGGTGGCCAGTGATGGCTATCCTAAGAATTATAAAAGTGGCTTACCTCTACCACTCCGCTTGCCCGATCCCACGTTGTATAGCGCGGGTATTAAGCAGGGAGAAACAGGTTGGGTGAGTGAAGGAGGGCGGTTGTTCATGCTGACAGCACAAGGCCCCACCCGTTCCAAGGCACGTACAACTGTCTATCAGCACCTCAAAACGTTATCTTTACCGGGAACATTTTATCGTAATGATATTGGGAAACATCGAGAAAGGACGAGATAAATGATGACATCATCAGCAAAAGTAGCGATTGTCATGGGAAGTCGCTCGGATTGGGAGCAAATGCGCCAAGCTGCTGACATGTTAACCAAGCTAGCAATTCCGTTCGACAAGAAGGTGGTTTCTGCTCACCGCATGCCGGATGAAATGTTTGCCTTTGCACATTCGGCACAAGATAAGGGCTACGAAGTGATTATTGCCGCAGCAGGTGGCGCGGCTCATCTGCCTGGCATGATTGCCGCTAAAACGCTACTACCAGTGATTGGGGTGCCCATGAAATCAAAGACGCTAAATGGGATCGATTCCCTACTGTCGATCGTACAAATGCCAGCTGGCATCCCGGTGATGACTATGGCGATAGGCAGTGCTGGAGCAACCAATGCCGCTTTGGCAGCAGCACGCTTCCTCGCCGTCCACGACACGACGATTGAGCAATCTCTTAAACATTATCAACAGCAGCTGCATGATCAAGCAAAGGAAAGTAGTGATCAACTAAATGGTTAAGCAAATTCAGCCTGGCGCAACCATTGGCATTTTGGGCGGGGGCCAGTTGGGGAAAATGCTGGCACAATCTGCGCAAAAGATGGGCTATCGAGTGGCTATGTATGACGCCAGCCCCGATGCTTGCGGATTTGGTGTAAGTCATCGCCATGTCGTTGGTTCTTATTCGGATCATGATAAAGTGCTGGCCTTTGCCCAGTCTGTCGATGTTCTAACCTATGAGTTTGAAAATATTGATGGCGCTCTGCTTGAACAGATTGCCGATCAAGCGTATCTGCCCCAAGGAACCAAATTATTATTAATCTCCCAACAGCGTGTTCAAGAGAAAACATGGTTGAATGAAGTGGGAGCACAAACAGTGGCTTTCCAGCCGGTATCTTCACTAAAAGAATATCGAAAAGCCATTCAAACGATGGGTTATCCTGCCATCTTGAAGACGACACGTTTCGGCTATGACGGCAAGGGGCAAATACGCATTGAAAATGAAGACGATGAGCGCAAAAAAAAGACCGCTATTGAATCTTTGTTGGCACATCCTTGTATTTTAGAGGACGTTGCCGATTTCGCTTATGAGGCATCGGTGATGGTGAGTCGCGATTTGTACGGTCATGTTGAAATTTTTCCTGTCAGTCGTAATCAACATCGCCATGGCATTCTTTATTCGAGTTTGGTGGGTGGCGACATCCCGACAAATATCCTCACTCAGATGAAGCAGATGGCTACTCATATTGCGGTATCAGGCGAACTGATTGGTGTGTGTGGTGTCGAGTTCTTCGTCATGGCTGATGGATCAGTCTATGTGAATGAAATCGCACCGCGCCCTCACAATAGTGGACACTACTCGATTGAAGCGGTCAATGTCTCACAATATGATCAACACATTCTTGCTTTGGTGGGACAGCCATTAATTCAGCCCCGTCTGTACGAACCAGCATTAATGATTAATATTCTCGGACAGCATTTGCCTTTTCTCGCAGACATCCGTGCAGCCTTTCCCACGGCGATGGTTCATCTCTATGGCAAAGACGTTGCGAAGCGCCAGCGGAAAATGGGGCATTTCACTCTCACACATCCTCGTTATGACACACTTGATACACTCTTACATCACGATGTATTGCAACAATGGGAAGCACGGTTTTAGTGACCTAGAGGAGGTAATGATGAAAAAACAGTACACGGGTAAGACAAAAGACGTCTACCGCACCACTGACGGCCATCTGCTCTTGAAATTCAAGGATGATGTTACCGGAGTGGACGGTCAATTTGATCCTGGAGCGAATCAGATTGCCTTGTCCATCGCAGGGGTGGGAAAAAAAGACGTTAAGATGTCGACATACTTTTTCAACCAATTGCGTAAGCAGGGGATTCCGACCCATTTCGTCACCAGTGATCTAGAGGAAGCAACGATGACCGTTGTTCCTGCCAAAATTTTTGGTAAAGGGTTAGAAGTCATCACGCGCTATCGAGCGGTGGGATCTTTTATCCGTCGTTATGGCGCTTATATTGACGAAGGTAGTCCGCTCGATGAGTTCGTAGAGATCACTCTAAAAGATGATGAGCGCATGGATCCGCCAATTACCGAAGAAGCTTTGGTGATGCTGGGAATCATGACACCCGAAACGTATCAAGCGGTGGTTACTCTGAATCGCCAAATTGCGCGTTTAATCCGCCAAGAATTAGCAGAGCATGGATTGGAACTCTATGACCTTAAACTAGAGTTTGGACGTCGCCAAGATAATGATGAGATCCTATTGATCGATGAAATCTCTGGGGGCAACATGCGTGTTTTCAAAGATGGGAAATACATTGAACCACTACATTTAGCCGACTATTTTGAAATTTAATCGTTACCGCATGCTAACCGATGATTGAACACAGTGCTTTTTATGGAATGTGAGGAAAAATATGCATCAATTTGTGATTGTACCAGCAGAAGATTCCACTTTTTATCTGAAGGAAGCGCATCAGTTTCTCCACTTGGACCGACTGACGGCTGTAAAGCAGTATGACATATTTGAATATGAAGCAGATACCTTAAATGAAGCAGCGTTGCAGGTGTTCCCTAATTATGAAGTGACGGACGATTTAGAGGCACTGGCACAACCGAATAGTTTTCGCTACCGTCAAATCCTTGGTCAATATGACGAAGTAGAAGAAATGACGGGACGTTTGGTTCACGATATTTTACAACAGACAACCACTTTTCATCATTCGCGGGTGTTGAGGCTAGAGGGATTAGACCAAGAGGAGACAGAAGCGTTCAAACGTTACTTTGTCAATGAAACAGAAATCGAGTTAGTTCCTTTCAGCGCTTTGGACTATGACATGGGGCAGTCCGATGCGAAAGATTTGCAGCAGGTGCAGGGCTTCATCACCTTCACTGACGAGCAATTAGCAGACTTAATCAAAGATTATTCGATGGATATGGCGGATATCCGCGTCGTTCAAGCGTATTTCCAAGCTGAAGGTGTCAACCCAACCGTATTTCAATTGAAAGTCATCGATACTTATTGGTCTGATCACTGCCGCCACACAACGTTCTTGACAGAATTGACAGAAATCACCGTAGAAGACGGGAAGTACCGTGAAGCCATTGAACAGGCCATTGCGGAATATAATGACGTACGAGCACATGTCTACACAGATCGCCATGTCAAGCCTGTGTCATTGATGGATATGGGCACCATTAATGCCAAAGAAGCCAAACGACTGGGCGTATTAACGAACGTTGATGAATCAGACGAAGTTAATGCGTGCTGTATCAAGATTAAAGTGGATGTTGATGGAGAAGAGGAAGACTTCCTACTCTATTTCAAGAATGAAACCCACAATCACCCCACGGAAATTGAACCGTTCGGCGGGGCAGCTACCTGCATTGGTGGTGGGATCCGTGACCCTCTCTCTGGCCGGTCTTATGTTCATCAAGCGTTGCGAATGGTTGGGGCAGGGAATCCAACCAAAGCATACGAAGAGACCCGCCAAGACAAACTATCGCAGCGCGTATTGGCGCAGCGAGCGGTACAAGGCTACTCCGATTATGGCAATCAAATTGGCCAAACAGCTGGCTACGTCAAGGAATTTTACCACGACGGCTTTGAAGCTAAACGCATGGAATTAGGCGCGTTGGTTGCTGCTGCACCAGCTGATGCTGTTGTCCGTCAAATCCCAGAACCAACAGATGTCGTGCTGTTGTTAGGAGGCCCAACTGGACGTGATGGGCTAGGCGCGGCAGTGGGCTCGTCAATGGTTCAAACGGAACAATCGAAAGAACTGCAAGGAGCAGAAGTACAAAAAGGGAATCCTGGCATTGAAAGAAAAATTATTCGTCTATTCCGCCAACCAGAAGCCACACGGTTAATCAAGAAATGTAATGATTTTGGTGCTGGTGGGGTATCGGTAGCCATTGGGGAATTAGCGCCTGGTCTCAGTATTGACCTCGATCAAGTCCCATTGAAATATGCAGGGATGGATCCAAGTGAAATTGCTCTCTCAGAATCACAAGAACGAATGGCCATCGTTGTAGCAAAAAGTGATGTTGAAACATTTGTTTCTTTAGCAGAAGCGGAAGACTTAATGGCCACACCAGTAGCTACGGTGACTGATTCGCCTTATATGGTGATGAACTACAAGGGCGAGGAAGTGCTTCGTCTCAGACGCGATTTCTTAGATTCGAATGGGGGAAAGAAGACCGCCCAAGCACATATCATCAGTAACGATTTTGAAGCAGAGCGTCGGGACGATCGCCCGATCAAGGAGCAATTGGGTGATGTGAAATACGCGAGTCAGAAAGCAATTGGCCAAAACTTTGACTTCACTATCGGTAAAGGAACTGTCTTAGCGCCGTTTGGTGGTAAGAATCAGATAACGGAACAAGAAGGCATGGTAGCTAAAATTCCAGTGCTCGGTCATGAAACAAAGAGTGTCTCTGTTATGTCGGGGGCTTTCTATCCAGATATTGCGACTCAATCGCCATTTCATGGAGCATACTATGCCGTCTTGGCTTCTATTGCTAAAACAGTTGGGCTAGGCGTACCTTATCCGGACGTTCGATTAAGCTTCCAAGAATTTTTTGAAAGCCTCACCTCCAAAGAAAAATGGGGCAAACCAACTGGGGCCTTACTCGGTGCTTTCCATGCTTTGAAACAGCTAGATTTGGCTTCGATTGGTGGCAAGGATAGTATGAGTGGGACTTTTGAGGATTTAGTCGTGCCACCGTCTCTGATTAGTTTTTCGGTTGGGAAGACGACCATTGATCGCGTACAATCGCGAGAATTCAAGGCGACGGACTCTCAAATTGTTCTATTAAAACCTGATCTAACCGCTGAGGATCTCTACCTGACGGATCAACTGAAAGAGATGTTTGAAACGGTGGATGCTTTACTTAAAGATAACCAGGTTCGGGCGATTGGATTGACGAACGACAAGACCATTGAGCAGAATGTTGTGGAAATGGCATTAGGTAATGGTATCGGAGCAAGCATTGATCAGCACTATCTCCATCAAAAATACCCAGTGGCTTACCTGATTGAAACTCGAAAAGGACTCGATGTGCCAATGGGCGAGGTCATCGGTGAAACAACCGCTACGAATGAAGTCGTTCTTGATCAAACGTATGCTTTGCCTGAACTGCTAGCGACCTACGCAAAGCCACTAGCAGATGTTTTCACAGACATTCCATTTGAAGAAAAAATGCCGGTAGCCCAACCATTGGAAGTGCCAACAATCACTAGTGATTGCCGTGTTCTAATCGTGGTGACTAACGGTGTGAATGGCGAATATGATCTTAAGGAGACCTTCCGTCAGTATACCAAACAGGTCGATACCTTCATTATCCAAGAAGAGCTTGACTACAAAGGATCGATCGCCCGTTTGAAAGAAAAGATGATGGCCTATGATATTCTTGCTTTTGCGGATGGTTCGATCTTCTCCAATCGTTTATTCTATGGCGAAGGAATGTCATTAATCCTGAACGATCTAAAAGATGCCTTGACGATCTTTATGGAAAAACACTATGTTCTTGCTGTGGGGGCTGCTATGGCTGGCTTTGTTAACAACGGTTGGTTAGAATTTGGCAAGGCGCAGCCTGGCACGCATCTTCACTATCAGAACAACCCCTATGATAAGTACATCGCAACGACTGTTCCGGTTAATGTTGTCAAAGATAGTCCGTTTGCGCCAAAAGGCAGTTATACTACGGCTTTATCTGGGTATACCCTCACTTTGACGAGTGATGACACAGTAGATCTCACTGATCAAATTCTCTCACGTTATGCCACTTTTATTGCTGGTGTTGATGGTATCGATGCGATGGTGGATCCAAGTGGACATCTGCTCGGAATCAATTCAAATACGGAGCGCTTCTTTGCTGGGGGAGTGAAGAATGTATCGGTACATGAATCGCCACTGATTGCCAACTTAGTTAAGGTAGCTAAACAAACGAAATAAGTGGCTTTAGCTGACAGTAAAGCTAATAATGTAAAGAAGAAGGATTAGGAGCCTTAAGATGGCTCATTTCAAGGCAGCATTTAAACCGCATGCTGCCTTTTTTACATATGGAATAAATGGAACTGAGCATATCTATTAAGCGCTACCTTCGTTATAATAGGGGATATAAACAAAGATGCTACTAGCGGCATGAAACTGTAATGCCAAGGCAAAGGAGGTCTTTTGATGATTACGATTGATGCGCACGCGCTACGTGCGATTGCTAGTGAACTGTTAGGGAGCGAAACGGTCACAAAAAATGCCGTGCTGAGTTATTTCAACGGATTAGAGTGGCCCAAGAACGTAAAAGAACCGCTGAGTCGCTTGATGGCTCAGGATTTTTCTACACCAGAAGCTTTACTCGATACGATATTGCAATACCCAGTCACCCGCAATATTTCGGTGCTGGAGCAACTCTTTATGGCGAAGCGCCTGCCGTGTTTCCTGACGACATACCGTCCACAGGGGCCAATCGTGTTCCATGAACGCACGCTGATGGCCTATGATGAAACCACAGCCATTAAGGAACGGGTCTATGTCGAAACAGCTTATTCCACGAATGGCGAGCCTTATGGTGATTTGACGGAAATTTATATTCAGCGTCCCCGTGAGATCAAATCTGGGTGTCCCATCGTGTATGTCGCTGATCCATACATGATGGGTGCAGTGGATGAAGCCTTTACAAAGCATTTGTACCCGCACAAAGAAGAATACCGCGATCCCATTGAAGACATTGAGTTGCCATTAGCACCAGAACCGGCGCAAAAACGGCCACAGGGTGAACGGATGGAGACGCCAAAAGAAATCACTTTGCCGACGTTCCAAGGGATGAATCCAGCCTTTAACCATTATCTAGCAAAGGGCTATGCGCTGGTGTACTACGCCGGGCGCGGAGCCTATTACTCTCAGGGGTTCAATGTGACAGGTACGCAGTTAGAAATTGAAGCGGTCGATGCCGTCCTGCGTTGGGTTGATGGCGATGCACAAGGGGTCTATGATCTTGAGGCCAAAGAACAAGTGTATTGCGATTGGAGCAATGGGGCAGTTGGGATGACGGGACGTTCCTATTTAGGGACATTGCAGATTGGAGCGGCAACAATCACCCAAACAAAATCCTTGAAGACCATCGTTCCAGAAGCGGCCATTGCGAGCTGGTATGACTATTATCGCTACAATGGGCTGGTGGTAGCGCCACAGGGATTCTTCGGTGAAGATATTGACTTACTGACGTGGTTCTGTGAGAGCTTCCTCCTTAATCCAACCAACAGCGCGCATGACCGTATTGAACAGTGGGAGAGTTTGAAACGACAAATTCAGCATGACATGGATCGAGGGAGCGGCCAGTACAATGCTTTTTGGGATGGTGGCAATTATCTCAATCATGCTGACCATATTGCTGTTCCGTTCCTCTTTATTCAGGGAACGGCGGATTGGAATGTGAAGACCTCTCATCTGTTCAAGTTGATGCGATCAACGGCCAATAATCACAGTCAGCGCAATATGATCATTCATCGCGGGAAACACATTTCCTTACATGCTTTACAAAATGATCATTTCTTGAAACGCCTCGATGAATGGTTCGATTACCATCTGTTAGGTATTGGTACATTAGACTGGAAAAATGGCGATGCGCTTGTGCAAAGTCCATATGATCCTGATGAATGGACGATGGTCAATTACGATCAACGGCAAACCACGCATTGGCATGTGGGGAGTCGTGGTACGCTCACGACAGATAGTGATGATAAAATGGCGTCAAAAGTCATCACATTCCAAGATCAAGTGGATTATCCATCTATCGCTATGTGGGAACATGATGTGGTGAAAAATGAGGCGATAGCCACCCACTGGCAGAGCAAAGCACTCACAGAGGATTACCATATTCATGGCGATGTGAACGTTGAATTGGAAGTAGAGGCGAGTGAAGCGCCGGGAGCTTTGAGTGCAATGTTAGTCGATGTCGGCAGTGCCGTACGTCTCGATGAGAAGATGCACGCGCTGACAGAAACTGAGCAAGTGGCTTGGCATGTAAATGTGCCTAAAACGCAATTTACTTGTGCCCCAGCGAGTGACTATCATATTATTACTCGTGGCTGGACCAATTTATTGAACCCAGAACATCGCCGCACGCCCCTCACCCGAGCAGAGTGGCAATCATCACCTCGCCAGTGCTACAAGATTGATATGATGGGAATGGATTATACGGTGAAGGCAGGACATCAATTGATGTTAGTGGTTTATGGATACGACCGTGAATATACATTCCATCCGACGATTGCGCGCAACTTTAGTCTGGACGTGGCTAAGGTTAGATTAGCGGTAGATGGACTGCCTACAAAAGAGTAACGATAAGTGCAGGACTAGCGGATCACTTTACTTGGAGTGGTTCGGTGCCTAGGTATAATGAGAGGATGGAGGATGTGTTACAACTACGTGAAGTTAAACAGGAAGAAATAAACGCATGCATTCGCTTGGTTCAAGCGGCATTCGATGATTATCTCTTCTTTAAAGCTTATGTTGACGATCCTGAGCGCAAGGAACAGTTTTACAATAAACTGATGGAAATTTGGGTGCGTTCTATTGCAGATCGGCACACATTATATGTTGGCGAAGAATTCGGAGAGATTCAAGCGGTAGCAGGGGTGCAACGCCCGCATCAAAAGGATATTGAGAATCGCGATTACCTTGATTATGGTGGGCGGGAAGCCTTAGCTATTGCGGGAGAAGACGATACCAAGCGCTTCCTCGAGATGTTAGCAATCTCGGATGAACCGTGCCACGCCATCCCGCAGCCCAAATGGTACTTTGAATTATTGGCTGTGCGGACGGATCGTTCGGGTAGAGGGATTGGTACACGGATGTTTACAGAAGGATTGCTCCCACTCGTTGCCCAAAACGGTGGGGGAATCACTACCTTGAACACCAATACTGAACCTAATGTGCGTTTCTATCTGAAAAACGGCTTCAAAGTGATCGATGAGCGGTGGTTACACGCGAACGGCCATGAGATTCCTAATTGGTCATTCGTTCGCAATGTTGAACCAGTATAAACGAGCAATAGAAAAGAGCCATCTCGATGAGATAGTAACCGCTTGAAAGCGGAGGCTACTCAACTTGAGATGGCTCGTTTTTATTTTACGGTAGAAAATTAAGGTTCAATCGCAGGGGCATGGTTCCCTTCTGCTTCAATCATCCATAATGTTTTTTGGCAATCGCCCAAGAAACCAGTAGCTAAGTCTTCGGAAGCGATGTCGCCTTCTTCTTGTGCGGCTGCAATCGCTGCTTCATAGTCTGCAATCAGAATACGCAAGGCTTTGGCAATGCGCGCTAAATCTTCTGGAATCGTAGAGGACCAATCGCCTTTTTGATCGGGTAATTGGCTGTGCTCTAGATATTCACCAAACGAGGAGTAAGGGTCGCCATCAATTGTAATGAGCCGTTCGGAAACATCATCTAACTGTGCAAAGACATCCTCCATCATTTCATCCATTTTAGGATGATAATAGAGGAAACCGTGTCCCCGCATGTACCAGTGAATTTGGTGCAAGGTCAGATGCATGTGTGTTAAATCCGCTACCAGTTGATTCAGTGCTTCTTTTGTTTTTGTATAAGCCATGTTCAGCACATCCTTTCTAGAATCATTATAAAGAAAAACGCTAACACTGTAAAAAATTACGTGTGGGTATAGTGGCGTAGAGGGGAAAATAAGGTAGTTCTCATTTCCATCAGAAAGAGAACGAGAGGGAAAGACACAGGAAGCGGCAACTGAAAGGAAAGGGGGTAGATAGCCTGTAACAAACCTGTTTTGGTCAAGGCGTGACGTTGCGCCTTTAGTGGTTTTTTGTATAATAGAGGTGATATTAGACGAAGATAAGAGCAGACGGGGGAGAGAACATGCTGCACATTAATATGATCTCACGCGGTGAAGAGGTCAAAGGACAGGGCGTTGGAACGGCATATGAGAGCTTGATGGATATGTTACAACGGTTAACCAGTGATGATTTAGCGTTGCAATTTAACCAATTGAAAGGTGCGGATCTGAATCACGTTCATACGGTTCATCCCTTCTGCTACGAAGAGATGATTCGTTCATCCAAACCGAGTTGCATGCATGTTCATTTCTTACCGGAAACACTAGAAGGGAGTATTGCGCTTCCTTCACAGTTGCAAAAAATGTTCTATAAATACGTGTTGACCGTCTATCGTACGGCTGATGAATTAATTGTTGTTAATCCTATTTTCATTGATGCCTTGGTAGACTATGGGTTTGACCGCGATCGCATCACCTTTATTCCCAATGTCGTCGATCGCCAAACCTTTAAGCCACTGCTATCAGCGGATCGTACGATTGGGTATGAACGCTATGATTTAGACCCTGATCGCTTCACTGTGCTCAGTGTGGGACAGGTACAGACCCGTAAAGGAGTGCTGGATTTTGCTGAAATTGCGCGGAAAATGCCAGATGTGCAATTTCTTTGGGCGGGAGACTTTTCATTCGGTGCAATTACTGATGGCTATGAAGAACTAAAGAAGCTGCGCGAAAACCCACCAGAGAATTTGCGATTTTTAGGGATGGTTGAACGCAGTGATATGAATCTGCTCTACAACATTTGTGATTGCTTATTGATGACGTCATACAACGAACTATTTCCAATGGCTATTATCGAGGCAGTGAATGCCGGCACGCCAATCTTACTTAGGGACTTAGATCTCTACAAAGAAATCTATTTCACCGAATACTTGCGAGCAGCAAATAATGATGAATTTTGCGACCAATTGACGCGTCTCGCGCATGATCCTGCCTTACAGCTGCAGGCAAAAATAGCCTCGCGAAAGATTGCGACAGACTATGCGGAAGAAAAGACGGCCAAACGCTGGGTAGAATACTACCAGCAATTCTATGAACGCTGGGGCTAGGCTGTCTTTGTCATAGAGTGGTACATTTCAGAGAAGTATTATTTTTTTGATGGCAATCGTTGGCGTTGCTGAATGAATTTGGCATTTTAGGGCAAGGGTACTGATGACGAGCCACAGTGGTTGTTATTTGTGGTGAAGGTGGACGTCACGTTGGCGAGAGTTAAAAATTAAAAGTGGCTGTGATGTTGATAGAATGATTAGATGCGGTGGTAGTTAGCATATTGACGAGATGTTTAGAAGCATTGTTAGCTGAAACTAGCATCGCATCTTCACGATTTTCAGTGAAAAGGCTTTTCTTTTTGGAGCAATAGCGTTATAGTTATTGCTGTTAGGGGCGAGTAGCTCAGCTGGGAGAGCGCCGGCGTCGCATGCCGGAGGTCGCGAGTTCGATCCTCGTTTCGTCCATAGCAGTACTAGGATGGGTTCGCTATGACCATAGCTAGGATTGGCTATGAGTAAGGTGAGACATGTTAGAAATAATGCCATTCTTTTTCAGTACAAAAAGCTCTGTTTCCAGAGCTTTTTTGTGTATATTGAGAGGAAATTCATCATATGTAACGGTTGGCACGGCAGGATTAAGGGGGAGAAAATGGAACAGTCATCATCGAATGCTAATGGGCATAAGGAAACTGCAGCGAAGGCCATTCGTCAGCGTTATCCAAAGCACATGTCTGGCATGACATTGGTTGATGCTTATTACATCAACGACGAAGATCTAGTGAACTATGTGACTGACAGGGATCGCTATATTGCTTTGGCTATAGAATTACTCAAGCCTTATTTTAAAACAGTGCAGATGGAGTTCAGCGATTCTCAGGATGGTGAGGCATTAACCGCCATCACCTCTACTGACGAGTGGCGTTTTCTTTTTCATTTGGATCCATTGTTTGTGGATGGTATGCGCGAAGCGGAGCGAATGGGAACGCTGTCTGAAACGGTATTATCTTGGGCAGATTTAAATCCAAAACAAAAAAATGATGTCTAGTGGTTGACAAACCGAGATCAAGCGTGTAAAGTACATACTCGCGTGTTGCTGCTAGAGCAGTAGCGAAGTGTGGGAGCTTTAATGACACGATAAACGAACTGAAACGCTTTCGAAAAGAGTTTTGAAAAAGTTGGTTAAAAGTGTTGACAAAGATCCCGGCAACGCGTATAATACATTTCAGTCGTTAGGACGTTTCTGAGTTTTATTTGCTCGGTTCAATGACAACGACAGAAAAAAATAAAAAAACTTGTTGACAAGCGTTGAGCTTGCTGATAAGATATAAGAGTTGTCGCTTCAAGCGACAAACTGGTTAGCCCTTTGAAAACTGAATAAAGAAGACGAACCAAATGTGTAGGGATTGAATCTGAAA
>JAUMZL010000017.1 GCA_030528155.1 Aerococcus sp.
TGATATATGTTAAAATAATTGTAGCTCATAGTTCTGCCCTTTCTGTGTGTTTTTGCTTAATGACAGTCTAGCAGCGCTATGAGTTTTTATGTATAAATCTGTTTCATTTTATCTTACTCACGTGATAAAATCATCGCATGTTTTAATTTAGATGAGTAGTTAAATTAATGATACGTATGGCTTCGTCTGCTCTATAGTTTGTCACTAAAAACAGGAAAGCTGAGCGCGAAATATTTTCATATCGATAAGTATTATCTTATTTTATTACTCACCCAAAGTTCCAACTTTTATTGCTCCTATACTTTCTCTCGTTCAGTGTCATCTCTTTCTGTTTCATGACTACTTTCCCCCAAAAAAGTTACTCTGACATTTTTAGGTAAAACATCGCCCTATCGATTTTCATCCCATTTTTCCGCTTGCATATGCTTACCTTATTTTGTACAATAGCAATGTTAGTGATTAATAATCACTCTATTCTAATCTGGAAAGTTGAGGTGTCAAGATGCCAACGATTAAATCCGCGATTAAACGCGACCGTCAAGCGAAAAAAGCCAATGCTCAAAACTCTTCTTACAAGAGTGCAATGCGTACAGCAATCAAACGTTTTGATCAAGCTGTCGTAGCTGGTGCTGATAACAAAGAAGAATTATTCCACAAAGCCAGCAAATTAGTTGACAAAGCTGTCAGCAAAAACCTCATTCATCAAAACAAGGCAGCCCGCGAAAAATCTCGCATGGCAAAAAAATTAAATGCCTAATGACATAAAATCCGAAAGCTTTTGATTCGCTTTCGGATTTTTTGTTGGGCTTTTTTAATTAGCAGGACTAGTTTTCCCATTAGTGTGCTTGAGCACGCTCCTCAGCGAATTTAAGGATGAACCATTCCAACCCCAAGTTCTGATCAATTTGTCCTGTCTTCATTTGATCTTCAAGTTCAATCAGTTGCTGATAACCCTGGATCAGTCGCGTTGTAGAATAACGATTAATCTGTTTCATTGCCATTTTTACCCGAAAAGGATGCGCATTGATTGCTTTGGCAATTTCGCCTTGTCCATAACCCACTTGTCGCAATAAAGCGACCTGGGTGTACAGACGGAAGTTCGCACTCAACAGAGCCAAAATAGCGATCGGTTGTTGTTTCTCTGCAATTAATGTCCGATACAGCTGAATAGCCGGCTTGACCGCCTGCTGCATCACATAATCGCTCAAGTGAAAAATATTATCATCCAATGACGGTGCCACCACCAGCTTGACTGCTGCACTGGTGATATTTTGCGCCTCACTAACAAATAAAATGAGTTTATTGACTTCCTCCATGGTGCGCGTCAATTCATAGTTCGTGCGCTCTAACAGGAGAGTGAGTGTTTGACGATCGATGGTTTTGCCTTCATTGAAGATATATTGTTTCACATAATCGGTCACTTCACGTTCATTTAGTGGCTTAGCTTCCACTATCTCCGCCTGCTTTTTAAAAGCTTTTACTACCTTTTTCCGATTATCCAACTTCTCGTAGGGAGCCTGAAAACAGATCACGACATCAGGATTGGGATTTTCTAAGTAATCGAGTAAGATCTGTTCATTCTCTTTACGTTTGGCGCGCTCAGTGCCGAGGAAGGCGGCATTTTTCACCCAAATTAAACGCTGCGCAGTAAAGAAAGACACCGTATTTGCCTCCACAATCACATCGTCTAAGGTCGCATCGTCCATATCGATCCGAGCAAAATTAAAATCATCCAGTGTCGTCTTTGCGCCTAAAACAGCGGTAATCAGCGTCTCTTCAAACCAATCCATGAGGTAAGTTTCTGTCCCATACAGTAGATACACGGGAGCCAACTGATGCTGTTTGAGCTGAGTGATGCTTTGTTGAAATGACATAATGTGACTCCTTTTCTTCGTAACCTCCCTCTATTGTACCGTTTTTATCCACCAGCTGTCATGGAAATAATAGTAGTGGATTGCACCTTGCTGATCGGTTCGATAGATTTTGACATGATGCGCGTTCAAATCCTCAATGACTCGTTTCCCCGGGTGCCCATAGCGATTCTTCTTTCCCACTGAGATGAAAGCCATTTTTGGTTTAATTTGAGTAAGCCAATCTGTTTTTGTGGAGTGATCAGAACCGTGATGTGCTACCTTTAAAACGTCAATCTTCCAATGCTTATCCTTAAGACGTTTAGCCACTTTATTCTCATTCTCACCGACCAAGTCCCCTGTAAATAAAAAAGTTTTGGGACCGAACTGCCCGTATAAAACAAGCGAGGTTTCATTCCCACCTTCTCCCACCTGATCTGGTGATAATACAGTTAATGTTACTTGATTCTTAAGCGTCACAGCGTCCCCACTTTTTAGCCAAACAATCGTCGGGTGGGGAGCTAGACTTCCCTTTAAGGCATGTTGCACGATCTTTTGTCCCTTAGCACTATTCTTCATTCCGATCGGCAGATACAGTCGTTTCACGGGAATGTTCGCCATAATTTCTGCCATAGCGCCAATATGATCTTGATCAGCATGGGTGATGAACATCCCATCCAACTGCCGGCATCCCTGCGCTTTAAGGCTAGGAATAATTTTTCGACTGGCAACACTTTTATGTTGGCGCTCCTGCCAACGCTCCTGCTTAAAAATTGGAGCTTCACAGGCATCAATCAAATAACTCCCTCGTTGATGAGGAAGTTCTAGGTAATGTGTATCGCCCTGTCCAACATCGAGCGTGGCTACCTGCCCGCGAGGATCCAAGAACGGACTGATAAAGAGCAGACACAAGGCACTCACCAATAGTACTCTGCCTTTGTGTTGGTGGCGCATGGTAATTTTACTATTCAAGTAATAGAGAATCGCAATGACCAGTATCACCATCACCAGCAATCCAGGACTTCCCACACGCCACTGCAGAAAATGCCATTGAGAAAGTGCCTGACTCCCCCACTCCAGAAAATGAATCATCTTAGCTACGCCCCATTGTAAGCCATATAGAAAACCACTCATCCCTAAAGCGTGTGCTACCAGGAGAATGAGCAGCAGTGGCATTAAGAATACGGTGAATACACCTGCAAATAGTTCTCCAAAGAATACCGCCACCCAGGAGAATTCATGATAGTTCATGATTAAGAAAGGCATCGTGACCAAGACGCACCAAAAACTAAGTTGCATCCCAGCTAGCCACCTTTTCTGTTGGGACGGACGTTGCCCCATAAATCGCAATAAAAAGGCTAAAGCATAGCTCAATTGGAAACTTAAAGAAAAAATAGCCAATGGATAGAGCAATAGAATTAAAAACATGCTCCAACAGGTCACACTAAGTGGTGAGAGCGTACGCCGCCAGCGTTTGAACAAATGGGGCAGACCATAATCTCCGATGGCGCGGATCATTCCATATGGCCAACCTAGCAAGCTACCATAGATCACTAAAAGTGCGATGGTCAACCCATCCAACCAATCCAAACGTATACCTACCCGTAGTCCTATCTGCTTCAGAATAGTTACGAGTAAATTGACGTGAAAACCGGAAATGCTGAAGAGGTGAATAAGCCCAATCACCTGATAGCTTGTGATTACTTCTGGGTCAAGAGCTTTGGCATCATTAAAAAACAGGGACTGCATATATTGTCCTACTACCGGAATAGCGAGCGTCCCCAAGGCGTCGTGCCACTGCCTTGCTAAATTAGCAATCATCACCCCAAAGCCCTTAGTCATCCCTAGTGTTGTGATGGTTTTGGCCTCCATGATCCAGGTGATATTGTGGCTGTGCAGATAATGCTGATAGTCAAACGTCCCAAAATTCGTTGCCTGGTTGGGGAGCTGCACGTCACCTTGTACGTTCAAAATCACACTTTTAGTCAAAGTCTGCCAAGCAACCTGCTCACTTGGAGATTTTAACTGATAAAAAATAGGAATTTTTTCCTGCCAACGTTGCCCCAATACGCGCCCCGTTAACATTAATTGATCGCCATCCACCCTCACATCTGTTCCTAAAACGAGCACACGTAGCGTCTGCGCCCCACTATGAAGCACTGTTTGATGCCAGTAGAAGAAGAGAAGGATAGCCCCAATCCCGACTCCCTGCAGGATGAAATACGTTCGGCGCCATTGATGATTTTTCTCCTGCAACATGCGGAGGGTGAAATAGCCAAAGAGTATCCAAGTTAAGGGAGCGGGGCATAAACACGCCACTACTAATAGCAGTTCGCCAAGCGCTATAAAAACCATGAGACTACACACAGACTTCGGCGCGCAACTTCTCTACGGTTTTCGCCCCAATGCCACTGACCTTACTGAGATCATCCACACTCTGAAAAGACCCATTCTGCTCGCGATAATTCACAATGTCTTCAGCTTTTTTCTCCCCAATCCCTGAAATGGTCATTAATTCTTCTTTCGTTGCGGTATTGATATTGACTAACTTATTATTGCCCGAAGACTGTGGACTGGAGGATGCTACAGGCGACTGGAACGCACCCTTAGTTTCTTCTCCCTGTTTAGGTATATAAATCACCATTTGATCGGCCACTTTTTGGGAAAAATTTACTTGTGTTTCATCCGCTTCTCCTGCTACGCCACCAGCCAGAGCAACCGCGTCATGTACACGCATCGTCTCATCAACAGGATAAACACCAGGCTTGTTAACTGCTCCTTTGATATCGACATACCACTGTTCTTTAATAGAGGAGGATGAAGCTGCAGCATCCTTGGAGGAAGTAGTTTCAAGCGATGCCTCACTTGTTTCAACACTGTCCCACGCTTCTCCCTTTGCTACCTCATCGTGACCGCCTAAAATAACCATTCCCACTACAATGAGCATGCCAATAACGATAAGAACACCCGTACTGATTGCTTTCCAATGCGTGCGAGCTTGCTTTAGTAATTGTGTCCAATCTATCTGTTCCATTGTGCGATCTCCTTTCTGTTACACAATCACTATTAAATACGCGCGCACACCAGAAATTCGCTTAGCCAGAGATCAGGTGCCATCAAAAAAAAGCACCGATCATTGCGATCGATGCCTTCTGTGCTTATCTCATAAGCCTTTAATCAGCAAATTGGTTAACAAAGGCTTCATATTGACTAATTTGTTGCTGAGCAGCCTCATCGTCTGCGGCAACCGTACCGATGTAAAATTTAATCTTCGGTTCCGTACCACTTGGGCGAACGGCAATCCAGGTCCGATCAGCCAGGTAGAACTTCAACACGTTTGCTTTTTCAATGGCGATCGGTTCTGTCTCGCCATTTGCGAGATAACGCGTTGCATTCTGATAATCTTCAACCGTTTCGACCGCCACACCAGCTATAGCGCTTGGCATATCACTACGCAAGCCGCTCATGATTTCAGCAATCTTCATTGCGCCTTCTTGACCGGAAAGTTTCACAGAGAGGGTCTTTTCTGCATAGTGACCATACGTCTGGAAGATTTCTAATAAGCCATCATATGGCGTCTTCCCTTGTTTCTTGTAGTAAGCCGCTAATTCCGCAAAGAGCACCGCCGTTTGAACAGCGTCTTTATCACGAACGAACGGTTGAATCAAGAAGCCATAGCTTTCTTCAAACCCAAAGACAAAGGTATGCTCGCCAGTCTTTTCGTAGTTCTTGATCTGTTCGGCAATAAATTTGAACCCGGTCAAGGTATTCACTGTGCCCACTTGGAAATGCTTCGTGATGGCAGCTGGCAATTCACTCGATACGATGGATTTTACGATCACACTGTTTTCAGGTAAATCATTGGCATGAGAACGTGCCGTCAAAATATATTGCGTCAGGAGTGCTCCGATTTGGTTTCCGGTCAAAATGCGATATTCACCATCTGGCATCTTCACACCAACCCCCATCCGGTCAGCATCGGGATCGGTCGCAATCAACACGTCCGCATGATTCTTCTTCCCATATGCCATCGCATATTCAAAAGCACTCGCTTCTTCTGGGTTTGGTGATTTCAATGTAGAAAAGTCCGCATTTGGTTCACGCTGTTCATCGATGTAAATGACTTGTTTGAACCCAGCTCGCTCAAATGCCTGTTCTACCAATAATTGCCCTGTCCCTTGCAGTGGGGTGTAGACAATCGAGACTTCGTCGCTCACTTCTTTGATGATATCATGATCAATCGTGACTTTTTCAACCTGATCGAGGTAATCATTATCGACATCGGTGCCAATCACTTGGTACAAGCCATCTGCTTTTAATTGGTCCAGATCAGCCACTGGAATGGTCAGCGGATCAACATCCTTAATATGGTTGGTCAACGCTGCTGCGTCTTCCGGCGTCATCTGACCTCCGTCTTCGCCATATACTTTGTACCCATTGTACTCTTTCGTATTGTGGCTCGCAGTGATCATGATCCCCGTGTAGGTTTTCAAATGACGCACGGCATAGGATAGTTCAGGGGTTGGGCGCACACCTTCGAAGACGTACGTTTTGATACCATGGTTACCGAGCACTTTTGCTGATTCCAAGGCAAATTCTAATGAATGGTGACGTCCATCATAAGCAATCGCTACCCCGCGTTCAACTGCTTTTGCCCCGTAAGCTTCCATTAAACGGGCTAATCCTTCCGTTGCTAAGCGGACAGTATAGATATTCATACGGTTAATGCCTGCACCCATTAAGCCCCGCATACCAGCTGTCCCGAAATCAATCGCTTGATAAAAAGCGTCTGCTAATGCTGCTTCATCACCTGAAATACTATCTAGATCAGCTTTCACTTGTGGATCCAGATCATTTGCTGTTTTCCAGGCCTCATACGTTTCTTTCCATCCCATAGTATCATCCCTTCTAAACTAACCTCTTGACGCTTTTATTATACCCTACCTGATTTGAATGGGTAGCGCGAATAGCGAAATTATTTTTTCTTTAAAACGTCAATGTTAGGAAAGAAAGCGGTTCGCTTCTAACGCTAGCGCTACACTTCTTTAGTCGTTATCAGAAAGTGAGGTGATGTAGTCATAGGCTCCTTGCCCTGCAATTCCCCCGTCACCGACAGCCGTCGAAATTTGGCGCAAATGTTTTTTACGTACGTCGCCTGCTGCGAAAATACCAGGCACAGTCGTTTTCATTTCTTCGTTGGTCAGGATCCATCCCTCTTCATCGGTGATACCGAGGTCCTTCAAACCGTCCGTATTAGGGACAAGGCCGATGTAGATGAAGACACCATCTGCAGGAATTTCTTCCTCATTGCCATTTTCTTTGTTAGCCACGATGATTTTCGTCACCTTGGTCCCGTCACCTTCAATCCGTTTTACTTCGCTATCCCAGGTAAAGGACATCTTGTCATTACTGAAGGCACGATCCTGTAAAATCTTTTGGGCGCGCAATTGATTACGGCGATGCACGAGATTAACGCCATTCGCAAATTGAGTGAGGTAGGTCCCTTCCTCAACGGCAGAGTCGCCTCCACCGATAACCTTGACATTTTTATTCTTGAAAAAAGCACCATCGCAAACCGCACAGTAGCTGACCCCGCGTCCCTGATATTCCTGTTCACCAGGAACATTCAAATTACGGTGCACGGCCCCAGTGGCTAAAACAATCGCCTTAGCTCTGTAGGTCGCGCTATCCGTATGAATCGTATGGTATGGCGTGCCTGGTTCAATCTGTTTCACGACACCGTAAGCATATTCTGCGCCAAATTGCATCGCACTGTCGTACATTTCTGTGGCTAAATCGGCACCTTGAATATGTTTAAAACCAGGATAGTTTTCCACCTCAGCTGTATTTAACAATTCTCCACCTGGGACTCCCCGCTCTAACACCAATACTGATAAATTCGCCCGTGATGCATAAAGTGCTGCCGTCAATCCAGCCGGGCCACTGCCAACAACAACGACATCGTATGATTTCATTTCTTCACTCATTGAAAAACTCCTTCCAGCGTGCCTCATATCCGCTTATGTCGCTTCCATTCTATACACTTACTTTTAATCAGTCAAACATCAGAATCTCTCGCCTCACTCATGATTCACTAGAGCGAAAAGATGCCACCGCTATCAACACCACTTCTCCTAGTGGCTTTTCGATAGAAAGAAAGCTTGAGTTCTCCCCTCAAGCCTTCGCGATTCTCATTTGCTGATGCCAGGTTGTTCATCAAAGCTGTTCTTCCAAGCTCAGAATATAGCGTTTCAGATCTTCACGATATTCTGGTTGATCCAACCCATAATCAATAATCGTTTGCATATAGCCCAATTTATTTCCGACGTCGTAGCGTTTACCTTTAAATTCAAGGGCAAACACCCGTTGCGTTTTATTCAAACGGTCGATGGCGTCGGTCAATTGAATTTCGTTACCTGCCCCTGGTTCTTGCGTTTCTAACAAGTCAAAGATTTCTGGGGTTAACAAGTACCGCCCAACGATCGCCAAGTTACTTGGCGCATCTTTTGGATCAGGTTTTTCCACAAATTGCCGCACGTTATAGATACCTTCACGCAACTCCCCTTCTGGATCAATAACCCCATACTTATTGGTTTCTTCGTGTGGCACCGGGATTACCGCAATATTTGATGCGTGAGTTTGTTCATAGCTGTCGATCAATTGGCGCGTCAATGGTACCTCATCCATCATCAAATCATCCCCAAGCATCACAACAAACGGTTCGTCGCCAACAAAGGCTTTGGCCTGTAAGACCGCATCCCCTAACCCACGCGGATAGGATTGACGTTTGAAGAAAATATTGAGTCCAGTATTTTCATTCATGATTCGAACGAGATCATCGCGCCCTTTTTCTACGAGGAACCCTTCCAATTCAACGTTAGAGTCGAAGTTGTCTTCGATCGCTCGTTTGCTTTTCCCGGTAATAATCAACACATCTTCAATCCCAGAAGCAATCGCTTCCTCAACAATAAACTGAATGGTAGGTTTATTGACGATTGGTAACATTTCTTTGGCGAGGGCTTTGGTTGCAGGGAGGAAGCGGGTCCCAAATCCTGCTGCCGGAATAATTGCTTTCGTCACTTTTTTCTTCACTGCAAATCACACTCCTATTCGTGCAGTTTTTTATTTATTCGTCGGTAATACGCGTTCACTCTTCATGGAACGCCCCATTAAATTCGCAATAATTGTCCTTAAATCGCTATGATGATTGAGTACCTGATACATCGCTTCGGTAATAGGCATCTCAACTTCATGACATTTCGCTAGTTCATAAGCAGCGTTAGTGGTTGTAACCCCTTCCACAATTTGCCCCGTCTCTGCGATGGCTTGTTTGGGTTCAACCCCCTGGCCGATTGCGTAGCCGCACCGCCAGTTACGTGAAAGTGAGCTGCCGGTAGTCACGATCAAATCACCTACACCACTCAGGCCGCTGAAGGTCAAGGGATCGGCGCCTAAAGCAACACCCAGTCGCGTAATTTCAGCTAATCCACGCGTCACTAGAGCCGCCTTGGTATTGATACCATAATTTAATCCGTCACTCACGCCTGCACAGAGTCCAATGATGTTTTTCAATGCTCCCCCCAGTTCCACGCCAATAATATCAGTACTGGTATAGACCCGCAGATATTGATTCATAAAGAGCGATTGAATAACCTGCGCACTGGCTTCGTCCTTGCTAGCAGAGGTGATGGCCGTCAGATGATGTGTGGCCACTTCCTCTGCATGACTCGGACCTGATAGTGCGACAATTCCCTGATATGGAACAGATTGAAATTCATCCTCCAACATCTCGCTCACACGTAGATGGGTCTGCTGTTCAATTCCCTTGGTTGCATGAAAAATAAGAGGGGGAGTCGCAATCGAACTAGTCGTTAAGACTTCCACCACGCCCAAAGCCACCTGACGAATCGCTTTGGTTGGCACGACGAAACCAATGATCTGCGCATTCTGAACAGCCAAGCTGAGGTCTGATGTTGCTGTGACATTCGCATGTAAATGAAAATCATTGAGGTAGTGCTCGTTGGTGCGCAGCTCTTCCAACTCAGTCGCTTGCTCCTGACTGCGTGTCCAGAGCGTCACTTGATGCCCATTTTCAGCCAGTACATTAGCGAGAGCACTGCCCCAGGTTCCTGCACCCAGGATGGTTACTTGTCCCAAGTCTCACACCTGCTTTCCTATACGTTAGGGCCGTAGATATCCGTGTAATAAGGAGCATCTTGACGTTTGCGTCGACTCCAAATGAACAGCCCCATGCCACCAATCACGAAAATCAACGATAAGAGTTGTGATACGCGGAATGGGCCTAGCCACAGACTATCTGTCCGCAGCCCTTCAATGAAGAAGCGCCCAAATGCATACCAAATAAAGTAGAGTAGCGTCGTTTCTCCTAACTTGAGCGCTCGATTGCGTCCGCGCAACCACATAATCACAGCAACCCCCAACAAACTCCATAATGATTCGTAGAGAAAGGTTGGATGGTAATAAATCCCACCGATTTGCATACGATCAACAATAAATGCAGGCAGATGCAAAGTATTGCGTAAGAAACTCTCACTCACAGCCCCACCATGTGCTTCTTGATTAGCAAAGTTTCCCCAGCGTCCAATGGCTTGCGCTAATAAGAGATAAGGGGCGATCACGTCCGTCATAAGTAAGGGATTAATTTTCTTTTTTCGGCAATAAACAAATAGCGTTATCGCACCAGCGATCACACCACCGTAAATGGCAATCCCACCATTCCAAATCTGCAGGATCTCTCCAGGATGGGCGGCGTAGTAAGGCCATTGGAAGAGCACGTAGTACAGTCTTGCTCCGATAAACCCAATAGGAATTCCCCATAAAACAAGATCATAGCCCATTTCCTCAGAGAAGCCCTTTAGTCGCAGTTCGCGGGCAATCCATTCGATAGCAATCAGCATTCCCACTGCGATGATAATGCCATACCAGTGGATAGGTATCCCAAACAAATGAAAAGCTACCGGATAACTTAATAATAGATGTTGCATACTTATTTCCTCTCCAACAGTTATTCTTCACGCGGCAAGTAATACTTGCTATCTTTAGGCACAGTAGGTCGTGGCGACCGTTTTGTCTCCGTCACTGTCTTTTCGAATTGCGAGTTGCGCTGAATTAATTCCGTCAAGCGCTGTTCGAATTGCTCTTCGGAGTCAAATCCCATGCTGCGCGCGCGGAAGTTCATGGCTGCCACTTCAACAATGTTTGAACTATTACGTCCGGTTCGAATCGGCACGGTGATTTTAGGAATATCAATGCCAAAATACGACACCATCTCAGGAGCGGTCCCCAAACGATCGTAATTCTCGCCTTGATCCCACTCTAGCAAATTAATAATCATATTTAATTCTTGAGCGCGTCGCACAGCTCCCGCACCAAATAGGGTCAAAACATTCATAATCCCCAATCCGCGAATTTCGATCATATTCTGCAAAATTTCAGGTGCCTCACCGATAATCGTGCGTTCATCGCGCTTGTGCAATTCCACGCGATCATCCGCTACCAAGCGATGCCCATGTTTGATCAATTCGAGCGCTGTTTCTGACTTACCGATCCCACTATCCCCAATAATGAGAATACCCAGACCATACACATCGACGAAAACGCCATGTACCGATTGGCGTGGCGACAAGGTCTCTTGCAGGTAGCTGGTGATGTTCTTAAATAACTGAGTAGTCACCGCATCGCTTCCGAGAATGGGAATTTGATTCTCATTGAGTGCCTGAATTACCTCATATTCCGGTTCTAGTCCCCGTGAAAAAATAAAACATGGGGTTTCCGGTCTCGCCATGCGTCGTGTCATCAATAACCGTTCGGCACTCGTCATTTTTTTCATATAGGAGTGCTCATTCAACCCGAACAGTTGCACCCGCTCTGAGGCATAATAATTAAAATATCCGGTCAGTTCGAGTCCTGGCCGCGAAATATTCGTTGTAGTAATTTCACGATTGAGAAATGCTTCGCCGCTGATGACCTTTAAATGTAGGGCCTCCGCTAGATCACGCACAGTGACATTCGCCATCGTACCGCTCCTTCACTGTTAAAATTTCTGCTGATTCTTACCAATAAGTAGTCTCAGCACACTTCCATTTACTGTTTAATAACGCCTGCAACGTCTTTGTGATCTGATGTTCTTTCCGTCAATAAACAGCTTTCATTTTCTCATTTTACCATACTCCATATGCCCTAAAAAGCCTACACTTTCCTCTGTTTATTTACCGCTTCATAATAAAAAAAACACCGAGCGTGGCAATAACTGCCTGCTCGATGCTTCGGTTTAGAGTTAGCCATAATAATGGGGTTCAACCAAGCGATGGATACCCCATTGGATAATCGCATAGAGTGTCGCCATGATCATCATATAACTGAATGACTCCATATAAACGGTCTGCCCCATAATAGCCGCCGCCATTGCGAAAATCACGCCATTGAGCACAATACGAAACAGTCCTAATGTCAGTAACGTAATGGGAAATGAGATGATGCGCAAAATAGGATAAACCACCCGATATAGAATCATAACGACAATCGCCAGTAAAATGGCCGTCCCAAAACCAGAAATATAAGCATGAGGCCAGAATACCTCTGATAACCCAGTTAAGACGATCGCATTAAGAATGACCTGTAAAATAAAACGAATCATGATTCCTCACTTTCATCATCGACATGTTCTGCTTCGCGCGCTTGGTTAGGGCGATAGGTGCTATTCGTTTGCTCCGTCGTCGTGTGTGAATGCGTCCATTGCCTTTGATTTTGACGTTGGAATAAGCGACCGATGATTTCCTCCCATGGTGTCACCTGTTGGGGGGTAAATAACGCCATCAACACATAACCGAGAAGGACTGCCCACGCAATAGGGGTTACCAACAGAATCAATACAAACAAACGAATAATCCTAGGATCGATATTAAGGTATTCACCGATCCCCCCACAGACCCCAGCTAAAATACGATTGGTGGTCGAACGGGTAAATCTTTTCATAAATACAAACACTCCTTATAGCGGTAGGTGAACCACGTCACCTTCCTCACTGCGTTTTTACGAGAAAATAAGGGCTACTTCTAAGCCCCAGGACTTATTCTAATAGATTTCTATTATTAGGATAAAACCCTGACTATATTTTACCATAGTTCCCCCTACCGTCTACTGAAAGTCATTGCCCAGCTATGATCTTTAAGGACCTTTAATGATTAACCATAACCCCATTCGTCACTAGACCAAATCACTGCGTTTCCCACAATATGGCCAATCACCTCCACGCATTCGTCACTAGACCAAACCAGTGAAACGGGCATGGCTACCTCGGTCATCTTTGGTGATGGATAAGTGGACAGGAAGTTCTGTTTTCAAGGCATCCACGTGCGAAATGATTCCGATCAAACGCTCCCCTTGGCTCTCTAAGTCCGCCAAAGTCCCCATCGCCAATTGGAGACTCTCGTTATCCAGCGAACCGAAGCCTTCATCAATAAAGAGCAGTCCCATCTCAATGGCACCGGCTTGTTCTTGAATGACTTCACTGAGTCCCAAGGCAAAAGCTAATGAAGCTTGGAAGGTTTCCCCACCAGACAACGTATTGACGCTCCGTACCTGTCCCGTAAACGCATCAAAAACAGATAAATCCAGCCCCAGTTCTTTTGCTGACGTGCGCGTCTTCATAATGTTTTCCCGAACGAAGTGATATTGTCCCCCGGTCATATGATCAAATTGGACATTCGCCCGCGCAATTACCCAATCAAAATATTGCTGAAGGACATACGTTTCAAAGCTCACTCGGCTTGTGGCCGCTACCTGACCGCTTGCCACCGCATATAATTCTCGCCAAGTCTGGGTCTCCTGATCTTGTTGTTGATACTGTTCAGTCGCCGCTTTTAAGCGCTCTGTGCGATCTTTAAAGAGGGTCAATTGCTCTTGCTGTCCCTGAATGGTCTGTCTCAGCGTGGCCAATTGTTCACTCTTCTGGGCTGCCTGACGTTGGTAAGTCAATAGGTCGGCAGTAATAGAGGCCTGTCTGCGAGCTAATTCATTTTGCTCCAGCTGAACACGGTTAGTTCGTTCTTGTTCCTTGAAGGTTGTGAGTTGTTTTTTCAAGGTCTCCCAATCTCGTGATACCGAAAAGAGAGGCAGGATCTGTGTAACAGATTGTCCGATGGTCTTCTCTTCTGCTTCGACTAATGCAGTTAAGTGTTCCCATTCTGTTTGGTAGGCCAGAACCGCACTATGACGTTCCGTGTATTGCTCATCTAAGCGCAAACGCTGCTCAGTGAGGGTTGTTGCTTTGTCTTTGAGTTTTTTCTGCTGAGCAGTGAGCGTAGTCACTCGTTGTTCCAGTGTTTGATAATTGGTTTGTGCTTCTTCCTGGCTTTCTCCTACTAATTGCTGCTTCAGCTGCATGAGGCGCTCTTGTTCTTGTTTGATTTGTTCATGCTGGGCTGTGCATTGGCCACTCAATTGGGCGAGCACTTCCTTTTGTGATTGATAGCGTTGTTGTTGGCTATCGTATTGCTGTTTATAGGTGGTTATTTCGTCTTGCAGCTGAGTTTGCTGATCGCGTTTTTCCTGTAATTGCTTTTGTTCAGCAGTGAGGGTGCGTTGTTGGTCAGCCAATGCTTCTTCCCATTCAGTCACTGTTGAAAACTGACGATCTATCAATTTGTCTTGCTCCTGCTCAACTTGCTCAAGACGGGCATGTGCAGTAGCTACAGCTCGTGCCAGTGAAGCCATGTGCTCCGTCTCATCTTCGCTAGGGACTGTTATCCGTTCCAGGGGCGCAGTGATATCTCCCTTTGCTTGGAGCGAGGGGTGATGCACGCTACCACAGAGTGGACACGCTTCTCCTTCTTGGAGCGTTGATTGCAATTGTTGCAACCATTGTGATTGCCACGCTTGTTTTTGGGTGATCTGCTTTTGTTTGGCCGCTTCGTAAGTTTCATGCAAACGTTGATACTCCAGTTGAAGTGCTGCTTCTGCCTTAGCATTCGCTTGATAACGAGAATAGCGTTCCTTTCCTAACGCGACTACCTGTTCCTTTTGTGCCAAAGCGATTTGTTCCTGCGCCAGTAGATGTTCGCTGACTTGCTTCGTTGCCAACGCTTGCAACTGTTCAATTAATTTTTCTTGTTCGGACTGTCTTTGTACAAGGTCTGCTGCGAGTTTTTTGCTATGCATAGCCTGCGATTCATAGTCAATCATCATCTGATCAAGTGTCTGCTTAGCTTTGCTATAGGTATCCCAAGCCAGCAATGCCTGTTCGCTCTGTTTAAGTTGTTCTTGGAGGCGAGGCAACGTTAAAAAAACCTCCTGCCACTGTGTTTCCTCTTGCTGAAAAGCAGCTTCTTCCGCTGCGAGTGACTGCCGTTTTTCTTGCGTTTGCTGCAGTTGCTGGTTTTTATTGGCTAGCTGCTGAGCTTTTTCTTGCTGCTGGTGATAAAGCTGATAAAGTGTACGCGCTTGATCGTGCTGATCGATTTCTTCCTCGAGTTCTGTCATTGCTTTTGATTTTTCGTGAATGACCTCGTTTTCTCGCTTTAATTTTTCTGCTTCGGTAAGCAGCTGAATCGATAACTGAGCATGCTGTTCTTCTGTCTCCAGCTGGGTGACCTGCGTTTCTAACGTCTGCTGGTCGCGCATTGCCTGCTGTCGATACGCCATTACTATTTTAAGAGCGGCATCATAGTCTTCCTGATGCATCGCCATCAGAAAGCTTTCCTGCTCCTGTGTGGGTAATACCGGGGCCACCACTGCTTCTTCATGCTGAATTGTCTGATAGCTAGCCTTCAATAGTTGCTCTGCTTGGCGGTAGCGATCCTTGAGCGCTATCTCAAAATGACGATAGAGATCTGTATTGAAAATTTGGCGGAACGTTTCACGACGTTCCTTCGTATCAGCCGTAATCAGCCGCTGAAATTCACCTTGTGGCAGCATCACCACCTGTCGAAATTGCTGAGCAGTCAAACCGATCAATTCCTCAACCTTCGTGCGCACCTCCGTGATCCGAGTATAAGTTCCTCCTGGCGTCGTCAAACTCACTCGTTGGTCACGCTCATTCTTCGCTTTGGGATCAGGATTCGGTTGTTTGGGCTCTCGATGAATCACATACGTCTCTCCATTCACTTCAAAAGTGAAGTCAACTGCTGTGATTGTCTTGGTATCAGCAAGCTGGGCACGCATGTTTTTTGCTTGGCGCATGGAACCACTCACTTCACCATACAGAGCAAAGATTAGCGCATCAAACAGCGTTGTTTTTCCTGCCCCCGTTGGCCCGCTGATCAGAAACAAGCGCTGATCGGCCAACTGTGTAAAATCAATGGTTGTTTTTTTGGTATAGGAGCCAAATGCTTGTAAAGTTAATTGCAGTGGGCGCATTCGCTATTCCTCCTCGAGTGTCTGTAGTAATTCACGCACCATTGTTTCTTGTTGCTCACTGAGTGCTTCTCCCATCATCTGTTGATAAAATTCCTGATAGTAGCTCACCAGATCCTTCGCATGAGTGGTTGTTCTGACATTTGTTTCTGAGTTAAACAATGGCTGATCGCTGTGCGCCAAATCTACATATTGTAAGCTCATCGCATTAGGATACACCTGACGTAGACGACTCATCGCTTCAGTTTGGGCGGTTTTATCGGTCAACTCAAAATACAAATAGTCTTCAGACGGTGTCCCATTTAATAGATCATGAAAGGTCCCACGCTCTGTGCGCAAAGGGTGTTTGGGATAGATCAAGTGTGGCATCACCTGACAAGTTTCTTTATTGAGATCTACCTCATAATATTGTTTAATCTGATCAGCTTCGTTCTTTGAATACTTCAAAGGCGACCCACTGTAATAACACGGGGCTGACCCGATTTGCTGGGCGTTATGGATATGTCCGAGTGCAATGTAATCAAAGCCTTCAAAGAGTGAAACTGGCACAAATTCAACCGTCCCCACACTCAGCAAATGATGTTCACTCGCGTATGCGACATCTTCGCCAGCATGCTTAGGCACATTGGCCGTTACCGAACCATGATAAACAAGAATATTTAGCCGCTTTGGATCCCATATTTTCTTAATTTCTGCCACTTGACGCTTCACCGCATCAATCACCGTTTTAATCGTTGGATCTTCATACAAATCGCGGATAGTCGCAGGGTAGGCGAACGGCAACAGATAGACATCAGCTTGCCCGACAGCGACTCTCTTAGGCACACGTTCGGGCTGACCGGCCACATAAATCCCTTGCTGTTCAAAGAAATAGCCACCATACCCCACGCGGCGGCCATTATCATGGTTACCACTGATCAGAGTCACAGGACATGACAACTCATGGGCCATCTTAACAAACAACTCATCTACCAAACCTACTGCCTCTTGGCTGGGGAGTGAGCGATCATATAAGTCACCAGCGATAATCACCAGATCTGGCTTCTTACTAGCTACCTCCTCAATCCACTGAGTGAGCACCTGCCGTTGATCGGATAATAAATCATGTTCATTGAGGCGTTTGCCGATATGCCAATCCGATGTGTGGATGATTTTCATTTCCCCGACTACCTTTCTATTGAGCAAAAACCGAGTGCGCACCTCCGGGAGGTAACACTCGGTTTATTTCGTGTTAATTCTATTATAGCGTGCTATCACCGCATGAGACAGCGAGTCTTCATCACTGATTTGAGCATACCAATCAGCCATATAAGCAAATAGGTGCTTTATTTCTCGAGCAAGGGTTTGAGATAGTGTCCCGTGTAACTAGTAGCTACTTTTGCCACCTCTTCTGGCGTACCGGTAGCCACAATAGTTCCTCCACCATCTCCACCTTCTGGACCAAGATCGATCAAATAATCAGCCGATTTGATCACATCTAAATTATGTTCAATCACGATAACGGTGTTCCCGTCATCAACTAAACGCTGCAAAACGCCGAGCAATCGCTTGATATCCTCCGCATGCAATCCCGTTGTCGGCTCATCGAGAATATAGAGTGTATTGCCAGTGGATACCCGTTGCAATTCACTGGCCAATTTCATTCGCTGTGCTTCCCCACCAGACAGAGTTGGTGCTGGCTGTCCTAATGTGACATAGCCCAGTCCAACATCATTGATTGCTTGTAGTTTACGGGCAATCTTTGGAATCGATTGGAAGAAAGACAGAGCCTCTTCCACCCGCATATCAAGCACCTGAGCGATATTTTTTCCTTTGTAGTGAACTTCCAATGTTTCTGCATTGTAGCGCGTACCCCCACAGACCTCGCAAGGCACATACACGTCTGGTAAAAAGTTCATTTCGACTTTGATGATGCCGTCACCTTTGCAATTTTCACAACGGCCGCCTTTGGTATTGAAACTGAAGCGCCCCTTGCTATAACCACGAACCTTGGCTTCATTGGTCTGTGCGAATAATTCGCGAATATCGTCAAAGACACTCGTGTAGGTCGCTGGGTTACTGCGCGGTGTCCGCCCAATTGGACTCTGATCAATATCGATGATCTTATCCAATTGACTGTACCCACTGACCTTGTCCACCTTACCCGGGACAACCTGAGCACGATTCAACGTTCTTAACAAGGTCTTTTTAAGCACTTCATTGACTAACGAACTTTTCCCTGACCCGGAAACTCCGGTAACAACATCCAAGCGTCCGAGCGGAATATCTACATCAATTCCTTTAAGGTTATTTTGACGTGCACCAGCAACATGTAGCCAACCTTTGTCTTCATCGCGACGTGCGGTAGGAACATCAATTTTGCGCCGGCCACTCAGATATTGTCCAGTCAATGACGCTGGATTTTGAGCCACCTCTTCGGGAGTCCCCACAGCCTCCACTTCACCGCCGTGATCCCCTGCACCGGGACCCATGTCGATCAAGTAATCGGCTGCGCGCATAGTGTCTTCGTCGTGTTCTACCACAATAACCGTGTTGCCCAGATCGCGCATCCGTTTGAGAGACTGAATCAAGCGATCGTTATCGCGCTGATGCAGTCCGATCGATGGTTCATCGAGAACATACATAATGCCGGATAAGTTAGAACCGATCTGTGTAGCCAAGCGAATCCGTTGCGCTTCCCCACCGGATAATGTTCCGGCAGAACGCTCTAAGGTGAGATAGTCCAATCCCACCTCATTCAAAAAGGAAATGCGTGCCTTAAGCTCTTCCATAATGGGTTGAGCAATCGCTTTGTCCTCTCCTGTCAACGCCAACGTCTGGAAGAATTTGGCGGCATGTTCTATGGACATAGCGGTGACATCGGCAATATCTTTGCCAGCAATCTTCACAGACAAGGCCTGCCGATTGAGCCGTTTTCCATGACAAACAGGACAAGGCAACTCTGCCATGTATTTTGACATGGTCTCCCGTACCATCTTACTGGTGGAGTTAAAGTAGCGCCGTTTCACATTGTTCAGCACTCCTTCATAAAGCATATCTTTGTCCTGAACATTGCCAAATTCATTCTCGTAATGGAAATGGAAAGGCGTTTCACCGTTTCCTTCTAGTAATAATGCTTGTTGTTCTGAAGTGAGCGCTTCAAAAGGCACATCCATCGCAATCCCAAAAGATGTCGCTGCTTGTTCTAGCAGTTGCGGGTAATACGCGCTCCAAGACGAATTCCAAGGCGCAATGGCCCCTTCTTGTAACGTCTTTTTAGCATCAGGGACAACCAGCTCTGGATCGACTTCCATCTTGATCCCTAGTCCATCACATTCTGGACAGCTTCCATACGGCGCATTGAAGGAAAACAGGCGTGGTTCTAATTCTCCCACAGTGAATCCGCAATAAGGGCAAGAATAATGTTCCAAAAAGAGCATAGGCTCGCCACCAATCACATCAGCGAGGGCGTAGCCATCGGTTAAGCGCAAAGCTGTCTCCAAAGAGTCCGCCAACCGTGCGCGAATCCCTTCTTTGACTACTAAGCGGTCGACGATCACATCAATATCGTGTTTTTGATTCTTATTTAATTCTGGCAGTTCATCGATGTCATACATCTCACCGTCAATTCGTAACCGTACGTAGCCTTGCTTTTGCACTTTTTCCAGCAGTTTCTTGTGTTGTCCTTTTTTGCCATGAACGATGGGGGCCAAGATCTGAACCTTGGTGCGTTCCTCTAAAGCAAAGATTCGCTCGATCATCTGGTCGAGCGATTCACTCTTGATCGGTGTCCCATCATTGGGGCAGATAGGATGCCCCGCTCTAGCGAATAATAGTCGCAAATAATCGTTGACTTCGGTAATCGTCCCCACCGTTGAACGAGGGTTACGGTTAGTGGTTTTCTGATCGATCGCAATTGCCGGACTCAATCCTTCGATACTATCCACATCGGCTTTCTTGACGTTACCTAGAAATTGCCGTGCAAACGACGACAGACTTTCCACATAACGACGTTGTCCTTCTGCATATAAGGTGTCGAAAGCTAACGAGCTCTTTCCTGAACCGGAGAGTCCCGTAATGACGACTAATTTATCACGCGGAATCGTGACATCAATATCTTTTAGATTGTGGGAGCGTGCTCCACGAACAACAATCTCATCCTTCACCAAGACATCCCTCGACTTTCTTTATTGATTATTTTTATCGTACTAGCCTTCAATAGCCTGTTTTACGCTGACTAGCACTCTCATATTTGATTCTTCTCAGTTTGAGTTCTTATTGGCTTTGGCCATGACTTTATCATCTTACTCATTACCTACCAAAAAAGCAAACAAATGTTCTCAATCTAATCAAAGAAAAAAGCCAAGTCGCCTTGGCCTTTGTGATACGAATTTAGCCGAAACGTCCTGCCACGTAATCGGCGGTTTGTTCTTCGCGCGGATCATTGAAGATTTGTTCGGTGCGTCCATATTCGATGATACGTGAATGGCCACCACCCAATTCTGGATCTGCGTAGAAGAAGGCAGTGTAGTCTGAGACACGCGCTGCTTGTTGCATATTGTGCGTAACAATAACGATGGTATAATCATCCTTCAGTTCGTGAATGAGATCCTCTACCTTCAAAGTGGAAATAGGGTCCAATGCACTCGTTGGTTCATCCATCAATAGGACGTCCGGTTTAACCGCCAGCGCGCGTGCAATGCAGATCCGCTGTTGTTGCCCACCGGAGAGCGCCAATGCACTCTTGTTGAGGTCATCTTTAACTTCATCCCAAATTGCTGCGCCTTTGAGTGATGTCTCCACTAATTGGTCGAGTGCTTCTTTGTCCTTGATCCCATGTGTACGTGGTCCATAGCAGATGTTGTCATAGATTGACATTGGAAATGGGTTGGGATGTTGGAAAACCATGCCGACGTGCTTGCGTAGTTCGTTGATATTAATCTCTTTTCTAAACAGATCTTCGCCTTCCAGTTCAACCTTACCAGTCACTTTGCAGCCTTCGACCAGATCATTCATTCGATTCAATGTCTTCAAGAACGTTGATTTTCCCGATCCAGATGGCCCGATCAAAGCTGTGACCTTTTGTTCATAGATATCAATGTCGATCCCTTCGAGTGCTTTGAACTTGCCGTACCAGAGATCCATATTTTTCACTTCAAATTTGACATGTAAATTGGTTTCAGACATTAACGTTGTCCTCCTTTTGCCCCTAATTGGCGCGATAACCAGGTAGAAATGCTGTTGATCACAAAGACCATGACCAATAAGACAACTCCTGTTGCCATCGCTTCGTTGCGGTGTAACCCTTCACCTGATAAGACGTACATGTGCAATGCCAATGTTCGTCCCGAAGAGAATAAGCCGCTCGGTAATCCTGTTGATGTCCCTAAGGTATACATCAATGCTGCCGTTTCCCCGATAATACGTCCAATCGCAAGAATGACCCCGGAGAGAATCCCCGGCATAGCCACGGGAAGCACGATTCGAAAAATCGTCCGTAATTTCCCTGCCCCTAGACCGTAACTCGCATGGCGTAGGGAATCATTAACAGCGAGTAACCCTTCTTCGGTATTGCGGATGATCAGTGGCAACACCATAATCACCATTGTCAAAATCCCCGCTAACATGGAAAATTGGAAGCCAGCCGCAATAACAAACGCTAACATCCCAAAAAGGCCGTATACAATTGACGGCACCCCAGAAAGTGTGTCGGTCGCAATGCGAATAGCCGAAACCCATTTATTCCCCCGTCCAGCGTACTCCACAAGATAAAAACCTGCAAACACACCAAGTGGCACCGCAATAATCAATGCCCCTAAAACAAGGTAGAGGGTCGTTAATAATGACGGCATCAATGATACATTATCCGTCGTGTAATGGAGGGAAAACAGATCCAAAGAGAGGTGTGGAATTCCATTAATCAGTACATACACTAAGATAAAGAGCAACCACCCAAACGTGAAAGCCGCAAATAAATAAGTTAAACCACGCAGTACTTTGTCCATTAGTGGTGCCCTCCCTTCGCATTCACATAGGCTAAGATGGCATTGATGGCTAAGATAATGATAAAGAGGATCGCACCGGTGGCAATCAATGCTTCACGATGAATCCCACCAGCATAAGCCATTTCCAACATGATGTTCGTTGTCATGGTGCGCACGCCTTGGAAGAGGCCGCGTGGGAAGATGGCCTGATTCCCAGCAACCATGATGACTGCCATGGTTTCACCAACTGCGCGTCCCAAACCAAGGATGATCGCTGCGATGATCCCTGAACGTGCGGCGGGCAACATAATCCGATAGCACGTTCGGTCATGCGTCGCCCCCAGTCCTACCGATGCATTGTAGTAAGATTTCGGAACGGCACGCAATGAGGATTCTGAGGTTGTAATAATGGTTGGTAAAATCATAATCCCGAGCACCAATCCGGCGGTAAATACGCTCAGCCCCGGACTATGCATCCCGATCAGACGTGTAAATTGGCGCACAGCGGGTACCAAAACGACTAACCCGAAATACCCGTAAACAATGGAGGGAATCCCTGCCATCAAGTTAACGGCCGGTTTTAAAAAGCGATGCCATTTGGGTGGGCAATAGAAAGCCATGTACACGGCCGTAAAGATGCCGGCCGGTACACCGATCAGCATCGCCAATAAGGTCACATACAAAGACCCCACCAACATCGGTGCAATCCCAAACGTTTCTTGGGTTGGTCGCCATTGCGTTCCAAATAGAAAATCGGTTAGCCCATACTTGGCTAAAAATGGAATCGAATTTGCAAAAATGAAGTAACAAATTGATAGCAATGCCACAATAGAGATTACCGCACACGCAAAGAAGACCCATTTCATCACGGTTTCTAATTTATCATTTTGCATAGTTGTCTCCCTATCTCTAGTTTACCTATCTCAATGAGACAAGCTTTATTCCGCTCTGAGCTCTTCCCAATCACTGACTTTGCCCAGATAGATCTTCTGGAGTTCAGCACTGGTGATGTCATTGCGGGCATTTTCTTTGTTTACGATGACAACAATGCCATCATTGGCAATAACAGTTTCCGTCAGGTCCTGTTCAGCATCCGTCAATTGACGGGAAGAAATTCCAAAGTCCGAGCTACCTTGACGAGCAGCCTGAATCCCCGCGCTGGAGCCATTCTGAGTAATGTTGATACTTACCTTAGGATTGAGTTTTTGATAAGCTTCAGCCAAACTCTCCATCACCGGCCCCACCGACGTTGATCCTGAGATATTAATGTTACCGCTCAAGCCCTTTGCTTGATAAGACTGCTCTGCCTTAATCGGAACATACCCAGCATCGCGCACAATAGCCTGGCCATCCTTTGACTGGATAAAGGTGAGGAAATCTTTGGAGACTTCTGAGAGTGGGCGCGCTTTATTGGTGATCACGGTAAAGGGACGATAGAGTTTGTACGTCCCATTCAGCACATTCTCCTCGGTCGGTTCCACCTGATCGACATTCAACGGTTTGACGGTATCGTTGAGGGATCCTAACGAAATATACCCGATCGCTCCAGGATCCGTCGCCACCAATGTCATCACCTGATCCGTCCCATTTTGAACAATGGCCGCCAGTGTTGTTTGGTCCACGCCATCCTGGGTAATGCCTAACATTTCATTGAATGCTGCCCGTGTCCCCGAGCCTTCATCACGCGTCACTAAATCGATCGTGCCGGTAATTTCGTGGGGGGCAACAGGTTCCCCATTGCCGCAAGCAGCGAGAGCGAATGTCGCACCAACTGCACACATCACTCGGGCTATTTTCTTGATCATCATCTGAAAAGAAACATCCTTCCCCATTTTGCTTTTTTCATGACGGCTTGCACGCAACGTCATCATAAGGCATATGGCTATTTACATCTAGCAGTAAAGCACTCACTCCCTGAGAATAAAACCGCACTACACTAGCCCTTATGCTGTATCTATTGTAACGTTACTTTGTAAATTTTATGTAAAAGCTGATCACTAAAAAGCACTTGAATATTAAATTTCTATAAATTTAGGTCAAGGATAGCAAACTTTGGCATAAATCGCAAAAACAAGAAAGCGCAACCATCACTGCTACCGCCTTGATCATTGTCACCTGACAAGCAGAAATAATACTCATCAAATTACCCTCTTAGAATATCAAGAATGACAGCGATCTAAAACCCTTATTTATGCTTTTTCGTGATTAAATACAAAAAATCTATTTTCAGAGAAGAAGCTCAAATGCTCCCTGGCCTGGGGAAGGCCACTGTCTTTTACATTTCACTCGCGAGAGCAAGGCCAAAGACCGTGAGCACCCAGCATTTAGCTGGCGAAATCGTAGGAAAAGGTAGTCACCAGTTATTATCTCCTATAAACCACTCACAAAAATGATAAAAAAGGGGAAGCCACTATAGCCAGCGATTCTCCCTAAACAGCAACTTACAATCTCTTTTGAGAAAATAGCCTTTGTTGTGCCCTCAAAATCACGTCATGTTATTTCCAAAAATTTGCAAAGGAAGGTTTCTGAAGTACCTGAGGTAAAAATTGTTGGTCATAAAAACAAAGCGGTGTGCTAGAAAGACAAGGGGATCTTCTGTCTTTATCTCTCACACCACTCCACTTCTTTATTGATTGATCATACTCATCGAACTACCAACTCGTTTTGTCGCCGAGGTAGATGGCTTTTAAATCGTCCATCTTAAGCTCTGTGGCTGAATTTTCTTTATTGACAATAACCGCTATCCCGTCATTAGCAATCACCGTTGCCTCTAGCTTGTCTTCTTCATCCTTGGCCAATGCTCGCGAGGCCATACCAAAATCTGAACTTCCCTCACTGGCAGCTTGAATCCCGGCTCCTGAACCGTTTTGAGTAATATTAATTTTGACATTGGCATGTTGCTTTTGATAGGCCTCTGCCAATTTCTCCATGACCGGCCCAACAGAAGTGGATCCTGAAATATTCAACTGACCTTTAAGATCCTTACCTTGATAGTCTTCCTTCGCTGCAATCGGCACGTAACCCGCTTGTTTCACAATTTCCTGTCCTTGTTTGGAGAGAATGAATTGTTGAAAGTCTGTAGCTAGTTCAGACAGCGGCTGCCCTTTCTTATGAACGAGGTTAAAGGGACGAGAGAGCGGATATTCTCCGCTAGCTACGGTTTCCTCACTTGGTGTTACGCCATCTACTTTTAAGGCTTTGACTGTGTCGTTCAAAGAGCCTAAGGAAATATACCCAATCGATTTAGGATCTTGTGCCACATATGCTAATACCTGATCCGTCCCATTCTGAACAATCGCACTAGACGTGGTGCCATCACCTTGATCACTTTTTACTTTGGTAATCTCTGTAAAAGCTGCCCGCGTGCCTGAGCCTTCCTCACGCGTCACCACATTGATTGCCCCACCACTCGTCGCTGCCACGCTCGATCCATCCGTACTGTTCGCGGTAGCCTTGTCACTATTCCCACACCCAGCCAACACGAGTACGAGTGCCATGCTTAACATCCCCGATAGCCATTTTTTCATGATCTTTGCTTCCTTTCTTGGTGAATCACTATCAACAAATCTCTTACCACTTTTTATTGTAGGCAGAGATTGTAAATTGACGGTAAAGCTTCAATATGGAACTTGTAAATGTAAAATAGCGGTAAAGGTTTAATATCAAAGTTGTAAATAGGCCACGCTTCATACCAAAAAAACGCCACTGATGGATGCTCTTCGAATTCCACAGTGGCGTTCATTGATTTATTCATGTGTTTCATCGGTTAACAAAGGCAGGCTCAGCGTAAAGCGCGTGCCTTGATTCAAAATACTCTCTACCGCGATTGTACCTCCTATTCGTTCAACGAGATTACGAACGATAGATAATCCCAAGCCTGTCCCTCCAGTCTGCTTAGCCCGTGTTTTATCAACGCGGTAGAAACGCTCAAAAATGCGGGAGAGATCACTACTTGGAATGCCGATCCCATCATCCTGAACGGTAATTTCAGCCTGCGTCTCTGCCTCGTTAGTCGCTACTTTGACCCAAACATGTCCAGGATCCGTATTATATTTAATCGCATTGACCAATAAATTAATTAAGATTTGCTGCAAACTCTCACGCTCAGTAGCCACCCAGATGGCGTTTTTCGTTTGTGGCAAATAAAGGCTCACCGCCTCTCGCTCAGCCAAGGTGGCGACCGAGCGCGCACTTGCTTGGATAGCACCAATCACTTCTACCGGTTCTGGAGTGTAAGGAGCTTGTCCCTGTTCAATTTTTGCTAAATCGAGAATGTCGCGGATCAACGACTCCAATCGCTCCGTCTCTTGATCGATAATGGTGACAAATTCTTTGGCTGTATTTGGATCTTCCAGTGCGCCATCTAACAAGGTCTCACTGAAGCCTTTAATTGCTGTGACAGGGGTCTTCAGTTCGTGCGAAGCATTGGCGATAAAATCCGAGCGTACCTTTTCAAGGTGGCGGATTTTGGTAATGTCATAGAGTAAAACAATGACCTGATCATCAAATGTTCCACCCGAAGCATCTGCCGTCACATACACGACGTTCACATCAAGGATCGCTTCTCTCGGAAAATAGAGCGTTACCTCTTCATGCAAGGAGCGCTCTTTCAAAAAGCTCTGTTCGATCATTGCCACTAGCTGATACCCCGGCAAGCGACTGACATATTTCTCTCCTTCCAGTGGGTCATTAATCCCCAAAATATCGTAGAAGGATTGATTGACAATCCGCACCGTCCCGCTCTCATCGATCAACATTACACCGATCACTAAGTAATCAATCAAGAGGTTAAGGCGTCGCTTCTGCAGAGAAAATTGAGACGCCCTGGTGGATAAATTTTTCGAGAGGGTGGTGAGGGCGATCCCTGTCTCATCGAGAGATTTCCACCCGCGTCTGAGATAGTCGGTTGTATAGTGCTGGGTATCCAGCCCATGAATCAGCTGACGAATATTCGCTAAGCTGAGGGAAAAGCGCTGATAGGCGCGCCATCCCCAGGCACTTATTCCTAAACCAATGACAAGAACTAAAAGCAGGAGCACTCCGCCCCACTTTAGCACAGCAGCATGATGACCGGTATTGACCGCCACTAAACTTGCAAGTAATAAGAGCAAAGGGTAGAGGATGAAGAGACCGATCAATATCAGTATCACTTTTAAACGCGGGGTCTTCATGCGGATGGCACCTCAAATTTATAACCAAATCCACGTACCGTAATAATGTACTCCGGATGTTTGGGATCTTGCTCAATTTTTTCGCGCAGATGGCTGATATGTACGTCAACAATCCGAGTTTCTGCTGTGTAACTGAAATCCCAGATTTTCTGAAGCAAGCGTTCACGCGACAAGGTTCGCCCCACCCGCTTGGCCATGTAGGTGAGTAATTCCAATTCTTTCGGTGTCATTTCAATAACCTGTTGCCTTACCGTCACGCTAAAAGCGCCGGTATCGATCACAATATCTCCCACCTCGATGCGCTCTCCCTCCACATCACTATCCTCTGTTGCGGTGGGTTCTATTTCTGGTGCAGACACCATTTTTTCAGTCCGTCGAAAAATAGCCTTCATGCGCGCGGTGAGTTCGCGTGGGCTAAAGGGCTTTGTCATATAATCGTCTGCCCCTAACTCCAACCCAAGGATTTTATCTACCTCATCATCCTTTGCTGTCAAAATGAGAATAGGTGTTTCAATACCATCTTGGCGCAACTGCCGACAAACTTCCATCCCGTCCAATTTAGGTAGCATCAAATCTAAAACAATAAAATCATAATGACTTTCCTTAGCCAAGGTATAGGCCGTTTTGCCGTCGCTCGCTGTTGTGACGGCATAGCCATCTTTTTTTAAATTGAAGGCCAATAACTTGAGAATGGCTGCCTCATCATCCACTACTAATACGCGCTTCATGCCAGCTCCTCCTACTCCCTCATCTATCCTACTGTTTGCCTCTAGCATACCACAAAATACGCAATGACTAGGGTTACTCGCTATCACACTCAGTTTCTTAGCTGCCTTTAACGCAAATTAGAAATGCACTACCGAAAAGTCTCCACACTACCCTCTCTTATTCAACTAATGACCAGTGTTGTTTCACTTGTCTCCTTATATCTACTCCACTCAAATGGTGATTGAGCCTGTCCGCCATCTTTTTACGCACTCCGTGTATGATATTTACCTCCAAGACAAAAAAGCTGCTGGGTGCAAAACACTCCAGCAGCCTATCACGTCTGTTATCCTATTCACTCTCCCACACCTAGACTTGGGCATCGTTATTTTTTTGTTCGAGTTTCCACTTCAAATACTGATCGATAAATGGATCTAAATCGCCATCCATCACACCCGTTGTATCGCTCGTTTCATAATTAGTCCGATGATCTTTGACCATCTGATAGGGGTGGAAAACATAGGAACGAATCTGTGAACCCCAAGCGATTTCCGCTTTTTCACCACGAATCTCATCTAGTTCCTGAGCGTTCTTTTCCTCTAAGAGGCGCGCCAATTTGGCTTGTAACATGCGCATCGCCGTCTCACGGTTCTGCAACTGCGAACGCTGGTTTTGCGAAGAAACAACAATACCAGTGGGTTCGTGGGTCAAGCGTACTGCCGAACTGGTTTTATTGATATGTTGCCCGCCAGCACCGCTCGAGCGAAAGACATCCACACGAATATCATCGGGATTGATGTCAATCTCGGTCTCCTGATCGAGTTCTGGCATCACTTCCACTGAGGCAAAAGACGTATGGCGACGACTATTGGTATCAAATGGCGAAATGCGCACTAAGCGGTGCACCCCATGTTCTGATTGCAATAGCCCATACGCATTGTGGCCTGAAACTTCTATTGCCACACTCTTCACGCCGGCCTCATCTCCCGCTTGATAATCAAGAATGGCCAACTTGTAGTCGTGTTGTTCTGCCCAACGTCGGTACATCCGCAACAGCATGTCCGCCCAATCCTGCGCTTCCGTGCCCCCAGCCCCTGCATGAATTTCTAACAAGGCATTGGCATGGTCATGTTCACCATCCAATAATAATTGTCGTTCATAATTTTTCATCTTGCGCTGAAAATCGAGCAGCTGCTCTGTCAGATCATCGAGCAAGAGTGCGCCATCTTCCTCTTCCTGACTGAGTTCTGCCATCGCGTTGAGATCTTCCCACTCACTCTCCAGATCATGGAAGGTATCATAAACGGCTTTTAGCGCATTATTATTTTGAATCACCTGCTGTGCTTTTTGGCTATTGTCCCAAAAATCAGGTGCTAGCATTTTATCTTCATTCTCGGCAATCGTAGCCGCTAGCTCTTCTAAGTCAAAGAGACCCCCTAAAACTTAGTAGTTGTTGATGATTGTGGTCGAGCAAATTGCGAATTTCGCTGAACTCCATAAATCTCATCCCTTCTTATCAGGTACGTTTAGTTATTGATTTTCTCTTATTCCTGATGACTTCTATTTTACTGTATTAGCGCGCACTTGTGCCATAGCAAACGCCACCGAATGAAAAATAACCACGCACCAACTGGCCACGTGGTTATTTTCCTTGATTGACTAAAAATCCATTAGACTTGTTGACGTTGTAAGTTTTGACGAATTTCAGAATTCATAAAGATCTGCGTCGCATCGTATTCAATTCCGCTAACCATCGCGTTGAAACGTTCGTATCCTTCTGTTTGATATTCAACTAGCGGATTATTTTGTGCATAGGCCCGTAAGCCAATCCCTTGTCGCAATTGTTCCATCGCATCAATGTGATCGGTCCACCGTGAGTCTACCGCTCGTAAAATAACGACCTTTTCGAATTCCAAAGCCAGTTGAGTATTATTGATGTTATCAATCTTTTCTTCAAAACGTTGCCGTGCAATTTCTTTTAGATCATGTTTCAATTGGACGCGACTCTTGTTATCGAGATCTGCACGTTCCACTTCATCAGGGCGCAGGAACTTGGTCGTTAACTCTTCGTACAAACCATCGAGATTCCATTCTTTTTCTTCATCAATAGTGAAAGAATCTACTACGCGATCCAATGTCCGATCAATCATCCCCCACATGACTTGGTCGAGGGATTTCGTGGCATTGATCACTTCTTGACGTTGCGCATAGATAATCTCCCGCTGTTCCCGCATCACTTCATCGTATTCTAAGACGCTCTTACGGGTGTCATAGTTGTTCCCTTCCACTCGTTTCTGAGCGGATTCTACTTGACGAGACAGCATGCGACTCTCGATGGCTAAATCATCTTCGCCACCATCATTAAGCCGTTCCCACAAGGCTTTCACTCGGTCAGATCCGAAGCGGCGCATGAGGTCATCTTCCAAGCTGAGGTAGAACTGGCTGAATCCTTTGTCTCCTTGACGTCCGGAACGTCCCCGCAACTGATCATCGATACGGCGAGATTCGTGACGTTCTGTCCCGATAACTGCCAAACCGCCAACTTCTTGAACACCAGGCCCTAACTTGATGTCGGTCCCACGACCAGCCATGTTGGTTGCAATCGTGACAGCACCCATCTGTCCAGCTTGAGACACAATCTCTGCTTCCTTAGCATGGTTCTTCGCATTCAACACGTTGTGCGCAATCCCACGATCATTCAGCATCTTAGACAGCAATTCGGAGGTTTCCACGGCTACCGTCCCTACCAATACTGGTTGGCCCTGATTGTGACGTTTCACAATTTCATTGACAACTGCCGTGAATTTTGCTTTCAAATTCGGATAAATCACATCCGGGGCATCGATCCGCTGTACTGGGCGGTTGGTTGGGATTTGGATAACGTCCATGTCGTAGATTTCACGGAATTCTTGCTCTTCCGTCTTCGCTGTCCCGGTCATCCCTGACAATTTATCATACATACGGAAGTAATTCTGGAAAGTGATGGTTGCCATGGTCTTCGACTCATTTTGAATCGTCACGCCTTCTTTGGCTTCAATCCCTTGGTGCAATCCATCTGAATAGCGCCGGCCCTCCATGATACGCCCAGTGAATCCATCAACGATTTTCACTTCATCGTCTTGAACCACGTAATCAATATCGCGGATCATGATGTAGTTCGCCCGCAATGCGGTATCCAAATGGTGAATCAATGCGCCATTTTCAACATCATAGAGGTTTTCCAAGTGGAAGGCATCTTCCGCTTTATCGACCCCTTCTTCGGTCAAGCTGATGGTTTTTGATGGCACATCAATCACATAATCATCATCGGCTACTAAGGTTTTCACGAAGCGGTCTGCTTGTTCATAGAGGACGGTGGATTGTTCAGCCTGACCAGAAATGATCAACGGTGTCCGCGCTTCATCGATCAAAATGGAGTCCACCTCATCGACAACTGCATAGTAGAGTTCTCGTTGTACCATTTGTTCTTTATAAACGACCATGTTGTCACGCAAATAGTCGAATCCTAATTCGTTGTTAGTGGAGTACATGACATCACAGTTATAAGCTTCTCTTTTTTCATCGGCTGACATTTCATTGGCATTGAAGCCTACTGTTAAGCCTAAGAAGCGGAAAACTTCCCCCATGTTCTCGGCGTCACGTTTGGCCAAATATTCATTGACCGTTACGACGTGAGCGCCTTTGCCCAAGAGCGCGTTGGCGTAAATAGGCATGGTTTCTGTCAGGGTTTTCCCTTCACCTGTTTTCATTTCGGCGATATTCCCATAATGTAAGGCAAATCCCCCCATGATCTGCACATGATAGGCATACAATCCCAAAACGCGGCGAGCCGCTTCACGCACCGTTGCAAAAGCATCATAAATCATGTCTTCCAAGGATTCCCCATATGCGAGACGTTCACGGAAAGATGCGGTTTTGTCGCGCAATTGCTCATCAGTATACTCTGCATACTTTTCGCCAAGTTCTTCTACTTTTGTTGCTTGGCGATCAAAACGGCGCATTTCTGCTTTATCGTTATCAAACACTTTCTTTAAAACGTTAGCCATACCATTCTCCTCTTTATCATTCTTCTCTATCCATCTAATCTCTCTAAGTATCAGCAGCCAGGTGAATTATTGTCACCCTGTCGTTGTTTTAGGAAATGAGTCTAAATGCCGATACTATCCCGTTCATTATACATACAATACCAAAAAAACGCTAGATGAAGATCACGCAAAAAAGGGGAGGAAGCCATCTTCCTCCCCTCTATATAAGTGGTCAGCAAATGGAGATCACTACTATTCTCCCATTGTACTGTCAACATCAATCAACCCATAGTCTCCGCTATGGCGTTTGTAAACGACTGCGACTTCTTCAGTCTGCGCGTCTCTAAATACGAAGAAGGCGTGTCCTAGCATTTCCATTTGTAAAATGGCTTCTTCCGCAGACATTGGTTTCACACCCAATGTCTTATGACGAACCACCTTGATGTCTTCCTCTTTTTCTAGTTCTTCGTCTTGCCCTGTCAACATGTCAGGGAAGCCTTTTTCACGGGATTTACGGTTAACTTTCGTTTTGTATTTCTTAACCTGACGTTCCAATTTGTCCACAACCAAATCTAAACTACCGTAGAGATCTTGGGAGGTTTCCTCCGCCCGCAACGTCAGACGTGGCATCGGTACAGTGACTTCTGCTTTTGCTTCACCATTACGGTAAACTTTAGCATTCACATGAACTGTAATATCAGGTTCATCTTGGAAGTATTTTTCGATTTTGCTGATTTTGTTTTCAGCATAGTCTCGGATTGCCGGAGTAATTTCGATATTTTCTCCGCGAACATTATAAGTAAACATAATGACTCATCCTTCCTAACCCATATCTGGGCGAGAGCGCTTCGCTCTTCTATTACCTTGTATATATTATACAAAAACCGCTTACATATTTCAATATATTCGCGTTTATTCCGGATAAATTCTCCTACCGTGCTAGCGTCATTGAGCGCACCGTTTCAATACCGTGATCTTCTAATACCTGAAGTACCTGATGTAAGGTGGAACCCGTCGTATAGACATCATCAAACAATAACACTTTTTTAGGTAGCTTAGCGTCTGGGATGAGTTCAAACTGCCGTGTATTTTCCAGTCGTTCTTTGCGATTCTGAAGGGCCTGCTTTGCCGTAGTTTTCGGCGGCAAAAAGAGTTCTAGGTAAGGCAACTGACTCCAATATAAGATACAGCTCGTCTGGTGAAAGCCACGTTGGCGATAATTATCCATACTAGAAGGTATCGGCACCCAGGTATAATCGGGCCACTGCTTAGCGTAGTTCTTTAATTTATAAGCAAATAATCTGGCAAGTCGTTGTTCACGCTGCCCCTTCAATAATAATAGCCATGCCCGAAAACCGCTGTCATAGTGATAAAATGCCTTATTCTGCAATTCCAAGCCTTGCTTTTGCCAATATATACAGTCCATGCAGCGCTTTGTCCCTTGCTGTTCACGCCCACAATTGGGACAGGTATCCCCTTGAATCGGGGTCAGATTAGCGATACATGAGGGACAAATAGGCAGCGTTATTTCATCGGTAAGACGAAAAACGGTGCTCAATGACACCAAGCGCTGAAATGGTTCCCCACATAATAAGCACTCCATTTTCATCCTCCTTAATCCAACAGTTGGCGCATTTTTGCCAATTGATTCATGCGCTGAATCTGCTTGATAGCGCCGATACTTGCTTTAGTCTTGCCCTCGTGCAAGAAAATTACCTCACCAGTCGGATGATTGGGTTTTCGTCCCACCCGCCCACTGATCTGCACCAGCGCCGAGGTCGTAAATACTGCTTGTTCACTCCCCAATACCACGACATTAATTCCTTCAAATGTTACCCCTCGTTCTAAAATCGTTGTTGTCAGCAGGAAAGCATACTCTCCCTGCCGCATCTTCTCTACTTTGGATAGACGTTCATCATCTTTTGCGGACACACTCGCCAATGGAACATTGGGAAATTGACGGTGTAGAATCTCCTCCAGCGCCCGCATTAAGGCAATATTTGGCATAAAAATTAAGAAACGACATGGCTCTTTCAGCCAGCGCGTAATAATTTTTGTCAGTGCTCTAGGACACTGGCCTTTTTGAATGGCTGTTGCCCAGCCCAATGCTAATTGATGCGTAGGGAGTGGCAATGGATGGCGGTGATAGCGCGCCGGCAGTAGTGAGGTCGCTAACGTATGGCGTTGACTCTGACGTTTTAGTGATGGATCTGGCGTGGCTGTGAGCAGAACCAGTGTGCCTGGGCGCTTCACGGCGCGCTTTGCTACGCTATGCAACATCGGATCATTATGGAAGGGAAAAGCATCGACTTCATCAATAATCACCAAGGAAAATGCTTGTTCAAAGCGCACCAATTGATGTGTAGACACAATGGTCAACGGGCAACAAGCATAAGGCTGATCGCTTTGACTGTGCAATAATGCGATCTCTACGCCTTGAAAAGCTGCTTGAAAACGCGGATAGAGTTCATTGCAGACATCGAGACGAGGCGTTGCAATTGCCACGCGCTGTCCCTGTTTCATCGCCTCATCGATCACTGGAAAGATCATCTCTGTTTTACCAGCACCAGTGACCGCCCAAATCAAGTGATCCTGTTGTTTTAAGTAACTAGCCACTACTTCACGGCTCGCTTCTTCCTGCTCAGTAGAACGTTGCCCTTCCCATGTCAGGTAGGAAGCTTCACGCTGCCACGAATGAGTCAGGGGAGCCCTTAATGTGTAGAGGGTATCACAGGCTCTGATGATGCCAAATTGCGCACAAGCTAAGCAATAGACACACGGTGAGCGGTGACAGTTACAGAAATTAGCCTGAAACTGTTTTTGATCCTCGTTACCACAGCGGCGACACACCCACCGCCTTCCAACTTGACTAATAGCCGGGTAAGCTCTAACCCCAGGGAGCTGTTCTAGTTTTTCCGGACTCTCCCCCACTTCCCGTGCTAAGGCTAATCGTCCATAGAGTTGTTCAGATAAGGCCTTTGCTTCCACGCACATCCCCTTCTTTTTTCACCAAAACGTCGCCTTCTTTATGGAGTGACTGCTTTTTTACTGAGATGATCTCTTACTTATTAGCTTTCTGTCCTTTCACTGAGATAACGTTCTTTTTAATTAGCTTGCTGTCTTTTTCACTCCAAGATGCTGTCCCCTTTTTAATAATATACGTTACTTTTAGTGGATTTTATTTTTTATAGTGAATCACCACAATTTTTACGTTTTGCTCCATTCAGGAATTCTTTTTGTGTCCCAAAACAGCATCTAACGACATCACACAATGGTTTTCCAAATCATCCTCCATAACCATTTAAAAAAAGATGATTTCTACCTGTTTGCTAGAAAAAGCGTTCAGCATTGAGCATGCGTCATGACTTCTGTACAATAAATACATGATTAAATTTTTGCCGTCTTAGGAGGCATAGCCAAAATGATTGAATATCGTACGATAAAAACAACCGGTACCCATGAAATTGTGATCAAAAAATCGCGTTTTATCTGTAATATTGCTCATGTGGAGACTGAAGCGGAAGCTGAAGCCTTTATCACCGCCATTAAGAAAGAACATTACAAAGCCACTCATAACTGTGTGGCATATCAAATCGGTGAGAAAAATGAAATCCAACGTGCTCTGGATAATGGAGAACCCAGCGGAACTGCTGGCATTCCGATGTTGGAAGCACTCAAGCACATGGAACTGCAAAATATAGTCGCTGTGGTGACCCGTTACTTTGGTGGGATTAAACTCGGCGCTGGAGGATTAATCCGCGCTTACAGCAACGCCGTCAGTGAAGCGGTCCATGCGATCGGCGTCGTTGAACGGCGCTTGCAGCGTCCCCTTCACGTCACGGTTGACTATTCATTGAGCGGGCAAATGGATAACTGGATCGCCAATCAACCGTACACCTTGCTGGATACCACCTACTTGGAGAAGGTGACCTATATCCTTGGTGTGCCGAGCGCTCAGGTCGATCCCCTCAAAGCTGAACTCATCGATTTCACTAATGCTAATGTCACTTTCACCGTCGAAGACGAACGTTACGTCGATGTGCCAATCGATCCCGATCCAGCCTAAAATTAAACAGAAAAGGCCCGACTCCCTTGTTTGATAACAGGAAGTCGGGCCTTTTTCCATTTTATTTTGTTTTCTCTTTTAGAACAGTAACGAGTTGATTCAATAGCCGTTTCAAGACATCGGTTGGGCAAGCAACATTCAGTCGCTCAAACCCACTACCTTCCTCACCGAATGCCCGTCCCTCAGTGGGAATGCATTCTGCTTCAATGAGCCAAGATAGCAAGGTATCGTCATCCACATCGAGAGCGCGGAAGTCTACCCAAGCACAATACGTCCCCTCACTCACTGGTGCTTTGACGAGCGGAAACGCGCGAGCAAAGAAGTCATGCACGTATTGTTGATTAGAATGAATTACCTCTAATAAGGCTTGATACCAGGCATTTGCCTGAGTGTAAGCAATGCGCGTCCCTTGATACCCCATCACGTTCACGTGCGTCAATCGCAATCGCTCGGCTTCCATTTGATAGTGTTCGCGCGTTTGTTGATTAGGAATAATGATTGAAGCACACTGCAAGCCAGCCAAATTGAACGTCTTAGAGGCCGAAGTGCAGGTGACCAAATGTTTGGTGAGTGTGTCATTTATCTGTGCAAGCGGTTGATGCGTCGTTTTTTCGCTCGTAAAATCACCCCAGATTTCATCGCTAATCACATAGAGGTCATTGGCCACACAAATATCAGCGAGACGCATAAGCTCTTCTTTTTCCCATACGCGACCCACAGGATTATGCGGACTGCAAAAAATCAGCAATTTATTATTGGGATCTGAAGCAGCTTTTTGGAAAGCTACCTCGTCAATCGTATAACAGCCGTTGTCTTCTCTGAGGGGGACATTGACAACCTTGCGCCCACTGGCTTCAATCACCTGGGTAAAGGGCGCATAGACCGGACGAAAAATAATAACGCCATCATTCGGTTCTGTAAAAGCATTTACCCCGGCAAACAGCGCATCCACCACACTACTCGTATTGATGATCCAATCTGGCTGAATCGTCCACCGATGATGTTCTTGTTGCCATTGCACGACAGCAGCTAAGAAATCTTCCGTTGGCCCTGTGTAGCCAAAAACTGGATGTTGCTTCACAAACGTTTGTAAGCCGGCGTAAATTTCCGGTGCGGTTTCAAACTCCATGTCCGCCACCGAAAGCGGCACCGTTCCCGTGGTCACGTCCGGCTTCATTTCTAGCATTCCTTGCCACTTATAGCTCCCGGTCCCTGTACGATCGGGTGCCTTTGCAAATGCATCGTCCATCTTACTAAACTCCCTTTCGATCTATAGTCATCTCTATTATACCGGGAATTCATCCTTAACAAAGAATAAAATGATGGCGATTCCACTCTCTCTGTCGGCCGCCTTAGAAAGTTAAGTGACGATAATCCGTCGTCAACTGTTCCTCTAGCTCACGGGTGACATGACGCTGAGCCAAACGCCGTTGTTGACGATCAGCGTAGCCTGAACAGATGAGTTTCTCTTCATCCGTTTCTGGCACAAGTTCAGGGAGAATAAAATTTTCTTTGTCCTTTGGTGTCGCCACAAAAGTCACAAACCCACTTGCGCCAAGATAACGCTCCCCTGTTTCTGGGTTCTCGCCGATGATTTTAATAAAGATTTCCATACTACGCTTACCATGTCCGCTAACATAACTTTCAGTAATCGCATGATTCCCAATCGGAAAGCCTCGCAAAAAGTTTAAATTATCGACCGCGCCGGTGACGCCTGGACAGCGACAAAATTGAATCCCCGACATAGAAGCTGCATTATCCACATCCTTCAATAATTGACCGCCATACATCATGCCATATTGATTAGCATCCTGGGGGAGGACCATCGTGCCATGAACCGAGAACGTTTCTGCACAAGTTACTTTTCTTTGCATTATTCACTTATCCTTTCTTCCACTATTAATAATAATTGACACCAGCCAAAAAATTTTTAAGGTTCACATCGACCTGGCGCAGGATTTGCTTGGAGGTAGTTTTGCGCAACTGAGCAATAAACGTGGCCATGTCCGCTAGTGTCGCTACCCAATCGGCAGGAGACACTTCACGCGCCCGACCATTCTGCTGATGAGCCCAGGCAATAGAGGTTAAACCATCCGTCTCCAGCAATAATCGCTCAATGGGAACCTGTGTGGCTAAATGCTGCACCGCTGTATCATAGAATACATCGGGGCCGATCGAAAACCAATACCCTTGTGCTAGATATTCTTTTTGGTAGTGTTCAGCAGAATACCAATGGATGTAATAGCGATTCGGATACTGCTTTAATAGGGTTAAACATTCCGCCTCTGCTCCCTTTGTATGGACAATCACCGGTTTCTGTAAGGCCTGTGCTAATTGTAATTGGGCAATAAATATCGGACGTTGTATTGCCAAAGGGATCGTTGTCCATTCTCGATCCAGCCCAATTTCACCAATCACATCCGCTTGCTGGTAATAGGTCTTTAAATCTGACACCAGATAGCGATCACTGTCCCAGGGGTGGATACCGAAACTACGCATAACTTTAGCTAGTCCTTGCAAATGTTGAGTGCCCCACTGCCATTCTTTGGCTGATTGATGATTAACAATGGTACGCATGTGCGTGTCTGTTAATGTTTTTACCAAACTTGCTCGCTGCTCCAGATGCGTATGGCCATCGCTCCACGGCCCTAGTAATTCTGCCATCTTTTGCGCCTTCCTTTCTGGTATGATGGTGAATGAGTGGATTTTTAGTGCGGGGGAAACCATTTTTCATAACGAGTCATCAAACCAACGTACATCACACCTTCTCATCGCGCTTTTATCATAGAATACCCCGTCAGCATGTGGCAATAAATACTACTTGTTTATGCATACCCCAATGAAAGTTTACTCTAATGCCACTCCTCTTAACCAAAATAGAGGAACTTCCGAAATCTCCACGCCATTTCAGTCGCATACCTCTTCCTTAAAAGGTCTTCCCGTCTTGCCAATAAAAAATAAGTATTTGAAATTTATTTCATATTATCGTTGAAAAATATTGCATATCTATGCAAAAACGAGTATGCTGATGCTATAAAGTTAGTCATGACACTTGGAGACTGCCGGCAAGCATTTGATTTCTCTGACGGCTGTGGCTAACTGAAAGTGGCTTGGGGCGTCGCTACTCCTCTTGCGACGCCCACCACTCAATATTTTTAATCATTTTTGGAAGCGTTTTATTTAAAGTTATGGAGGAACAGGAATGGAATTGACAAATCAGGAATTAGCAAAATACATCGACCATACCCTATTAGCAGCCAATGCCACAGCTGATGATATCAAAAAGATCTGTGCGGAGGCTAAACAATTCAACACGGCTTCTGTTTGTGTGAACTCATACTGGATCCCTCTCGTTGCCGAAGAATTAAAAGGCTCTACGGTTAACCCAATCAGCGTTGTTGGTTTCCCATTTGGTGCCGGTAACACTGAAGGAACTGTTGCCGAAACTGAACAAGCCATTAAAGACGGTGCGGAAGAAATTGACATGGTCATCAACATTGGTGCTTTACGCGATAAACAAGATGATGTCGTCTACAACGACATCAAAGCCATCGCAGATAAGACCCATGAATATGGCAAATTATTAAAAGTGATTCTCGAAACGGCCTATCTTACGGATGAAGAAAAAATTCGTGGCTGCGAGCTCGCAATTAAAGCTAATGCTGATTTTGTTAAAACTTCTACCGGCTTCGGTGGTGGCGGTGCAACCTTAGCTGATGTTAAGCTCATGCGTGAAACCGTTGGCGATCAAGCAGGGGTGAAAGCCTCTGGTGGCATCCACACTCGCGAGGAAGCACTGGCGATGATTGAGGCTGGTGCTAGTCGTTTAGGAATGAGCGCAACAGTCGCTGTGCTTTCGGAATAAATTAATCACCTAGACATTCGGTGAACACTCTATCATTAGAAAGGACGTCGAAACATGCCTGATTACAAACAATACAAACGCATCTTTGGTCTCGTCTTAGACTCGGTCGGTGCCGGAGAGGCTCCTGATGCTGCTGACTTCGATGATGTTGGCGCGGACACCCTCGCTCACCTCGGTGAATTCTTCAAAGGGGAATTGAAACTCCCTAACCTGCAAAAACTAGGCGTTTCTAATATGTATGACAATGGCATTCCTAACCTGCCAAAAGTCAATCAGCCTGCGGGTTATTACGGCAAAATGCGCGAAGTTTCTGTCGGCGTGGACAGTTTGGAAGGACATTGGGAAATGATGGGCTTGCCTGTCATGTTCAGCTTTGATCATTTTCCTGATGGCTTCCCTGATGATCTTCTCGACAAAATCAGCACCTATGCTAAGCGTGGTATCATCAAAGCGGCTAACCGCCCAATCTCTGGGACAACAGTTATTGCTGAATATGGAGAAGAACAGCTCAAAACAGGCGATTTAATCATTTATACATCTGGGGACTCTGTGTTACAAATTGCTGCCAATACTGCGGTCATTCCACTTGAAGAACTCTATGACATTTGTCGCTATGCGCGTTCCATCGTGAATGGTCCAGAATACCGTTTGGGCCGGGTCATTGCTCGTCCTTATGTGGGCGATGACGCAGAACACTTCGAACGTACCAGTGACCGTCATGACTTTGCCTTTGAGCCATACGCAGCTACCGCCCTCGACCGCCTTCAACAAGAGGGCTTCAAGACCATTGGCGTGGGTAAAATCAACGACATTTTCACTGGTCGTGGGATCGATGAAGGCTTCCATAACGACTCCGATATGGACGGCATGGACCACGTACTGACTGTTATGGACGAAGAATTTACTGGTTTCTGCTTCACCAATTTGGTCGATTTTGATGCGAAATTCGGTCATCGTCGTAACGCCCAGGGGTACGGTGAAAACTTAATGGCTGTTGATCAACGTATTGGCGAAGTGATGGCTAAAATGCAGCCTGATGATCTCTTAATGATCACCGCTGACCATGGCAATGACCCAACGTTCAAAGGAACCGATCATACTCGCGAACTCGTACCGCTCCTGGTTTACTCACCAAGCATGACGGCAGGTCAAGGACTCGGTATTCGTGACACTTATGCCGATTTCGGAGCGACAATCCTTGATAACTTCAACCTATTAACGGCCGAAGACAAAGGCACGAGCTTCCTTGATGCCTTACATTAGTTAAACAGAGGGCTGATTGCAGTGAAAGAAAAAATTAAAAAGAGCATTAAAGTCGCTCAACTTTATTATTTAGAGAACAAGAGTCTCACGGCGATCAGCAAACAAACAGGGATGTCGGTCGCCACGGCCTCGCGCCTATTGCAATATGCAAAAGATGTCGGGGTCGTGAAGATCGATATTACTAACCCCTATTTCAGCGCTAAAGAACTCGCCGAAACGCTCAGTGATCATTACCAAGTTCCTATCCAAGTTGTTCCCAATCTCTATGGTAACGAAACTAATCCGCTCGCGAGTCTCGGTCAATACGTGGCTAGCTACCTGCGTGAAGTGATTCATCCCCACGATATTCTCGGGATCGGGTGGGGGAAAACCATCAAAGCCATTGCGGATCATCTGATCGACTACCCGCTGGAAGATGTTCAGGTCGTGCAACTGAAAGGACATGCTAGTCTCTCAGCAGCCGATAACTATGCAATGGATGGCATCAACGCTTTCGGACGTGCCTTTCACACCAAGCCTAATTTCTTACCATTACCGACAATTTTTGATACAGCGCGTACCAAAACGCTCGTGGAGGAGGATCGCTATATTCATCGTATCCTCGAACTGGGACGCCAAGCCAATGTGGCCTTATACACGGTTGGATCCGTGAAAAACAACGCCCTTTTCTTCCAACTAGGGTTCCTCGACCAGAAGGAAATTGAATCGTTACAAGCAGAAGCGGTTGGCGACATTGTCTCACGTTTTTATGATAAAAATGGGCAGATTGTTAATAAAGGCTTGGATGATCGGACAGTTGGGATCTCACTAGAAGATCTCAAGCAAAAAGAGCGACGGATCCTTGTCGCTACAGGTAGCCGAAAAGTGATTGCTTTCGATGTGGCCGTACGTACCGGACATTGCTCCGAAGCCATTATTGATGAACAACTTGGCCAGGCACTACTCGATTTAATGGAGGTAAATACAGATGAGAATGGTTGATATTATTCACGATAAACGGGAAGGAAAAGCCCTCACCGATGAACAATTACAATTCTTTGTGGATGGCGTCGTTGACGGCTCATTACCGCAATACCAAATTAGTGCTTTGTTGATGGCTATTCATTTCCAAGGCATGACCACCGAAGAAACCTCAAAACTCACACTCATGATGGCGCATTCCGGCGATACTATGGACCTCTCCAGCATTCCGGGGATCAAGGTAGATAAACATTCTACTGGCGGTGTGGGCGACAAAGTGAGCCTCCCTCTAGCTGCTCTAGTTGCTGCTTTGGACATTCCGGTTCCTATGATTTCCGGCCGTGGACTTGGTCACACGGGAGGAACGCTTGATAAATTGGAAGCGATCCCAGGTTATCAAATTGAAATCAGCACCGAAGATTTCATCAAACAAGTAGCTGAAGAAAAATGCGCGATCATCGGGCCAACCGGTTCCTTCGCTCCGGCAGATAAACCGATCTACGCCCTACGCGACGTCACCGATACGACTGATGTCATGCCACTGATGGTTTCCTCTATCATGAGCAAAAAAATTGCCGCTGGTGCTGATGCCATTGTTATTGATGTGAAGACTGGTGCTGGTGCTTTCATGAAGACTTTGGAAGACTCCACAGCTCTTGCTAAAGCGTTAGTAAAAACTGCCAATGCTGCCGGTATGAAGGCCATTGCAGTGATTTCTGATATGAACCAACCTCTTGGCAACAAAGTCGGCAATGCTCTCGAGATTGAAGAATCGATTGATCTACTTAAAGGCAAAGCACCAAAAGACATTACGGAAATCACCTTGACCTTGGCTAGCTACATGGTCGTTCTCGGTGGCAAAGCCAAAGATCAAGCAGAAGCTCGTCAATTGCTGGAAGGTGTCATTGCAGACGGTAGCGCACTCGCCCGCTTCAAAGCCATGGTGGAAGCACAACACGGGGATGGTCGCGTCATCGATGACTACTCCTTATTGCCACATGCCAGCTATCAATGGCCGCTCGTTGCCAAAACCTCAGGTGTCATCACGAAAATTGCGGCTGATAGTGTGGGCATCGCCAGCATGATGCTTGGTGGGGGACGCCAAGCGACCGACGATACCTTGGACTATGCCGTGGGGATTGAATTAGAAAAGAAAGTTGGCGACAAAGTGGAAATTGGCGATACTATCTTAACCATCCATGCCAACCAAGAAGATGTCGAAGAAGTTAAACAACTCCTGTACGACCATATTGATATTGCGGATCAAGGCCAACCTTATCCAATGATCTACGACATCATTACCGAATAATACTTCATTCATAGAAAAGAGGGTAACAGCAATGAACGAAAAAACACGTCGCATTTTTAACTGGACAGTAACCATTGCCATGGTCCTGCTTACCGGGTATGGTTCTTTCAAAAATGGTTGGCTCTCACTCGCTAATTTAGTCAGCTGGTTAGGATTATTGGGGACAATTGGTTTGGCTTACGCTAAACAATGGAACTTCCCATTCAACATGGCACAGAACTTATTTGCTGCTGTTCAAGGTGGGGTATCCCGCTTATACGGTGACATGTTCATGAGTATCTTCTACTTTCTCTCTCAAATTTATGGGATCTATAACTGGAAGAATCATAAAACGGAAAGTGGCGAGTTGAAAATTGTTAAGCAATCCAATTGGCCCGTTATTATTGGTGCTGTGGTTATCGGTGGTTTTGTGCTCGGTTTGGTGAGCTACCTTATGGGTGGGGAATACATTTTCCTCGATGCTTTCAATAATGCCACAGCTATCGTTGCTCAGGTACTCCAAATGCGGCGTAACCGCGGGGGCTGGATCTTATGGATCATTACTAATGTGATCGGAGTTTACATCTGGTTTGGTGTGGGTCAACCACAAATGGCGATTATGTACCTCGTATTCACCCTCAATGCACTGCGGGGATTGGTAAACTGGAATGCTGGGGCAACTGATGAAGAAGGGATTGCCCTTTAATGCGCGATTATCTTAAACAGAATACCCCCGTCTCTTACTGCCCGGGCAGTAAGGGACGGGGGTTTATTTATCACTCCCCCACTTCACTACCTAACAGAAGAGGGGGATCATGTAATCTAATCTTGTTTTTCTAAATGCCAAATATCATCATTATATTCATTGATCGTGCGGTCTGAAGAAAAATGACCCGCTTTGGCAATATTCATCAATGAGCGCTTCGCCCACGCTTGATGATCCTCGTAGTCTTTGTACACCTGTTCCTTCACCGTAATGAATTCTTCCAAGTCGATTAATGCCATGAAGTAGTCTTTACCCTTGATGTCATTATAAAGGCGCTCCAAGCGATCAGACACACCATATTGCTTCATCTGTGAGCTGACAATGAAGTCGACAAGCGGTTGAATTGTTGGCCGGTTGTAATACTCTTCAGGATGATAACCATTCGTAGCATAAAGGTCTACAATCGTTTCACTCGCTTGTCCAAAGGTATAGATATTGTCCTCACCAGCAAGTTCAGCAATTTCTACATTGGCCCCATCCAAGGTACAGATCGTCACGGCCCCATTCAACATAAATTTCATGTTGCTGGTGCCACTAGCCTCCTTAGACGCTAAGGAAATTTGTTCTGATAGATCAGCGGCCGGAATAAGGTATTCCGCTTCCGTCACGTTGTAATTCTCAACGAAGAAGACCTGTAAGTATGGACTCACTTCTGGGTCGTTTGCAATCACTTGGCTCAGTGTCAAGATCATATGAATAATATCACGCGCGATCACATACGCTGGCGCGGCTTTTCCACCAAAGATCACAGTAACCGGTGTTTCCGGTTTGTTGCCCTGCTTGATATCCATGTATTTATGGATCAAGTAAAGAGCTAACATCTGTTGGCGTTTATATTCATGGATGCGTTTGATCTGAACATCGATAATGGCGTGTTCATGGATGTAGAGATTTTGCGTGCGTTTCAAATGCTCCGCAAGGCGACGTTTGTTGTCCTGTTTAATAGTGTAGAGGCGTTCTAATACCACGTCATCCTCTTTATAGGCTGTTAGTGCTGTCAAATCCCCATCTTTGTGCCATTCAGTGCCGATAGTCTCATCCAGCAAATGCGATAATTCTGGGTTTGATGCTGTTAACCAACGACGGAAGGTAATGCCATTGGTTTTATTATTGAATTTTTCCGGATAAATTTCATAGAACGGCTTCAACTCGGAATCTTTGAGGATCTCCGTATGCAGTTTGGATACGCCATTGATGCTGAATCCGAAATGAATTGCCATGTGTGCCATATGAGCGACATCGTAGTTATCGATGATGGCTACCGCCTCATTGTCCGGGAATTTCTCTTTCATTTTAGCATCTAGAGCGCGAATGATATCCGCCACATCCGGACAAACTTCATACAGATCTGTCATCGTCCAAGTTTCCAGGGCTTCCGCTAAGATCGTGTGATTGGTAAAAGCGAGCATCTTTTGAACGATACGGATGGACTCATCAAAATCAAGATGGTGGACACGATTTAACAGGCGAATCATTTCTGGAATGACCAAGGTTGGATGCGTATCATTAATTTGAATGACAGCATAATCCGCCAAATCATGCAAATTACTGCCTCGTGCAATGGCTTCATCGATGATCAATTGTGCCGCATTTGATACCATGAAATATTGCTGATAAACGCGCAGTACTTTGCCAGCATGGTCGGAGTCATCAGGATAGAGGAACAGAGTGAGGTTATGCATCACATCATTCTTATCAAAAGCAATCGAGCCGTCTTGGATGATCATTGGATCGACAGAATCTAAGTCGAAGAGCCGAATGCGGTTGCGATGGCGTTTGTCATACCCAATAACGTCGATTTCATACATCGCCGATTGCACCGTGTAGCGCCCAAATGGAATATTGTAATGGGTCGAGGTGCGCGTCAACCAATTAGGATGATTGAGCCATTCGTCCGGCTCGTAACGTTGTTGGTTGTTGCGGAAGAATTGACGGAACAACCCAAAATGATAATTTAATCCTACGCCATCTCCGTTCAATCCCAGTGAGGCAATGGAATCCATAAAGCAAGCGGCCAGACGTCCTAACCCTCCATTTCCTAACGATGGTTCTACCTCAGCATCTTCGATATCAGCCAGAGAACGTCCGTGGTTAGCGAGTTCCTCTTTGATTTCATCGTATGCCCCGAGATTAATAAGGTTGGTTGTTAACAGCTTACCCAACAGAAATTCAGCAGAAATATAATAGAGTTTCCGTTTACTTTGATTGAGAGGCATCTCTTTGGTCCGCCGTTTAATATATTGCAGGAGAACCGCATAAACTTCGGCATCCGTCAATTCATCGATGGATCGTTCAAAATAAGCTTGAGCAATCGTATCCAGATTTTCCATTTTTGTCTCCTTTTATATGCTCACACGGAGCTTTCTTTTCATTTCTTACATCCGGTTATAGTGATCTTATTATACTAATCTTCTGTATTTGTCAATCATTTCAGTAAAGCTTTCAAAAACAGCTCTTTATTCGAGTGGTCGCTTCTATTCTTTCAGTCGCGTTAACTTCTAGGACTGCCAACGAATTGAGGCCTGCAGAAAGGGACCCCCACTACCTGTCGAATTTTAGTCTATTTAACCGTCCCTGCAGTTGCTGCGTCTGCTTCTTTTAATTTAGGATTGGTTCGGAAATAGGTTTCCGTCAGATCTAAGAGATGTTCCTCTAGCGTTTCACTGTATTGATCCTCCGTCATCCGCCATTGCCAGTTACCACCAATTGTTCCTGGTTCATTGAGGCGAGCACTGTTATTCAAGTTCAACAGGTTCTGCATAGTGTAAACCGCTAAATCGCTAACAGTTGCCGCAATCCCACGATCCAAGGCATAAGCAGCTGGTTCCCCGTATTGTCGACTCAGGTAATGACTCATCTGATCGCGCTGAACCTGCGTCGCGGTATCTTCATACCAACCACGCGCCGTCTCGTTATCGTGCGTCCCGACATATGCTACCGAATTCTTAGGATAATGATGAGGGAGATCCAAACTATCGCACTCCCCATTAAAGCCAAATGAGAGAATCTTCATCCCAGGAAAACCAGTATACTCGCGCAAGGCCACCACATCATCATTCATAAAGCCTAGGTCTTCAGCGATAATATTTAATTCCCCCAACTCATCTTTGATGGCTTTAAATAGCGCTTTACCTGGACCTTTTGACCAATGTCCATATGACGGATCCGGTGAGCCAAAGGGAATTTCCCAATAACTCTCAAATCCTTTGAAATGGTCAATGCGCAGCATGTCATACAAGTAGAAGTTATGGGCAATACGTTTGACCCACCAATCAAAATGATGATTGGCCATTTTCTCCCAGTCATAGACGGGATTGCCCCAATATTGACCCGTATCACTGAACCCATCTGGCGGCGTTCCCGCAACCATCGTCGGAGTGCCGGTGTGATCAACCTTGAATAATTCTGGGAACATCCACATCTCTACGCTATCCTGCGCGACATAGATGGGAATGTCACCAATAATCTGAATACATTTTTGGTTGGCGTAGTCCTTTAACGCTTGCCATTGTTCATCGAAGAAATATTGGGTGACTAGATGATAATGATACCGCAGGCGCTCTTTTTCACAATACGTGTGAACTCGTTTGGCGTCATAGTGCTTGTAATCATCATCCCATTCGTGCCACGCTTTGTTATCAAATCCTTCTTTGACCGTCATATACTCAGCAAAAGGTACCAACCAATCTTCATTACGGGCATAAAAAGTCATAAAACGCTCGGTCTCTAATCCACCTTTTTCGATGAATGTCTGCACCGCTTGCTCTAGCAGGGGACGGCGTGCAGTAAAGATTTTGCCGTAATCAATCATGGTTAAGTCCGCCCCAAAATCGGACTGGGAAAGACTATCTTTTGTCAAGAGTCCCTGATCAACTAGCGTATGTAAATCAATCAGATGCGTATTTCCAGCGTAAGCCGAAAAAGATTGGTATGGGGAATCTCCATAACTCGTCGTTGTCAGTGGGAGCACCTGCCAATAGGTTTGCTTGGTGCGTACGAGAAAATCAATAAAATCATAGGCTTCTTGGCCAAACGATCCAATTCCAAGATCATTAGGTAACGACGTGATCGGCATTAAAACCCCACTAGAACGTTCCATATGTTGAACACCATCCTTCTTGTTTTATCCATGGACTTTGTATCCGTTTTCTTAAGTCACTTTCATTATACGTAGAAACCAGCTGTTGCGCAACCGGTTTCATCAAATACTGAGAATTTATTGTTTACCCTCCGTTTTTTCAGTATAATAATCCCTATAAATAAGAAGAAAAAAATCATTATTCCTAAATAGAAAGGAAACACGCTCTATGACCATCACGATTCGCGATGTCGCCCAAAAGGCTGGCGTTGCTCCCTCTACCGTCTCTCGTGTTATCGCCGATAGCCCGTCCATTAGCGAAAAAACTAAAAAGAAAGTCCGCAAAGTGATGCAGGAGCTCCACTACATTCCCAACGCAAGCGCTCAAAATTTGGCACGCAGCCATTCCCAAACGATTGGGATTGTGCTCCCAGAAGATTCCAATGCCTTCTACCAGAATCCTTTCTTTCCCACCGTCTTGCGCGGTATCAACGACGAAGCTACTAAACATGATTATGGGATTCTCCTCTCTACCGGCGTGACCAACGAAGATCGCATGCACCACGTTCAACGAATGGTCCTCGGTCGCCAAGTAGAAGGATTAATTTTCCTCTATGCCCTGCAAGAAGATCCGTTAGTGGAGTTTGCCTTGGCTAACCATTTCCCCATGATTGTTATCGGTTCCCCTGACAATGTTCATGTCAATTCGGTGGATAATTACAACGAGGAAATTGCTCGCGAGGCCACACAACATCTTATTGATCAAGGATGCCGCTCCCTCTTATGGGTCGGAGGCGAGCGCACGCAACGCTTCATTCAGCTGCGCGAACAAGGTTTTAGAGAAGCACTTGCATATAATCACCTCGACGCGGATGAGCGTCATTTCATCAATGACTTAGAATTCCTCCCTTATGAAGGGTATCGCCTCGCTGAGCGCCTCGTTAAGGAGGGACTCCCCTTTGATGGGATTGTCATTGCCGACCAATTGATCACACGGGGGATCCGCGAATATTTTCTAAACCATCCTGATATCGATTCGCCAAAATTGATTACCTTTAAAGCTTATCAGCAGTCGCTCCACGGCAATCCTCCGCGCGAATCCTTCGTCAACCTCAAGAGTCAAAAGCTGGGCAGTCATAGCGTGGCCCTTCTATTTGATATTATGGCTAACAACCATCCTGATGCCGATGATGAACGCATTATTCATGATTACATTAAAGCGGAGTTGATTGCAGAAGGCGACAACGACTAGACAATAAACAACCCCCGAGCACCTTTATGCGTCGGGGGTTTCGTCTTTTTATTAACTTTGGGTACGTAATTCATCCATGACGCGGATGACTTTTATCATGAGATTGTGGAACTCTGCGTATTGTTTTTGAACAGCAGGATCACCGGCTTGTTCAATAAATGTCGCAAACGCTTGCGCTTCATCATCCATCGTTCCACTCGTGACTTCATCGAGACCTAGAGATTCACTTGATCCATCCTTATTGATAATCTCTGCCGTCTCATCAATCATTTGAATGTGGTTAATACGCCACGTTTCCTTGCCGAAATAAATTTCAGCCGGATCATAGGTGGTGTAGTCCTTGGCCACATGTAAATAAACATTAAAAGTTGGATAGGTGAGTGCCATCATGCCACTACCATCAATCCCATTGCCGAGGTGCTGTGGAACATAGGTCGCTCTATCCGGTGCACCAAACCAGGCAACGGCAGCATAGACAAGATAGATGCCCAAATCATTCAGCGCCCCGCCCGCAAATTTTTTAGTAAAGATATTTGGTGTCTTTCCAGCAAAAAAGTCATCGATCCGTGAAGAATACTTCGCATATGAAAGCGTAGCGCCCCAAGGCTTGCTGTCGTGTTCAGATAACTTTTGTTTAACCGCTTGGAAATTTGGCTCAAAGACGTGGCGTGCCGCTTCAACGACGACTTTCCCCTTTTCGTTTGCGATATCCAGCAACTCTTTTAATTCTGCTTCACTCTGAACGACCGGTTTCTCAATAATGACATGCTTGCCAGCTAGCAGTGCTGCTTTTGCCTGTTCAAAATGCAATGAATTAGGGCTAGCCACATATACCACATCCACACGGTCATCGTGGAAAAGCTCTTCTAAATCCGTGGTAATGGCAGCATTGTTATACTTAGCGGCTAATTCTTGAGCTGAATCAGCATGACGGCTGTACACGCGTACTAATTGATAACGTTCACTCTTCAATGCAGCATCGATAAATTCTGGTGTGATAAAACTCGTTCCGATTGTTCCTAAACCTAGCATTCTTTATCCGCTTCCCTTCTCTTGTTATTCCTGATGATTAATGTCATTGTAGCGATAAGTAGTATAAATTTCTAGTCACACTCTGTGATCCCTGGTCATAAAAATTATCCGAGGACAGGTTATCGCTAGTTCTATCCATAATCATGCTGTCGGCATTTGTTAGCGCTGATTCTTTTTCTCAAAAATCATCACGACCTGCTATATCTTATTCTCTCGTAAAAATAGCGAGAGCTATCATTTAAAATAAATGTAATGGAACTTCCATTTTATTTCTCCTCTTTATTATTTTCCTAAATTGTAAACTTAAATGCAAACTGTTTAATATCCTTTTGAGTTATAAAAC
>JAUMZL010000033.1 GCA_030528155.1 Aerococcus sp.
CAAATGAGGTTTTTGAAAAATTAAATGCATTGGCCTAGGCCAATGCATTTAAGATGATACTTTCTATCAGAGTAAAGTGTTCCATTTAAAGTTGCAATCTACGGGTATTCCTTCACCCAATAATTTCTGCTTGACCCAACGTGGGGGATTTGCTAAGATAGTCGTGTTGTATTTCTGGCACCAGATCTGCAACCGCACATCGATAAGTCAAAGTGCGTAAAGCCACTTATCTTGGCGAGTCTAAGGTGTAAATCTCAATAGAGGAGGTGCGTAGAATGTACGCGATGATTAAGACCGGTGGAAAGCAAATCAAAGTTGAAGAAGGTAAAGCTATCTTCGTTGAAAAACTGGATGTTGCTGAAGGCGAAAAAGTAACGTTTGACCAAGTCGTTTTCGTTGGTGGTGACAACGCTAAAGTTGGTACCCCAGTTGTTGAAGGCGCTACGGTTGAAGGTACGGTGGAAAAACAAGGTCGTGAAAAGAAAGTCACAACCTTCAAATATCAATCTAAGAAAGATACCCACCGCAAACAAGGTCACCGTCAACCTTACACACGTGTGATGATTGACAAGATCAACGGGTAAAATGATTACCGTTCAATTTAAACAAAATACGCATAAAGAATGGGTAGCAATGGAAGCAAGTGGCCATGCCTTGTCAGGTGAGTATGGGCATGATCTGGTTTGCGCCGCAGTGTCCACACTAACGATTAGCTTAGTGAACAACATTGAACGCCTAACAGGGATTGCACCTATTGTGTCTTTGGATCCTGACGGTGGGTACCTCTACATGGAGCGCCCAGAAGGACTGAATGACAACCAGCTCGGTATTTTCCAGTTATTAGTGGAGAGTACTTATCTTGCCTTGAGTGAGGATGTTGCTGGCAATTATGCGGAATATCTCACCGTTACCATTTCATAAGCAGAGGAGGATATCTTCATGTTAAAATTGGATTTACAATTTTTTGCTCATAAAAAAGGGGGCGGATCGACTGCCAACGGTCGTGACTCCCAAGCAAAACGTTTAGGTGCAAAACGCGCGGATGGTCAATTCGTTAGCGGTGGTTCTATTCTCTACCGTCAACGTGGAACCAAGATCTACCCAGGTGCCAATGTTGGTAAGGGTGGCGACGACACCTTATACGCAAAATGCGACGGCGTTGTTCGTTTCGAACGTAAAGGCCGTAACCAAAAACAAGTTTCTGTTTACCCACAAGCAGTAGCTGCTGAAGCGTAAGAATAGAAACTGGGAAAAAGAGCAACTCAATAAGGCATTTATAATCCTGTAAAATATCGGCATAGTCGTCACAAGCGACTATGCCTTTTTACATTGTTTGGGATAGGACTATATCGATGCTGTTAAAGAGAACCTGTATCTGGTTTGCGCTCCAATCTCAAGATTTCTTTTTTGTATGCTTATCCCTTTGCTGTGGGAGTACTAATTCTTTTTTCATACAGTTCTTTGCTAAAGAGATTAGACACTCACTCTCCAGCTGAAAAATTTCAAAAGGCAGAGGATAAGCCCACCTGATACTAAAGATGCTATAATAAATATGATTAAGCTACTTTGTTTTATATGTATCAAATGATTTGAAAGACATTTTAGAGGGAGGGGATAAAATGAAAGGGTTGCTTTTTAGTTTTTTGATGGTTGTTATTTTAGTCGCTTTAATTTTTATTATTAGAATATATAATGACCGAAAATATAACAGTGCCAATGTTGCCCAAGCACCTGAATACTATAAAAATGTCAGTGATATTAGCCTATACCCGACATCTATTGATGGTGTTGATGTGACTTATGTCGATGAAGGCAAAATGCAAGGGTTTAGGCTGGTGCCTAAGCAAAAGTCTCACCGAGGGCTCGTTATTTGTTTTGGCGGCTCTGAGGGAAGTCCAAATTTTGAAAACGCCGAAAGACTAGCTAAAGAAGGGTACGAAACCTTTGCTCTGTTTATGTTTGGCATGAAAAATCAAGAACAGACGCTTGGAAGAATTCCCTTAGAACAATTTGAAGCAGTTATTGATTATATCAATAAAAATATTGAAGCTAAGCAACCCATCAGTGTTTTAGCAGCGTCAAAAGGTGCGGAATATGCCCTTAATTTAGCGAGTAAATACCATGAAATCGATAATTTGATATTAATCGCACCGGCATCGCATAATTTTGCTGGCTTAGATTTTAATGATTATGGGTCATCATGGACATATAAAGGCAATGAGCTGCCATATATCGATATTAAAAAATCATCATTCTCTTCATTTGTTAATAATGTTATTATTCCAACTATTATTAAAAGCCCTGTGAGCTATAAAGAGACTTATAAAAGTGCGATAGAAAAAGATTTAGCCAGCCAAGAGAAGCTAATACCAGTCAAAGCGGTGAAAGCCAATATCTTAATGATTGTAGGCGAGGATGATCGGATGTGGGATAGCCTGGCAATGGCGAATAAAATAAAAGAACAAAATGCTAACGCCCAGATTTATGCTTATCAAGGTGCTGGGCATATCTTTGCTAACAATGGGATTTTAAATTTAGGAACGGTGAGAATAGCGACCGGTGGAACAGCTGAAAACAATAAAAAAGCAGCAAATGAATCAAGAAAAGTTATTGATGCTTTCTTAAAGGGAAAACATCAATAGAAAATGTTTTAGAGAGTTAAGGGCGATAGAAAATGGGGACTCTAGTACAATTAGTCTAGTTTTAGAGTGCCATTTGAAAGTCTCGCTTAGAAGTGTTATTTTATCCATTTCCAAAGTGGGCCTCACAAACCTGATTTTTTCTATACTTATTAAAAACATAAGCAATGACAACGTTCAAGGAGGTTTTCGATGTCAATTGAACAGATGCAAGCACACTTTCAGACGTTAAATGAAGCGACGGAGATCATCAGTGATGCGCTTGAAATGAGTTATCTGGAAGGACTACATGAAACGCTGCAAAATATTCATCTTGGTAGCGTGCAACAAATCGATGGGGAACCTAGTGATGCGGTGAGTGAGCGATTGAATGCAATGTATCAAACGATCGCAATGGATACATTCTCACGATCAGAGGTGCGCCAATTGATCCAATGGCTGATCTTGGAGGCGGATCGTCATGATCAACTCCCACCCAACTATCAGATGACCCCAGCAGCGATCGCACTCTTGATGGGTGACATGGCACGTAAACTGACGGCATTGAACCAAACATCAGTCACGGGTGTCTTGGGAGATCGACCACGGCACTTGGTAGATCTGACATTTGGGACAGGGAATCTTTGGAGCATTGTGTGCGATCTCCTCAGTGAGGCAGGGTTTCTCGTGACCGGCGAAGGGGTAGATAATGACGACTTAATGCTAGCGATCGGTGAACAGGCGATGGCTCTAGAAGGACTCGCCCCAACGCTCTACCTCGGCGATGCCATTCAGGAATTATATGTGCGCCCAGCCGATGTGATCGTCGGTGATTTGCCGGTGGGATATTACCCATTGAAGGATCCAGCGCAAACCTTCCTCTCCGATACGCAACAATTGACGGAGCGCAAGCTGAGCTATGCGCACTATCTGTTGATCGAGCAAGGCTTCCACTATCTCAAGGACAATGGTTTTGGCGTTTATCTCGTACCGAGTGGGCTTTTCAAAATGCCTGGATTTGAACAACTATTGAAAGCCATTCAGCATTATGGACATCTCCAAGCCTTCCTGCAACTGCCAGCGACCGCATTTCGCAGTGAAACGATGCAGAAAGGAATTTTGATTGTTCAGAAGAAGGGCGACCAAGCCAAACAAGCTGATCAAGTGATGTTAGGGAACCTGCCAGATCTCAAGGATAAAGCCAGTGTTCAACGGTTTATTTCTCAATTTGATGATTGGGTCGAGGCCTTTAAACATTAACCACACTGAAGATACAATCACGCGCCGGTTCGAAACAGAGCGGGCGCTTTTTTAGTGGCTGAGATCTTCCTTTCTTTAGGAGATGGGGGTGCGGTTATGAATGATGCCACGACCTACCTAGGTGATGGCATTTTTTGTTTATTAGTTGTCTTCTATTTCAGACAGTGCCCGTGTGCCCACAACCAGAGAAATTTCACAAGGGTATGCACTTGGGCGTGAACCTCAGGGAGATTTGTGTTAGAATAAGCGTATTCATTAGTGTCTTTACAACACTACTTGTATGCCGTGATTCAGAGGGAGCGTTCGTTCTGTCTTTGTGCACGGCTAACTAACTAAGCGAAGGAGATAGACTATGTCAAAGGTTTTTGCCATTAATGCAGGTTCATCTAGTTTAAAATTTTCAATCTATCAATTGCCAGAAGAAAAAGTGATCAGTTCTGGGTTGATCGACCGTATCGGCGTTGGCCAATCAAACATCGTCATCAAGACAGAAGATGACAAATACACCAATGTCAAGGACATTGATAACCACGAACAAGCAACGGAAGAGCTACTCAATCAATTGAAGAGCATGAAAGTGATTGAAAGCTTCGATGAAATTTCTGGTTCTGGGCACCGTATTGTGGCTGGTGGGGAATTCTTCAAAGATTCCGCACTTTTAGATGAAGAAGGCGTACAAAAAGTAGAAGCCTTAGCAGAATTTGCGCCTTTGCATAATCCAGCTGAAGCTAAAGTGATTCGTGCCTTCCAAAAGGTATTGCCTGGCAAACCAACTGTCGGCGTTTTCGATACTTCATTCCACGCTAACATGCCAGAAAAAGCTTACCTGTACGGAGTGCCTTATGAATACTATGAAAAATATCAAGCACGTCGTTACGGCGCACACGGAACTTCTCATAAGTACGTTGCTCAACAAGCCGCTGCAAAGATGGGGAAAAAGGTCGAAGATGTGAAGATCGTAACCGCACATATTGGTAACGGCGCATCGTTGACCGCTGTGAAATATGGCCAATCCATTGACACCTCAATGGGCTTTACACCATTGGCAGGGGTTGTTATGGGAACACGATCCGGTGATGTGGATCCATCTCTTTTACAATATGTGATGGGCAAGGAAGGCATTGACTATGATGAAATGATGCGTGTTCTTAACAATGAATCTGGTCTGAAAGGTCTCTCTGGGATCTCCAGTGATATGCGTGATGTGGAAGCCGCTGCTGAAGAGGGGAACCACCGTGCGCAAATCGCTTTGGAAATCTATGCTCATGCAGTTAAACGCTACATCGGATCTTACATTGCCGAACTGAATGGTATCGATGCCTTGGTCTTCACAGCCGGTGTTGGGGAACATGATCCATCCTTCCGTCAAGCAGCCATTGACGAAATGGACAACCTCGGTTTGAAATTAGACCCAGAACGCAACAATACCGTTTCTGATGGTTTGATTTCTACCGATGACTCGCCAGTCAAAATTTTTGTAATTCCAACTGACGAAGAAAAGATGATTGTAGAAGACACCATCCGTTTAGGAAATATTACAGAATAAAAGAACAAAGAATAGGGGCTGTGACAAAAGTCCCAAAAAGAAAGTCCATGAAATAGCGGAATGCTGCTTATTTCATGGACTTTTTTGGTAAAATAAAAGAAGCACAGCGCTAACCTGTGCTTCTTACATTAAATCCAGAAAGGACTTAAAAAATGCATACTAATTATAACACACATTAAACCTTTCAACGTCATTTATTTCAAAAGAAAATCATGTTGCAGTATTCATTAATGACTTGGTAGAGTCTCTTCAAATCAATCAACCTTATCTATTTGGCCGTCTAAGAAAGTAGGATTTATCAGCGATGCTAAAGCTGGTACTTTTTGCCTATACTAGAGAGACTTTTACTAGTCGAAAAATAGAAAGACTGGCAGAAGAAAATTTATATGCTCGTTGGTTAACACAAGAACAAGTTCCTTCCTACCGTACCATCGCTCGTTTTTGTATTTCTGAGGATGTCCAAGAACTCACAAATCAAGGATTAGAATCACTAACAGACTATCTTCGCCAACGCCAATTGATTGATGATGCTATTTTCATCGATGGAACAAAGATTTTGGCTGACGCAAATAAGTTTAGCTTTGTTTGGAAGAAAAATACCATTCGTTACGACCAAATGAATTGGGAAAAGATTGTCACACTCATGAAAGAATTAAAAGAAGCTTATGACTTGAAAAAGGTTCCCGAAGGAAGCCAGCTCTTTCTAGACACGATTGACGAAGTCTTGACGCGTATGGAGTTACGCTTAGAAGCGCTAGAGAAAGAAATAGAAGAGGCACCAAAAGGCGCTGACGGTTCAGCTAAAAAAGAACGCCGGGCACTTAAAAGTAAAAAACGAGTACTTGCACAAAGAAAAGTTTATTGAGTATCAACAACAGTCTGAAATCTATGAGAAACGTAAAAGCTACTCTAAGACAGATCATGATGCGACTTTCATGCGGGTAGAAGAAGATTACATGCAAATTGGTCAATTAAAGCCAGCTTATAATCTACAAATTGCAACCTGTAATCAATTCATTTTAGGTTATGGCATTTTTTTTCAAAATATTACGGATACTAAGACCTTGCAGCCTTTCTTAGAAAAAATGAACCTAACTGATGATATGCTCCCCTTTAAGTAGACAGGGCAATTCCTAAAACTACTTAAAGGGGA
>JAUMZL010000001.1 GCA_030528155.1 Aerococcus sp.
GTTCAAAATAATCTTCAACAATCTGTAGTCGTTCTTCAAAAGTTGTCTTGCGTGGTTTCATGTCGTAGACCTCCGGAAATCCCCCTCTTGGGGTTAATGGCTTTCCTTCAGTATACTTCTTTATCCATGAATAGACAGTAGAGTCCGAAGAAATATCATAGTTGACCATGGCGTCCATTACAGTCAATTGGTTACTAAGAATTTTTTTAACGACTTTGTGTTTAATCGATGATGAATAACGATGATTTCTTTCTTGTTGAAGTAGGCTATTAAATCCCCATTTTTGGTACTTGTAGACATATTTTCTGAAAGATTTCTTATCCATTTTCAATCCAAATTCTTTTACTAAAATGGAATAAGAATATCCTTTGTTTAGATATAACAGAATGGCTTGCTCTAATTCATTAGGATCAAATAACTTTTTCCTAGGCATAAAAATCTCCCCTTTAAGTAGTTTTAGGAATTGCCCTGTCTACTTAAAGGGGAGCATATCATAGTGAGCTTGTTAATGATTACACAAAAATATTTTTGTGAAAGTAAGTTTTAAGTAGCCAATCTTCAAGAAAACTGGCATAATGGGACGGCAACTGATGTGTCCCATTGGATGTAAGTGAAGCATTCAAGATTGTGGTAGTGCCAAACAGAAAGGGGACGTTTGGCCTGCCTGCCAAAATGGCCATAGTAAGAAAGGAATGACCATGAATAAAATTGTTAAGTTTGCCCTGTTATCTGTTTCATTATTAGTGATTAGTGGGGGAGCGATTGCGGGAAATATTCCTGCCATTGAAGCCGCCTATCCAACGGTTAACCCAACGATTATTGAATTCCTCACGACCTTGCCATCACTAATGATTATTGGAACAGTGCTATTTAGTACCAAAATTGCCCAAAAGATTGGCTACAAGTTAACGGTGCAATTAGGTATTCTTCTGGTACTAATTGCTGGTGTCTTGCCAGTAGTGACGTCATCTTTTACGGTATTATTTATTAGCCGCATGGCATTTGGACTGGGAGTGGGGTTATTTAATCCCTTACTTTACGCTTTTGCTTCTAACCTCTACCATAACCGAGAATTAACGGGAGTGATTGGCTTACAGAGTGCATTTGAAGGTATCGGAGCAATGTTAATGACCTTCATTGCTGGACAACTCTACATGATCAATTGGCGAGCATCTTTCATTGCTTATGCGCTCGCATTGCCTATCTTAATTCTATTCTCGTTCTTCATTCCTGATGTGACAGTCACACATCCAACGACACACAAATACCAAGAAAAATCAACGCTGAGTCGTACCTTTATTCTTTATCTGGTTTTATTGGTACTCAGTGTGACGATCTATATGTCGGTCACTGTAAAAGCTACTGCTATCTTGATGGCAAAAGGAATTGGGGATGCAACAGACGGCAGTAACTTGATTGCGTTGATCGGTTTAGGATCGATGGTTGCGGGGATGATTTTTGGACGCGTGTATGCCAACCTTAAACAAGCGACCTTGCCGATTGCTTTTGCACTATTAGCGATTTCTATGTTCTTGCTAGCTGGTGCTGGTAATATCTGGATTGCAATGTTAGCCGCTCTGCTCTGTGGTTTTGCCTTCCGGACGTTTATTCCTTACCTATTCAATGCTGCTAATCAAGCAGGGAGTCACTCCGAACGCCACACGTCGCTGTTGCTGATGGCTTTCAACTTAGGCATCGCGCTTTCACCATTTTCTATTGCGATTGCGCAGCGACTAGTTCCTTCGTTGGTAGGTAGCGGACTTTTTGTTGGCGAAGGCATTTTAATGTTAGTAGTTGCTGTTGGATTATTCTTCTGGCAACGCACACAACCAAAAACAGCATAAGCAGGTAACGAAAAAGCGAGGACACCTATTGACTAGGGATCCTCGCTTTTTTGATACCACATCTTACTCTTTAACGTAGTGTTTTTCCCAGTTTTTCAATGATTTAAAGGCCTCGTTGCCCATCTCTACGGTCTTTTTCGTGATCCAGGTATCTGCCTCTTTTGCATTCTTTTTATGTTTCTTGGTCATGGTTTGCTTCCACTGCATCGCTTGCTTTTGGTAGGGAGCTTCAAAGTGCTCAACATCTTCACGAATCGCTTTTTTGGTTTCTTTTTCGTGAGCTAGCAATTGGGTAAGTAGTTTATCCGTTGCCCAATAGTACGAAGCATCGTCATAATGCTCTGTTGTTACTTGGTAAGGCTTTGCGGTTTCTTGAATATTACCGAAGTATGGTAAGTAAGGAGACACCAAGGGACTACCAATAGCTTCCCACATAATGGCTGGCGCTTCTTTTGGCAAGTCTCCAAATACTTGGAAAATATGAGCTTCCATGGTGTTTTCATTGCCGATAGGATAGAGACCTTCATGTTTAGAGAGTGGCAAATTTTCTTCTTTCTTATCCTCTTTACCGGTACCGGTGGAAGATTTATCTTGTGGTTTGTAGCCACTGCCTTCGTAACGGTCGCGTTGGAGCGCCATGATGTCTTGGAGGGAAATCTTCTTATCCGTTTGGTGATAGAATGGCAGCTCTTCGTCTGGTGTATCTAAAGTAATCTCTGACTTTTCATCGAGCAGTTGGACACCGCGCCAATAGCGAGATTTTGTTCCATCCGCAATCTTATCCGCGTAGGAATTAGACACATGGATCTTGCCATTTTTTTCTACCAATGTGCCTGCTTTTTTCGCCGTTGATACGAGGCCAACCGAAGCAATCACGTCGCGACTCTTGGTGTCAATGGTGTCCAGGAAGAACGCATTTGGGAACACGACGAAGCGATCCTCTGGCAACTTCACGGCAGCGTATTGATGACCAGAGAGCAATTCAACATACCAGGTTTCTTTTTGATCGGCAATAATCAAGGCGTTAGGTTCCGCATTACCATTTTCTTCAACGAGGTGGGTGAGGCGCTCAACGCCTTCACGTGCGGTACGGACGTAGGGCAACACGGCGGTAGTCATGGCACCCTCGGAAATCCCACCTTCTTCCACGAGCGGATCTACCTTCAGGATTTCTTCTTTAGTATAGCAGGAGACAGTCGCATCCATCATCACCCCGTACTCATTCGTACCCGCTTCATCGAAAATCCCTTCCTCAGGGGTGACGTCAGGCAGAGCGGTGTAACGGAATGAACGATCAGGGAGGGGCATAGTGAATCCATATGCTTCATCCTTAAATTTATCGCCTTTTTTGTGCTTCTGTTCACCTTTCACAACAAAGGTTTTGTTGTGATGGGGTTCTAAATCTTCTGTTCGCGCAAAAATAGTGCTGCCGTCTTCGGTGAGATCCTTCCCGACGTACACCGCCGTGCAGGCTTTGGCTGAATATAGGGGTGCAATGAGCGACAGGATGACGACAATCAAACTTATCCAAATGAAATGCAATTGTTTTCCTCCTGTTCGTGAGTGGTGGTGAGACATGTGACAACCTCCTTAACTATGTGTCACGCCTTTAAAAAAGAGCACACGACACCAATATACACCTCTTAATGTATAGGGGGCGGTGCACTTAGCGTGTAATCGTTACCTTTCCTATTATCATAGCTTAGCGCAAACGAATGAACAAGCCTATTTTAAAAGGCTGATGTCGCATTCATGCAAACTATGATGTTTGCTTTGTAAAAAATAGGAGACAAGATTTAGAGATAAGAAAGAGGCCGTACGTGAGAGGAGTCAGCGCGATTTTTCATGAAAAAAGGAGCACGCCTTGCCGAATAGCTGAATAATTATTAAAATTGAGGGGAATCTGTCGCGACAAGCGATCAGCAAGGAGTGAAAATGGATGCGTGATTATAAAGCAATCCAGTGGAATAAAACATTTGGGGACAAGCAACTCTTAGAGGAAGTCTCCTTCTTAATTCGTGAAGGTGATCACGTTGGACTAGTGGGAAGCAACGGTTCAGGAAAAAGCACGTTATTAAATATTATTGCCAAACATGATTTTCTTGACAGTGGCGAGGTGGAGCATGCCGGTGATTTTACCATTGGATTGGTGAGCCAAGAAACGGTGCTGGATCCAAATCAAACGATCTTCGAAGCGGTTTACGCTGGAGACAGCCCGAAAATTAAGGTAGTTGCTGAATACGAACGGGCAACGGAAGCATTGAGCCAATCGCCTGATGATCCCAAGGTACAACAACAATTTGCTGAAGCCGAGCAGGCAATGAATGCCCAAGATGGTTGGCAATTGGATACTCGTATCCACACGATCCTCTCGAAATTAGGGTTCAATGACCAATATGAATGGGTGAAAAATCTCAGTGGGGGCGAGCAGAAGCGCGTAGGATTGGCGAAAGTCCTGATCGATGAACCTGACTTACTCTTACTGGATGAACCAACGAACCATATGGATTTCGAGATGGTAAGCTGGTTAGAAACCTACATCAAAAATTACAAAAAATCGGTGATGGTAGTGACGCATGACCGCTACTTTCTTGATCGTGTTGTGACGCACATTTATGCGCTTGATCGCGGGCATCTGACGGAATATACAGGGAACTATCAAACTTACCTCGAGAAAAAAGCGGCTGAGGAACAAATCAACCAAGCCACGCACGAAAAGAAGAAAAAGCTCTTTAAACAGGAGCTAGATTGGATGCGCCATGGTGCCAAAGCACGGACAACAAAACAACAAGCGCGCATTAATCGCTTCAATGACCTGAAGGAAGACATCAAAGAAGGACCGAAAAAAGCGGATCTGACACTCGATTTTGAAGAAGAGCGACTCGGTAAAAAGGTGATTGTTCTAAATGATGTGACAGTAGGGTACGATGAGCGCCATCCCTTGATTAAAGACTTGAACTTGTTAGTACAAAATCATGACCGAATTGGGATAATCGGGAATAATGGGATTGGTAAAACAACGCTATTGAATACTATTGCCGGAAAAATCGCCCCATTAGCAGGAGAGATTGCGGTTGGTGAAACGGTCAAAATGGGCTATTTTGAACAGATTCCTGTCGACTTACCGGAAGACAAACGTGTCATCAATTATATCCAAGATGAAGCAGACGAATATCGCTATGCTGATGGACGCCATCTCAGCGCACCGCAAATGTTAGAGACTTTTCTTTTTCCGCGTGAACGTCATGGCCAATACATTGCGAAATTATCCGGTGGTGAGAAAAAGCGCCTCTACTTATTGCGGTTATTGATGGCTGGCCCCAACCTATTATTCATGGACGAACCGACAAACGACTTGGACATTGAAACACTCACAGTGTTGGAAGATTATTTGGCATCCTTCTCAGGGGCAGTGATTACGGTGAGTCACGACCGTTATTTCCTTGATAAAGCCGTCGATAAACTGCTTATTATTAAGGATAATGGCGCTTGGGAACTCTATTATGGAACATATTCGCAGTGGTTAGAAGAGAACAAACAGCAAGCCAAAGCCACACCTAAGCCGACTGTACCCGTGGAAAAAACTAAAGAACAAAAAACGGATCAAGCGCCTAAAAAACGGATGACCTACAAAGAAAAGAAAGATTGGGCTGTGATTGAATCTGAAATTGCGCAGTTAGAGGAAGATATTGAGACAATCAAAGCGGAAATGATGGCTAATGGAGATGACTACACGAAATTAGCAGAATGGCAAGCTACCTTAGAAAGCAAAGAAAATGAATTGCTTGAAAAAATGACATACTGGGAATATCTCAGTGAGTTAGCAGAGTAGGGCTATCATTGGTTGGGATTTTTGATGGATGGGCCGTCAATCGTCATTAATCGCTCCGCCAGAGAGGATATAAACAGACAATGACAGAGATTGACCTAATTACAATTAAAAATAGCAAACGAATTCACTTGCTTAAAGAGGGCGGCAATAAGCTTTGTAATGAATAAGTGAGGAGAAAACAGTAGTCTCTGAAAAGATAAGCAAGTGACGCTCCAAGATGATGATCAATTCATGTGATCACGCACAGTTCTTGTCTTGCTAAATTACTAAAACGACAGTTAATTTATTTGCTTTTATTATTTTTGAGCGAATACTCAAGGCTCTATTTACATAGTTATTATTAATATCGCGAGGAGCCAGGCGTCAGTGATTTTTCGCAATTAATTATGTTTGCTTATTTCCTGATCTAGTGGATCTTCGTTGCTACATTTTCTATAGATAGTGTTCACATTAGCCGGCTTAGATATCAACCTATACTTTGATAACTCTGACAGTATGTTTTTATGCTAATTTATTTGTTTGCTTTTTTATGAGGCGATAAGGTTCTGAAAATTTTCAAAACCCTTAAGCAACAGAAGTCTAGGAAGCGTGGTACACTAAGAAGCAGACGACAGAGTAATCTGTCTATCAGCAAAGGAGGATCATGATGCAACAATACTTAGACTTGCTCAACAAAATCCTGACAGAAGGGACAGATAAGAGCGATCGTACGGGCGTAGGCACCCGCTCACTATTTGGATATCAAATGCGGTTTGATTTGCAAAAAGGGTTTCCGATGTTAACGACTAAGCGCTTACCTTTCCGTTTGATCAAAACAGAATTGCTTTGGTTTATTCATGGTGATACCAATATCCGTTACTTATTGGAACATAACAATCATATCTGGGATGAATGGGCTTTTGAAAAATGGGTGAAAAGCTCAGACTATCACGGTCCTGATATGACAGACTTTGGCATTCGTTCCACGCAAGATGAGGCGTTTAATGCCGTCTATCAAGAACAAAAGCAGCAATTTTGCGAACGTATTCTCAATGATCAAGCCTTCGCAAAGAGATATGGCGAATTGGGCGACGTCTATGGTAAGCAATGGCGTCATTGGGAGACACGCGATGGCAAGGAAATTGATCAATTAAGTCTTTTGATTGATCAGCTCAAAAATACACCAGACTCTCGCCGCATGATTCTCTCCGCGTGGAATCCAGAAGATATTCCTAATATGGCCTTACCTCCTTGTCATACATTGAGTCAGTATTACGTGGTCGATGGCAAGTTGAGCTGTCAGTTGTATCAGCGTTCTGGGGACGTTTTTCTCGGTGTGCCTTTTAACATTGCTTCCTATGCCTTGTTGACGCATTTATTAGCGAGAGAGGTGGGACTTGAAGTGGGCGAATTTATCCATACTTTTGGTGATGTTCATATTTACAATAATCACTTTGATCAAGTGCGGGAACAATTAACTCGCACCCCTGGCGAATTACCGACCCTTGAGATTGCGGATAATGGGCGCTCACTGTTTGAATTGGAGAGTGATGATATTCAATTACGAAACTATCATCCGCAGAAATCCATCAAGGCGCCAGTTGCGGTTTAATAATGAAGGAGGACTCTAATGCTGATTGCGATTTATGCTCATGATGACCACCATTTGATTGGAAAAGACAACCAAATTCCTTGGCATTTGCCCAATGATATGAAATTTTTTAAAAAACAGACGACGGGGCATCCTTTGATTATGGGCCGTACAACATTTGAAGGAATGGGAAATCGTCCTTTGCCGAATCGCCATAATATCGTGGTTACTCATCACCCAGAGAAGTATCAAGACCTAGAAAAAATGTATGATAACTTGACGTTTACTGCTGATTTGGCTGGACTTCCGCAACAATTTGAGGATGAAGTGGCTTATGTGAGTGGTGGAGCCGAAATTTTTAATGCGTTGTGGCCGAAAATTGATGAGTTACGCATCACTCCGATTAAAGCTACCTTTACGGGTGACACATATTTCGACCCAGACCTCTCGGCATTTGAGCGCTATGATGTGGTGGCAGGAGAACAGGATGAGCGTCATCCTTATCCTTACCAATTTGAATTCTGGCGTCGCAAAAAGTAGTCACTGAGCACTTATTGATCAAAACAAGGAAAACAACAATTGGAGAGGAAGCAAGTATGACCCAACCGTTTTACCAATACGTTCAAAAATACCGCCAAAGTGGCACTCGCCACCCTAAACCGGAGGCAGAATTTGCCGAGTTGGTGTATACCGATGGGGACTTTCCCAAATCTGCGATGGATTTTCAAACGATCAGTGAATATCTTGAACTTACGCCGCGCTACAGTTCTTCAGTTGCGGTTTTTGATGAGATATGGCACCATTATGAAAATCATGAGTAGAGAGTCGGTGTTAGCGTGAATACACACGAATCAGAAGAGAAATCTGCCAATATGACATCCCATATCGATGGCGGGATGAAGAATCATCCAGAAACGGAAAAAGAAAATCAACCCTTAACCGAGAATAACCCAGATCTTAAATCTGCTTCCAGCGTTTCTAGTGATGTGCAAATGGATAGCTTTGCCACCTCGCCTGAGGGTGACTCCTCATCATCTGCTGCTAGTCATACAGCAAATCAGGTGGACACGGAGCAACAAGACCAAAAGCAAACAGATTCAGTTGTGAATGTATGTAATACTGTTGATGCAGACGCCATGCAGGAAGAGAGCGCATCAACGAAGCCACCTCGTTTCCGTTTAACGTTAGGCCAGGTGGCGCTCTTATTAATCGTTGCGGTTGGAGGAACTTACACGGCGACCAATGCAGCGATTACTGGCCGTTTACCGTGGCAAATCAGCAGTGAACAAGGGGTATTGACCAATAGTGATTTTCGTCAGTTGGGACAGACCTATCAATTGCTGCAGGAGAATTTCTTTGGTGAGGTCAAGCATACTGAGGTCATGTCCGGTGCGCTCAATGGGATGGCACAGTCCCTTGGCGATCCCTATACGAGTTATTTTGTTGATGAAGCCAACGAAGAGTTGCGCAGTGCCACAGAGGGCAAGTTTGAAGGTATCGGTGCACAAATTCAAATGCAGAATAACCAAATTGTGGTCATCAGCCCGATCAAAGGCTCTCCCGCCGAAAAAGCAGGCATTCAGTCTGGAGATATTCTCCTTAAAGCAGGAGATCAATCCTTAGAAGGTAAGAGTGCCGAAGAGGCAGTGAAATTATTGCGCGGCAAGGCGGGAACGCAGGTGAAAGCGACGATTAAACGGGGCGATAAGACGCAAGAGCTCACCCTCACTCGCGCAGAAATTCCGATTGAAACGGTTTACGGTAAACTCGATGACCAACAAAAAGAAGTGGGCATCATTCAGGTTACTAGTTTTGCAGAAAATACCGCTAAGGAATTTCAAGAAACGGTGACCGCCTTGCGTAAACAAGGCGCTAAAAAGTTTGTATTAGATTTACGCGGCAATCCTGGTGGACTATTGACCAGTGCGATCGATATGGCAACCATGTTCCTCAATGAAGGGGATACAATCGTCAAGGTCGTAGATAAGAACGGAAATCAGCAGACCTATCAAGCGGAGAAAGCGGCCTTTAAAGTGAGTGAACCCACCACTGTTTTGGTTAATGAGGGGAGCGCAAGTGCTTCAGAAATTTTGTCAGGCGCCTTACAGCAATCTGCACACAAAAAGGTGATTGGAACGCAAACTTATGGTAAAGGAACCGTTCAAACCGTCATTCCGTATGACCAAGATAAGGATCAGCAATTGAAGATTACCACGGCGCATTGGCTGACACCGAATGGAACGTGGATTAATAAGTCAGGGATCACGCCGGATAAAACGGTAGACTTGCCGGATTATGCCTCTTTATTGGTCATTGATACCGCTAAAACCTACCAATTAAATGATAAGGGTGAGGACATCGCCAACTTGCAGCGCATTTTGGTGGCTTTAGAGGTACTGGATGATGCGAATGTTAATGGAACGTTCGATCAAACCACTAAAGCAGCGGTTGAGCAGTTCCAAAATGACCATCAGATTGAAGCTACAGGTGTCGTTAATAGTCAGACCGCTTCGGAACTAACGGCGGCACTGAAACAAAAGATTGTGGCGAATGATACCCAACTACAACAAGCCGTCAAAACGGTAGTTAGCGAATAAGAGGAGGACGTTTTTGTGAGAAGAATCGGCGATTTTTTCTTGTCTTTTGTTTTGCCAATGGTGATCACGCTGGTGGTCATGTGGGCAATTTATAGCTTTATTGGGGCCCCAGTTAAAATCAGTGGGTCTTCTATGGCACCGACATTAACAAACGGTGAGCATGTCTGGATGAATCACCTCGATAAAACCTATGATCGCGGGGAAATTGTGATTTTTGATGCACCGGACGGCTCCGGCGATGAGTATGTAAAACGCGTGATTGGTGTTCCGGGGGATACGGTGTCTTATTTAGATAATCAGCTTTATATCAATGGCGAACCAGTGGAAGAAGATTATCTGAATGTCCTTAAATCAAAAAATCCAAATGAAAAAGTCACTCCAGACTTCAGCTTGGAAACGTTACCTTCTACCCAACAAGAAAAGGTACCAGCAGGCAAATTATTTGTTCTGGGGGATAATCGCCCGGTATCAAAGGACAGCGAAGAGTTTGGTTTTATCGATCAATCACATGTGAAAGGCACCGTGAGCTATCGTATTTGGCCGGTGAATAAGATTGGAAAAGTGGAAGCTGTGCCAGTTATTAATGAGTAGCAGCAGAGTTTCACATTACTGTGTAAACAATGAAAGGTTTATAAGGCAATCCTTGAATAATATAAGGATTGTCTTATTTTGTGAAGACACTAAGAGAGTGAGTAACTACATGCGTATGTTGGCTGCCATTAACGCAGGCCAGCATCGCAATAGGGAGCCATTGGGTAAAGAAAACTAAGGGCAGACGATGAATCTGAATCTATTAAGCCTTACCGCCTGATGACAATAACGAGAAAAGAGGTTTATTCCCCAATGAGAGGGAAGGGCAAGCATAAGGAAGACTTGCAGCTTATCGATGGATTATCCCCTGACTAGACGGTAGAAGGATTAGTCAGTATGATAGAAATAAAATGAGAAGGATTGTGCGAGGTAATCTGGCTGAATAACACCGTTATTTTGACGCACCGTTTGTTTGATAGAAAAGAGCACTCATTATCCTCTAGAGGAAGCGTTGGGTGAGTAATTGTTCAGCCAATCAAGGAATCAACAGCATTTTTCAGTACAACGACCACTCGCTAACATAAGAAGGTAAGAAAGAAGGAAAACTATGGCATTCATTCAATGGTATCCAGGACACATGGAAAAAGCAAAACGTGAGGTGCAAAAGCAACTCTCTGCTGTAGATATTGTGATCGAGTTACGAGATGCGCGTGTTCCATTGGCTAGTCAAAACCCAATGATCGGCAATATTATCCATCAAAAGCAACGGCTAATTGTTTTAAATAAAGCGGACTTAGCTGACCCAAAAGCAACCGAACAGTGGGTGAGAGTGCTCCAACAAGAGGGGGATCGCGCCATTGCAATTGATAGCAAAAAACCACGGGATATGAAGCGACTGCGCGAGGCTGTTCAAGCCTTGGCGCAACCGATTGTAGAAAAATGGCAGGCAAAAGGGGTCAAACAGAAAACTATTCGTTTAATGGTGCTGGGGATTCCTAATGTCGGTAAATCGACCTTTATTAATCAGCTGACCAAGAAGAAAGTCGCTTCAGTTGGCAACCGCCCGGGGGTGACGAAAGGACAGCAATGGGTGCGTATTGACCAGGACTTTGAGTTACTTGATACGCCAGGGATTTTATGGCCAAAATTTGAAGATCAACGTCTCGCCGAACGTCTCGCCTTGACTGGAGCGATCAAACCAGATCATTACTATAATGATGACATTATGTTGAGTGCATTAGAGCAATTGGTCGCTCATTATCCGGAGGTTTTAATGGCACGTTTTAAACTGAATGAAGAACAGCTGGCATGGCCACTCCCTGAACTACTGATGTTACTAACGAAAAAACTTGGTTTAGGTGAGGATTATGAACGGGCGAGTGAACAATTAATTCAGGATATTCAACGCGGGCGACTGGGTCGGTTTACTTTTGATCCGGTGAGTGAATGGACGAATACGGAGGGATCGGATAGTGAGTGAGCAACATCCCTTAGCGAATGCTACCGTTTCAATGTTGCGCGCGAAAATCAATGAAAATCCAACAACTCTTTCAGAAGAATGGCTGAGCTGGCTAGCAAGCGATCCCCGCAAAGGCGTGCAACAGCTCTATCGTCAGTATCAAAAGCAGCAAGCACAGATCAAAGCGGAGAAGGAAGCTGTGCGGGCATTGCGTGCTTATGAAGATCAACTGCGTCAGCAAGGCTATCAAGCCATTTGTGGCGTAGACGAGGTAGGACGCGGGCCGTTAGCGGGACCAGTAGTGACATGTGCAGTCATTCTGCCCGAAGATCTACCACCTTTTCATTTTGATGATTCTAAGCAACTTTCGCATAAGAAACGTCAAGAATTAGTCAGAGCGATCGATCACTATGCCGTCAGCGTGAAGATAGCAGTAGTCGATAATACGGTAATCGACCAAATTAATATCCTTGAAGCAACGAAACAAGCAATGACCGAAAGTATTCAAGCCCTTGATCCAAAAGCAGACTATGTGTTAACTGATGCGGTGCATTTGCCATTGATTGACCAGCCCCAGGAGAATTGGATCCATGGTGATGCTCGTTTATATTCCGTAGCAGCGGCCAGCATTTATGCGAAAGAGTACCGGGATAATCTAATGACTCAGTACGCCCAAAAGTATCCGGAATATGGGTTTGAGCGCAATGCGGGGTATGGGACCAAAGAACATTTGTTGGCGCTTGAAAAATATGGTCCAACGCCAATCCATCGCTTATCTTTCGCTCCAGTGAAAGCAGCACAAAACCGCGCACATCGGTAGGAAGTAGATGAGCCATTGAAACATCAAAAATCTACTCGAAATGCAAATGAGTGTGTTTGCGAAAAAAAAACAACTGCTTTTAAAATATAGAAAAGAAAACATCGCTTCCCCACGTATTTATCAGTGAAGGAGGCGATGTTTTTTTATGGCGCTAGCAGAAATTAGACAAGGATTGATTGGCTTAACAGAGAGTGGCTGTGTGCCATATGGCGAGCGAAAACGCTACTTGGAGCGGACGTTAGCGGGAATGCCGGTTGAAGAGGCTGTACGCCTGGCAATCAGTGAAAGTAAGTCATTGGCTTCCTATCAAGCATGGGAAGATCAATACCCCACTGCCTATTATTTAGAACAGTACGCCCAGCGTGAGATTACCTGTGTGACGATTCTTGATGACACCTACCCACAAATGCTCTTAGAAATTTCCAAACCACCGCTTGTATTATTTGTTCAGGGGCACGTGGAGTGGCTACAGTCATCGTGTTTAGCCGTTGTCGGGGCGAGAAATGCGCCACATCATACTAAAAGACTACTCAACCATCTCTTTCCGCCATTAGCAGGGAAATTGACCATTGTGAGTGGCTTGGCACGAGGCGTGGATCGTTGGAGCCATGAATGTGCCATCAGTCATCATTTACCCACAATTGGCGTGATTGGGACGGGATTAGCGCATGTCTATCCCAAAGAGAACCATTGCCTTCAGACTATCATGGCACAGGAGCAATGCGTTGTGAGCGCTTTGCCATTACATGCCGGTGTCAGGCGTTGGCAATTCCCATTTCGCAATGAAATCCTCGCAGGACTCAGCCTAGCAACGCTAGTAGTGGCAGCTAAACAAGAGAGTGGAAGCTTGATCACAGCTAACTATGCCTTACAATACAATCGTGAAGTGATGGCTGTTCCTGGTCAATGGGATGATCCCTATTCTGTCGGAGGCAACCGCTTGATTCAGGCTGGAGCACTCTTGGTCATGGACGCAGAGGATATTTTAACGGACCTCACCTACTTGTTGGAACAGAAAATACGCAAATGAACAGGAAAGCGATTTATAACATAGCGTTTAAAGTCACGACGCATATAAAACGCCTTTGGGGGGAATTTCTTAAAAAGATGAAAGTCTAGCTGAGCTAGTAGGGAAGAGCGGATGCGTTTAGTATAATCATCCAAAATAATAGGTGTCAGCTACTCTCAATGGAAGGTTAAAAATAAGCAAATTTCGTGATATATAATGAAGAAAAATGTTTGTGAGTTGACAACGCTAAAGGAATTGCCTAATATTAGATTCGTTTAAATCGCTGACAAGCGTAACGAAGAAGAAAGGGGCAAACCATTTTGGCAAAGAATCTTGTGATCGTAGAATCTCCAACCAAAGCCAAAACGATTGGCAAGTATCTCGGTCGCTCATACAAAGTGATGGCCTCCAAAGGGCATCTACGTGACCTTCCCAAAAGTCGCATGGGTGTGGATGTCGACCATGAATATGAACCTGATTATATCACGATTCGTGGCAAAGGACCGACCATTAAAGAAATAAAAAAAGAAGCAAAGAAAGCGGATCATGTGTACCTCGCCTCCGACCCGGACCGGGAAGGAGAAGCGATTGCGTGGCATTTAGCGCATATTCTCGATTTAGATCCGAAGAGTAACGTCCGGGTCACCTATAATGAAATCACCAAAGATGCCGTGAAGGAAGCGGTGAAGCATCCAAAAAGCATCAATCAAAACCTCGTAGATGCCCAGCAAGCGCGCCGCGTGCTGGACCGTTTAGTGGGATATAACCTTTCACCGATTCTCTGGCAAAAGGTTAAACGTGGGTTATCGGCAGGACGGGTGCAATCGGTGGCACTAAAAATGATCATCGATCGCGAAGACGAAATTCGCAACTTCCAGCCTGAAGAATATTGGACGGTTGAAGGCACCTTCAAGAAGGGACGTCAAAAGTTTGTCGCTCAAGCGGCTAAACTCAACGGCGATAAACTTCAATTGAAGAGTGAAGCAGATACGAAAGCCTTATTGGCGCGTTTAACAAGCGATGAGTATGCAGTGACAGCCGTCAATAAGAAAGAACGCCGGCGCAATCCGCAAAAACCATTTACGACTTCTTCCCTACAACAGGAAGCCTCTAAACGTTTGCGCTTCAGAACCCGTAAAACGATGATGGTAGCGCAGCAATTATATGAAGGGATTAAAATTGGTCGTGGTGCCGCTACTGGTTTGATCACCTACATGCGTACGGACTCTACGCGGATTGCCGACAGCGCGAAACAGGAAGCCAATCGCTTTATTGCGGACACTTATGGAGAAAATTACATTGGTAAAGGAACAAGTGCTGGTGGCGGACAAGGGGCACAGGACGCCCACGAAGCCATCCGTCCCACTGAAGCGACAAGAACGCCAGATAGTGTGAAAGATTATCTCACCAAAGATCAATACAAGCTCTACAGCTTAATCTGGGCGCGCTTCATTGCGAGTGAAATGGCACCAGCCGTCTATGACACTGTCGCTTTAGATCTTGAACAAAATGGTGTCACTTTCCGGGCAAATGGTTCCAAAATTAAATTTGAAGGGTATCTCAAAGTCTACAAATCAAATCAAGACGAAAAGGACAACCTCTTACCAGAGATGGAAGTGGGCGAGACGGTGAAGAGTGTCTCGCTCAAGCCAGAACAACACTTCACTAACCCGCCCGCTCGTTATACGGAAGCGAGTTTGATTAAAACATTGGAAGAAATGGGTGTCGGTCGTCCATCGACTTATTCTCCAACGCTAGAAACCCTCCTCAAGCGCTATTATGTAAAATTGGAAGCTCGTCGCTTCGAACCAACGGAATTAGGGGAAATCGTCAATGAGTTGATCACGAAATTCTTTCCAGATATTGTGAACCCCGAATTTACTGCGGACTTAGAGAACAAACTCGATGCGGTGGAAGAAGGGGATACTGCTTGGCGCAGCGTGGTGGATGATTACTATAAGCCGTTCGCCAATGACGTGCACCGTGCCGAAGAGAATATGGAAGCCGTTGAAATCAAGGATGAACCGGCTGGCTTTAACTGTGATGTCTGTGGGCATCCCATGGTGATTAAGATTGGCCGTTACGGGAAATTCTATGCTTGCAGCAACTTCCCAGAATGTACCAACACTAAGCCTTTCGTCAAAGAAATCGGCGTGACGTGTCCGAAATGTGGGCAAGGGGAAGTCGTTGAACGCAAGTCGAAGAAAAATCGTCTCTTCTACGGCTGTAGTCGTTACCCAGAGTGTGACTTTGCGAGTTGGGATAAACCGATCGGCCGCGACTGCCCGCGCTGTGGAACGTACTTGGTTGAAAAGAAAAAACGTGGGAGTAAACAAGTCGTTTGCCCAACAGGTGATTATGAAGAAGACGTCCAGCGTGGCGATCAAACCGATTAATAGTGAGCTACAGGGATCGTGGGTGAGTGACTAAAACAACATTTCAATGAGAAGTTGTCAATCAGTTCGCCATCTTACGAAATCCCGTCATCATTTTTAAGAAAGTGTAAAAATCAGCAAAAGCAGGAAAATGATAAGAATTTCTCATAAAAAAGGCTTGCAATTAACTGACAAATGAATTAAAACTAACTAAGGAACTGAGCGATTGATAGTCAGTTCCTTTTGCTTTTCTTAAAAAACAGGTAAAGTAGAAATTAAGAACTTTTTATTTTGTTTTGAAAGATTCAGATTATTGTTGTCTGTCACAACTGTTTGTGGTAGATTATATAGCTGGAGGGTCAAACGATGGAAACGTTTTCTCTGAGAACAGCTTTTCAACAGTATCTTGTTAACGAAAAACACTACAGCTCGGATACCGTCACCGCCTACCTTAGTGATCTCGATCAGTTCATTCAATTTATGAACGAGGCAGGGATCGAAGGCTTTGCAGAGGTGAGTTATCGCGATATTCGGATTTATCTGGCCGAATTACACCGTAAGCACATGGCGCGCCACAGTGTGAGTCGTCATTTAAGTAGCTTGCGATCGGCTTATCAGTATTTCGTTGATCAAGGACTATTGGAGGAGAATCCCTTTCTCTATGTCCAATCCGCCAAGCCGGGCTTAAAATTGCCTGACTTTTTCTATGAAGATGAGTTAAAACCACTGTTTGATGCGACAACAGGGCGCAAGCCGTTAGAATTGCGTGACCGTGCATTGTTGGAATTTCTCTATGCAACCGGTGCACGTGTCAGTGAGTGCACCCAGTTGACCAGAGATCAGCTCGATATGACTACACATATTGTTTTACTGCATGGTAAGGGGGGTAAGGATCGCTATGTCCCGTTTGGAGCATACTGCGCTGAGGCGTTACGCGATTACTTTGAAAATGGCCGCCCATCCCTCGTCACTGACAAGGAGGAAAGCCATGTGTTTGTCAATTATCGAGGCCAAGCGCTGACGAGTCAGGGCGTGGGGTACATTCTAAACCAATTAGTGAAGAAGAGTGCCTCTAATTTGGCGATTCATCCGCACAAATTACGGCATAGTTTTGCCACGCATCTGCTTAACCATGGTGCTGATATTCGAACAGTTCAGGAATTGCTTGGACATAGCAGCTTGTCGACAACTCAGATTTACACGCATCTATCGAAAGAAACCTTGCGTAGGAATTACCAGCAGTATTTCCCACGAGCCAAGCGATCAAGTGTTGATCCACAGTAAACTTCAATAAGAAGAAATGAATAAGTGTTGTGTCCCTTTAGATTGATATGATGAGATGGAGTATAAAAATGGAAAATATGCAAGTGTTAGAAAAAATTCGCCAAGTTAACAACAAAATTCGTCAAACTAAAATCAGTAGTATTGATATGAATGAAGATTTCCCTTTCCAGGAATTAGTGCAATACTTAGGGATCGTGCTAGCGTCTAACACCTACCTACTTTCTGTAGACGGTCGGGTTCTCGGTTACTATGGTGAAAATGAAAACATGAACAGTCAGCGCACCAAAGCGATGATCAGTTCTAAGAAGATCGATCCGCTCTACATGGAACGTCTCCAAAATATCCAAGACACCGTAGAGAACATCTCTAGTGATGATGATCGTTCTATGGTGGCAACCGAAAACCGCGAAATGTTCGTTGATGCGCTCACCACCATCATTCCGATCTTCGGTGGTTCTGAAAAAGTAGGTTACCTCATCTTAGCGCGTCCAAGAAATGAATTTGATGTTGAAAACCTCATTTTAGGGGAATACGTAGCGATGGTATTGGCTTTGGAATTAGGCTTCCTCAACATGCGTATTGAAGAGAAGAAACGCCAAAAACGATTGATTGTTTCTTCTGCTGTTCAATCGCTCAGCTTCTCTGAAGTACAAGCTCTGCGTGCGATCTTCCGCCATTCCGATGGTGCCCGCTTCCGCATTACGGCTTCTAAAATTGCTGCCGATGAAGACATCACACGTTCCGTCATCGTGAATGCTTTACGTAAAATGGAATCCGCTGGTGTCTTGTCCTCTCACTCTTTAGGGATGAAAGGAACGTTTATTGACGCTCATAATGACGACAACCTCGAAGAAATTCAACGTCAATTACAAAATTCCCTCTAAATCAGAGCAAAATAGTCTTTGATAGGCGCAATAAAAAAGCTGAACGGGCGATCGTTCAGCTTTTTTGATGGTTAAAAATTAAAAGGCTACTTCTGTACTACTAGTACTAAAATCCCCACAATTGTACAGTAATTGTGGGCTCTTCAATGGCTTTGATGACTAATGCACGGTTAATGGGATCGTTCAGTCATCAGCCTACCATAACACTAATCATTGTCGCAATTGAGCTGGCGTTAAACCTTTATACAGTTATTTTCAGCTTAGTAAACGGTTATGTTAGCGTTTCTTTTTACTACTAAAATGTTGGATTTTACTCTCTGTACCATTTAAGATGCGCTTGATATTTTGAATATGGCGGACAATAATCAATAGCGTAATTCCATAAACGAGTCCGCGAAATAGCCAAGAAACATCGGGCATAAAAAAAGTTACTAAGATCGATGAGGCGATTAAAGCCAGTATGCTCGATAATGAGACCATCCGACTTACCCAGAGGACGATGAAGAACACCGCGATTGACAACAAAGCAAAAATGGGGGAATAAGCGAGAGCAGCACCAAAGCTGGTTGCCACTGCCTTACCACCTTTGAAACGCAGATAGAGGGAAAAAGAATGACCTAAGATCGCAAAAATCCCATAAATCATCGCATCCCAAGTCAATTGCGGAACTAGATGCGCAATCATCACTGGCAGGAATCCTTTTAACATGTCGAACAGGAAAACTAATAGACCGCCTCTTGGCCCAAATGCTCGAAAAGCATTAGTCGTTCCGATATTCCCTGAACCAAATGAACGGATATCTTTATGATACAATCCCTTGCCAATCAATACGCCAAAAGGAATAGATCCTAGTAAGTAGGCGAGTACACTGAAGAGTACATTAAACACGAGTGTCATCCTTTCTGTTAGGTGAAGTCAACTAGGACAGGCTTACAGACTTCACAATAGTACGGTATTACTTAGAGAATAGCATGAGTTTAGGGAACGTGACAATAGGTGGGCCATAAAGAGAGTAAAAACAAAAGTAGCGCTCTTCCACCAGATGAGGAGGATAAGCGCTACTAATGGAGCTTTACATTTATTTTAACGACTAACAAATGGCAAATCAACCTCCGTTTTTTTTTTTTTGAAAAGTCCAATATGTTTTTAAAATAAATAGGACAAGTCGAAAAATTTAGGATAGGCTCATTGTGTGCGTCCATGGGTAGCGATAAACACTAAACAGGCAGGAGGGGCGAACAGCTTATACGGCGGGGATGCTCTTTGGAGAAAAAGTATTGGCTGGATTTTGAAAAAAAGAGAAAGTACTGTAAGATTAAAGAGATGTTTTAATGAAGGAGTAGAACGCATATATGGCGCAAAAAAAATCGACACCAACTTATGATGAATCCTCGATCCAAATCTTGGAAGGATTGGACGCAGTCAAGAAGCGTCCGGGGATGTATATCGGATCCACCGATGTCAGAGGGTTGCATCATATGGTTTATGAAATTGTGGATAATGCCATTGACGAGGCATTGGCAGGCTTTTGCGATGAAATTAATGTAGAGATTGATCGCGATGGGAGCTGTACCGTGCGTGATAATGGGCGAGGCATGCCGATTGGAAAACATGCAACGGGACGTCCTACTGTCGAAGTGATTCTAACAGTGCTTCATGCTGGTGGGAAATTCAGCGAAAATGCCTATAAGACGTCTGGAGGTCTACATGGAGTAGGTTCCAGCGTCGTGAATGCCCTCTCTAAAGAACTTGAAGTTTGGGTAGACCGTGATGGCAAAGAATACCACCAACGTTTCAGCGATGGCGGTCATCCTCATCGCCCAACCACCAAAAAGATAGCCAAAAAAACAACTGGAACAACCATTCGTTTCATTCCCGATCCTAAAGTATTCAAAGACGCACGTTTCAATGCGAATACGTTGAGCGAGCATTTGCGAGAAGAAGCCTTTTTGATTAAGGGGCTGAAGATTACTTTTACCGATAAGCGTCCGGAAGAACCAGTAACGGAAACTTTCCAATTTGAAGATGGCATTGTGTCATTTGTTAATTATCTGAACGAAGATAAAGACACCCTGCATCAGCCGGTTTTATTTGAAGGAACCGATGCCAATAACGGGATTGAAATTGAGCTGGCATTCCAATATAACGATGGCTTTTCAGAGACGATTCTTTCCTTTGTCAATAACGTGCGGACGCCAGATGGGGGCACACATGAAACAGGATTGAAAACTGGAATGACCAAAGCATTCAACGAGTATGCACGTAAGGTCAACTTGTTGAAGCCAAAAGAGAAAAATTTGGAAGGTAGCGATGTGCGAGAAGGGTTCACGGCGATCCTCTCCATCCGTGTACCCGAAGAAATTCTACAGTTTGAAGGGCAAGTCAAAGGAAAACTTGGAACCCCTCAGGCACGGTTGGCAGTTGAAAACTTAGTCAATGATCAACTGGCTATTTTCTTCCTGGAGAATGGGGAGACCGCACAGAACTTGGTACGCAAGTCGCTCAAAGCTCGCCAAGCGCGTGATGCCGCTCGCAAGGCTCGCGAAGAGTCGCGTCTCGGTAAGAAAAGCAAAAAGAGTGAAACCATCCTTTCTGGAAAATTAACGCCAGCTCAAGGAAAAAATGCAAAGAAAAATGAGCTGTTTCTAGTTGAAGGAGACTCCGCTGGGGGATCAGCTAAACAAGGACGGGATCGCCGCTTCCAAGCTATTCTGCCACTGCGCGGGAAGGTGCTAAATACCGAAAAAGCCAGCATGGATGATATTTTAAAAAATGAAGAGCTGAACACTATTATCTACACCATTAATGCGGGAGTGGGCGCCGAATTCGAAGTTGACGATGCCAATTACGATAAAGTTATCATCATGACCGATGCGGATACGGATGGTGCACATATCCAGGTTCTTTTATTAACTTTTTTCTATCGTTATATGAAGCCACTTATTGAAGCGGGAAAGGTGTATATTGCGATGCCACCGCTCTATAAAGTGTCGAAGGGGCGAGGAAAAAACGAGAAAGTACGCTATGCCTGGACAGATGAAGAATTACAAACTGTTACCAAGGAAATGGGCAAAGGCTACACCCTCCAGCGCTACAAGGGGCTTGGGGAAATGAATGCGGATCAATTGTGGGAAACCACTATGGATCCAGAAACCCGTACGCTTATTCGGGTGACTGTTGAAGACGAAGCTTTAGCGGAAAAACGCGTGTCGGTATTGATGGGTTCAAAAGTCGAACCACGCCGTCACTGGATTGAAGATAATGTGCAATTCACTATGGATGAAGAGGATAAATTGCTAGAAAATGCGACGACGGATAGTTATGATGACACATCGGTCAGTGAATTGGGGAAAGGACAACAAAAGGTTTCAGAAGCGACGCCGGATAAAGCGATGAATTATGAACAGAGTGCGCTATTTGAAGAGGAGGATGATGAATAATGATCGACATTCAAGAACTTAATCTCGAAGATGTGATGGGGGATCGTTTTGGTCGTTACTCTAAATATATCATTCAAGATCGCGCGCTGCCTGATATTCGCGATGGATTGAAACCCGTTCAACGGCGTATTCTGTATGCTATGTATCAAGACCACAATACGGCAGATCATCCTTTTCGGAAATCAGCGAAAACAGTGGGGAACGTCATTGGTAATTACCATCCACATGGAGATAGTTCCGTATATGAAGCGATGGTTCGGATGAGCCAGGATTGGAAGAATCGCTCGCCATTGATCGATATGCATGGAAATAATGGGTCACTTGACGGGGACCCTGCAGCTGCGATGCGTTATACCGAAGCTCGACTCAGCCCGATTGCTGGCGAACTTTTGCAGGATCTCGATAAAGACACGGTGGATACGCTGCTGAACTTCGATGATACCGAGGAAGAACCCACTGTTTTACCGGCTGCTTTTCCTAACTTGCTTGTCAATGGAGCGCAGGGCATTTCAGCCGGTTATGCGACGGAGATTCCTACGCACAACTTGGGCGAAGTGATCGATGCTGTGATTTATTTCATTGATCATCCCACCGCTAAAGTTAAGACCATCATGAATTACCTTCCTGGCCCTGATTTTCCGACGGGTGGGATCATTCAAGGAAAGAAAGAATTGGAGAAAGCGTATCGTACGGGGGGTGGGCGTATCGTTGTGCGTGCTCGTTCTACTGTTGAAACGCTTCGCAGTGGTCGCCAGCAGATTGTCATAACAGAAATTCCCTTTGAAGTAAATAAGGCAGAATTGGTGCGCCGTATGGATCAATTGCGTTTGAACCGATCTATTGAGGGGATTATCGAAGTTCGCGACGAAACGGATCGTTCCGGGTTGCGCATTGTGATTGAATTGAAGAAAGACGCTGATAAAGATCAAATTTTGCAGTATTTCTATAAGAACACGCACCTGCAGATGAATTACAATTTCAATATGGTAGCGATCAATCAGCAGCGCCCTGAAAAAGTAGGGATTTTGCCTATCTTATCGGCCTTCGTCTCCCATCGTGAAACCATCATTCGGCGTCGTACGCAATTTGATCTCAATAAGGCCAACCAGCGCCTCCATATTGTGGAAGGGCTGATTGCTGCGATCTCCAAATTAGACGAAGTCATTCGTTTGATCCGCCAAAGCAAGAATAAAGCGGAAGCCAAAGAGCGGTTAATGGCCACTTTTTCCTTCTCAGAAGTCCAAGCAGAAGCCATTGTGTCACTGCAATTGTATCGGTTGACGAATACGGATATTACAGCACTCCAAGCTGAAAAGGACAAATTGGTGGCAGACATCGCTCACTATGAAGAAATTCTTGCGGAACCTGCCATCTTGAAACGCGAGATGAAACAAGAATTACGTGCGATCAAGAAGAAATACGCAACCCCTCGCCGAACTTCCTTGGAAGCGGAAATTGAGGAAATTACAATCAAGAAAGAATTTCTCATTCCTGAAGAACAGGTCATGACCGTTGTCACGTACGGAGGTTATACGAAGCGCGTCAGTCTGCGCAGTTACCAATCATCGAAATACAGTGATCTTGGACTGCGGGAGGGCGACCATGTGCTCTATCTTAAGGAGCACTCAACGCTAGATAATCTCGTATTATTCACTAACAAAGGAAATTATATTTATCAGCCGGTATATGAACTTCAAGAACTGAAATGGAAAGATATTGGCGAACATCTTTCGCAACGGATTCCACTCGGTGATGATGAACAAGTGATTGCTGTTTATCCTTACCAAAAGGATAGCCAAACAGCGCTAGTTTTAGCGACTCGTGATGGACAGATCAAACAAACAGCAATGAGCGAATTTGGTCCATTCCGCGGTCACAAGAAGAAGACGGCACAAGCAATGCGACTGAATTCCAAAGATCCGCGTGACAGCGTGGTGGGCATTGAATTGGTGAGTGAGGCAGCGGATCCCAAACAAGCAGAAGTCCTCTTAGTCACGGAAATGGGGTTTGCTTCCCGTTATGCCCTGGAAGAGGTCAACATGGTTGGCGCTAAGGCTAAAGGGGTAAAATCGGTCAATTTGAAACCAGAAGATCATGTGCGCGGCTTGATCTATAATGAAGTGCCAAATGATAACGATCAGTGGTTACTCATTACCCAGCGTGGCAACCTGAAGCGTATGAAATGGGAAGAAGTTTCTCCACTTGGTCGGGCGAAACGCGGCTTGATGGTACTGAAAGAATTGAAGGCACATCCACATCGAGTGAGCGCTCTTTATGCCGTGGAGTCACTAGATCAACAATATGAAATTTACGGCTCTAATGGAGAATTAGCCACTATCGAAACCCGGCAAGTCCCACTTTCAGAGCGCTACAGCAATGGCTCATCGCTATTAGATGAGCAAACATTCGGCGAAGTTATTGCGGTAACACCACTCTTCTTACCGCCAACTGAAACGAAAGATTAACGTAAAAACCAACGCTCTTGCTATTTTAGTGAGGGCGTTTTAAGCAAAAAGCTAATGGGATGACTAAGTGATCTTGGCTAATCTCTAATTCTTTAGAGTGAACAATGACTGGTGTGCCTCCCCTACAGCCCAGGGGAGAAGAGGGGACGAACTTCACTGCACGGTAGGCATAATTTATGCTATAATTTAGGTGCTTTATGGCATGGATCTTAAACGATGAAAGGGGAAACGAAATGAGTAAAATTTTAGTTTTTGGGCATCAAAGCCCTGATACCGACGCGATTACTTGTGCGATTACTTACAGCTATTTATTGAATGAATTAGGTTATGAGGCTGAACCAGTAGCCTTAGGCGAAATTAACAAAGAAACCGCCTATGCATTAAATCAATTTGGTTATGAAGCACCACGTGTGATCGAAAAAGCTGGTGATGAAACCGATACGGTGGCGTTAGTGGACCACAATGAATTTCAACAATCGATTAGTGATATCAAGGACTTGAAGATTCAATCCGTTGTGGACCACCACCGCGTGGGAAATTTTGAAACGGCTGAACCAACTAGCATTACTATTAAGCCTTTAGGTAGTTGCCAAAGCGTTATCTACTTGTTATACAAGGAATACGGGGTTGATGTCCCAGCGAATATCGCTGGCTTAATGCTCTCAGGTTTAATCTCTGACTCCTTGCTTTATTCTTCGCCAACGTTCACGGATCAAGATAAACAAATCGCTGCTGATTTGAAGGAACGCGCGGGCATTGACGACCATGAGTATGGGACTGCTATGCTTAAAGCAGGCGCTAACGTTGATGACAAGAGCGAAGAAGAAATTGCTGAAGGGGATGCAAAATCCTTCTCTATGGGCGAATACAACGTCCGTATCGGCCAAGTCAATGTTGTGGATGTGGATGACGTCCTCAAACGTAAAGCGGCAATGCTTCAAACAATGGAATCCCTCTCTAAAGCAAATGGGTATGATGGTTTCTTACTCATTGTGACAAACATCTTGACTAATGACTCAGAAGGGTTGTTCGTTGGGGCAGAGCAAATGGTACCAAAAGTTGAAAATGCCTTTGGTGTCAGTGTTACCGACAACCAATTGCCATTAAAGGGCGTCGTCTCCCGTAAGAAACAAGTCGTGCCACCAATGACCACTGCTTTTGAAGGCTAATTTTCAACGAATATCATTATATCTATCCATAAATATATATGAAAAAAGAGGGCAGGTCGTGCGAGCTGTCCTCTTTTTGATAAATTAAGTAAACTAGAATTTAAGCGATGCCGTAGTTTCATTTCGTTACTAGAATAAGCAGTGCAAAGAAATTAATTTGCTAATCGCATGGTCAGCAAGAGATCAGGAGCCAGGAACCCCTAACTCACTTTGATCAGTAACGCTTGATCACTGATTTAAGAGATAAATAAGCAAATAAAATTGCTTTCCCGGCAATACGAATAGTATCGTTGGGCTTTTATAAAAAGGTAATCACTAGAGAATTAAGATAGCAAATATAAATATTTGCCAAAAAGGATAGGCTGCCAGAGCATTATTTACTGAGTTAGAATTAAGGCTTGCATACTGAGATTAATAGTGTCCATGGTTACAGATTTAAATGAATTAAAGACCATGATTGGTAGTAAAAGTTTGATCAGTAATTGCCGAAAACCATCAATATTTTTAGATGTAATGATACCTAACCAATAGCTCAACATTCCGGTCAAGATGAAAGTTAACAGCGTCAGCTGTAAATTTAGCATTAAATTGAATTGTGTCATAACATACCTCCCAATAGAATAGCAGATTTATCATAACACGAGTGCGAGGTATGGCGTCAATTACGACTTGTTATTGATGCTCTGGCTAAGAGGGCGCTTTATTAAAGTACAGGAAAATGACTGGTTATTAAGATAAAAATCCGGAATATTGATTTCAATAATATGTATTATGTAAACCAAAATATCAGCGAGTTATGAGCTCCTATCTCGGCTCATTGCAATCGCTCTTATTTAGCAAATAACATAAATTGTTAATAGCCGAGATAGTCATCCGTTATATCTCCAGATTTATCTTCTCCATTTGAAATTCTAGTTCTTTAGTTTTTTGTCTCGTAGTCTCAATAACCTCTCTCAAATAAAAATAGCATTGCAACATCGATAAACATCAATGCCATAATGCTACTCCTCAGTGATTCTAATCGTGAAGATCCATAATTAACAAAATAGCATCTTCTAGCAACCCTAATAATTCAATTCAATCAGCATCCAAAATTTTTCTATCATACATAGTTGGTCACTCTTTTCTATAACTCAACATCATTCTCTTCTTTTTTGGAGTTCATAATTAAATAAGGGGCTTTTCTTACTTGAATATCATAAGCGTGATCAATGATTCTTACCTTTCGATCATGTAACATTACTTTTAAAAATTCTTTATTAGTATCTGAAAGCGGTTCACATTCATCAATAAGCTGATTGATTTTACGCTCGTCAATCCGATCATGGATCGCAATGATTGCTTGTAGGCAATCTTTATTAGTTGTTGTTGTGAGATATTCAGGGTAATTAATTTTAACCCCATTCAATTTTAATGCTGAGGTTGGATATTTATAAATTCGTTTATCTCTTTCTTCTTGATCCTCTAAATATTTTTTCATAGACTGCTCATCTGTTTGCGGGAATAAACAAGAACCACAATCAAAGATAGGAGCTAATTTCGTGTCATTCGTTGTATAGTTCGTTAAGAATCCCCAATTGCCGTTGTGCCGATCGAAATTCCCAATGTAGGCATCGACAACAAACATCTGCCAAAAAAATGAGTGTAATTGAGCAGCATCTATTAGTTGTTGCTCATCGATAGTTAACAATACTTCCGATAATTCCGTTCCGTAACCTTCTTGAGAAAGCCCAACCATGGAATTTTTTAGAAAGGCGAATTCTTTAAACACATAGCCATTTTGTTCAAAATCTTTGCAGGCTACAACTAATTGATCATCATACGTGGCTAAAAAGGTATCTTGACTGTTAAAGCCTAACAAAGAAAAAATATGACAGCCTAAAAATTCGCTCACACTATTATTTGCATCACTCATTTGACCATTGAGGCGAGTAGATGCAGGAAATTTAACCATATATGCTTCATGATTAATTTCAACACCTATCTTTGTTCCATTTCTTCCCCCATAGATTCGATTAGGCAATTTAGGATAATGTACAAGATCTAACATTTTATTCCTCTCTAACATTCCAATCCCAAATAATTGCGTCTAAAGTAATCGGCTAATTCCACACTCATTTCCTTATCCCATTGTGCAGAATTGAGTGATCCATAGACTTCATCCCACACACAATCAATAGGCTCATCACTTTCTCCTTTACGAATAGCGATTAACTCTCTAATATCTTTCTCAACATAAAGAGGCAAGGACTTAATCAAGAGTTCTTCTTTATCTTCTACAAAACGTTGCCAGTCAGATAAAAACAAATCCGTCATCATTTGATTGATCGTGACCCATTCTTTTTTTAAATGTGTTTGATAGACCCATTCAAAAATACCTTCATTGGGAAGACCTGCATTTTTTAATTGATCAATAGCTACTTTTGTTGCTTGTTTATCTTCACGTTGTAAACTTAGGAGTAAATTTTGAATTAGTTCTTTCAATTCCACTCACCTCTTTATAAACCTAAATCATCATCTAACGACCAATCACTATCTAGCAAATTTTCTTCTTGTTGCTTTATATTTTTTTCTAGTCGGTCTTTATAAGTGCCTTCTAGTGTATAACCATTAGTATTCATCCCCAACTGATCATACATCTCTAAAAAATTGGCAACTAAAGTATCAGGATCAATTAAAGCATCTTGTTGTTCGAGGATTAAAGTATCTAACTCATCAATGCCTTTTTCAGATAAAACGTAGCGTAAATTCCTAATATCCCGTTTCGATAATTCTGAGGAATAATGATGAAACATAAATTGAATATCGTATAAATCGTTAATCCGAGAATAATTTAAATAATCGTATAACATCATTATAAATAGCTCCGAGATTGTGTACATTTTTATACCGTTTATCTGTGTCAGTTGGTCAGCTTCAATGAGATCTCTTAAATAATAACTGACTTGCACTTGCAAACATCGCTTCGGGTCGGTTTGTGAATGGTAATCAATTAATACCTGCTGTGTTGTAGCTGATTCTTTTATCGAAAGATCATAACCTTTTTCGAAACAAAAATTCTTCAACAGAGAGAGGTCGTTTTGAGAAGAGCAAACATCTATGCTTAGATCTTCTGGGATTCTGTCAAGATGATAACCATAGTATAATGCCACTGCTCCTTTGAGTATCCATTGATTTGTAGCTTGACTAAGCCATTGAATCAGCTCTTTTATAACACCCAAGTGCGCAAGTTGCCATTCTTTCTCTGGAACGATGGAATTTAGAACGAAAGCTTCCCCTTTTATTTTTTTAAAAGCTAACCACGTCATGTGATATTCTTGTAACATAAAATGATCGACTTGTTGCCAGTGAGGAACAGATTTCAATTCATAAACTTTCTCGAGAAAGGTACGCGTATATTTTTCATTTCCAATGAAGGAATCGCGCATTCCTTTTGCTTTGTTAAATTCTTGGTCAACCAGCATGTCTAACAGTGCCCGTATGTGATTGGCAACATTTATTTTAGTGTTTGAATGTGGTCTTGGGAGAGAATGATTTCTTTCAATACCATAGTCTCTGTAAAAAGTTTTCTCTGAATCAATCAGATGGCGATCAATATTTTTATTAGACCAATCCAATGCTGACTGATGCCAATCTCCCAATGTGTCCAATTGATTTGAAAGATTTAAGGCATATGTTTTACTGAGATATTGCATGGATATCCCCTCACTTTTACCCATTTTTGCTATTTAGTTATAGAAGCACTTATCCTTATTATTATTGGCTGTGGAGGCTGGTTGAGTGTTATCGATTAATTTGCTCTCGATTATTGTAGGCCAGCTGCATCAAGAAGCGATACAGTGGAAAAATATCAATGTTTTTGGGAAATTCAAAGGTGTAAGTTTTTAACTGTTCTGTGTGAGGATGGCGGTAAATGTTCTCTAACACTACAATTTTCAATTCACTATCATCCAATCCAAAGCCAGCCGTTTCTAGCTCTACATTCACAATCTGAGATAAGAAGATCGTTTGAAAAGCTGTTTTCTTTCCAGTAGTCCCCTGCTTATCGATAAAAATCATCCGCAAGTTGGTGAAAAGCAGACTATCACGAATTAAACTAAACCCAATTTTTATTTCCTCTTCATTGATCAGAATATGACCATACTCCTGCTGTAAATCATCATTGTTCTGCTCGCTGTAGTTGCCAGCAATGCCTTGAATCAAATTCCCAAAATTAAAAGCCATTATCTTCTCTCCTTTATTTATCACTCATCTATTATTCATCACGCAAAGCTTCCACGGGGACACGGCGACTCGCAATACGCGCAGGAATCGCACCCGCTAAAATGGTAAGGATCAGACTCAATCCCACCAAAATTAAGGCATATTCTGGTTTAAGATACATATGGAAAGCCCCTGCACCAAATTGATTGGCGAAAAAGTGGTTGATTGGCAGTGTCAAACCACTCGCAACCCCCACGCCAATCACACCGGCTGCTAAACCAATGATAAAGGATTCCGCATTGAAAATACGCGAAATATCTTTGGCACGGGCGCCAATTGCTCGCATGATTCCAATCTCCTTGGTGCGTTCAACCACGGAGACGTACATGATAATACCGATCATGATGGAAGATACAATCAACGCGATGGATGAAAACCCTGTCAGAATCACCGTTAACGCGCTGATAAGCGTAGACATGGAGGTCGTTAATAATTTCGATACATCCATGAAATGAATCAGTTTTTGTTGTGATTCATCGCTGTCTTTACCGAATTCATCCTCGATCTTGGTGTTATATTGCTCAATATGTTGGCCGATCTCTTCTCTTTCAGCAAATGTCGCAGGATAAATCAAAATCGTTGTTGGTGTCTTTGTGCCGCCTAGGCCTTGCATGAGTTGTTGGTAAGTCGTGTCATTTAATGCGTTAGCACCTGGCATTAAGACATTGTCTTGCTTCCCCACATCACGCTGTTTCTTTACGATAGCAGATTGCTCTTCTTTTTCCATCAATTGCTCATTCAGCGCGGTAGTGTAAGCAATTGGTGTGGCGATCATCTGCGTCATTTCTTCTTTAGGTCGCAAGATGGCTGTGATGGTCACCTCTTGGCCGTTATCATAGCGATTGGCATCAATGCTCTCCCCAACAAATTGTCCATTCACTTCTTTGAAGGATTGATCATTCGTCAACACGCGGAACGTTTTACCAATCAGTTGTTGATAATCCACACTGCTGCCTTCTCCATATCCCAAGGCGCTCAGGGTTTCTTGACTCAGTGAGTAATCGGCATTCAATACAATGACTGCCTGATTAGCCGTTGCTGGATAGGTAAAAGTTTCGCCTTCATGTGCCACGACATCATACTGCTTCATGACTTGTGTGGCATTGTCTGGTAATACCGAAAACAATGATTGCCCTGACAGGAAACCGCTCATGTTGGAGATATTCCCATGATTTGGAAGCATAGCAATGACGTTGCCCTCTTCATCCTTGGTAAGCGCTTTGACCTGATACCCCGTTTGATATTGCGCAATAGCATTGGTTTGTTTCAATTGATCGCTGAGGTAAGTCAAGAAGTTAGGCGTTCCGTCCATTGGTGCTGTTTCAAAATCATTATGATGCGTTTTTTGCCCAGGCAGGTCGCGTGGGATCACTTTACCGGGATCTTTGACATCTGAGGACATCATCATAGGACTTTGACCAGTAATATCTACCTGCTCTTGACTGATTGAAATAGGCAGTGTGGCGAGCGTCGTCTCCTGCATGCTGTTAATATAGTCGCTTAAACCGGTTGATAGCGCCAACACTAACCCAATAGAGATAAAACCAATGCTTCCAGCAATGGCAATAAGTATCGTACGCGCTTTTTTGGTGCTGAGATTTTTAAAACTGGAGGATAAAGCGGCTAAAAAACTCATCTTAGTTTTTGCCGGCTGGTACTTCGCACCGGCTTCTTCCTCTGCTTGATAGGGAGCAGAATCCGCAATGATCTCGCCATCTTTTAATTGAATAATGCGGTCACTGTAGGCTTTAGCGAGGGCTTCATTATGCGTGACCATGATCACCAATTTTTCGTGGCTAATTTCAGCGAGGATCTGCATCACTTCCTCGCTAGTATGACTATCGAGGGCGCCAGTGGGTTCATCGGCTAGTAAAATTTGCGGATCAGTCACAATTGCCCGAGCAATTGCCACACGTTGCATTTGGCCACCTGATAATTGGCTAGGCTGCTTATTGACGTGCTGACTAAGTCCCACCCGTTCAAGCGCTGCCTGTGCTTTTGCCTGGGCTTCTTTTTTCGATAATCCAGCCAATGAGAGGGCCATTGTCACGTTATCAAGAACACTCAAATGCGCAATTAAGTTATAGCTCTGAAAGACAAAACCAATTGTTTCATTGCGATAGCTGTCCCAATTTTCTTGAGTAAATGACTTCGTCGATGTACCATCAACGATCAAATCGCCACTGGTATATTGATCCAGCCCACCGATCACGTTCAATAGTGTGGTCTTCCCGCTGCCAGATTGTCCTAAAATTGAAACAAATCCAGCCTTAGGAAATTGCAGGGAGATGTCTTCTAGTGCCGTCACTTTCCTGTTACCAGTGGCATAATGTTTTTGAATATGTTTGAGGGTGATCACCACTCTGCCTCCTTAGTCTGATTCCTTTTTTGTCTATTGTTTTTTCAATCGACTTCGGTCTGCTTTAGTTGCTTATCTTTGCTTCCTTTTGAACAGCGAACCTTCCCAGCTCCGCCAGTGTGCGCACTTTTGAAGCAAAAGGCGTCATAACTAAAAGTATAGAAGAGATCACCTGTGAATAGCAATCAAAAGGACAGCACGTCCTACTTAAACCAATTATCTTCCTCAGGCATATGCGCTAGATCCTCATTGTAGGCGAGTTTTTGCCAGTTCCCCGCATGGTACGTCAGGCGCGCGACTCCGCCGTTCCGCATGCTTGGATATTCCTCCAATTGTGGGAAAATGGCTGTAAAAAAGGTTTTAATCATCATGCCATGTGACACGACCAACACCGTCTCATCGTTAGCATCATGAGCTATCGCAATATCTTTTAGCGCATGAATGATTCGTGTCGTAAATTCTTGATAATTTTCGGCTTGTTCAGTGGGATCATAATGTTTTATAGCATCCACATAATCCTTCAATCGGTCTTGACTGGTCGTTTCTTCTACGGCAGGACGCACCTGACTTTCTAGTAACGTCTGCATGGCTGGACCATACGCCCCCACGTTACTACCAAAAGAGACCTCACGTAATCCCTTCCGCTTTTGTAAGGCAGAAGGTTGGAGGTGGCGGTTCGCCTGTAAGATATAAGTGGCTGTATCATAAGCGCGCGACAGATCGCTCGCATAGGCGGCATCAAACGCCACATCAGCGAGTGCGACGCCATCCCGCTTGGCGACTTCAATACCTTTATTGGTGAGCTTGGAATCCACCCATCCTTGTACAATGCGGTCACGATTATTTTCCGTTTGGCCATGGCGAACTAAGTAAATTGTGGTTGTCATAATAAAAAGACTCCCCCTTTTCTCTATTAAGTATAAGCGAAATGTCTGCGTAAACTAAACATTTTCTCTAATGAGAGCGTTGTTTTAAATAATTTTTGTGATGATAGCTGGTGGGACAAATACAGTACTGCTTACTTTTTGAAAAATACTTTTTTGGTTCGTTAAGAAAGGATTAACGGTTAGGCGATAACTTTAGTCAAACCGATACAAATGATACACTAGCTGTATCAAGTTATCAGTGGGATTATCCCACCCAAAAAAGGATCAGGAGTGAAAGAGATGAATAAAAAAGTAGGCTTTCTCGCAACAGCGGCCCTCGCATTAGCCCTGGCAGGATGTGGCAGTCAAACAAACAACCAGAGTGCAATGTATGAAGACAACACCCCTTCGAGCCAGTCCTCTACCTCATCAGATCAATCAACATCTTCCGTATCTGAGTCATCAGAAACGAATGAATCCTCTTCTATCGAAAGTTCGACGACTGATGAAGCTGATCAAGCGGTTGCCGCTGTGAGTGTCAAAGGAAACACCTGGAGCGAACAAGAATCGTCCGTTAAGAGTCAGGTCAATGATGATCAAATTCAAACGGTGCGGGCCAGCCTGACTGATGTGAGCACACAACAAGCCAGCCAATCCGACAGTACGGTGAAAAAAGGTCGATTGCTGGAAGATAGTGAATCTACCAACAGCACAGGCCCTGAAGCTAAGGCCATTCAAAAAGCCAAGGATACGGTTTTAAACATGGACACGGTCCCTGACCAGACCGAAAACCGCGTAATTATCGCTAAAACAAATGGCCTGAGCGTTCATGCGCTCGACCAATACAGTGATGCGCAAATTTTAGAAGCGCGTTTAGTTGCTGAAAATCTCGGCAGTGATGCGGGCTATTCGTACCGTTATCTGACGCAAAATTACAAGCAAGATACCCTTTAATTAACGAATAATAAATAGCATCTGCCGTAATTAACGGGTCTGTCCTATAGGAAAAGCCACTCGCATTCAAACGAGTGGCTTTTTAGCGTGCGCTGCTTTACGAGCAAACGTACAACTTTTGCTGTAATCACTATTTATTACTGTAAGAACTGGCGATAGCGATAGATCAATCCAAAGGCGCTCGCGAACGCTAAAGCAGCTAACATTAAGTTCCCTTGAATCCCCCAATGATCGAATAGGTGCCCTGCTAGAAAGGTCGTCAACATGATCGATAAATCAAAGGTGGAAGCCTCCAGTGAGACTGCAATTTCCTTATTATGTTCAACTTGGCGCGTAAATGTCGTCTGGAATAACGTAGAGAGTGGTCCAAAGCTCATTCCCCAAACAATGCCCCACAGCATGACTAATAGTGGCTCATGTATGAAGAATAACAATCCTATCATTGCGATTAAACCAAATGCAGACACCGCTAAAAGAATACGATGAAGGTGTTCATCAACTAAACGCTGAACCACTAAAATTGCCCCCATGGCCCCAATGCCGAACAGCAATTGCATGACGATCGGATTGAGTTGCGCTTGTTTGGCAATCATTTGAATGTAGACATAGGTCGAATATTGCGCAATTACAAAGGCCATCACCATGGCTAACCCCACCCGGATGCCTGGTAATTTCATCAAGGTCTTTGGATGAGGCACCTTTCCACTGCGATTGCCCTCAACTGTTGGGAAGTAACGCCATCCCAGCAAGGTAATAAGGATAAATAAGGCACTGATTAAACCAAACGTTACACGCCACGATGTCCAACGTCCAATGGCTGTTGTCAAAGGCACCCCTAAGCTGAGCCCAAGTGAGGATCCTGTTAGCACTAAGGCAATGGTGCGTCCTCCTCGCAGTGGTGGTGCAATCGCTAAGGTGTAAGGTGCAATCATTGGCCAGAAAACAGCCGCACATCCACCGCTCAATAAACGAGCTAAAAATACCCAGGAAAAGGATGGCGACAGAGCAATCACGCCATTCATGAGCCCAAGAAAACCGATAATCGCGAGCAATAAACGCCGACGATTAAAACGAGCAAAAAAGCGGGTTAAGGGAATAGCTAAGAAAGCAGATGGCAAAGTATAAATCGCCACTAACCACGCAACCGTTGATAAAGATTGGTCAAAGGCTGCTGCGATTTGTGTTAATAATCCTGACGGCGCTAACTCCGTGGTGTAGAACATTAACGTTAAACTCCCTAATAAACCAATAGTAATGGGTGATAATGTTCCCCTATTTTCTACTGCTTGCCCGTTACTTTGTTGCACGATGCGCTCACTCCTTTTCTATCTTCGCTGATTATACCTTGCCCTTTTGTGCGATGCTACCGTCTTTTTCACCTTTTTGTACATATTGGAGGGAGGACTCACGTATAAAGTGTTGACAGCTCACTGTATCACATGCATAATACAATTAACGTCTGTATTATGCGTTTAATACAATCAACAAACTCTCACACAGAAAGAAGGTGAGCCATTGGAATTCGATAAACATCGTCCGATTTACGCGCAAGTGATGGACCATCTCAAAGAACAAATGGTCAACGGCACCTACCAGCCGGGTGAATCCCTGCCGAGTCGGCGCGAGATTGCACGTGAACTGGGCATTAATCCCAATACTGTACAGCGAGCCTTTGCCCAATTGGAAGAACAAGGTTACCTCACGACGCAGAATACGCAATCCAGTGTGGTGACCACCGATCAAGAGAAATTGCAGCAACTGCGCCACGAACAGATCCAACAAGCACTCGATGCTCTTATCACTACCGCTGATCACATTGGCTTATCACTCAATGATATTCAAGCGCTCTTAATTGCTACGTACCAAAGGAGGAATCACGATGATTGAAATCAGTCATTTACGCAAAAAGTTCGGCAAGAAGACGGTACTCAATGATGTTTCTTTTACCGTTAATCCGGGCGAAGTCACCTGTTTAATTGGGGTGAATGGAACAGGGAAAACAACGATTATGAATGCCATCATGCAACTCATTAAAGTAGATAGCGGTAATATCCAACTCGATGGCCAGCCACTTACTTATGATGATTTTAACCGCATTGCCTACGTCCCCGATGCAATTACTCTTCTTCATTCTTTGACCATCGAAGAAAGTCTGGATTACATGGCGACTTACTATGAGAGCTTCAGTAAGGAACGAGCCAGTCAATTATTAGAATTCTTTCGCTTCAATCCTACCGACCGTATTGATACCCTCTCGAAAGGAAACGTTGCTAAAGCGAACATTCTCGTCAATTTAGCTTTGGATGCCGATTATTTCATTATGGATGAGCCCTTCTCAGGGATTGATATTTTTACGCGCGAAGAGATTACGCGTATTTTTACGGATGATATTCTTGCGGACAAGGGGGTATTAATCTCTACCCATGAAATTCAAGATATCGAATTTTTGATTGATAAGGCTATTCTTCTCGATAATGGTCAGGTGGTAAAGACATTCTATCCGGAAGAAGTGCGACAAACCACTGGACAATCTATCGAAGACGTCATGCGAGAGGTGTATCATTATGCATAAATTTTTCCATCTATTGAGCGACGAATTGGTACGAGCACGGCACTATTACTTAGGAGTTGTTCTCTTTGTGTTGATCGCTGAAATCATTAATCTGATTTTCAAACTTGGTTTTTCTTTACGTGATCCTATAACACGTAACATGAATCCTTTCGATTTTAACCTATTATTTCCGTCTAGCTCCCTCTTCATACTAACTGTTGTCGCTGCAGCTATGGCAATGTTAATTTATGCGATAATCAGCTGGCAGGGAGAAAGTACGGGTAAAGCCCGTTTTATCTATCGGTTGCTGACGCTGCCAGGCAGCCGCTTTACTATCCCGCTTTCAAAAATTGCTAGTGTGTTATTGATGGTTTTCGGGCTACTGGCCCTTCAACTATTAATCTTTGGGGTGGCTCACTACTTATGCCGTATCTTCTTTGCTGAGACCTATGTGACCCCCACGCTCGCAGCAGGTCTGGCACAAATGGATGCGACCAATACCGTGGCTTCACTAGCACTACCAATGTCTTTTCCTCAATTTTTAATCAATTACGGCTGGGGAATGAATTTCCTCTTCCTGCTGTTCAATGTCATGATGTTGACGGATAGCTTTGACTTGAGTGGCTGGCTGAAAAAACTAGGTTATCCGTTACTTTATACCCTACTGATTTTCGCTGTGGTTGCAGCGCTGGTCATTTTTGGGGTGTTCTATCTCACCACACACGAATTTATGATGATGCAGTACTTCGCTATCTTATTGCTAGGAATCGTCCAGCTCCTTGTGATGCAGCGTATTGCCAATCATCACTTAACCATTTAGGAGGTGCACTCATGCGTAAATTCGGACCATTGTATACCTTACTCATTGCGAGTATTGGAGTGTTATGCGCTGTTCTATTCTTTGGTCATCAACTGGCCCAACCCCACAGTCATATCACCATTCAAGGAAATGAATCCCTCCTCGATCACCACACGTTGGAAGTAGTGACGCGCAAAGAACATGCCTTAGACAGTGATATCACGACGGCCACCGATCACTTTACCCACCAGAAAGCCAAGGCGCATTCGCAGGGCCAAAAACAAGACGTATTAAAAGCCTTTCCCCTGTGGCATCGCCCTAACCTCATGGATCAACAAGTGGTGCAGTTCGCTGACCAACACTATCTCGCTATTGCTAACTATTACCAATCGGCTTCAACCTTAAAAGCAACCGTCATTGATACTCAAAAGCAAACGGTAGAAAATGTGACCACACCGCTCAAAGCAACAAATACGAAGCTAACGCCATCTGCCTTGTTCTTAAATCGTGTGTTTAAGCACCAAGGAAAGATTTATGTGCGCTATGATAGGAACTTTAATGCTATCGATGAGTCAATGGCTGATCAACCAGAGTTACCCGCAGTGCTGGTGATTTTCGATCCCAAAACCCATACGCTCACGCAAAAAAGCCTAGCAGCGCCCAACCAATCCACTCCCCTGGCTGTTACCATTGCTTCTGACACAGAAGAGCTACCAGAACTAGCCGCCCAACTGACACTTACAGGTGATAAGAATGATCAAATAACGTTGACGCTTGAAACTCCAGAAGGGGAGCACATTCAGGCGGGGAATATTACCGCTTTTGTCAAAGATCGATTGCTGACAGAAACATTTAAATCAGACGTAAATACCGATGATTTTTCGTTTAGTAATATCCTTAGACCCCTCGCTGAGTCCTTCGTTGTCGTTAAAGATCAGCTTTATGCTTTCAGTCATGATAACGAAGGAAAGAGCACCCTCTATCGCTGGGATCAAAACAAGCAAGCGATGCAATCTGTCCTGCAAGTCGATGGATTAATCTCTACACTGACGCTGAGTGATCAGGAACTCTGTCTGTTAACGGATCAACAAGTTTTAGTGCTTGATAAAGAGAATAAGAAGGTGAAGACAAGTATTACCGTTACCCCAAACGCTGGTGAAATCGTACAGGAATTAGTTCTACACTAAGCCAGGGATCATCCCCATTAAAAAAAGCACACCCGAGTGTGCTTTTTTATTAAAGTAAATTTTAGAATGCCCTAATACACTTACTGACCGCTCACCGGTTCTTCCCAACGGCTCAAATCAGGACCGGCTGGCAATACTTCACGGCTGTAAATCACTTCTGACGATTTGCCAAGGTAGAACCCTTTTTGAATTTCTTTAAAATGAGTGGTGTGCTTGAATGCAGGCATTTGATAGAGCTGACGGGTGTAGCGCCAGAGATTTGGATATTCATAGAGATGCTTCTTATTCAAACTCCCTACTGGATAGAAGACCACATCGAAACGGGCTAACGGTGTATACATCACAACATCAGCTAATGTCAAATGATCACCCATCAAGAATTCATGTGTCGCAAAGTGTTCTTCCAAAGCGTCCAATGCCGAAAAGATCATCTCATAGGCTACATCATAAACGCCCTGTTTCTTAGAATGCGTCGCGCGAATACCAGGGCCCAAAACCTTGGTTCCCACGTAGCTAAACCACTCTTCGATTTCTTTTTCTTCGCCAGCTGGATAGAGATCCGGGGCATCAGCTTTAGCAATCGTTTTAAAACGCGTTGCAAAATCACGAATAATGTCGAGCGATTCGCTATTCACCACAGTCCCTGAGTGTGTATCCACTAAGGCTGGCACAGAATATGGCCCAGTGTAATCCGGATCACCTTTGAGATACGGTTCGGAGAGATTACTGATGCCTAATACCGCATCCTTATCATCGACACTGCCAATAGCGTCCTTAAACCCCCAGTATTGTTCATACTTGATGGAGTTGGCTATCCCTATCGAAACCGCGTCGTCTAACCCCATCAATTCGCGCACGATCATCGCGCGATGTGCAAAGGGGCAAGGATATGCGGCTAATAAATGATAACGGTTAGCTTCAACGGGATAATCCACCTGCTGATCCAATGTATTTGTCATTACTTGCGCTCCTTTCGCCTTCTGTTACCTATAGTGTATCAGAGAAAACGAAAAAGCGGAGATGTTTTGCTTCTTTTTTTCAAACCATCCCTAATAAAGCCAGCATCACTTGAAAAAATGCGCCTTAAGTTCACTTTTCCAAATCGTTTAAGCGCCCTTCACCTTGCCATAGATACAAAGGTCATAAATATTTTCATCTTTAATGACCGCATTTTTTAGTTGTCCCTCCAGGATAAAGCCAGTCTTTTCTAACACGCGTCTAGAAGGAATATTAGGTTCATAGATTTGCCCTGTGATGCGATAGAGCGGTAATTCTCTAAAAGCCAGCGCGCAAATCTGCCGGGCCGCTTCCGTCATGATGCCTTTTGAAGCCATCTTTGTTGTTAAGTAATAACCGATTTCTCCATCAATACGATAAACATCTTCCCGCTGTTCGACTGATATGGTCCCAATCGTTTCACCATCTACAACGATAGCGCGCCAGACACCTGTTTTCCCATCATTTTCCCCAACCATCGCTAGCCACCATTCAGCGTCAGCACTGGTATAGGGATTGGGAATATGATCCGACAAATAGCGGCGATCGATCGCATTGCAGATTGCAGTTAGGACATCTCTATCCGACATTTGCCATTTTTTGAGTGTGACTTCCATCTTTACTCCCTCACTTTCTACTTTATCTCACTAAATAATTTCCATCTATTATAGTTAGAAATCTTTTTCATTGCTACTCTATATCTTCTGAAAATCGCAAACTCACTTTTCTTTGTTTTTTAGCGTAATAATAAGAAAAAATACCTTGTCCCATGTCAGAATGAAAGAAACTGAAAGCTTATTATGATAGAGAATCCATCATTATGTGGTATAATCTCTAACTATGGAGGCAAAAATCTCTATTTTATGTCACTTTATCTTACAAAGGAGGTGGAAACAGTGACGATTGAAATGAATATTATTCAAACAACCGGCTTTGCTGTGATCATGTCAGGCATCGGTTATTTAATCCAGCGTCATGTTTCCGTATTAAAGCGATTATCCATCCCTGGTCCCGTGATCGGTGGCGTGTTATTCGCAATAATTCATACGATTTTACGTTTGAGTGGAATTTTACAATTTGACTTTGATCAAACACTGCAAGAATTCTTCCAGACACTCTTTTTCACTACGGTTGGATTTACCGCTAGTGTGAAAATGCTGCGTGAAAGTGGGATCCAGGCATCAAAAATGATGATTCTCACTGTAGCCATGATCCTTATCCAAAATTTCGTTGGGATTGGGGTTGCGCATGTGGTTGGGATTAATCCACTGTTAGGCCTATTAATGGGATCTTCTGCGTTGGTAGGTGGCCCAGGAACGACAGGTGCCGTGGCGCCTTCTGTGGCTGAACTCGGTTTTGATTCTGCATTGACGATTGGTTTTGCGGCTGCCACATTCGGAATTGCCGCCGGTTCTATTCTCGGTGGACCAACTGCCACGTGGATTATCAATCACTTCCACATCAAAACAGGAACAGACAATCTTGAAAATGGCGAAGGTGATGATTACGATGGAGGCGAAGAATACAATGATGCTTCCGAAGTGGCTGATACCATCGATCCTTCGAATAAGAGCGATTTGATTTCTGGAAATACCGTTGTCAAAACCTTTTTACTGCTTTTAGCAGTTGCTTTCTTCGGCACTTATTTCACTCAATTTTTGAACTGGGCGCTCTCCCATATTGTCGGTGGTGTGAATCTGCCAAGTTACATTGGTGCTTCGCTATTGGCTTTTGTTATTCGTAATATTTCTGATAATCACGATACATGGGAAATGCCAATGGACGAAATTAACGTCTTGAGTGATTTGGTGTTGGAAGTCTTCCTCTCACTATCCTTGTTGAACCTACAACTTTGGGAGCTCAGCAACGTCGGTTTAGGAATGGCATTCATCTTGATCGTTCAACTGATTGTGATGATCCTCTTCTCCTGCTTCATTGCCTTCCCGTTCTTTGGCAAGAGCTACAATTCTGTCATGATGACCACTGGTTTTATTGGATATGCGCTCGGCTCTTCCTATAATGCGGTTGCCAGCATGAGTGAGGTCACACGCCAACACGGTCGTTCCTCACGTTCTGCAATCATCGTGCCACTGGTATGCTCCATTTTTGGGGACTTTATTAACGTGATGCTCATCTACACCTTCCTGGGATGGCTGAGCTAGTCAATAACTGAGAGTGTCTTGGGACACTCTTTTTTTATGTTAAAAAAACAATGTGATTCTAAATGTCGTTATCTTCTTGCTTTTCTTTCTTAGGCGAGATGTCATCCATCTCTATGTAATCGAATTAACCCTAGTTTTGTAACTTTTGATTGTAAATCGCATGTAAATAAAACGTGAAATTCATTGATTCTATCCCCTTTACTGGGCTTTTTATGCTATACTTTGTCCGTTAGATGGAAAAACATTGGGAGGTAACAAGCATGAAACGCCAGCTTTTACGGGTACATTTTGTAAAACAATTAAAAACATTAACAGATACGATCGATGAATTAGGTGAACGCACCGCCCGCGCAATTGAGCTGTCGATTGAATCCCTACTCAATCATGATGAAGCGGAAGCGAAACAAGTCATTGCTGATGACGAGACGATCAATCATCTTGAGAAAAAGATCGAAGCGGAAGTCCATCGCCTCATTGGCTTGCAAGCGCCAGTAGCGGACGAATTGCGTCTCTTGCTCGCTATCCTCAAGGCTGCCGGTGACTTTGAACGTATGGGTGACCATGCCGTATCAATGGCCCGCGCAACGATTGACATCATCAGCGAAAAACGTAGTGATAAAATCGAACAAGAAATCAAGGGAATGGCCAACGACGTCTCTGAAATGACCAAAGCGATTAAACAAACCTTCCTCGAAATGAATATGGAAGATGCTAAAATCATCGCGAAACACGACGACATTATCGACAAGCAATACAAAGCCTTGATTAAAGTCGTTGTTGATGAAATGAAACGTGATCCAGAATTGATCGATGCTGGCTCTCGCTACATTTCCGTCGTTTCCAACCTGGAACGTATCGGTGACTACTCCACCAATATTGCCGAACGTATCATCTTTGCTGAAGATGCCAAGTGGGTCAACTTGAATAAATAAGAGCAAAAATGCCGACACCTAAATTATCGTGTCGGCATTTTTTGTGAGCTATTAGCAGGTTGTGAAGAGCCATAAAATAAGTGACATAGACTGCCATTTTATTACATCTGTCTCAACGCTAGATAAAAATATCCATCCTCTTCATCCCCTTCTATTCTCGCGATTTTCTTTGGTAAACTCAACCCTCATTTCTCTTTACAAAAAACCTGTAGCACTAACAAATAGCGCTACAGGTTCTGTGACTATCTTCTCTAATTCTTAAAGCTATGAACAGGTGCAGCGATACGCCCTCCTCGCTCAATAAAGGCGGAGGCATCGTTATTATGAACGGGCATGATCGGTGCGGACCCTAACAAACCGCCAAATTCAGCAGTATCACCAACTGTTTTACCCACCACCGGAATCAATCGTGCTGCGGTAGTTTTACTGTTGATGATGCCGATCATCGCTTCATCGGCAATCATGGCGCTGATCGTGCTTGCTGGCGTGTCCCCAGGAATAGCAATCATATCCAGTCCCACTGAACAAACGCAGGTCATGGCTTCTAATTTATCAATCGTAAGTGTGCCGCGTTCTGCCGCTTTGAACATACCTTCATCTTCACTGACGGGGATAAATGCCCCACTTAATCCTCCAACGTGCGTAGACGCCATCAGTCCGCCTTTTTTAACGGCATCATTTAATAAAGCTAGAGCAGCAGTTGTCCCATGTCCACCGGCTTCGCCAATCCCGATTTCCTCGAGAATGCGTGCCACAGAGTCACCAACTGCTGGTGTTGGAGCTAAAGAAAGGTCAATGGACCCAAACGTTAAGCCCATCTCATCAGCGACTTCCTTACCGATAAGCTCGCCCATACGTGTAATTTTGAAAGCCGTCTGTTGGATGACCTCGATCATCGTTTGGAAATCGGCCTCACGATGTTTCTCCAATGCCGATTTCACTGTGCCTGGGCCTGAGACCCCCACATGCAGGACCCGTTCTGGTTGAGAAATGCCATGGAAAGCGCCCGCCATGAAGGGATTATCTTCGACCGCATTTGCAAATACCACCAGCTTCACACAGCCAAACGAATCCTGATCTTTGGTGGCTTCGGCAACGTCTTTGATGGTGGAGCCAAGCAACTTCACCGCATCCATGTTTAACCCCTGACGTGAATTGCCGACATTAACTGAGGCGCAAACCCGATCCGTTACCGCTAAGGCATGTGGCAATGAGCGAATTAACGTTTCATCAGCTGAGCTCATGCCCCCTTGGCAGATAGCTGAAAAGCCACCAATAAAATCAATCCCAATTTCCTTTGCTGCTTTGTCCAGCGCAATAGCAATCGGGGTGTAATCATCAGCTCCAGTCGGCTCCCCAATAATGGCAATGGGCGTAACGGCTACCCGTTTATTAATGATCGGCACACCATAACGACGACCGATGCGGTTCGCTGTTTCCACCAAATTCCCTGCGACATTCACGGCTTTCTGGTAAACTTTCTCGGCAACTCGCTCAATATCGGTATCCATGCAGTCGAGGAGCGAAAGCCCAATGGTTGTCGTACGGATATCGAGCTTTTCATCGCGAACCATCCGCAAAGCTTCTTCAATATGACGCGTATCCATTCGCTCACCTCCTCTAAATTTGATACATACGATCAAATAATTTCTGACTCTGTAATTGGATTTGGATATTAATTTCCTGGCCAAGCGCTGCTAATGCATCTTGAACATCTCCTAGCTCGGTTTGGGAGTCATCAAATTCCAATAGACACATCATGGTAAAGCAGCCGTCCATAATGGTCTGCGTAATATCTAAAATATCCAAATGATACTCAGTTAAAACACCACTAATGGCATGAACGATTCCCACATTATTTTGACCAACTGCAGATAAAACCACTTTCATTAATTTCCACTCCTTTTAGTTGGTAGCCAATCAAACGCCAATACAATGCCAATTTGTACACGTTGCAAGGTTACTGACTACCTTATTGCTCTTATAGGAACATTGTACCAAATATCACAAACAATGAAAACGGTTATTTTGATAATTTTTTATCAGTATATGAGCTGCTATTTAAGTCGATAACAGATATTCTTTTTAGAAAAAGAGGCTTCCCCCTTCATTTTTTAGGAGAAGCCTCTTGAAAAAAGCGATTATTTATTTTTTTTAGTTAGATTTAATGTCACAAGAGCCGAATTAATAATAGCGAAGAAAACGGTAACTAAAATTAAAGCCGTTTGATTGTCTTTCACTAGATAAGCGGCAATAATATAAATAATTAATAAGCCTAAAAATAATTTGAGTTGTTTATTCATTGATGTCTCCTCTATTCTATTAAAGCTGTAGCGCCACCAGAGGCAATACTTGAGATTATACCAAGGACTGTCACTGATGTACCAGCACCTAAGATAACGTTAACAACTGTTGTTGCGATAGCACTAAGAATACTAAGTGTTGCAGCTACCTATGTAATAAATAACAGGATATACGCCTCCTATATACTTTAAAACAATCCATCAAGAATGAGACCAACACTAATTTATCTCTAATATATAACTTATTACAAAAAAATCAACTATTTTTATCTATATTCAGATATTATGGATGCTTGAAGCTGATCTCGTGCTACTTTCTGTTATTTTTCATCATCCTTATCGCCATCAACTAAAAAAGACTGGAGTTTTATCCCCAGCCTTCGTGATTAGTCGTTAATATTTAGTTCAACACCAGTTTCAAATGCTCTAAGTTATCCTGCATTTTCTGCAAGAATCCGTCCCCAGTCAATTCATCGTCATTGCTGAAGGTTTCCATGGAGTTCAAGGTACTGATCTTGGTATTGGTTCCCTCTGTTAGACTCTTTGCTAACTGATCAGACGTCCCTTCTTGAACAAACATGTAGGTCGTATTGTTCTTCTTCAAGTAGTCTTGGACTTCTGCCATTCGTTGTGCGCTTGGTTCCATGTTATCACTCACACCGGTAACAGCTACTTGGGTTAAGCCATAACGATGAGCTAAGTAATTAAAGGCGGCGTGTTGGGTAACAAAGGTTTTGGTCTTAGCATCCTTGGTCGCACTAGCAAAGTCATCTGCCAATTTTTGCAGTTTTTGGTTGAACGCATTGGCATTATCTTTATAGCTCTTTGCGTTGGTTGGATCGACTTCTGCCAATTCATTCGCAATTTCGGTCACTTCCATTTGCGCATTGACAGGATCAAGCCAGGTATGTGGATCCGCATGGTGATCGATGTCATCATCATCATCGTGGTCATGATGGTCGCCGTCTTCATGATGTTCTTCTGCTTCAAGGTCTTCATGCGTAGCGGTTTTACCATCAATTGTCATCACGTCACCAGACATTTCTTCCACTTCGTCAGCCGCTTCAATAACTTTCAAATTCTTGTTAGCGACCGTTTTTAGGGTATCTTCCACCCAACCTTCCATGTCTTCGGAATTGTAGACAAAGACATCAGCTTCTTGGAGTGCTGCAATATCCTGTGCGCTTGGTTCATAATCATGTGCTTCCGTGTTGCCTTTGATCATAGTGGAAATTTCTGCATGGTCACCTGCCACAGCCTGCGTGAGGGCCGTCATTGGATAGAACGTCGTGACGATTTTCAATTTATTGGATGAACTGGATGTCTTTTCGGACGTATCAGTCGAGGATGTAGCCTGACTGCCCGATGAAGATGCCGCATTCCCTCCTTGCTGTCCACATGCCACTAATACAAAAATTGCTGCTAACACCGTTAACATCAGTGCGCGCCATTTCTTTTTCACTGTGATACAACCTCCTTTTGGTCTTTAATCGTAAAGTTTACGATTCATACTAGCATAATAATATCCGTAAAGCCACTGCGACCGCTTTAAAAATTCATTCGGAGGTTAAAACTAACTAATTTTACAAGGAACAAACCTTCGCTTCAGGTTCTCTCCCCACTCTTTTTCGATAAGGATAAGCCGTTATTTCCCAAACATCACGAGTTGTTAGCACTCCATTATGATGTGAGTCAGATGGTTTCAATCCCTGGAAGTCTTGCGCTGTTCTCCTCCTATGCTGCCCACCAAACAAAAACAGATAGGTTAAAGGAGAGCGTCCTGTTAACCTATCTGTTCGTTTTGTCCTATAAATGGTGCTAGTATTTAATCACTCAATGGACGAATCATACGACCACGTTGATCGTAGACATAACTTTTAGCCTTCTTAGCATCGTTCATCGCAACGATCAAACGGTCACGATAAGGTTCTGCCAATTCATCAAAGAGATATTGTTCCTCTTCTAGGGCATATTTTTGACGAGTAGCAGTAATTTCGCCCTCTGTTAATAATTTATAAGAAGTAGATGGTAAATGGCCTTCAATTTCTTCTTTTTCAATGCGATAGACGTAGTTATCATCATCTTGCAGATACTCTACTTCCAACGCCCCGGTATTAGTCCGTTCAAAGTGTGGATCTTTATAGTGTTCTTTTTGGAGTTCCCACCAAGATTTGATGCCCTCCATTGCAGCTTCTTCGCTTTTAAAGCTCCCATGTTTTTTTCTTACTTCGTCACGTTTATTTTCCCAGTAGACGGTATAGACTATTTGCGTCATTCTCATGTCCTCCTTTAAAGCGATATCGATATTCTTAGTATAGCATATTTTATACGGTCACTAATATTCTCGCTCATTTCAAATGAAATTTTAATGTCTTCTGGTCACAACGCGTTTGTCTCCAGTAGGCATAAATAACGCTTTGCGCTAGTCATCATTATCTATCACCTTTACGTCATCCTTGTGTTTGGTAAATAAGGCGCATGTCGAGGTGATTTTTGTTATACTGAACGAAATCTTGTCACTCACTACCTATAGAAAGGAATATGGTCAATGTCAGAACTAGAAAGCAAACTCTCATGGACATTCTTTCAAGAAATTTCCCCAACTGAGGAGTTATTAACGCTGCTCCTCCCCGATGAAACAGTCAAGACGGCCTATAAAACCGTGCGCGATGTGGCAGCTTTCACCAACAAACGCTTGATCGTTATTGACGCACAGGGCATTACTGGGCGCAAGAAAGAAATTTACAGCCTCCCTTACCGTTCCATTAATATGTGGTCGACCGAAAACGCCGGAACATTGGATCTCAATGCAGAAGTCGAATTATGGACACGTGCTGGTCATATCAAAATAGGGTTACGCCGTGATATTGAGGTTCGTCAATTTGAACAATTATTAGCAGAAGCTTGTCTCTAGTGCGCAAGCCAAAAAAGCGATGGCGGTATTTTTTGCCGTCGCTTTTTTATTTTAGTTAGACCCGTATCCTTGTGATCGCTTTCCCCACTTAAATGAGAATGGGATGGTAGCATCATCATTCTTTTAAATTGAAATAAAAGCAATGGTATTATTCTTCCAATAAGAAATGATCTGTGCGTCCGTAATAATCTAAGCGGAACTGTCCATCGTAGTAACGCACCTTAGACACGCTGGCATTTTCAAGTGAATGTGTTGCTTTGAAGTCCGGAATGATATTCTCAATGATATAGTGAATTGCCGCCCCGTGCGCCACCAATAGAATAGTATCTTCAGTATCGCGATGTTTTTGCACCAATTGGATTAATCCGCTTTCTACCCGATGCCAAAAAGCACTGAAATTTTCCGCATCCCCACTGCGATCTGCCCGACTAAAAGCATTCATGATCTGCGCATTATCCAACTGTTTTCGCATATCGTCTGCGCTTTCATAGCCATTGTGTTTAGCCACTTGATCGTATGCTTTGACGGAGTCTTGACCTTCATAAGACCCAAAAAATACTTCACGGAATTCTGGCATTTGAATGATATCAATATTCGGATCAGTGACTAAATTTTCTTGGAGGATAATTCGAGCGGTGTCACGGGTACGTGCCAAATCGCTCGTATAAACCGCATCAAATTTCACATTACTCAGCCCACGACCTGAAGCATGAACGATAGCCGAGCCTTCTGGGGTCAATGGGGCATTCGCCCATCCTTGCATGTAATTATATTTATTTAAATAGGTTTTCCCGTGACGTACAAAATAGATGGTTGTTCCTTCTTGCATGGTTGTCCCTCACTTCTTCATTTGAAATCCTTTTCAGTAATAGCCTACCAATTTTCCTCGTAATTTACCAGCGATTTTATACTTAGGAAATCAATGCTCTTTGCTTGGAGAGGTAAAACCCAAGTTTTCCACGCTCAGGAAAGCGAAAGTCCTCTCACCAAATGAAATGGAATAATGAAAGAATATTGAAACCGATTGCATCCCTTGCTATAATAAAAGTGTCAATAGTGGTTGGAATATGAAGGAGGGAGACCTATCATGTTAACAAATGTGAAAAAAATATTGGTTCCCGTTGATAATTCTGAACCGGCTCGTTACGCCCTGGTACAAGCAATCATGATTGCTCGCTATTTCCAATCCTCACTGAAATTAATTTCGGTGACGAGTGAAACCGAGGCCAGCGAACGCTTCAAATTACCTGAATATGACTCAGCGCGTTCTGCACGTGAGCGTTTATTGAAACGTTACGAAGAGATGGTGATTCATGATCATAATTTTAAAGACATCGAAACAGAACACTTTATTGGTGATGCCAGAAAAGTCATCATGGATGTGATCCATGATGATGATGATATTGGCCTCGTGGTTATGGGGGCAACCGGTAAAAAAGCGGTGGAACGCCTACTAATCGGTTCAGTTGCTCAATATGTCACGCGTCACTCGCCAATCCCGGTGCTTTTGGCGCGCAAGAATCCCGCAAAAATCGAACGTATTCTCGTACCAACCGATACCTCTGAAGTCTCTGAACGTGCCCTCGAAGCGGCAGTAGAAATGGCGAAAAAATGGGATAGCCAGATTGATTTGCTTTTTGTAGCTGAGGATTTCTCGTACTACAGTGACTCTTATGACTTCTCTGAGGTTAATGCCACTGTTAAGAAAGAAGCTGAGGAATATTTAGCCTCGTTGAAACAAAAATTTAATGATCAAGGCGTAACGATCCAGACGCATATCGTCGGGGGCGATGCCCGTTTGGAAATTACACACTTCGCTAAGGAACAACAGGTCGATTTGATTACTATGGGGGCTTCCGGTAAAGGCGGGATTGAACGGCTATTGCTGGGGTCTGTTTCTGAATACACGATTATGCGTACCCCAATTAATACATTGATCATCCATTAATCAATAACATACGTATTAAGTATAATGAAGAGCTGACGCTGAGGTGCCAGCTCTTTTTTATATGCACTGGCGATAAACTGGGGAACTTTTCGCTAAAATTTCCCCATTGCCGCATGGATTGCGCTATAATGATACACGAGTTAAAACAACAAGAATGGAAGTGGATGTATGCCAAGCCCGCAAAAACTAATTTTCGTGATTAACTATGCTGCCCGTAATGGTGAAGAAATGGGCAGAGTCATTGAAAAATATATGAAGCGGAAACACCTCCCCTATCAGATTATTCTCTCGGAAGCCATTGGTCATGCGGAATGGCTAGTGGACGCGTTGAAGAATAATTCAGAGGAGCAGCGCTTTATTATCGTCGGCGGGGATGGCACATTGAATCATTTCGTGACCCTCTTAGAAGACTATCAGGTCGACACCCCTATTGGTTATTTGGCAACAGGATCGGGCAATGATTTTGCGCGGGCGATGGGATTGCCCCGCAGTTTCACCCATCAATTGCAGCGGATGATTCATTTAGAATCGCCCAAAGAAGTTGACATTTTATGTGCCGAAGATCAACAGTCACAGGAGCGTATTTATGCTGTTAACAGCTTGGGTTTTGGGATTGATGGTTGGGTCAATTACCTCATTAATCAACAGCCACATTGGGTTAAGGGCGTAGCTGGTAATTTCTCTTATCTCTTAAATGTCATTAAGGCCTATACCAATCAAGCGCCCTTCTCCGTTAAAATTACCGATGAAAATGGAACACATACTTTTGAACAGGTACGCCTTGTCGTGTTTGCCAATAATCGGTATTTTGGAGGTGGGATCGATATTGTTCCGCATGCCAATAATACGGATGAACAGTTGGACGTGGTCATTGCCGATGATGCGGACATGCCCCATTATCTCAATATGTTAAAGAAATTATTGACTACAAAAACCCATCTCTCTGATTCTATTATGCATACCCTCTCTAGCCACCGCTTTACAGCGGAAATTTCTGCCGGCCAATATGGGCAAGCGGATGGTGAAGTGCTTGATGATAAGGCGCGCACGCTTGTCATTTCAACTAAAAAACGGCGCTTTTGGATCTAAATCTGAACAACTAACCGCAGTTTATTAATGCTGCGGTTTTTATTTAGGCATGCTAAAAATCCCGCCAACAGTTCCAGTCATTGGCGAGATTTTTAAGTTTATTAATTATTTCTCATTGTTGCGCTTTTCTTGTTCGGCTTTTTTGCGCTTACGGTAAGCCATCCGTTGTTCGCGTCGATTAGACATGGCCCACTTCGAGTAATCCTCGTCTGCCATGGCTTCCACATTCCCCAACAGATAGCCATTCCCCACTTGTGAGAAGAAATCGTGATTAGACGTTCCGGTAGAGATTCCATTCATTACGATAGGATTGACATCTTCAGCGGTATCCGGGAAGAGTGGATCAAAGCCGAGATTCTGCAGTGCTTTATTGGCATTATAGCGAGAATAGGTCAAGACTTCATCTGTCCATCCAATTTCATCATAAATGTAACGGGCATATTTTTCTTCATTTTCGTACAATTCATAAATCGTTTCGAAGACCCAATTCTTCAGGCGATCGCGTTCATTATCCGGCAATTCGAGGTAGCCTTTTTGGAATTTATAGCCGATATAGGTACCATGAACCGATTCGTCACGAATAATTAACTTGATAATTTCAGCCACGTTCTCCAACTTGTTATTCCCCAGATACCACAATGGTGCATAGAACCCAGAATAAAACAGGAAGGTCTCCAACATTACATTCGCAGCCTTGGCTTGCAAATCAGAGCCGTTTTGGTAAATCGCATTGATGTGGTTGGCTTTGTATTGCAGCTGTTCATAGGTATCTGTCCAATTAAAAATTTCATCGATACGTGCCGTATTATTCAATGTGATGAAGATGGTTGAATAGGATTTAGCATGCACGCTCTCCATGAATTCGATATTATTATAGACAGCAATTTCCTGAGGGGTTCGGTGGGAACGGCGCAGGATGTTTAATGCATCCTGGGATTGGAGCGTATCCAATAATGTCAATCCCCCAAACGCTAGGTCAACCACCCGGCGTTCTGATTGTGAAATCGTGCGCCAATCGTCTAGATCATTCGATACAGGAATACGCGTATCCAACCAAAACTGACTCGTGAGTTTTTCCCATGTCTGTTTATCAATCTCATCTTCAATATTATTCCAGTTAATGGCGTTGTAAGTTCCTTTTTTCCATTCCTCGATCTTCATTGCTTTTTCTTCGGCTGAGAGATCCCAGAAAATTTTATTTGGTTTATCCACAAAACTCTTCCTTTCTTCCGTTGACAGATGGCAGAGGTGATCATAAGCCTAGATGGAGCAACTCTCACAGTAGTTGCTGCCGACTTCATCGCCGTCATCGGTAAATGTACGAATGTAGTAGATTGATTTAATACCTTGATTCCAAGCATAATTCCGCAAAATATTCAAATCACGCGTATTCATCTTCACTTCACCAGCGGGTTTCCATGGATACAACCCTTCCGGAATTTCTGAGCGCATGAAGAGCGTCATTGCCATGCCTTGATCAATGTGGCGTTGCGCTGCTGCATGGATATCGATCACTTTACGCATGTCAAGGTCGTAAGCAGATTCGTAAAATGGCATAGTGCGATTGGACAGATAAGGCGCTGGGTAGTAAGTTTTCCCAGTTGTTTTTTCTTGGCGCTCCTCAATCAAACGAATGATTGGCTGCAAGGCCGAACTGGTTTCATTCACATAACTGATACTACCGGTTGGCGCAATTGCTAGGCGGTAGGCATGATAAAGACCATCTTTCTGCACGCTTTCCTTTAGTGCTTTCCAATCTTCCTGGGTTGGCATTGGCACATGCTTGAGCACTTCTTTGACATGATCGCTTGTCATTTCGAATGGTTCTGCAATGTAACGATCAAAATATTCGCCACTCGCATACATCGATTTTTCAAACTCAAAGAAAGACTCGCCCCGCTCTTTGGCGATCTTATTTGACGCCACCAGAGTCCAGTAGTTCAATGCGTAGAAATAGCCTTCTGTTAATTCGATGGATTCATCGGAACCGTAATACATTTCATTGAGCGCCAACAGTGTGTGCAACCCCATGGCTCCTAAACCAATCGAATGTGACAATTGATTTCCGTTTTCGATCGATGGCACGGCATCGATGTTAGTATGATCCGTCACATAGGTCAATGCACGCACATCGGTTTCTACCGATTTCGCAAAATCTGGGCTGTTCACCATATTTACCATATTCGTTGATCCCAAGTTACAACTCACATCTCGACCGAGTACTTCATATTCTTGGCGATCATTCAAGCGCGATGGCGTTTGAACTTGCAGAATTTCCGAACAAAGATTGGACATCACAATCGTGCCATCGAGTGGATTGGCTTCGTTAACCGTATCGATATTAACCACGTATGGATAGCCAGATTCCTGCTGCAATTTACTGAGTTCGTTCTCCAACTCACGGGCACGAATGCGGTACTTGGTAATTGCCGGATTCTGAGCGAGTTTATCGTATTCTTCGGTAATATTGACATAGGAGAACGGGCGATGATAAATCCGCTCAACATCATATGGACTGAAAAGATACATGTATTCATCATTGGCGACCAGTTCATAGAATTTATCAGGAATTGTCACCCCGAGTGATAAGGTCTTGACCCGAATCTTTTCATCGGCATTTTCTTTCTTAGTAGAGAGGAAATTGATGATGTCCGGATGGAAGACGCTCAAGTAAACCACCCCAGCACCGTTGCGCTGTCCTAATTGGTTGGCATAGCTGAAGGAATCTTCGAAGAGCTTCATCACCGGAACCACCCCAGAAGCCGCATTGGCGACTTTTTTGATGGGCGCGCCGGATTCACGCAGATTGGAGAGGTTAATGCCTACCCCGCCCCCTCGCTTAGAGAGTTGGAGCGCGGAGTTGATCGTCCGCCCGATGGAATTCATATCATCGGTCATTTGAACGAGGAAGCAACTCACCATTTCTCCCCGCCGCTTACGCCCCGCATTGAGGAACGTTGGCGTTGCCGGCTGAAAGCGCTGTGCAATCATTTCATCACGCAAACTGATCGCTAATTCTTCGTTGCCATCCGCAAAATAGAGCGCATTGAATACAATGCGATCCTCATAGCGTTCCAAATAACGTTCACCATCATCCGTCTTCAACGCATATTGAGAGTAGAATTTATGCGCGCCCATGAACGATTGGAAGCGGAATTTCTTATCGTAAGTCGATTGCAGCAAGTCATAGACAAATTGACGGTCATATTTATCGATAAAGGCCGCTTCAATATAGTCATGCTCAATCAAATAATCAATTTTTTCTTCAATGGTGTAGAAGAAAACAGTATTGGGATTAACATGCTCCAAGAAATACGCACGTACCGCTTCCTTGTCCTTATTTAATGGAATCTTTCCGTCAACGGGAATGTTCACTTCGTTATTGAGTTTGTAATATGTAATTTCAGTGGGTGCTTTGGATTGAGTTGGTGTTTTCAATGGCTTCCACAATCTCCTTTACTTTCTTGACATCGTTCTTCGATCCCATAAATTCAAAACAATGTAACAATGGGACGTCGTAGTCGAGCGCAATATCTTGTGCTGTGTAGCAGAATAAATCCTTGCCAAAATTCCAATTCCCTCCGCCGATCACACCGCGACAGTAGGATTGGTTTTCCCCTGTTTCAATGAAATCGTTCATGATATCGGTCGTATAAATATCATAGGTAGGCACCACCATTAAATAAGGTTCATCCACTTCAGTAAAACAATTCTCGGTCGTGATCTCTAGTAGCGGCTGCTCCAATTTGTGGACAAACTTCCGCGTATTCCCCACCACAGACATGTATACAATTAGCATGATAGATTCTCCTCTCGTATTGTTTCGACTTTAATAATACTTGATGCCCAAAAGAAGTTCAACAGCGATTCACCCAATATTTTGTTACTCAACAACGAACAAACCACTATATTTTGCGGTATAACCTGATTTTCCCTCGGATAAAAAATTTTATTTTGTCACCTCCGCCCTCTTTTCTGTTTTCCAATCACAGCGCGAAAAGAATGGAAATGCCAAAATACAACTTTTGTTTTTCTGATGACTATTAGCACATCGACTAATAGAAAAATATAATCGCTATAATCAGTTGGACTTATCGTTCAAGAGTAAGCATGATTTTCTCTTCGGGCGGCGTGTTTGATGCCAACCGACTGCCTCACCGGAACCTTCCTCTTCTACAAAGAATTGCAAATCTAACGGTAAAATGTGTGTCTTCTCCATGACTTTCTCCTCCAGTTATTAACGTCTCCGTATGAGACGAGCCAGTTAACCACCGTATGTGGTGGTGAGTTTAACGTCATCCAAGTACAAAATAAAAAGAACCTCAGAAAGGAATCTGAAGTTCTTTAGTCATCATTCAATAAAAGCCAACTATTCCGTATGCCGGGAATCATCCTCGCCAATGCTGTAGGAGTAGATATACGAAAGCCGTTCATGCTTTTTAAATTCTCGCATTACCTTTATGGCCTCTTCTGGCATATTTTTATCAAACACATAGTGCAACTTGCCATTGTCAAGTTCCTCTCTTCTCGTTATCCAAGGGAAAACTATATCGTAAAAATCCAGTAATTCTTGAGGAGGGTCTTCCATAAATTCATAGAATTCCTTATTCTCCATACTTTAGCCTCCTTTCGATCTCTCGTTCTTATCCTCCGCTGTAGGCGTACGATGCTTTCTTCAGCTAATGAGTCACGCGTCTGTACAACTATTAGCGGATAATCAATTGCTTCATAGTAAATGGCAATTGATGTGCGAGTACAGTCGGCACCACCACATATTGTTTTTCATAGACTTGATCGGCTGCTGCACTGTGTAAGAAAACTCCAGCGGCTGCCCCATAATAAGCATCTGAAATTTGTGCGCTCAATGCCGCAATCGTCCCCACCAACGTGTCGCCCATACCACCGATAGCTTGACCTGGATTGCCAGTCGTGTTCTCTAAATAATCCGCTTGTTTTGGTGCAAAGACACAGGTTGGTGTTCCTTTTAAGACAAGGATCACGTGGTGGCTATCCACCCAGGCTTTAACCCGGATGACATCATTGGGGTCAATTTTTCCTTCAGATAAGGTGCGCCATTCCCCAATATGTGGCGTCAGAATCACCTGACTGGCAGTAAAGAGTCTCTCATCTCGGTCCAAAGACTGACGATAGAAGAATAAAGCATCGCCGTCAATGATGACAACACGAGGGGTCACTTGTTCAAAGAGTGATTTTAGTCTCTTCCAATTTTCAGGGTCACGTCCCATTCCAGAACCAATAGCGAGCACCTCACACTTTTCCAAAGCCACTAGCAGCGCCTCATCGTCATCCCAATCTACGAACATCGCCTCAGGTAAAGCGCTGTGAAGCGATGCTTTGTTGGAAGCGTCAGAGGCCACGGTGGTCAATCCGCTTCCACCGTAAACCGCAGCCTGTGCAGCCATCTGGATTGCCCCACCCATTGAGGCATTGCCGCCGATAAGAAGGACATGGCCGAAATCCCCTTTGTAGCTCGTTTTTTCACGTGGTGCTAACCATGTTTCTACTAAAGCTTTGGTTATTTTTACTGCTACCATGTTATCGTCTTCCTTTCTTATCACTGATAGAAAAATCCCCCTGCTACTGCAAAATTGCTCAAAGTAGCAGGGGAAAAGAAGTTAATTGCCGTAATAGGCACGTTCACCACCGATTAATTTTGGACGAGAAGCTAATCCCATAACCGTTGCTTCACCAATGGTATGGCCTTTTAAGTGCTTAGGAATTTGCACATGTTTGACGTGCATTCCAATGGCTGTGCCACCAATGTCTAACCCACCATCCGCTTGAATGTGTTCAATCACGACTGGATCATCGAATAATTCATAAGCCATCGTTGCCGCTGCTCCACCGGCATGTGGGATAGGAACAACCTGGACAATCTCTGCGCCCAAATCATCAGCCACCTGACGTTCCACAATTAAAGCGCGATTCAAATGCTCACAGCATTGAACGGCCAGGGCAATGTGTTGCTGTTTGAGCACTGTTAGGATGGTTTGGATCACCACCCGTCCCACTTCTACATTAGAGTGCTGACCAATCTGTTCACCTTGAATTTCACTGGTTGAGCACCCCAATACGAATAAAGAGATGGGACGCTCGTTTGGCTTTAACTGGGCGAAAAAAGCCTCCAATGCTTCGCGGCAGTCCTGTTCAATGTTTTCTAACATCATTATCGCTTCCTTATTGTGCATTCTATGCCTCAATTATCTGAGGCAGATTCTTTTTTTAAATTAGCGTTTAAACGAGGCCTTGTGAGTACATCGCTTGCGCAATCTTAGCGAACCCAGCAATATTAGCCCCCGCAATCAAGTTGTCTGGATTATCGGTATACTGTTCAGCGGCTTGGCGCGCTTGGCGATAAATATCCGCCATAATCTGTTTCAATTGACCATCCACTTCTTCAAATGTCCAGTGTAAGCGTTGGCTATTCTGCGCCATCTCCAATGCTGAAACGGCAACCCCACCGGCATTGGAGGCTTTACCTGGTGCAATATAGAGGTTTTTGGCCATCAATAAATCGGTAGCTTCCTGCGTAAGAGGCATATTTGCGCCTTCAACGACAAATTTCGCGCCATTTTCAAGGGCTTGTTTCGCCCCTGCTTCATCTACTTCATTCTGAGTGGCTGCCGGCAAGATCACATCAACAGGAATGGCGTGGTGCCAAACCGATCCTGTGAAGTATTGTGCGGTTTCTTTTCGTTCAGCATAAACATTCAAGCGTTGCCGTTCCACTTCTTTAACTTGTTTGAGCAAAGGCACATCAATTCCATTTTCGTCAATGATGTAGCCCGTAGAGTCCGAAACAGATACCACTGTCGCTCCGAGTTCTTGAGCTTTTTCCACAGCGTAAGTAGCGACGTTCCCAGCACCAGACACCATAATACGTTTACCTGCCATGGTTTGGTCTTTTTCTTTCAGCATTTCTTGGAGGAAATAAACCGCACCGTAGCCCGTTGCTTCTGTACGTGCTAATGATCCGCCGTATGTTAATGGTTTCCCGGTGATCACACCATTTTCGAAACCACGCAAGCGTTTATATTGGCCATACAAATACCCAATTTCACGGGCACCCACACCAATATCACCCGCTGGAACGTCTGTATCCGGACCAATGTGACGCTGGAGCTCCGTCATAAAGCTCTGGCAGAAGCGCATGATTTCTTGATCGGATTTGCCTTTAGGATCGAAATCACTGCCCCCTTTACCACCACCGATTGGCAGACCAGTCAACGCATTCTTAAAAATTTGTTCAAAGCCCAAGAATTTCAAAATACTGAGGTTCACGCTTGGGTGGAAGCGCAGACCACCTTTATAAGGGCCGATAGCACTATTTGCTTGAACGCGGTAGCCTGTATTGACTTGCGCCTGTCCTTGGTCATCCAACCATGGCACCCGGAAGGTAATAATCCGTTCAGGAACCGCTACCATTTGTAACAGGTTGGCTGCTACATATTCATCGTGTTCAGCAAGTACAGGGCCTACCGTTGCCGCAAATTCATGCAGTGCCTGTAGAAACTCTGGTTCATTAGCATACGCCTTATCCCAGCGTGCCACCGTTTCTTTGATGTAATCTTGTGCGTTCATCCATTATCCTCCTTCAAACCGAATACCGGATTAAAACTACTCTTTATTATAGCAAAGGCATGAGAAGGGATAAATATTTTCACGCTATTTTCCTTAAAGATGATTGCCAAATAAGAAGAAACGCCTTAAATCATCCTCTTTTGGGAGCGAAATGGCACAGCATCGCTCCGATATTTGGCGAAGCGTTCTCAATCATCAATGTCCCAGTAAATTCTGAAATCACGAGTGTCTCTTTTGGATTGAGGGTATAGACACTATCTGCTAGGTGCACCTGAAGCGGTTGGATGGCATAAATCACCCATTGCTCCATATTTTGACAATCCACTTGTCCTCTGGTGAAGGGAGTTAAACTCCCTGTCATATCACCACTCAGCATCAAATTAAAATCACGGCAAGTCCCTTGGCTAGTTGTCACAATCTCTCCAGAAAAAGTATCCAATTGAAACGGAGTGAGCTGGACGTGACGTTTCCCACTATTTTCATAGTGAGTGAGGGAAAGTTCACCCTCCAATAGACTAATCACCCGCAAGAATCCGGGCAATGAGGTGAATGTTGATGCCGAGACGGTGACCGTCGCAGTGGATATGCGGACCTGAAAAGTACGCTCAGTGTAACTGGCATCTGTGGGAAAAATAAACAGTTCCGTTGTTTCTCCGCCACTCCATGCCCGAATCGAATAATCTTTTGGCGTTAATAACTGAATCATTATAAACCTCCTCGCTGACCTCAGGTGTATTAGACTATGAAGAATAAGAGACTATGCCCTACTCATTCATCCTGTAGCATCAAAAAGCTCACATTGTAGATCGCATAACCTATCCACATGCTTCCACAAAGGATCGTATAAACCGCTTACATTTATAGCTAACCTAGCCGAAAAAGCTAGGACGATGCGACATTTAAGGCTGTTCGTGATCCAAATTGTGTTGATGCAACTCCCCAAATTGATTGAAGAATTCGCTGGAGATCGTGCCTTTAACCACTTCTAGATTCACTTGCTTGCAGAGTTGTTCTGCGTAGGGATGATTGTGATAATCGTAAAGATACGTAATCCGTTTGATTCCCGCTTGAATCAAGCTCTTCGTACACGGCAGACAAGGACGATGGGTCACATAGATTTCAGCACCAGCAGTTGGTGCCCCAAATTTTGCACATTGTAGTAAGGCGTTCATCTCGGCGTGAATCGTCCGTACGCAATGACCATCCTCCAAATAACACCCGGCATCGATACAGTGTGCTTCCCCAGACACTGACCCATTATACCCGCCAGCAATGATGCGGTTATCACGAACAATGACCGCTCCAACAGTCAGACGCGGACAAGTACTCCGCATCGACAAAACCAAACTTTGCGACAAAAAATATTGATCCCATGGTATTCTTTCCATTATAATAACTCCCCCACTGATTAATAAACAGCGCCTCAGCGATTAGAACATGATGAGTGATATTTTATTCCTGCGCGTGAAAAAAACTTTTGACGCAAAATCAGCCATCTCATCCCATTTTAACAATGACCTGTCTTTACTCCCCCTTATTTTGTGCTTGACATTCCACCCAAACCACTATATATTGATTCTACAGAAAACACAAGATGTTGTGTGGTGAACAGAATCATACCACAAGAGGAGGCACCATCATGGTCAAAGTCTATTCAAAACCTAACTGCATGCAGTGTAATTTTACCAAAAAATTCTTGACAGAACATCATATTGATTTCGAAGTGAGCGATGTCACGACGTCAGATGAAGCATTAGAAGAAGTCAAGGCAATGGGGTTCCAAGCTCTCCCTGTTGTTGTTGCGGACGGTGAAGAACCCTTTTATGGTTTCCGCCCTGATCTTTTGCAAAAATTAGCTTAAGCCTAATGGGCATTAATCGCTAAATACTAGCCAACCTCAATCGTGTGGTTGGCTTTTTTATCGTTCATCACCCCCAACCTACGCCTCCCTTAATTGAGGATTAACAGTAGACTCAAACGCTACAGTCGTCTTACCAAATGCTCAGAGTACGTGAGTTATTCTATATTTCTGTTATAATGGCTACCTAGGAAAGTAGGTGTTTTGTATGTCTTTTGATGGTTTATTTACCCATGCCATGGTTGGGGAATTAAGCGCTCAATTTACGCAGGCAACCATCCGTAAAGTCCAACAACCCAATAATAATAGCCTGGTGCTAACTATTCGCTCACAGCGGAAAAATCATAAATTATTAATCACTATTGATCCTAGTGCGGCTCGAGTTCAAGTTACCGATGCTGACTATGTGAATCCCGAAGTGGCACCTAATTTTTTGATGGTGATGCGCAAATACATTCAAGGGGCAACAATCGAAGCCATTGAACAATGGAAGACTGACCGCATTATCCAATTTACACTCAGTCAAACCAATGAAATTGGCGATGCTAAAAAATTACAACTCATTTTGGAATTAATGGGGCGTCACAGTAACCTCTTCCTTATTAACCACGAGGGCGAGATCATTGATACCCTGAAGCATGTACCTATTTATCAAAACAGTGTGCGTACGATCCTCCCTGGTGGCCAATATACGCTTCCGCCTCAACAAGATAAACGCGACCCTTACGCTGAAACGATTGATCAACACATGCTATCAAACCTACCCACTTCCTCGGAAATCCCTCCACTCGCTAAAGCCATTCAGGCAGATTGGCTTGGTTTTGGGAAGGACAGCGCTCGCGAATTGGCATGGCGCTTTAACCAAGTTGAGCGCAACGAATGGGCGGAAACCATGCAACAGTTCTTGAAGTCGTTCGATCACCCCACACCAACGCTTACTAGTCAAGACCAACGCTGGCACTTCCAAGCTACGGACTTTATTTCCGTCTCCGGTCCCAAAACGACCTTTGAAACGCTCAGCGCGCTATTAGATAATTACTATCAAAAAGTGACGACTCACAATCACCTCAGTCAGCTCTACGATCAGCTCGCGCAAGTCGTCTCTCATCAGCTCAAGCATCAAAAACAAAAACTGCAAAATCTGGCTTCGGACTGGGAAAAGAGTGAAAATGCGGATGACTACCGCATCAAAGGTGAACTACTGCAGGCGTACCTTTTCAAAGTTGAAAAAGGTATGACCAGTATCACCCTGCCGAATTTCTATAATAATGAAACGCCCTTAACAATTTCGCTCGATCCCGCACTTTCCCCATCTGAGAATGCCCAGCATTACTTCAAGCGCTATCAAAAGCTGCAAAAATCACGGCGCTATATTCAGGCAGAACGCGCCAAAGCTAATGATGACATTCAGTACTTCGAAACCATCGAGACGCAAATGGCCTTGGCAGAAGCCAAAGAATTAGAAGACATTCGTCAAGAATTAATCGATGAAGGGATTATTAAAACTCAGCAAAAACAGAAGCACAAACGACAAAAAACGGCTGAGCCACGTACCTTCACATCGAGTGAGGGGCATACAATTTATGTAGGACGCAATAATCGTCAAAATGACACCTTGACATTGAAACAGGCCAATAAGAATCACTACTGGTTCCACACACAAAACATTCCCGGCAGTCACGTGATTCTAGCCACAGATCAGCCAACAGCAGAAGAAATTACGGAAGCCGCCATGAAAGCTGCTGAATTCTCTAAATACCGTCTTTCCAGCAATGTCCCGGTTGACTACACCCTCGTTAAAGACGTCAAAAAACCAAGTGGCGCCAAACCAGGATTAGTCAATTATTTCAATCAAAAAACGGTTTATGTGACACCTGAATCTCCTGACGCGCCAAAATTAGAAGAATAACCTTGTCATTTTTAAGCGACGCCCTATTTTATCTGGGGGTCGCTTTTTTTGAAAATCGTACGGGTAGCTGATGATCATACTTCAGTAAAGAGATACCCTCATTTTTTCATCTGAAAACATGAGTTTGCCTAAATAAGATCTCTCTTCAAATTTTTCTACAAAAAGAACATGTGTTTGCACCCTGATTTGAAATATGGTATCTTTAAGATAATAAAAATGGAAACGAACGGGGAAGTGACCACTATGAAAGAAAGACAACTACAGATCTTGCAGTGCATATACCGCAACGTGCAAGATAAGGGCTATCCCCCGACTGTTCGCGAAATTTGTGATGCGGTTGGGCTAGTCTCAACATCGACGGTGCACCGTCATCTCACCAATTTGGAGAATGATGGTTATCTCTTCAAGGATTCAACGAAACCACGCGCTTTAGAAATCACTGAAAAAGGTTTGGAAGTCCTCGGTGTAAAATCATCGCCAGGGATTCCCATGCTGGGGACCGTAACAGCTGGAGAACCCATTATGGCAATTGAAGATATTGAGGGGTATTTTCCAGTACCTCCTGAACTTGATGGTTCAGACGCTCCGCTTTTTATGCTGCAGATTCGCGGAGATAGCATGATTGAAGCCGGCATTTTAGATGGTGATTATGTCATCGTGCGTCAACAATCCACCGCTGAAAATGGTCAGATCGTCATTGCGATGACCGAAGAGGAAGAAGCCACCTGCAAACGCTTCTACAAAGAAGCTGACCACTTTCGCTTGCAACCAGAGAACGAAACCATGGCCCCCATCATTTTGAATCAGGTCTCAATTCTAGGTCGTGTGATTAGCCTTTACCGTGAACATATGCTCTAACAAACTTTAGTGGAAGTCCAAGGCTTCCGCTTTTTTTGTTTCCTTATATCTTTTTATACTATCGATATAAACAATTTTGTTTCTTAATTTTTTCACTTAGTTGAATTTTGGTGTCAACTGTGTTCCCCCTTAGCTCGTGCAATTTTTACATACAAAAACAATATCGTTCTTTAATCTGCTTTTTCAAGCGGTTTATTCCCTTTTAAGCGGCCAATTCATCTCTATATTGTTCTTTAACCGCTTACTTCATTGCATAAATAGTACAATTTACCCCTATTTTTGTTCATAAAAATATTTTAAAGATTAATAGTAAGCGCTTACCTATCAAATATTATTGTGAATGATTCTTCATGTTGATGGAATCGTGGTACACTATCTTCATCAAAGAGATCGAAAGCTATAAAAATTGTACTTAAAATTGTATTTTTCTATTCAATTCCTAGTGCAACCTCAACTAACAACAATACCTGTTTTCGATCTCAAGGTTTTAAATAAATTGGAGGCAGTATAAATGAAAACTGTGATTATCGGAACGAACCATGCTGGTATTGCTGCAGCTAACACCTTACTCGACAACTATGGTGATCAACAAGAAATCGTTATGATCGACCGTAACACCAATATGAGTTACCTCGGTTGTGGGACAGCTCTATGGGTAGGTCGTCAAATCGAAGACTACCATGGCCTCTTCTACACTAAGATGGAAGATTTTGAAGCAAAAGGTGCAAAAATCATGTTGGAAACCAGCGTGACCGACATCGACTTCGACAAAAAAGAAGTTCATGCAACAACAAAAGCTGGTGAAGAAATCGTTGAGGCTTATGATAAATTAATTTTAGCCACAGGTTCTCTTCCTATTCAACTCCCTATCCCAGGCGCTGATTTAGACGACATTTATTTCTTGAAATTATTCCAAGAAGGTCAAGCTGTAGATCATGCGCTCGCACGTGAAGGGGTTGAAACGGTTGCTGTTATCGGTAGTGGTTACATCGGTGTTGAAATTGCCGAAGCAGCTAAACGCCGTGGCAAGAACGTGCTGTTATTCGATGCGGCACCAAGCTCATTAGCTAGCTACTATGACCCAGAATTTGCGAAATTGATGGATGAAAACCTCGAAGAACATGGTATCGAGAGCCACTACGGTGAATTGGCACAAGCCTTCCTGGGTAATGACGAAGGTAAAGTCACTGGCATCCGCACTGACAAAGGGGAATACCAAGCGGATGTGGTGATCAGCTGCGTTGGATTCAAACCAAATGCTGAATTAGGTGGTGACCACTTCAAACGTTTCGCTAACGGTGCTTACCATGTGGACCGTACCTTCCAAACCAGCGATCCAGATGTCTATGCCATTGGAGACTGCGCAAATAACTACTCCAACGCGCTCAAAGCGGATGTTTACTCTGCTTTAGCATCTAACGCTGTTCGTTCCGGAATTGTGGCTGCTCACAACTTGGCTGGCACCAAAGTCGAAGGCGCTGGTATCCAAGGTTCTAACGGGATCGAAATCTTTGGTTTGAAATTAGTTTCTACCGGTTTGAACTTGCACGCTGCCGAAAAAGCAGGCATCGCCGTGAAATATGTTGATTTTGAAGACCTACAAAAACCAGGCTTTATGCCAGCGGACGAAAATGCTCAAGTAAAATTGCGGATTATCTATGCTGCGGACGATCACCGCATCTTAGGGGCACAGATGGCTTCCCGTTACGATATGTCCATGGGTATTCACATGTTCTCCTTAGCTATCCAAGAAGGCCTGACCATCGATCGTCTGCAATTATTAGACATCTTCTTCTTGCCACACTTTAACCAACCTTACAACTACATCACTATGGCTGCGTTAACAGCAGACAAAGACTAAAGCTCATTCTATTGAAAATGCGCCCGCTTCAAGCTCGAAGTGGGCGCATTTTTGTTACTATTAATTTTTGACATGCTCTCTTTCAGCGCGCTTTACTCGCTCTTTCAGCGAGATTGGTTTCCCTAGTTTTTTAGAATCATAGAATTCTGCCGTAGCTGTGAAGAGAATGTCACTCGCTACGTTGACCGCCGTTTCAGTTGAGTCCTGGATCACACTGATAACGAAGCCAACTCCAACCACCTGAGCAGCAACTTCGGTTGGAATATTAAACAAGCTGGCTGCTAATGGAATCAATAGTAAGGAGCCACCTGCAATACCGGATGCTCCCATTGAGGAAATGGCTGCCAACAGCGACAATAGAAATGCCATGAAGAAAGGCACCTGAACGCCCAACGTATGGCAGGCAGCGAGCGTCATTAAGGTAACCGTAACGGCTGCTCCCCCTGTATTGGCAGTCGCCCCTAAAGGAATCGAGATGGCATAGGATTCTCGGTTCAACCCCAGTTCCTCACTTAGCTGCATATTCACTGGTACTGAAGCGGCTGAGCTCCGCGTAAAGAAGGCTGGCACCCCACTCGACTTCATACAAAACCACAAGAGTGGCCATGGGTTTTGACGTAAAGATAGCGCCACCATCAGTCCGTAAACAATAAAATAAACAAACAAAAGTGTCCCACAAACTACCGCGATAATGGCGAGATATTGCATCATGCTACTCAAACCTACTGCCGTCACCGATTGATAGACAATCCCAATAATCCCCAGCGGCACAAAATGAATGACTAATTGCACCACATGCGTCATGGCTTGTGAGAAATCGTTCAGCATCCCCTTTGTCGTGTCACTGGCCCGCTGCAATGCCAGCCCAATGAGCACTGCCCACACGAGAATGGCTAAATAATTACCACTTGTGAGCGCTTGAATCGGATTCATAATGGCATTTAGCAAAATCCCACGCAAGGTTTGCACCAAATCAGTCGGAGCCGATCCAATATCAGTAGCATTAGGCAATACCAATCGTACTGGAAAAAGATAAGCCGCCACCACGGCACTGAAGGCTGAGAAAAAAGTACCAACTAAATAAAAACCAACAACCGTTTGGATATGGGTCTTAGAACCGGGTTTATGCCGGGAAACAGCTGCAATAATCAACACAAATACCAATAACGGAGCAATAGCGGTCAAAGCACCGATAAACAACTCTCCGAGAATACCTATGGCTGACCAACGAGGAACGAACAATCCCAACATGATCCCTAACACCATACCGATCAGGATCTGCTGGATTAACGATAACCGCCGCCAACCAGTGACTAGACTTTTCATGGGCTCACCTCCATAAATTATTCGTCATTATTTTAGCACAATAGCTACTATTGCTAATACCTAATCATCCCTCACAATAAAAAACAAATCCTTTTCACAAGTAAAAAGCCGAATAATCACAATGTTCGGCTTTTGAAAAACATCCTTGTATTTTTAAATTTATACAAAAATTGTATTAAAAACCACTGCCCCTCATTAAGAAGGACAGTGGTTTTTCAGCGCTTATTCTGCGTCATCATAGTGCATGAGGGACAAAATATCAAGACCTGCCAATTTTTGACGAGCATTCAAAGCAGTCAATTCGATGACAAAAGCCGCCCCAACGACTTCCCCGCCGAAAGACTCGACCAGTTCTTTGGTTGCTTTCACCGTTCCCCCCGTTGCGAGCAAATCGTCAACTAAGAGGACTTTCTGGCCCGGTTGAATGGCATCGACATGAATTTCCAACGTGTCATGGCCGTATTCTAAACCATAGTCCAGCGCTTTCGTTTCACGTGGCAGTTTTCCTGGTTTACGCACAGGGACGAAGCCTGTCTCTAAGGCATAAGCCACTGGGCAGCCAATAATAAACCCGCGTGCTTCTGGACCCACTACCAGATCAGCGCCCATTTCTTTTCCGTAGGCCGCAATTTGATCAATAGCATAACGGAACGCCGCCGCATCCGCTAATAATGGGGTAATATCGCGAAAAATAATCCCCTTTTCTGGATAATCAGGAATAGAGGCAATGTGTTGATATAAATCCATAAGTGTCCCTCCACTACATGTATTGGGGTCAATCCCCCTGATATTATTGTTTGAATTCACCGTGCAAAAAAGCACGCTTCTATTGTAGCACAGATTGATAAGCGATCGTCTCAGCGGCCAGGTGATTGGTAATGCTTAAATGTCATTTGCCTTATAATTCCCCACTCAGCCATCTGAATCATGAGAGCGGTCAATCAATGGAATCATTGCTGCTCTCACCCGTACGCCACTTCTAAGCGCGTCAATGATTTTGTCTAAAGTCCTCATTTTTCATTCATCTTTGATCTCACCAAACAAATAAGCCTTGATGTGCGCGAGGTCTGTGTAAAGGAAGAAGCGTTCAGCCTGAATCTGTTGTTGCCACGCTTTCATAATGGGGAGCTTGGCGAGTTCTACTTGCGCGGTTGGATGAATGATTTGAAGATGACCGGCATCAAATGCGATCAAATGTCCCTCCAAAAAAGCTGATAGCATCAATTTCACTTTGGCTGGCGCTAATTTCAAATAGCGTGCCACGGCTTCCTCATTACCTGCCAATTCAATCCCCGGATGCTTCGTTAGGTATTGGTACAGTGTGGCAAATTCCTGACGAAGTGGTTGCCCGATCATGTAAGCATGTTGATGGCTATAAGCGAATAAGTAGACGTTCTTAATCTTCAGTTCTTGGATCATTGTTTGTAACTTGGCTTGGTCATGAACACAATCAAAAATCACTAACTGATCATAATCTGCTGCTGAAATTTCAGCTTGTCGTTCCTCCCAATCACTCATCAACAGCCCCGTTGACGTTTCGGGGATGACCTGTTGATAAGCGGACAAGTAATGCTCGGATTCAAAGACGTAGAGCGCATGGTCGACATTAAAGACTTCTTGGCGATTCTTCGCTTGCCTTAAATCAAAGAGCGCGACCGCATCGCTCTTCACATCGAGAATAAACCCCTGCGCCTGACGATTACCCTGCCATTCATTAATATTCATGGTGACAATGACATCAACCGTAGTTTCGCCCTGGAGAGGCTCTGCCAAATCCCCCATGCGAAAGCCGATCAATGGGACATCTCCTGTTTTATTCGCCACCGTCAATTTCAAAGTCTGTTGATCTTTACCGATAGCTTGCACTTGTTTGAGTCGGACATTTTTTAGCAAAAACTGTGGTTTCGGCTGTTTCGCGCCAAATGGTTTCAATTGTTCAAGCGCTGTGGCATTCTCTAGCGTAAACGCATCGATCGGAAGCTCGAGATCATAGACTAATGTTTCTTGGGTAGTAAGTTGATCTTGAAAATCGGACATGGCCTCTTCCACTGCCTGTACCCATTGTTCATACTGATCCGATGTAATCGTCATCCCTGCTGCCATCGCATGCCCACCCCAACTTTCAGCATATGCAGAAGCCTGAGTGAGCACATCGAATAAATTAATCCCCTCAATGGAGCGCCCGGAACCTTTGTAGTTCTTTTTTTCCTGATCATAGCGCAATAAAATGGTTGGTCGGTGAATGGTTTCTACCACGCGACTCGCAACGATGCCCAATACCCCTTCATGCCAATCTTCACTAGCCAGGATGAGGCAGGGCGGAAGCGTAGACATTTTATCCATTTGCTGGAAGACATCAGCAGCCATCTTATCAACGATCTGCTTACGCTCATTATTGGTTGCATTCACCTCTGTGACAATGGTTTCTGCCACATCAGGATCAAATGTCGTCATTAATTCAACACCAGGACCGGCCTGTTTGATACGCCCGAGGGAATTGAGGCGGGGCGCGATGATAAAAGCGATCGTTTCTTCATCGATGTTGTTGGGATTAATGCCTTCCTTTTCCAATAAAAGCGCTAAGCCCAACCGCTCGCCTCGTTTCATCTGTTCAATTCCTTGACGAACAATAAAGCGATTCTCATCGCGCAAGCTCACCACGTCCGCTACGGTACCGATCGCCGCTAAATCGAGCAGTTCACTTGGCAAGTCGCCCATTAATGCTGTGGCAACCTTGAGTGCTACACCAGCGCCACAGAGATCATCAAATGGATAGTTTCCCTTGGGATGACGCGGGTGAACAATGGCATAAGCATCCGGCAGCTCATCCGGCAATTCATGGTGATCGGTCACCAACACGTCTACCCCTTGCGACTTAGCGTATGCAATCGCCTCATGTCCGCTCACCCCGTTATCGCAGGTAAGGATCAATTGAATACCTTGGCGAATGTAATACTGATATACCGCTTGGTTAGGCCCATACCCATCCTCAAATCGATCTGGGAGGTAGTAGGTCACATCGGCCCCTAAATTTTCGAGTGTTTCTAACAGAATCGTCGTACTGGTAATGCCATCCGCATCATAATCACCATACACTAAAATTTTCTCTTGCTGTTCAACCGCATGCGTCAGGCGATCAATGAGTTTCTGCATATCATAAAGCAAAAAAGGATCGTGGAAGGTCTCTGGTTCAGCGAGGTAGGCGCGGATCGCCTCCTCATCGCCATAGCCACGCGCGATGGCCAATCGAATAAGAAAAGCTGGCTGTTGGAGTGTTAAGGACAGAGCAGCAATCGTTTCATCATTAATTGCTTGCTCATTCGTCTCACTAGCTTGCCAATGGTATTTGGATTTTAACACGCCGCATGCCCTCCTATTCTATAGCGACCGTTTGACGGGAAAAGTGCGGAAAAAATAATGAATGAGATGATAGCTGAGGGTTGGCGAGAGCGCCAATAATTTTGCCAGAATTTCGTAGTAATAAGGAACAACCACTTCCCAGCGCTTGGCCTCGATCGCGTTAAACATCCGCAAAGCGACATGTTCAGGAGTTACTGCGGTCCGTTCCACCTGTTCATAATATTGGCGATTCGCTGCTGTGCGCGTAAAGAACGGTGTTTTCACCGGCCCGGGCAAAATGCAGGTCACAGTGATATTCGTAGCCATCAAGTCTTGGCGTAAGCTGTTCGCATATCCCCAAACTCCCGCTTTTGAAGCAGAGTAGACAGTAGACTGTGGCGTGTGAATCTTGCCTGCCACTGAAGCAATCATCGTGATGTTATGTTCATGTTCGGGATCATCCAGCATTTTTAATGCAAAAGCCTTTGTGAGATACATTGTCGCTAACAGATTGGTTTCAAGCATCGCTTTGATAGCCGTTGTTTCTTGGGTGATGATGGATTCAAAATCTCCATACCCTGCGCAATGCACCAAAGCGAATACGTGGCGGTTGGTCGTTGCCTTTTTAACGAGACGATCAATGGCGTCCACATCCAATAAATCAGCCACCAACACGTCAACTTGAGGACTCCCCAATTGTTGACAAGTTGCCTGAACAGCCTTTAAATGAGCTTCGTTACGCCCCGTCAACAGCAGTGGGTAGCCTGCTCGAGCCGCTTTTTGACTGAAAGAAGCCCCAATACCGCTCGAAGCGCCGGTAATAACCATCCAATCTTTCATGCTGCGTCTTCCTTTCTCTCATCAATAGGCCAAATGACTCCCCACGCCGCAAAAGTTCTGAGGAGCGCAAGCAGTCATCTGACCATCATTAACTATCCAATGTCAAATTCATCAAAATCTTTCACCACGGTGGAGTGCGGGAACACCGCGCGCGCATCCTGTTCCAGACGTTTCACATCACGACCCAGATAGCGAGCCGAGATATGATTCAAGTACAGCTGTTTCACGCCACCATCACGTGCCATCATTGCGGCCTGTCTAGCCGTGGAATGAAAATGTTGATAGGCCATTTTTTCCTCATGGCCGGCATAAGTTGCCTCGTGCACCAACACATCTGCCCCCAATGTCAATGTGAGAGCCGGTTTGTGATAGCGCGTATCGCCGAAAATAGTGACCACGCGCCCCGGTTGATCTTCACCAACAAAATCATTACCATCCAGAACAGTGCCATCGGGTAAAATCACCTGTTCGCGCCGCTTCAATTGGCCGAGCAAAGGCCCATTTGGTACCCCTGCCGCTTGTGCCTTTTCAATCAACAATTCACCGGGATGTGGTGCCTCCTCCACCCGGTATCCGTAACAACGAATGCCGTGATTCAACAAACCATAAATCACACGGTATTGCCCATTTTCAAAAGCCACGCCACTATCTGCACTCAGTTCCACTACCTTGATTTGGTAATTCAAGCGCGTTTGTGAGACTTGCTGGCTTACGCGTAGATAATCGCGCAATCCTCGTGGCCCATAGATGGTGACATTGTCATGCTCACCACCTTGAAAACTCCGACTGGCCAAAAAACCAGGGAGGCCGTAGAGATGATCACCGTGCAGATGGGTAATGAAAATTTTGGTGACTTTGCGGGGCTTGAGTGTTGTCGCTAAGATTTGTTGCTGTGTCCCTTCCCCACAATCAAACATCCACATTTCGTTGCTTTCATCTAATAATTTCAAAATCAAACTCGAGACATTACGGTTGCGACTGGGTAGTCCTGCCCCGGTCCCTAGAAAGGTTAATTTCACAATACCCTCTTCTCTAATCACAAGGAAAACAAACGAGACGCGCTCGTTTGTTTTCTATTCACTAACGGTAAAATTCAAATTGATAATCCAAAATCTGGACAATATCGCCATCTTCTGCACCCGCAGCAATCAGAGCATCATCAACCCCTTGATAACGCATACGGCGCGCAAAACGCATCGCAGATTCGCGGTAGTCCAGGTTAGCCATCTTAAAGTCACGTTCAATAGCGGCACCAGAGAGAATGAAGAAGCCCTCATCCGCTTTTTCCAGGTGGAAGTATGGCTCTGATTCGCTTTGTTTTTCTTCTAATGTATAAACCGCCTGTGTTGTTTCTTTGTTTTCTTCTGACACGGCAGCTAAACGTTCTTCTTCAGCACGAATCAATTCGGCTGTTTTTGTCATCAGTGGATCCAATCCTTGTCTCGTATAGGCTGAAATTGGGAAAATTTCGGGCAACGGTTGCTCCGGCATATAGTCATCATGATAGGTGACCAATTTTTGGCGGAATTCTTCAATATAGAGCTCTGCTTCTGGCACATCCATTTTATTGGCAACGATAATGGTTGGCCGTTTGAGCAACTCAGGATCGTACCCTTTCAATTCTTCATTGATAGCTACATAGTCCTCGAATGGATCGCGGTTCTCTACTCCGCCCATATCCACCACATGCAGAATGACCTTCGTCCGTTCAACGTGGCGCAAGAATTGAAAGCCCAGTCCCACACCGTTAGCCGCGCCTTCAATCAGTCCCGGCAAATCCGCCAAAACGAAACTGTCGTGTTCCTTTGTTTCGACGACACCAAGGTTAGGTGATAAGGTCGTAAAGTGATAATCACCAATTTTGGGTTGAGCACCGGTCACGATGGAAAGGATGGTGGATTTTCCTACTGATGGGAAGCCCACCAACCCCGCATCAGCCAAAACGCGCAATTCCAATTCAAGTGTGCGCTCTTCGCCCGGTTCACCATTCTCGGCGATTTCTGGTGCGGGATTATTCTGGGTGGCGAACTTCTTATTTCCTCGTCCGCCTCGACCACCGCGCGCAACAACTGCTTCTTGGCCTGCCTCTACCATATCGGCAATCACCGTTTTCGTATCAAAATCACGCACAACGGTTCCAGGAGGGACCATGACCACTAAATCCTCAGCGGCTTTCCCATATTTACTCTTTGGCATCCCATTTTGGCCTGGTTTAGCTTTGTAGTGGCGGTTGTAGCGAAAATCGATCAAGGTTCGCAATCCCTCATCGACCTTAAAAATCACACTACCACCGTGTCCACCGTCACCACCGGCTGGTCCGCCATCTGGACGATATTTTTCCCGCAAGAAGGCCACGATACCGTCGCCCCCCTTACCGGCTTTCACCCAGATTTTAGCATAATCATAAAACGTTGACATACTTCTCCTCCATGTCCCACCTAAACAATGAGGTGGTTTTTCCATTTACCTTTCAGCGCCCTATCCTGCTTGGTATCCGGCGCTGATGAAGACGCCAAGCTTATTTTTCCTGGATTTCACTAACGTCAGCGACTCCCTGAATAAAGAAGGCTAACTGTTCTAACATGGTCAAGCGGTTCTTACGTTGCGTCTCATCATCGCTCATCACCATATTGTCCAAGAAGAATTGCGTAATAATATCTTTTAACGCTGTTAATTGTTCCAAGCGACTCTCTGGAGCGACATCGAACTTCAATGCTTTGATTTCATCGTACAATTCTTGTTCCGAATCTGTTTCAAAAGCGTCCGGTTGTACCCGCCATTGATCGCTGAGATTGTCATCAGCTTTAGTTCCTAAATTCACGACACGTTGCCATGCTTCAACGGTTTCTTTGAAATGTGGCGCTGTCGTGGCCTGGTTTAAAGCTTTCGCCGTTTGCATCACCGTATTAATATCCTTCACGCGTGCACCACGAGCCGCATTGGAAATATCCAAGCGAATATTTTCATCTTTTAATGCGACTTTGACACGATCATCCATAAAGGCAATGATACTATCAGTTAATGCTATTTGTTTATCTGTCGCCGTGATGCCGTAAATATCAGCTAACAACATTGGCAAAGCTTTGGCCCAATCTAATGGTAACTGTTGTTCACTGATCATGGCAACCATTCCGATCATTTGACGCCGCAAAGCATAAGGATCGTTTGAACCAGATGGAATTTTGCCAATATTAAAGAAGCTAATGATCGTATCCAATTTATCAGCAACAGCAAATAATAACCCCAATGGACTCGCTGGTAAATCGCTGCCAGCTGATAATGGCATATAGTGCTCACGAATGGCTGTTGCAACCGCTGGATCTTCGCCGGCTTCTGCTGCATAAATTTCACCAATTACTCCCTGCAATTCCGAGAATTCATCTACAATCTGGGTTACCAGGTCAAATTTATAGATCGCTCCCGTGCGCTCAATCTTCGCCATAAATTCATCGAATAGTTCACCAGCAAAATAATCTGTTGTTTGCCAATAATTGTACAATGCTTTTGCCAGCACAGTGGTACGCGCCATCTTTTCAGCCATCGTCCCAATTTCACCATGGAAGGTGACGCCACTGAGTTTAGCTGCAAATTCATCAATCGTGTGTTTACGATCTTCATCCACGAAGAACAGCGCATCTTCCAAACGTGCAACCAACACTTTTTCATTCCCTTTGCGCACCACATCGAGCGCATGGTCGTTTCCATTGCGCAACGCCACAAAGGCAGGGGCAAGATTACCATCCGCGTCATCCACCGCAAAGTAGCGTTGATTGTCGCGCATCGAAGTAATTAATACTGCTGCTGGTAACGCCAAGTATTTTTCGTCAAAATGGCCTAAGAAGGCAGTTGGCCATTCCACAATTTGGGTGACTTCTTCAAGCAATTCTGGATCGTCATGAACCTGGACATTTTCGCTGGCTTCCAATGCCTCAATCTGTTTAACAATTTCAGCACGGCGTTTGTCTTGATCGGCAATGACAAAATGATCATAGAGTGTGTCTTCGTAAGCACCGGCGAAACTGATCTCAACTTCACCTTCACTGAGGAAACGATGACCTAACGTGGTGTTTCCTGCCGTAATCCCTTCGACACTAAATGGTAAAACTTCTTTATCCAAAAGTGACACAATGCGATGAATCGGACGAATATATTGGAACGTACGATGCGTTCCCCAGTACATTTTGACAGGGAAATTCATCTGACGAATCAATTCGCTGACGCCTGGTAAAATTTCACTGACATTTTTGCCAGGGTGCTTCACGTCAACGTAAGCATAGTCTTTTCCATTCAACTCAGCAAAGTAAATGTCATCAGGGCTAACCCCTTGTCCGCGTGCAAAGCCTTCAGCAGCACGACTCCACTGGCCATCTTCTGTCAATGCGATGGCTTTGGCTGGTCCTTTGGCGGTTTCATTCAAGTCCTCTTGTTTGTCCGCTAATCCAGAAACAACAACGGCGAAACGGCGCGGTGTTGCATAAGTCGTCAATGTCTCGTAATCAAGGCGTTCATCTGCGAGGAAGGTTGCCAAACGTTCTTTAAATTGTTCAGCAATGCCTGAGACATATTGTGCTGGCATTTCCTCCACAAGTACTTCAACGAGGTATGTATGATTATTCATTGCTTTCATCCTCCTTCAATAAGGCTTGCGCTTCTTCACGAGAAAGGAGTGGATAGCCTAATTCTTTACGGCGTTCAACCATCAATTCAGCCACTTGATGTGCCATGCGCCGGATCCGTGCGAGGTAATACTGTCTGTCAGATACTGAAATTTTCCCGCGCGCATCCAACAAGTTGAACAGGTGTGAGCATTTGAGAATATAGTCATAAGCTGGGTAAACCAACCCATTTTCAATCTGTTGTAATGCCTCTTGTTCGTAGTTTTGGTAGCTTTCAACCAACATGTCGCTGTTCGATTTTTCGAAGGAATAAACCGAATGCTCATATTCAGGTTGTTTAAACATCTCTCCGTATTTTACGCCATTTGACCATTCCAAATCGTACACGGAGTCAACCCCTTGTAAATAAGAGGCTAAACGTTCAATCCCATAAGTGATTTCTGAGGTCGTTGGATGGCAATCTAAACCACCGACTTGTTGGAAGTAAGTAAATTGGGTGATTTCCATCCCATCGAGCCACACTTCCCAACCTAAACCGGCACACCCCATGGATGGGTTTTCCCAGTTATCTTCCACAAAACGAATGTCATGTTCTAGTGGATCAATGCCGAGAACTTCTAAACTTTGAATATAGAGCTCTTGAATATTATCTGGATTGGGTTTCATCACCACTTGGAACTGATGATGCTGATAGAGACGGTTTGGATTTTGCCCGTAACGACCATCAGCGGGACGGCGGGAGGGTTCCACATAGCAGGCATTCCACGGCTCCGGCCCAATCGCACGAAGAATGGTATTCGGGTTCATCGTCCCCGCGCCCTTCTCCGTATCATAAGCATTCAATACTAAACAACCTTGTTCAGACCAAAATTCATACAAAGCCAAGATCATGCTTTGTACCGTTTTTTTCGTCGTACTCATCACAGTTCCTCTCTTTCTTCTAGCGATCGGCTACTAAAAATGTAAAAGTCCCTATGTCAGCCAAATATGGTTGACATAGGGACGAATTCAATCGCGGTTCCACCCTAATTCTAGTTCACGCTAGCACTTCATTGGGAATAAATATTATTCTATGAGCTGCCCTTCACTAGGTTCTGCCGTCTGCTTTCACTCTCCAGACTCGCTTTATACAGAATACCTACCTACTCCTGCTCACAGTGTCGTACCCTTAGTATACGTATTGCTACAAATTTCGTCAAGCGTTGGTCATACTTTTTGGAGAGAGTGGCGGATTTAACGGATGTGATCACTATGCTGTATATGATAATAGTCAGGGGTTCGTACCATCTATCAGTTTTTCTCAGTAGTACGGTCGTGTGTTCTTGGCGGAATGAGGGGATGATCAAAAGCCAATAGTTGATCGATAAATGATTTACTCTTTAAATGTAAGCCTACGTATTCTTCATAGAGATCATCGATTGCCTGACGAATTCCTAAAATGGTAGCTGGTTGCACACGGATCGATTGAATCTGATGATAATGAACGCGACTCAAACGCTGAATCATAGCAGCCGTGCGCGCAGACCAATGCAGACGGCGCGGATCCTTCTCAAAATGGCGAGAACAGAGCATCCCGTGGTAATACACTGAAAAATCAAGCGGCCCCTTATCCGCTCCACAAATTACACAGGATGACAATGTGACCGGTGCCCCGAATTTAGGTAGAAGCTGCAACTCAAAGATATTCGCGATGATAGCCGGAAACTCTGTCTGTTCCAACTGTTCTAAGGCATCATAAAGCAATTGGAACAAGCGCTCATCCACCTGCTGATCTTCCATGCTGGCATCCGTTAAGTGACATAAATAGGTGGCATAAGCATTCACCAAAATACCTGTTTGCGCACGCTTAGGAAATGTCAAGGCATCCGCTTCGTTAACGAAGGAGAGCCCGTCTGCATTAATATGACCAATGAAAGTCCCACGAACGAAAGGAAAACTCATCAACTTTAATGGATTTTTAGGGGAACGCACGTTGCGTGCAAAAAACATGCGCTTGCCATATTCTTTAGTAAAAATTTTAATCAGCATATCTTTTTCCTTGTAAGGACGTGTTGAAAGCACTACCCCTTCAAATGTTTGGTAATAATGTGTCACTGTCTCTCCTCCTTTCTTTGGATGTAAAATCATACGGCGAGCTGCTCTATCCAATGGCGGTCAAGCAAGTAGCTACCTTCTTACAATGCTGACCTCAAACCGTATTCGCATTGAATCACCATTTATTCCAACCGTCTTTTCTTTCAGCATCTAAAAAAGCCAGTGTCCGTTTCCCACTGAATCGTCCCCCTGGCCTTTTCTCACTTAGTAGTTTGATTTTTCGTCATAGCCGTATTCTTTCAAACGAGCTTTATTATTCCGCCAGTTTTTCTCCACCTTGACGAACAATTCAAGATAAGTCTTAGAACCGAGTAAATGCTCGATTTCCTTGCGCGCCGCGACACCGATCTGCTTGATCACTCGTCCACCTTTGCCAATGACAATTCCTTTTTGACTCTTGCGTTCCACAATGATATTGGCGTAAATATGCACCTTATCGTGTTCGTCTTTTTGCATAGAATCTACCGTCACAGCGATGGAATGTGGTACTTCTTCGCGCGTTAATTGTAATACTTGCTCCCGGATCATTTCACTCACCACAAAATATTCCGGATGATCACTGATTTGATCTTCTGGATAGTATTGTGGGCCTTCCGGCAAAGTAGCAATCAATGTCTCAAATAATGCCTCAACGCCACTTCCATTCAAAGCAGACAATGGCAGGATTGCTGAAAACTGTTCTTTTTGGGGAATGGATGCTAAATATTCAGCAAGCTCCTGGTCTGAGAGCCCGTCTATTTTATTCGCCACCAAAACTTTATCCGTCGCGATATTTTTGATCTTGTCCATGATAAATAAATCGCCTCGCCCGATTGGATCGGTGGCGCTAACCATCATCATGACCATATCTACGTCTTCTAAGGCAGTATAGGCCGTCTGATCCATATAATCGTCCAATTCATTCTTCGGCTTATGAATGCCGGGCGTATCGATGAAAATAATCTGTGCATTTTCATCAGTATAAATGGCCTGGATACGATTACGCGTGGTCTGCGCCTTATCACTCATGATGGCGATTTTCTCTCCGACTAAGCGGTTCATTAATGTTGATTTGCCGACATTTGGGCGACCGATAATCGCCACAAAACCGGATTTAAATGCTTGTTCTGACACTCTATTCCTCCAACTATTGACTAAGATGCATTAACAGTGGTGCCACCCATGCCCACAGATGAGGAACGAATAGCAACAGTCCCACCAAAACAGCGCCCAGCGTAATTAAGGTGACTAAGCCGGCTGCAGCATCCTTAATATGCTTCACCAAGGGATGATAGTGTTCACCAACATAAAGATCACACACCCACTCAATGAGCGTGTTAGTGAACTCAGCTGCAAAAACTGCCATAGCACACAAAATCAAAGCCACCCACTCCAGCCGTGTCAAGCCGACAACACCTGCCATGACTAACGCTAAGATGAAAATAACGCCTTCAATCCTTAAATTACGCTCCGAACGAAAAGCGTACACAATACCAACGCGGGCATAATGGAGCGCTTCTAGAAAATGACGATTTTTCCCTGTCTTATGTTCGGAAAAATGCGGGAATTTATTCGCGTTTGAGCCCGTAGTCATTCAGAATTTCCTCCTGTAGACCAAACATTTCTTTTTCTTCATCTGGCTCCATATGATCGTATCCATTCAGGTGTAAGAAACCATGTACGGCCAAAAAGCCCAATTCACGTTCAAAGGAATGCCCATATTCTTCAGCTTGGCGTTTTGTGGTATCTAACGAAATAAATAAATCACCCAGTTCAAATGGCAACTCCTCTGGCCACTCTTGGATATTCTCTTCCAACGTCGTCAGGTCATTGATTGCAAAACTGATCACGTCGGTTGGACGGTCAACATGCCGGTATTCCCGGTTAATTTCGTGAATGCGTTCATCATCCACAATCGTCAATGACATTTCAATGGTTCCTTTTAAAGCCAAATGATCATACGCTACTGCTAATAATTCCTTGAGTAGTTGTTCATGTTCTGGCTTTAATTCGCCTGTTTCATCATAGAAGGTAATTTCTAGCATTCGTGTTCCTTTCTGTTAGTGGCTAATCTGTATTTATTCATGGCCTCATCACTACTTGTAGTCGTTGGGGTTTCGTAGGCTTTAATAATGGCTGAAACGACAGGATGCCGCACCACATCGCCAGCATCAAAGGTGACAAAAGCCACATCGGATAAGCCCGCTAATTTGTACGTGGCATCACGCAAGCCCGAGCGAACGCCACGAGGTAGGTCAATCTGGCTAGCATCGCCATTGACAATCATGCGTGAACCAAAGCCCAACCGAGTCAAAAACATTTTCATCTGGGCGATCGTTGTATTCTGGGCTTCATCTAAAATAACAAAGGCATCTTCAAGCGTCCGTCCTCGCATATACGCCAACGGAGCAATCTCAATCACATTGCGCTCAATCAAGCGCTCAGTATGTTCAGTGCCATAAATGGCATATAAAGCGTCGTAGACTGGACGTAAATAAGGATCAACTTTTTCCTTGAGATCCCCTGGCAAGAAACCTAAATTCTCGCCAGCTTCCACTGCAGGCCGAGTAAGAATGATGCGTTTCACTTCACCTTTCTGCAAGGCGCGAACAGCCATCACCACTGCGAGGAAGGTTTTCCCCGTACCCGCAGGACCAATACCAAATGTCACGGCATGCTTCTTTATGGCATCGATGTAGCGTTTTTGACCATGTGTTTTGGCACGGATAGGTTGCTGATCATAAGTTTTTCCGATCGGCTCATCATAAAGATGTGCGAACTGTGTCAACTTCCCCTGCTCTGCCATATTAACCGCCAAAATCACATCACGTTCACTGAGTGTTTTACCGGCAAATAAGGCTTCTTCGAGCGTCTCGATCAATTCCACCACTTGATCCACCGCCGCTTGATCCCCTGATATTTCAGCAATCTCACCACGCGCAGCAATTTTAACCGCAAAAATTGATTCCATCAATTCTAAGTGGCGATCATGCACGCCAAAAATCAATGGGGCATTTTCAGGATGCGCTAGCTGCACCTGTTTGGAAAATAATGGTTCACTCAAAAACAGTAGACCCCTTTCTGAAATTTGTGTTGGTTTAAGTATAGCAAATTCGTGCGACATTGACGAGAAGGAAGGCAAAAAGTCTTACCAATAAGCTCTTGGCCGGTTCATTAGCGGTTTGGTCGAGGAAAAGGAGACAATAAAATACTCTTCTCGTGTGGGAGAAGAGTATCCAGCGGTTGCCTCATCGGGCGGATAAGTTGTTTGGTGTGACAGCTCTATTAAAAATACGTCGAGTGACGTTGTCGGCGAATCCTAATGCCTCCCCAATAAAAGGAAATCGCTAACAGATTTTCCACATTGGGATCACACAACATGGTGTGAATACTAGGGATAGATGCAATCCAACGCCGTTCCTACCTACGTCCCATCATTTGTCTCATTATTTTGTTGCAAAATGCGACGCAATAACAATGTTTTCACTTGATTGGGTACGGGAATGCGTTTGATCACGGGCTTCTTAATTGTGACGGTTTTTCCGTTGCGTCGCTTGAATTGAAGCATCTTCATAGAAACAAACACCCCTATCTTTTGACCGATACCACAGATCAATCTCTTTAGCCATCAGTCTATGCATTAGCGAAATGGATAACTGTTACCATCTCCTTATCGATCTAATGACAGGATCGCACACTTTCACTACCTCCCCAACTTATCCTCCTTTACCTTATAGTACTATAACCATTAATTTAATCAATGGCTTTAAAAATAATTTGTTAAAATTTCTCGCACCATCACTTTCTTTCTAGAAATAAGAAGGATGGTTTGTCATCTTTTGTTACTTATTCCAAGGATTTAGCCAAAATGTGAACAATAACGTCTGCCCCTTCTCCTTACTGGTTAAAAAATCTCCCCTAAAAAAGATAATAAAAATCCCCTCTGCCTCATGCAAAGGGGAAAAACGTAAAAATGGCTTAAGCTCGGTCTTCGTTTACAGTACGGGTAGCGTAATTAACCCCCAACGTACCACCAATGCTTGAAATAATCGCACCAATAACTAAACCAACAAACGCCCAGATAGAACCTTTAGAAACAGCATTTGCTGCGTCTTCCGTTCCCTGTTTAGCTTCTTCGGTGACTTGGTCGATCTTTTGCGTCAAGTCTTTTTGGGTTTGTTCAATACTGTCAGCAGCTTTCGTGATTTCCTCACATGCGGTTGCAGCAGCTTTTTCGTAACCATTGATAATGTTGTCAGTGGTCTTTTCCGCTTCTTCTTGAGATAAATCGCTATTTTCAGCTACGGCATTCGCTACCGCTTGACGGTCAACATTTTCAGAAATGTTATCCACACGTTTGGTCAAGCTATCTTTCAAATCACTGAAGGTCTTGTCTGCATTTTCAGGGTTAACCACAACATCCTTAGCGGCTTGCGCAATTTCGTCCGTTGCGCCATTCAATTGATCAGACAAGTATTCTGGTTGCAATTCTTTGATGTCGGTGTCACGCAAAACATCCTTAACATCACTGTTCAATTGGTTGAGGTCATTGTTGTCCACATCAATGTTGTCAGACAGAGCGTTCACCCCGTTAGAAATGGCATCGCCAGCACCTTGCGCAACAGCACCAGCAGCTTGGCCACTTGCACCTAAGACGCTACCAGCAGCGTTCGTAGCCGCATTCAATGCAGCTCCTGCTAACCAGGTCAAGAGTACAACGACGGCAATTAAGCTCGTTGCCCATGTTAAGAAACCATGCAAATGACCCATACGACGGGCAGTAGCCCCAGCAACAAATCCAGCACCTAAAAATGCTACCACCAATTCCACAATAATCCAGATGATCTGGCCTGTCCCTACACCTTGGAAAGGATTAGGTTGCGTTGGGTTGAATTGTGCAAAACCAAGCGCAGAACCGATCAATGAGAGCGTTAAGATCAGGGCGATGAATGTCACTACCCCAGCAAATACCGCTCCCCAAGAGAGATTGAAGCCAGCTTCTTTTTGGCGGCCTTCAAATTTTTGACTCATGATTGTTCCTCCTCTAATCTATTCGATCAAAAAATAATCGTCACTATCGATCCTAACAAGCAATAACTTGCAATGCAAATAATAGCATTCATTTTTAGGGATGATAGCGCTCGTATATTGGTTTTAATTTGCTTTGTACATTTTTTGTACATTACATAGGCAACCTAGCTATAAAATGTACATTTATTACCTCCTCAATCCTCGCACCATGCTCCCCTCCCCAGCCTCCTATCCTTCTCTCTCAGTTACTGCTTACTTCCCCATAAAAAAGCTCCCCCACTTTGGAGGAGCTTTTGCGAGATTATTTATAGTTTAATCTTCGTGAATTATTGACGGCTGATGTCCAAGTTGTAGAAGGATTTCACGCCGTCATATTGAGCAACTTCGCCCAATTGATCTTCGATACGGAGTAATTGGTTGTATTTAGCAATACGGTCCGTACGTGATAAGGAACCGGTCTTGATTTGGCCTGCGTTGGTTGCAACCGCGATGTCAGCGATCGTTGAGTCTTCAGTTTCACCAGAACGGTGGGAAACAACAGCGGTGTAACCTGCACGTTTAGCCATTTCGATAGCGTTGAAGGTTTCTGACAACGTACCGATTTGGTTAACTTTGATCAAGATAGAGTTAGAGATACCTTCTTTGATCCCGCGTGCTAAGAATTCCGTGTTGGTTACGTAGAGGTCGTCACCAACTAATTGGATCTTGTCACCTAAACGGTCGGTCAAGAGTTTCCAACCATCCCAGTCGTTTTCATCCATACCATCTTCGATAGTGATGAGTGGGAATTTTTCTACTAAGCCAGCGATGAAGTCTACTTGTTCTTCAGCGGTACGTTTTGCAGCGCCTTCGCCTTCGAATTTGGTGTAGTCATAAACGCCATCTACGTAGAATTCAGAAGCAGCAATGTCTAAGCCCAAGAAGATGTCTTTACCTGGGGTGTAACCTGCAGCTTCAATCGCTTTAACAACAGTAGACAATGCGTCTTCGGTGTCGTTGAAGCGAGGTGCGAAACCACCTTCGTCACCAACAGCAGTTTCCAAGCCGCGGTCGCTCAATAATTTCTTCAATGCGTGGAAGGTTTCAGCACCCCAACGCAATGCTTCTTTGAATGAAGGTGCCCCAGCAGGAACGATCATGAATTCTTGGAAAGCAATTGGTGCGTCTGAGTGAGAACCACCGTTAACGATGTTCATCATTGGGGTTGGCAATACTTTAGCCCCGAAACCACCTAAGTAGTTGTACAATGGTACATCTAATTCATCAGCAGCAGCACGTGCAGCAGCCAAAGAAACAGAAAGGATCGCGTTGGCACCAAGTTTACCTTTGTTAGGGGTACCGTCGAGTTCAATCATGGTTTTGTCGATTAATAATTGGTCAAAAACGTCTAACCCAATGATAGCGTCAGCAATGATTTCGTTAACATTGTCAACCGCTTTGGATACGCCCTTGCCGAGGTAACGGTCTTTGTCACCGTCACGCAATTCAACAGCTTCGTGTTCACCAGTAGAAGCACCAGATGGCACCATACCGCGACCAAAAGCACCTAATTCAGTGATAATTTCGGTTTCGATCGTTGGGTTACCACGGGAATCTAAGACTTCGCGAGCGTATACATCAGTAATTAAAGACATAATGAATTTTCCTCCTCTGACAATCTGTCAAGTTTCGTATTGGGAACTAATTATTCAGCAGCATCCACCAATGCCATGAAACTGTCAACTTCAAGACTTGCGCCACCAACGAGGGCACCGTCAATATTTTCTTGAGCGAGAATTTCATCAACATTAGCAGGTTTTACTGAACCACCGTAGAGAACGCGAACGCCTTCGCTGGCTTCTTTACCAGCCACTTCGAAGACCACGTCACGAACAACGGCACAAATTTCTTCAGCATCTTGTGGTGACGCTGTTTTGCCGGTACCGATTGCCCAGATTGGTTCATAAGCAATAACGGATTTAGCAATTTGTTCATCGCTCAATTCAGCTAAAGCGGCACGAATTTGACCGGCAATCCAGTCTTTAGCAATACCGTCTTCCCGTTGTTCAAGCGTTTCACCGCAGCAGATGATTGGGGTAACCCCAGCTTTGAAGATCGCTGCTGCTTTTTTAGCAATATCTTCATCGGTTTCGCCGAAGCCTTGACGACGTTCGGAGTGGCCGATAATGATGTAATCTGTTCCCAATTCAGCTAAAGCCACTGGACTTAATTCGCCAGTGAAGGCACCACTTTCTTCATAGAAAGCATTTTGTGCCCCAACTTCGATATCGGTTCCCTTAACGGTTTCGATCATCTTTTGTAAATAGATGGCAGGTGGGCAAACCAATACTTCCGCTTTCTTTTCTTGGGTCATTTTTTCTTTTAGCTCGTTGATGAAAGCTGCTGCTTCATCAGGCGTTTTATTCATTTTCCAGTTTCCGGCAATTAAAATCCGACGCATGGAATTTCCTCCTTTATTTGTCGCTCAATGCTTCCACACCAGGTAATGGTTTTCCTTCTAAGAATTGTAAGGAAGCCCCACCACCCGTAGAAATGTGGGAGAATTTTTCAGCAAATCCAGAGTTCTTCGCAGCAGAAGCAGAATCCCCACCACCGATGATAGAAATGGCATCGGTATCAGCGATAGCTTTGCATACAGCGTTGGTGCCTTTTGCGAAGGCAGGCATTTCGAAGACACCCATTGGTCCGTTCCAAACAACGGTCTTCGCATCAGCAAGCACTTGTTTGAAGACTTCAACGGTTTCTGGACCGCAGTCAAGACCTTGCCAGTCAGCTGGAATAGCATCTGCAGCAACAATCTGGGTGTTAGCATCGTTGGAGAAGTCATCAGCAACGACAACGTCAACAGGCAATACTAATTTATCACCAGCGCGTTCAATTAATTCTTTTGCCAAAGGAACTTTATCTTCTTCCAAGAGGGATTGGCCCACTTCATAGCCTTTAGCTTTCAAGAAGGTGTAAGCCATCCCACCACCGATGAGGACTTTGTCTGCTTTCTTGAGCAAGGATTCGATCACATCGATCTTGTCAGAAACTTTTGCCCCACCGAGAATAGCAACAAATGGACGTTTAGGATCGTCAATAGCATCCCCTAAGAATTTCAATTCTTTTTCCATCAAGTAGCCAGCAACGGCTTCTCCGATGTTTTCAGAAATACCAACGTTAGAGGCATGCGCACGGTGAGCGGTCCCGAAAGCGTCGTTAACAAAAACGTCACCCAAGGATGCCCAGTATTTGCCCAATTCTGGATCGTTACCGGATTCTTTCTTACCATCGAGGTCTTCGAAACGCGTGTTTTCAAAGAGCAAGACTTCGCCTTCACCCAATTCACTGATGGCATCTTCCAATGCTTGACCATGAGTTGCTGGCACGAAGGTAACTTTTTGTCCCAGTAATTCTTCTAAATGTTCCGCTACTGGTTTCAAAGTCTTGTCAGCTTTGTCTTCTTCTTTTTTCACTTTTCCTAAGTGAGAGAAGAGGATCAATTTTCCACCTTGTTCTAAAACATACTTGATGGTTGGTAATGCTTGTACCATACGGTTATCGTCAGCAATTTTATTACCATCCATTGGTACGTTAAAGTCCACACGCATGAGAACTTTTTTGCCTTTTACAGCAATATCTTCAACTGTTTTTTTAGCCATATTGCTAATCTCCTTCCCGAGTGATCGGTTCGTTCCTCATTCGTTAAAAAAGCGAGAAGCGCGAAGCTTCCCGCCTTTTATCGAATGAACATTGTTTAATTCATTGTCCGTCAACTAATCCATTACGGGACTAGTTATTGTATGGATGAATTATTTTTGACCACCGAATTTTTCTAACAAGCGAACCATGTTAGAGGTGAAGCCTGCTTCGTTGTCATACCAAGAAGCAACTTGTACCAATTGGGTGCCGTCTTCTGCTTCCAAAATCTTGGTTTGGCTAGCGTCAAAGACAGAACCTGCTGGGTAGCCGATAACGTCAGAAGAAACGATTTCATCTTCAGTGTATTGGAAGGAATCAGTCGTGTATTTCTTCATTGCTGCGTTAACTTCTTCTTCAGTCGTGTTTTTCTTCAAGATACCGAAGAACAATACGAGGGAACCAGTGATGGTTGGTACACGGAAAGCACCACCGTCAACTAAACCATTAACGGAAGGAACAACTTTACCGGTAGCTTTAGCAGCACCTGTAGAAGCTGGGATGATGTTGTCAGCAGCTGCACGGCTCTTACGTCCACCAGGCATATCTTGCAATGCTTGTGTTGCAGTGAAGGCGTGGATAGTAGCCATGTTACCAACTTTAACACCAAATTCTTTGTCCAATACATTAACAACTGGAGCTAAGCAGTTGGTTGTGCAGGAAGCTGCAGAGATGATCTTATCGTCAGCTTCGAGGGTGTCGTCGTTAACACCGTAAACGATCATTTTAGTAACATCGTCTTTAGCAGGAGCAGAGATTAAAACTTTCTTTGCACCAGCATCCAAGTGAGCTTGGGATTTTTCAGCAGATGTGTAATGACCAGTACTTTCAAGAACGATGTCGATGTCTAATTCACCCCATGGGCAGTTAGAAGCGTCCATTTCGCTGAAAACTTTAACTTCTTTACCATCGATAACTAATGCGTCATCTTTAGCTTCTACTTCATGATCATAACGACCTTGACGAGTGTCGTATTTCAATAAGTAAGCGAGGTCTGCTGGGTTGGTCAAGTCGTTAACTGCGACAACCTCGATATCATTGGAGATTTCTGAGATACGACGGTATGCTAAACGACCAATACGTCCGAAACCATTAATTGCTACTCTAACCATGAATGAATTTCCTCCTTATGAAAAATCATATGTAATATCAACAATTATTTTATCTGGGTTTCCCCATTTAAAACCTTTAAACTACACCCCTCGTCAGTGATGATCACTGTTTGTTTCGGGGCCATTTTGCTAAAAGCTTGGACGGCTTCTGCCTTTTCCGAGCCACCTGCGATTAGGATTGGCAACTGGATATCTTTCAGCTGCTCTAATTTTAACCCAATCCGTGGAATACGATAAACGATTTGCCCTTCCCGATCGAAAAAACAACCGAAAATTTCGCCGACTGCCTTCTTTTCACGGAGTAATACTTTGACCTCCTCGTCCAATCGTCGTCTCAACGCCATTTTCTTCGCGTCGCCCACACTGAAGAGGACAACGTTAGCTTTGGCTAAGACGCGCAACGTTCGCTGAATAATGGGTTCTCCCACCAGCGATTCAAAAGTTGCGACCGTCATCGTTTCCGGACTGTAGAGCATGTATGCCCGCCCGCCTAATTGAACGGCCAATTGCTCTGCGATCGTGTTGGCTTGAACCTCCGCAGCCTCTTCCATACCACCGCGCGCAGAGACAACAGTGAATGAATGGTGATCCTGAAGTTCATGGCCTTGGATATGCGGGACGATATTCTTCATCGTCGTTCCTCCAGTAATAGCGATAATCTGCACATCACTGGAAAGATGGTTCTCTAGGTAATTCGTCAGTAGAACGCCCATTTCGACCAATGTCTCCGAATCGGCATTACTATCCCCACTCGCAATATAAACGTCCTTCGCCATCAGTAACTGTTGGAGTTGACGTTCACGCTGACGATTGCTCTTGGAATCCCGGCTTAATTTCAATGCCACCGCGAGTGCTACTTGTCCCTGTTCACTAATGGACATGCCACTCGTGTTTACAGTAATTAAACCTTGCCCTTTTAAGATATCGATTTCGTGTCTCAAGGGCCGCTCTGTCATTCCGAGTGCTTCTGCCAGCATCTTGCGTCCAATCGGCCCATGCCGCAAAACTTCACGCAAAATCTGTATTCGCCGCCAGTAGAAATTATCCAGCTCTGGGACAACTTCCATAATTTTATTGTAATCTACATTCATAGCATCACTTTCTATCATTATGGATCTTTTATGTCCACAGTGTCGTTTTCTGACCAGCAGGGTGAAAAAATATATTGAGAGCCTCTCTCTCATTCCCACAACACAAGTATAACAATTCGGTTCTGGCAATGCAAGGAGAGGCACTCACTTTTTCGATACGTTGGACAAAAAAAGAAATATGGGCATTTTACGTCCATAGTAAAAGATTCATCTTTTCCACTACTGAGAAAATGCTATAATTAATGTAGAAACTAAACGCAAGGCTATGATAGCGTTGTGAATAAAAAGATACTGAAGGTGACGAAAATGAAAGAAGCATGGATTATTGCTAACCCTGGCTCAGGAAACAATCAAGGAGAAGCCATTGCCAGTGAATTAAAAGCCCATCTCGCTCCTCATTTTGACGAAGTAACAGCTCATTATACCAAAGAAGCTCATGACGGTACAAAATTTGCCAAAGCCGCCAGTGAAGCACATGTCCACTCCCTATTCGTTGTCGGCGGTGATGGCACTATTCACGAAGCGATTAACGGCCTCGGTGGCGCAGACTATCGCCCAACTGTTGGCTTTTTACCGGGTGGGACAAATAACACGTTTGCTAAATTATTTAACATGCCAATGGATATGCAACAAGCGATTGAATCATTGGATCTCGAGCATACGGCTGAGTTAGAGATTGGCAAATGTAATGACAGTTATTTCTTCTATTATGCCAGCTTTGGTAAGTTGATCGAGGCAACGACCGGCACCTCCTCAGAGGAAAAATCAAAATGGGGGCCGCTTGCTTACTTGCATAGTATCCTTCACGCTCTCCCCAACGATGAAAGCCGAAAAATCCGCGTCACCACCGATAATGGCGACTACGAAGAGGACGCCAGTCTCGTTTATTGTATGCTAACGAATAAGATTGGCAACCTGACGATTGGCAATGAAACTGGCTCTCTCCAAGACGGTAAAATGCACATCGTCATTGCTAAAAGTGAAATGACCTCAACCAAATTGAGTGCCCTCTTCGATTTGGCCGTGGGGAATTTAGAAAATAATGAAGATGTGACGCTAATCACCTGTAGCGAAGCCACGATTGAAGCCAGCGATGGTGACACGGTTGAAATCGACCTCGATGGCAACGTGGAAGAGGCATTGCCGATTCAGCTCACCTTATTACCCGACCACATTGAATATTACTTACCGAAACAAGTAAACGAGGAAGTTGCTTCAGAATAATCCTTACTCATTAGATAATAATCAAGGCAACCTTTGTCAAATCATACATAAGGTTGCCTTTTTCGGCTATTCAAAGATGCCTCATAGCCTGTCTTATTTTGTTTCCACTTTTCCCTTTTGCTCAGCAAAAAGCGTTCCTTTCGGCATCTGGTCATACCAAATGCTGGAAAGGAACGCTTTTTATTTCCTAGAATTTAATCACTCATCATCGGTGATTATTTCTTCAAAGCACTATTATTGACCATGATTTCATCAATGATGCCATATTCCTTAGCTTCTTCGGCAGTGAGCCAATTATCACGGTCAGTGTCTTTCTCTACTTGTTCAACACTCTTACCAGTGTGTTTGGAGATAATGCGATGCAAGTTTTTCTTCGTCTTAAGAATGTGTTCCGCTGCAATTTCAATTTCGGTTGCCTGTCCTTGTGCGCCACCGAGTGGTTGATGAATCAATACTTCCGAGTTTGGCAAGGCATAGCGTTTTCCTGGTTCCCCTGCCATCAAGAAGATAGACCCCATTGAGGCAGCCATCCCTGTAACGATAGTGACAACATCCGCATTAACAAATTGCATCGTGTCATAGATCGCTAGTCCAGCAGAGACAGATCCACCTGGTGAATTAATGTAAAGGTAAATATCTTTTTCTGGGTCTTGGGCGTCCAAGAAGAGCAATTGAGCAATAATAGAGTTAGCGAGGTCATCATCAACAGGTCCACTCAACATAATAATACGGTCTTTTAATAAACGAGAGTAAATGTCATAAGCACGTTCTCCACGTGAAGATTGTTCAATGACTGTAGGAACTAAATTCATCGGTTACTTCCTCCTTAATTGATGTTACTCACATTATAGGTAATTGGTCAACAATGGTCAACCGATAACACTCTATCCTATTAAAAAGCTAGGTGGCGAGCCACCTAGCTTTTTAATTAAGCATCTTCTAAGAAGTCTTTGAGTTGTTTCAAGCGACTTGGATGACGCAATTTACGCAATGCTTTCGCTTCAATCTGACGAATACGTTCTCTTGTAACGCCGAATTGTTTTCCTACCTGCTCCAATGTCTTTGTTTGCCCATCTTGCAAGCCGAAACGCAAACGCAGAACATTTTCTTCTCGATCCGTGAGAGTTTCGAGCACTTCATCCAGCTGCTCTTTGAGTAATTCCTGGTTGGTATAGTCATCCGGTCGCATTGCATCTTGGTCTTCGATGAAGTCCCCTAAATGCGAATCGTCTTCTTCACCAATTGGCGTTTCCAAAGAGACTGGTTCTTGCGCAATTTTCATGATGTTGCGCACCTTTTCGGTTGGAAGATCCATTTCTGCCCCAATTTCTTCTGGGGTAGGTTCGCGCCCGAGATCCTGTAACAAGGTTCGTTGTACACGTACTAATTTGTTGATCGTTTCTACCATGTGTACAGGAATACGAATCGTCCGTGCTTGATCGGCGATCGAACGGGTGATCGCCTGTCTAATCCACCAAGTGGCATAGGTTGAGAATTTGAATCCTTTGGTGTAATCAAATTTCTCAACAGCTTTCATTAGTCCCATATTGCCTTCTTGAATTAAATCCAAGAAACTCATCCCACGGCCGACATAGCGTTTGGCAATCGAAACAACTAACCGCAAGTTAGCTTCAGCAAGCTCTTGTTTAGCCATCGGATCGCCCGCTTCAATCCGTTTCGCTAATGCCACTTCTTGATCAGCGGTTAATAGGTCCACGCGTCCAATTTCCTTGAGATACATGCGGACCGGATCACTCGTGTTGATATTTTTCTTCTTTTTACTGCTGGTTGATTTCTTAACTTCGACTTCGGCCGGTTGACTTGACTTTGCCGGCACATAATCAGGTTTTGGTGTGCCAATTTCACCTGGCTTGGTCGTTGACGCTGTTTTTTCTTTTGCCTCTTTGGTTAAAATAGTGTCAACTTCTTCTGTGTTTACCTGTTGAACCTCTTCATCAGCATTATGTTGTTCTTCGCGCTGAAGTTGGCGATTGGTTGGACCGCCATCCTCATCGACAACTGCCACACCACTATCCTCAAATTGATCGATTAATTGATCAATTTGTTCATCTGATAAAGCGTATGGTTGAGCAATCTTATCACTCAATTCGTCATACAAAATTGATCCCAAAAGTTTTTTGGTTTTGATCAATTGTTGGGTTGCTTGCTTTAACGTTGGCTGTTTATTCGTTGTATTTGCTGCCAAAGTTTTGACCTCCCCATTCAGTATCTATCTATTGTCTTTTAACTCACGTAAAATTTCAATACGTTTTTGATTTAAACTACCCATTTTCATAATGTCGTTCGTTAGCTTAGCAGTATTAATAGCATCCGTCAATCTTTCAATCTCTTCTTTGAGGTGAGATTTGATGGTAATCTGACTCAAGAGGTCCTTGATTTCTGCACGTGTGCAGGTTTCAGGGAGAGGCAACTGTTCTGCTGCTTGAAACCACTCACGCTCTGGTTCCCCCGCTAAGGTACTATAAAAATCTGCTGCTATTATATCCTCATGCTCCTGTCGGTAACTCGCTAAGAGCAAATACAAGGTCTGCATGATGCTCGTCTGGAACGTAAACGTCTCCTGCTCCAATGCCAAAATGTCCCAGGTTTCAGGGCTTTTCAGAAGACGGTGAAACAATTGGAGTTCGGCCCGCTGCATGAGCGTGTACGTTTTTTGTTCCGTTGGCGCCAACATTTCCGCACGTGGCGAGTTTTTCTCCCAGGAAGGAGAAGCGGCCGGTGATGCAGTCGGTTGCATGGTTAATTGTCCTGCCAAGACTTCCGGTTTCACGCCGGTATCTTCGCTGATATCTTGCAAATACACATCGCGTTTGATCAGGTCGTGCTCTTGACTGACAATGCCTAGCATCGCCTTAATATAATTGAGTTTACCATCGTCATTATCAAGCGAATATTCCTGGCGATAGTAAGCGCGATAGAATTGCATCACCGATAACCGCTGCTGATTTAAAAATTGCAAGAAGCGCTCTGCCCCATGTCGTTCCACAAACTCGTCTGGGTCTAACCCCTCCGGAAACAGCACCACTTTGAGTGCTTGATGTGGTGTCAGTGAGCGGATATTTTCAACCGCACGCTTTGTTGCCTTAAAACCGGGTTGATCCCCGTCGTATGCAACCACTAACTGCTTCGTGTAGCGGAAGAGTAGTTGGATCTGATGACTTGTCAAACTCGTCCCCAGTGAGGCCACACCTGTTTTAACACCTACCTCACTCGCCTTAATGACATCCATGAAGCCTTCAAACAGAATCAATTCTTTCTCACGACGCGCTGCCCCTTTAGCTTGGTCGAGATTGAATAAGAAACGATTTTTCTCGAATAATGGGGTTTCTGGACTATTTAAATATTTAGCTTGATCAGTTGACGCATCCGCTCGCCAAATCCGCCCGGAAAAAGCAATCGTCTGGCCTTGCTCATTGCGCAGCGGAAACATGATGCGATCGAAAAAGCGATCGCTCTTTTGTTCATTGCCAACAAAAATTCCTGACGCCACTAACGGTTTTGCCGTAAAGCCCTTGTTTATCAGATAATCATAGGTCATGCCCCGCTCTTTCGGTGCCAACCCGATTTGAAAAGTCGCAATGGTTTCATCAGACAGTCCGCGTTTATGGAGATACCGTAAAGCTGCTTCACCCGCTTTAGTGGCCGTCAGTAAGTAGTGATAAAACTGCGTCGCTTCACGATGCACCTGCAACAGCTGCCGTTCCATCTCGCTCAAAGCAGGGGTCGCCTCATCGGTTTGGAATTCGTAATCAATCGCGACATTCCCTATTTCTTGCACCTGCTGGACAGCCTCGACAAAAGAATAACCTTCCAGTTCCATCAAGAAACTGAACACATTCCCACCACGACCGCAACTGAAACATTTAAAAAACTGCGCTTCGGCCTCTACCGTAAAGGAGGGGGTGTTTTCGTCGTGGAAGGGGCACAAACCAAAATAGTTTTTCCCCCGCTTTTGCAAATCTACATATTGGCCGATCACATCGACAATATCGACGCTCTGACGAATCTTATCGATAACGGCTTCGGGGATACGTTGTGCCATCTCATTCCCTCCTTTTCAGATGCTCAAAATAGGTACTGTTTATTCAATAAATTCTTCATCCAGAACAGCTTCAATAATCTCCCACGCCTCATCTAATCCAGATTTTTTCACCGCTGAAACTGGCAAAATCTGATCGGTACTGATGAGATCTAACGTCTTTTTGATCTGTTGCGTATGCGCTGCCCACTGATTGCTTTTCACTTTGTCGGCTTTGGTAGCAATGATAAAGTAAGGCACTTCATTACGGTTAAGCTGTTCGATCATTGCAACGTCTTGCGCACTCGGAGCATGGCGGAAATCGACCAATACCAATGTCAGCATGAGATTCTCGCGCTCCTTCAAGTAAGCGGTGAGTTGGCGGCCCCAGCGTGCGCGTTCGGCCTTACTGATCTTGGCATAGCCGTATCCTGGCATATCCACTAGGTACCAACGTTCATCAATATCAAAATAATTCAATTGTTGCGTCTTCCCCGGCTTGCTAGATGTGCGTGCAATATTTTTACGTTGAAAAAGCGCATTGATGAAACTACTCTTGCCTACATTTGAGCGCCCAACTAACGCAATTTCTGGGCGATCAGGAGTAGGATACTGTTCCTTTCTCGCGGCACTCAACATAAATGTAATCTGGGGCTGTTTTGCCATTATTCACCTCTTCATTTTCCTCATCCATAAGAAAAAGGGGGATGATCACTCATCGGTGTATATCTCCCCTCTCCTTTCAATGTCTACGCAATTTTTTTGCCGTCATTGTCGAACAACTCTGGATCCTCGGCATCTCGAATCACTGCTTCAGTGATATTGACTTTTGATACATCCTGACGGCTTGGTACATCAAACATCACATCGAGCATTGCTTCTTCAATGATCGAACGTAACCCTCGCGCCCCAGTTTTACGTGCCATCGCCTTTTTCGCAATGGCTAACAACGCCTCTTCGTCAAAGGTTAATTTCACATCATCCATTGCCAACAGCTCTTGATACTGTTTCACCAGCGCATTCTTGGGTTCGGTGAGAATACGTACCAAGTCAGCTTCATCGAGATCTTTCAAGGTAGCAGTAATTGGTAAACGGCCGATAAATTCTGGAATCAAGCCAAACTTTTGCAGGTCTTCAGGAATAACTTGTCCAAGCAAAGCGCCTTCTTTATCTGTTTTAGCCTGCTGACCAAAACCAATCACATTTTTACCAATTCTCTCTTTGATGATGGCAGACATACCATCGAAAGCTCCACCAACAATGAAGAGAATATTTGAGGTATCAATCTGAATAAACTCTTGCTGTGGATGTTTACGTCCGCCCTGAGGTGGAACATTCGCAATCGTTCCCTCCAAAATTTTCAGTAACGCTTGTTGTACCCCTTCTCCACTGACGTCACGCGTAATGGATACATTTTCAGCCTTCGAAGCAATTTTGTCAATCTCATCAACATAAATAATGCCGTGTTCCGCTTGTTCAACATCATAGTCCGCTGCTTGCAGGAGTTTCAATAAGATGTTTTCTACATCTTCTCCTACATACCCAGCTTCCGTTAACGTGGTCGCATCAGCAATAGCGAATGGCACCTGCAACACACGAGCTAAGGTCTGAGCCAGGTACGTTTTTCCGGAACCGGTTGGCCCTACTAAGAGCACATTACTCTTCTGCAATTCCACTTGTTCATCTTTTTGCTTCGTTGTTTGCTTGGTTTGAATTCGCTTGTAGTGGTTGTAAACCGCGACAGACAAGGTCTTCTTTGCCGCTTCTTGGCCAATGACATATTGATCGAGGATTGCCAACATTTCTTGTGGTGTTGGTGGATTCAAATAAAGTTCCTCATCATTATGTTGCAACGCTTTGTCTTCATCGATAATTTGTTGGCACAGTGCCACACACTCATTACAAATGTATACATCGGGACCAGCAATAATTTTCTCCACTTGCTCTTGGGACTTCCCACAGAACGAACAGTGAATGGTTGTTTCGTCATCGTTGAACACTAAATATAGCCTCCTCTTGTTGGTATTGAGCGCAAAGCCGTCTGATGGATAGCTTCACCCACATTATTAAACAGCCTATTATTGAATGGACTATGACCCACTCAATACATTGGCCTTAACCCCATTCTATTACGCTCATCCATTGGTTTTTCGCCAATAGTCGGGTCTCATTTTGGCAAAAAAAGAGAGTCAAGTCCACTCAAACGACCTCACCCTACTTTTCCTCCCGCTGCAGGAGAACATCCTAACGACAGCTCATCGCTTCATAAGCAATGCTTTCTTATGACTCTGTGTTGTCCATCATAAGAGAATGCCGCATTAAATGAAAGGAATCCGCTCAGCCTAAACCGAGCGGATCGCTTCTCAATCATCTCACTCGCATGAAATGATTCCATCACTATTCAGCAGTTTCTTCAGCATGAACGTCTGCGGATTCTACTGCAGATTCCGTAATGATGTCCATCGCTTTACGTAAAGAAATGTCATGTTTCAACATGTCTTCCGTTACGATATTCTTCACTTCATTAACATCTAAATCATAGGTTTTTGCCAATGATTCCATTTCAGCTTGTAAGTCTTCAGCAGATACTTCAATGTTTTCTGCTTTGATCACTTCGTTCAATAATAAGTTGGTCTTCACGCGCATATCTGCATCTTCAGCATATTGACCGCGTAAGCTCTCACGAGATTGACCAGTGATTTGGAAGAACATCTCTGGGCTGATGCCTTGACGTTGCATTTCGTTCAAGTAATGATCAACTTGACGGTCAACTTCTTCATCGATCATTGCTTGTGGCACATCAGAGAATTCAGCATTGTTTACCGCTTGACGCAAAGCAAAGTCGTCTTTGCTGTCTTTTGCTTGGCTTTCTTTAGCATCAGCAATTTCTTTGCGATATTTTTCTTTTAATTCATCTAAAGTTGCAACTTCTTCATCGACATCTTTAGCGAATTCATCGTCGAGTTCTGGCACTTCTTTTGCTTTAACTTCATGAACGGTAATCTTGAAGGTAGCATCAGCACCAGCTAAGTCTTCGGCATTATAATCTTCTGGGAAGGTCACGTTGATTTCTTTTTCATCGCCTTCTTTAACGCCAACTAATTGGTCTTCAAAGCCTGGAATGAAGGAGTTAGAACCTAACTCGAGGGAGTAGTTTTCACCTTTACCACCGTCAAAAGCTTTGCCATCTTTGAAACCTTCAAAGTCGATCACAACGGTATCGCCCATTTCTGCTTCACCGTCTTTTAAGGTTAATTCTGCTAAGTTAGCTTGGGCAGCTTTCAAACGATCGTTGATTTCTTCATCAGAAACTTCCAAGTCTTGAACTGGAACTTTCAATTCTTTGTAGTCCCCTAATTTTACTTCGGGACGTGTCACGATGGTAGCTGATAATTTCCAGTCTGCACCTGGTTTTACTTCTTCGATGTCAAATTTAGGTTGAGCAACAATGTCCTCTTGGCTGATTTCTGCAGCTTCTAATGCCGCAGGATAAGCTTCTGGTAATACCAAGTTGATAGCATCTTCGTAAAGCCCTTCTTCACCAAACATTTTAACGAAAATTTGGTAGTTCACTTTCCCTTTACGGAAGCCTGGTACAGAAACATCTTTTTTCACGCGTTTGTAAGCTTGACGCAATGCTTTTTGTGCTTCTTCTTGATCAACAGTAAAATGTAATACACCTTCGTTAGGTGTCTTTTCTTCATAATTCACAGACATGTATTAATTCCCCTAACTGTCGTTTTATTTTTCTACATATTGCCACATATACTGTAGACAATCGATACTAGGCAATCATACTATAAATTGCGTATAGTGTCCAACTTTCCAATCAAATTAATCCTTATTTCTCCTTAAAATCATTATTTTCTTCATTAAATAGGCTTTCCCTCATAAGCTGTTCGTAATCGCTTTATCCTACGATTTAGTAAAAATATTACCCATAATGCTGTACGACTCGGTATAATAGAAGAGGTTGTGGGTAAAAGTAAGTGATGTTTTCTAGGAATCAACAGAGACTTTTGCTACAATTATTGAAATCAAGGAGCGAAGGAGGAGAAAACTTTTGCGTTATCCAAACGGTAAAGTCTATCAGGCTCCCCAACAAAAAAGCCCAAAAAAGACAACACCTGTCCGCTACGGCAAGCGCGGCATGCATTTGGAAGAGATGTTAAACGATTCCAATGACTGGTACCGTCTCAATGGGCGAGCGGTCATTCATAAGAAGCCCACACCTATTCAGGTCGTTGGTGTCAACTATCCGAGCCGCGCAAAAGTCCGTATCACCGAAGCCTACTACCGACAAGCCTCGACGACGGACTACAATGGGGTTTACCGTGGTTATTATCTGGATTTTGAAGCCAAACAAACCAAGCAAAAAACGCGCTTTCCGCTGAATAATTTCCATGATCACCAAATCCAACACATGACGGAATGTGTCAAACAGGATGGGATTTGCTTTGCGATTATTCTCTTCAGCGAACAAAATGAAGCCTACCTCTACCCCTTCGCTATGCTCAAGGAAGATTGGCAAGCCTATCAGAATAAAGAAATGGCTTCCATTCCTTATCAACGCATACATGATGGTGGTTTTGCCATTGATCTCAGTTGGCATCCCAAGCTTCGCTATTTAGATGCTGTCGATCAATATATTCAAACCCTAACGAAAAATAAAGGAAGTGAACGTTGTGAGTGATAATCGTAGAGAAAGACGCCAATTACGTCATCAGACACCACCGCGGCAAAGGCGTAGCCGCTCCGATAACCAAAAGTCTAAGCGCCCAATGTGGAAAAGTATTCTGCTCGGTGCTCTGGCTGTGATGGTTGTGATCGGATTAACGGGGGTAGCTGTCGGTATCACGTGGATTGCGGGTAGTCCCGAATTGACCAAAGCCGATTTAACCGGAACTATTGCCTCCGTGGTCTATGACAAAGACGGCAAAGAAATTTACGAGACCTCTAAAAATGAACAAACCATTGTGGGCCAAGATGAAATTTCATCGCAAATCTTTGATGCTGTTACCTCCATCGAGGACCGCCGTTTTGAAGAGCATCATGGGATCGATCCGGTACGAATTATCGGTTCTTTTGTTGCTAACTTAAAAGCGGGAGGCATTGCTCAGGGGGGATCGACCCTCACCCAGCAACTCGTGAAGCTCTCGGTCTTTTCTACACAAGATAAAGACCGAACCTATAAACGAAAGTTGCAGGAAATTTGGCTAGCAATGCAGGTGGAACGTCACTACTCCAAGAGTGATATCTTCCAGTTCTACCTTAACAAAGTCTACATGGCGAATGGGGTATATGGGATTGGTACGGCAGCAGAGATCTACTATGGCAAAGCGCTCAAGGAACTTTCCTTGGATCAAAGTGCGATGTTAGCCGGAATGCCACAAGCGCCGAATGAATATAACCCCTACACCCACCCTGACAAAGCCAAAGAGCGACGCGATACCGTCCTCAAAGCGATGCTTGAAAATAACAAAATCACTGAGGCCGAATATAATGAGGCTCTGGCGCAACCCATTGATCATGACTTGCAACCACTCAAAGAAATTACGGATGAAGCGACAGAGCAAGATCAAGTCGTCGATGCCTACATTAAACAGGTGGCCGCTGAAATTAAGGAAAAAGGTTACGACCTCTTCTCAGACGGTCTGAAGGTATATACCCACTTAGATTTGGATGCACAGCAATACATGTATGACACCGTCAATGATACCAACGGCGTCTACTTCCCTAATGCGAATATGCAAGCTGCTATTTCGGTATTGGATACCAAAACTGGTAATATTGTGGCTCTCTTCGGTGGGCGCAATCAGAATACCCAATTAGGTTTAAACCGAGCGACGGAAATTAATCGTTCCGTTGGGTCAACCATCAAGCCATTCGCCGATTATGGTCCGGCCTTTGAATATCTCAACTACAGCCCAGGACAAACCATCAAGGATGAGCCTTATCAATACTCCAGTGGGGATGAGATCAATAACTGGGACAACAGCTATCAAGGGACCATCACCCTGCGCCAAGCCCTCATTCAGTCGCGTAATATTCCCGCCCTCAAACTCTTCCAGAAGGTGGGGACCGATCATGTGAATGAATTCCTCGGCAAATTGAATATCAAGATGAACGGCGATCATGGGGTTTATGAATCTAATGCAATTGGTGGGGAAATTTCGCCATTGAACCTCAGTGCTGCCTACGCGACATTAGGAAACTATGGGGAATACAACCAACCTCGTGCCGTGGATTACTTCACGACTCGCGATGATCAAAAAGTTCAAATCTCCAAAGATACGCACCGCGCCATGAAAGATTCGACAGCTTACATGTTGACAGATGTCTTGAAGGATAACTTTACGGACGCTGGGTTGGCTGGAAACATTGCTAACGCTAATATCATTCAAGCGGGTAAAACGGGAACAACCAACTACACCAAACAGGAACAGCAGAAGAATAATATCCCTGAAAGTGGTGTGCCAGACTCCTGGATGGCAGGTTACTCCACCAGTTATTCAACAGCCATTTGGATCGGTTATGACCAACCGTTCTCAGAAAATGGCTATCTTACCGGTGCAGATCAAGGGATTGCTAAACAGCTTTATGCCGATATTATGAGTCACTTGCACGCAAATATTCCAGCGAATGACTGGGAACAACCGGACAGTGTTCATCAAGTCGCCCTTGCTTTTGGATCAGATCCATTGCAATTAGCGAGTGCCACTAGTGGTTATGGCGTGGTCAACGATCTTGTCAATAATACGCTCTATAAAGAATTACAAAAGCGCCAACCAACTACCGGTTCGCCTGTACCATACTCATCCGGCACGCAGAATAACTTCTACGCTCCATATTCAAGCACCTCATCCTTCTCATCGTCTGTAACGTCGGATGGGCAGTCTGCACAAAGCGGGTCATCACAAATACAGAACTCCCAAAATTCGGAAGTGGAATCTAGCGCTTCACCAGGATCGAATCCGAATACAAGTGGTGGCAACACCCCACCATCTTCAAACCAACAGAATCAGCGTGCGAGTGATCGCGACGCAGCCTAAAAAAGGAGCGTTCCTTGATCGAGGAACGCTCCTTTTGTGTACTGACAAGAAACACGCTATTTTTAACGATAGGCTCTTGTCAATATAAAATCAGCTTATGCTTTCTTTGTCAACGCAGCGACAATCGCTTGCTTGGTAGCTGAATCGGTGGTCACAAAGATGTAATTTTCCTGGTCAGCACTAACCTGCGAAAAGCGCAATTCATGTGCAAATTGCTCCTTAATATCAGCAAAAGGAATAGCAGAAGGAAAATCAACAGCACGTCGCGCTAACAGGCCCATTTGTGCAGTCGGAGAGCTCGCCGTTAGCGCAGTATGCGTAACAACTTGAGCGTAATTCATATACAAATCACGATCATCTGTGAAGTTCAATGCATCAACGAATAGCCCAGCAAGCGGTGCCGTACTAAAGGTAACAGCTATCCACTGACCACCTTGGTATTCAAAAGTTAGGGTGAAAAATCCTGTCTTTGTCTTAAAACTCTCTTGAGCTTGATGCGCTAAAGTACGTAATTCAGCAGGTAACGTTGGCAATATCTCAAACAGCGCTAGGCCATTCTTATTGAGGGGTAGCTGATGGACAAGCTTTTCATAAACAATTGCTCCATTGTGATCGGCTAGACCTTGATAGTAATAGGTCTCCCCTGACACCACATCATCCAAAACAAAATAAGCCTCTGTTTGTTGTGACCAATCGTTAATGAAAGCCTCTACTTGTTCCTGATTTACCAACACTAGTGGCTCTTGGTTATTCACGTCATCGTTCATTAATGAAATAGGAAAATCTCGTCCTTTAAGTGCGCGCATCAACTGCATTGACGTGCGTACTTTGACCCCTGAAAGGTGCGGGATACCTGCTTTCTTGAAATAGTCGCTCATTTTTGCTCGGGACTGGGTGCGCACGACCTCACGTGGTTTCGCACCAGTGACATGGAATTGTTCACGCAATTGGGCAATAAATGGCACATACTCACGCTTCAGTGCTTCAATGCAGTCGATGACACCGTGGCGGTAGAATAGGAATGCCACTGCACGAGTCACTTCCTCCTCATCTTGAATATCCCTAACCCGAAAATATTCGACAAATGCTGTTTGCATTGCAGATGGCAGGTCATCGTAACTCTCCTGGCCAATTCCGAGCACATGCACGCCTTGTTCTGCCAGCGATAATACGAACTGATGGAAGTTTCTAGGAAAATGTGGGGCAATATAGATAAAATTCATAACAATTCCCTCCCTAATTGTTCGTTCGAGCAATAAATCATTCATACAAGTACAATGTTATAGACAAAGATTAGCATTAACTGAAGAGTGACGCAATTCCATTCAAATTTGTAACCGTTTTTATTTTTCTGATGAAAAACATTTAATGAGATTTGCTAATGGCTGTTTTTTGCCTGCTATATCCCCCACAGTCCTTCAGCCAACTGCGAGCAAAATAAAACGCTGGCTTCTTCATTGACAGCACGTTCACCCACTCGTATACTAAACCAATAGTGATTACAAAAGTAAACGAGGGACTCACAAAACGTTCTCTGCTGCAACTGTGCAGCCAATTTGTTTGAAGTTAGAAAGGAAGCCAATCATGTCAGCGACAACTCCCATCAGCAATGCGGAATATGAAGTCATGCGTATTCTCTGGGCACAAGGAGAAACCACCAGTAAATTTGCGACCGACGTGCTCCAAGATAAAAAGCAGTGGAAAACCGCTACTGTAAAAACGCTGCTCCACCGCTTAGTTGAAAAAGGTTATATCACAAAAACAAAAGAAAAAAATCACTACCGCTATCAACCGGCTATTACCGAAGAAGAGGCACGCCACGAACGAATGGCAGACCTACTCCACGACACCTGCGCAACAAAGGCAGACCAAGTCATTATCGATGCCATCGAATCGGCCACGCTCGATCATCACATGCTGGAACGGATCCAACAAGCGCTTGCCACTAAAACTGTGAGTGACACCGTTCACTGTCAATGCGAACCAGGGCAATGCGACTGTCACCCGGCATTGGATATGGCGTGATGCCAAGCTATTCACTCAGTTGCCAGTTGATCGGCGTCTGACCGCTTTGTATCAGAATTTCATTGGTCTTAGAGAAAGGTCGCGATCCGAAGAAGCCCCGATAAGCCGATAATGGGCTGGGATGGACTGAGGTGAGGACCGCATGTTTGGACTCATCAATCAGCGCTCGTTTTTTCTTAGCGGCAGCACCCCATAGAATAAAGACGATTTGATGATCTTGTTTATTCAGTTCCGCGATGGCATAATCGGTGAGCGCTTCCCAGCCGTGACCACGATGAGAATTGGCTTGGCCTTGGCGGACCGTAAGTACACTGTTTAATAAGAGTACCCCCTGCTCTGCCCATTCCGTCAGATTGCCGTGACTGACCGGTTTAAACCCTACATCGCTGGCTAATTCCTGATAGATATTGGCGAGTGAGGGGGGAATTGGCACCCCCTTATTCACAGAAAAACTCAACCCATGTGCTTGATTCGGACCATGGTAAGGATCCTGACCGAGAATAACAACTTTTACTTGATCAAACGGGGTTAATTTAAAAGCCTCATAAATATGCCACATATCCGGATAGATCGTCTGTGTGGCATATTCTTGTTTCAAAAACTGATGGAGCTTTTGATACTGCTCCGAAGCAAAAACTGGCGCAAGATGAGCCTGCCATTCATTGGGAATGAATGTTTTTTCCATTATGTCTGCTTCCTCCTTCACTCAATCAGCAGTTTTTCTCAGGATAAAAAATAGTTGTTACTGATTGCGTACGTTTTCTTGTCCGCCTCTAGTTTACCATATCGGTCCGTGTTAGAATGAAGATAGTTTATACGTTTTGACTAAATGATGAAGGAGAATGACCATGTTGGAATTGATCGCTTCGGATATGGATGGCACCTTGATTACTGGTGACCTTCATATCACCGAAGAAAATCGACAAGCACTATTACGTACCTACGCCTTAGGGATCCCATTTGTTGCCTGCACGGGCCGAAATTTCCGCGAAGCGCAGTTTATTCTGGCTGAAGCTGGTATTCATTGTCCCGTTATCGGGCTGAACGGTGCAGTGCTTTTCGATCGCGACGGCACAGTAGAACACCAAATTGCTCTCAGTGATGAGCAAGCCCTCGCCCTCATGGATTATTGCCAAAAACATCAACTCTATTTAGAAGCAATGACAGCTAAGAATGTCTATTCTCCTTCGCGTGCATTGCGTATAGAAATGATGGCTGGCATGATCATGATGCGCAGCGATGCTACCTACGCTGAGGCGATTGAGCGTGCAAAAAATAGCAATGAAGTGAAATCGATTGCCTATCTGGATGACTTGAGTACCCTCATTACCGAGCAACATCAATCCATTTTGAAATTGAGTGTCACAGATGCGCGCGGTCCAGAGCTACTAACGCCACTAGCTAAACAATTTGAGGAAACTTTTGGTCCGCTGAATGTCACCAGCTCCATCCCTTACAATTTGGAAATTAGCGCTGAAGAAGCAAACAAAGGAGCGGCTATCAAACGCTACTGCGCATTGCATGGGTATCATTTAGAAAACGTGATGACAATCGGCGACAACCTGAATGATATTGCGATGTTAGACGTTGCCGGGTACGGCTTTGCGATGGAAAATGCCCTGCCACCAGTGAAAGAAGCCGCAGACTATGTGACATTATCCAACAACGATAGTGGCGTCGCACAGGCAATTTATCAAGCACTCAAATTGAGTGGTACGGAAGATGCGGAGCCATTGCTATGATTCCGTGGCCCTTCTACAAAAAGCGTGTCTTATTCGTCTGTTTGGCGAATATCTGTCGCTCACCCTTAGCAGAAGCCTTGCTGCGCCAAGCACTAAAAGAGGTCGGCTTGAGTCGTGTGGTTCAAGTCGATTCGGCTGCCATTGAAAATTGGTGCGTGGGGCAACAGATGCACCAAAAATTACAAGAGTGCCTGGCGAACGACCATATCGCCCCTCGCCCTCATTTTAGTCGTCTGCTCAAACCACAAGATGGCGAGCGGTTTGATTACGTGATTGGCATGGACCAAGCAATCACCCGCGCAATCCAGCTACGCATCGATGATCAAAAACAAGCGCATACCTACCTCTTTTCCCAATTTCAAGGAAAAACCTTCGATATTATCGATCCCATGCAAACGAAAGACTTCCCGCGCACTTATCGTGAAATCAAAGCAGGCATCCCTGCTATCATTCATCGCCTCCAGCAAGATCTCAATAGCACTGAAGAATAAAATGACCAGCACCGCCCTTTCGCTTATGGGCGGCGGTGGTCATTTATTTTTGGTATTAACGTGATCGCCTACTCGCCAAATAGGTCGCTAAAAACATTGGAAGACTTTCTCCCTCGCCCCTGCTAGCGTCTAAGGCAATAGGCCGCCCGTGTACGGTTCCCGCGTCGACCTCTTCCGCCCCTGCTAACATCTAAGGCAATAAGGGTAATAATTCTGAGAGGGTCGGCAATACAGCTACCGCACAAGCAGCAATTTCCGGTGTGGGTTGATGATAATCAGGAATCATAATCGTATCAATCCCCGCACGATATCCCGCTGTAACTCCCTGGAATGAGTCTTCAATCACTACCGTATCGCTCGCTCGACTTGCAGTGAGTTCCAGCGCTTTTTGGAAGATTTCTGGATGTGGCTTAGAGTGCGTAATCATATCCCCCGTTACTAGTAATGAAAAATAAACATCAAGTCTCGTGCGTGCTAACATATCCATGACGACAGGACGCGTCGATGATGAGGCAATAACTAGCTGATACCCGCGCTTTTCGAGTGAGGCGAGTGTCTCTTTGGCATGTGGTTTGAGCGGCACCCCTTCTTTTTGAATGATGTCTTGATAAACCTTGTCACTCTGTTGAATGATTTTTCTAGCCAGCTGGATATCTCCGACATATGCCTCCATCCGCTGCCAGTTATCTGCTACCGTTGCTCCTGCATAATCTTCGAAGTAGCGTTCCTCCGTCATGTCAATTCCAAAATCCTGGCAGGCCGCCTGCATCGCTCGACAATAAGGAAATTCTGTGTCAATCAAGGTGCCATCCATATCAAATAATAAGGTCGTCTTTTTTTGCATTTATGTTCCTCCTTTAATTTATTATTCTCTGCCATTATTAGTTTCCATTGTAGCGAGAACCCCCGTTGCTGTCTGTCGTTACCGCTAAGATTAGTAAAAATTTACTGAAAGGTCACATCACCAACGAAAGGACAACCAGACTCGAATCGCTATTATCTACTCGTCCTCTACCTTTCCCTATAATTTTCACTCAGAGCGACTGTTGTCTGTGGTAAGCGTATTTTTCGATAAACATCTCTTGACAGACCATTCCGTTTCGATTAGTCTATTTCTAGTATCGTTTGGGTGGTTCATTTATCTTTCACAGTTAACAAAGCAACAAACGATAAGCTACTTAAAATTAAATTTATCAGAATGACTTTAAATGTGTCCCGTGAGGCAACTAAGTGCTATTCGCCAAATTGATTTCATGCTACCAATTTATTACTAGGTAGGATGAAACTTACTGCGTCAAACTTACGCCCGGGATCCTGCCCGGGCTTTTTTCATGCCCGCGATTCAGAAAGGAGCAGCTATGACGCCTTTATACGTTGCATTGGATTTTAATACCGAAAGAGAAATGGAAAATTTTCTCGCGCCCTTTCACTCTCACCCCATCCCAGTGAAAATCGGCATGTCCCAGTTCTACATGTCTGGGCCCGCCCTGATCGAAAAACTCAGTGCTAAGGGGTTCCCCATTTTTCTCGACCTTAAGTGCCATGATATTCCCAATACGGTCTATCTCGCCCTCAAACAGCTCAGCCAGTACCCCGTAGATATGGTCACCGTGCATTGCCTCGGTGGCCAAAAAATGATGGAAGCCGCTGTAGCTGGGGCTAATGAAGGCCCTTATCGCCCAAAAGTGATGGGGATCACCCAACTGACATCCACCTCAAAAGCCATGCTGAATGAAGAAATGGCCATCTCAGGTGACGTTATCACCAGTGTCATTTCCCTCGCCCAGTTGGCAAAAAAGAGTGGCTTGGATGGCGTTGTTTCCTCGGTTTTAGAAACTAGAGCCATTAAACAAGCAACGGCTCCCGATTTTCTTAATTTGACCCCAGGTATTCGCCTTGAAAAAGCTAAAAACGACGATCAAACGCGAATCGCTACCCCAGCTGAGGCGCGCGAGGCCGGCAGTGATTACTTGGTAGTAGGACGTCCCATCACTCAGGCCAAAGATCCACTCAAAGCCTATCAAGCTTTTGTTGATTCATGGAACAGCCAAAGAAAGGAAGATTAACATGACCGATGCTACGGCTAAAACTGTTGCACGTATTCTACTCGACCATAAAGCGGTCTTACTCCAACCAAATGACCCCTTCACCTGGGCAAGTGGGATAAAGAGCCCGATCTATACGGACAATCGCCAGTTGATGAGTTACCCAGAGGCAAGAAAAGTGGTGAGCCAGGCGCTCGCTACATTAATAAAAACCAACTATCCAGAGGTGACGGTGATTGCTGGAACGGCAACTGCTGGGATCCCCCATGCGGCCTGGGTGAGTGATCTCTTAAACTTGCCTATGATCTACGTGCGCAGTAAAGCCAAAGATCACGGACGTCAATCTCAAATTGAAGGCTTTCTCAAACCTGATGACAAAATCGTCTTGATTGATGACTTGATCTCCACTGGCGGTAGTGTTTTGGAAGCGGCCAAAGCAGTAGAACAAACACATAAAGTGCTTGGTGTTGCAAGCATCTTCACCTATGCCTTCCAAAGCGCCACCGATAACTTCGCAAATGCTAAGCTGCCCTACCACTCATTGGCAGACTATCCCACTCTAATTCAAACTGCTGCTGAGGATGGCCGCTTCTCTGCTGAGGAAATTGAAAAATTGAATATCTGGCATCAACACTATGCCCAAAACTAATCGATCAGTCACTAAACGCGTTAAATAATAAATTACGGTGAGAATTTATTTAAAGGAGTGCAAATAATGGCTAATAATAAGCAAAAAGCGGTAATTGCAAGTATTATTGCTTCTGGTACCGATGATCTCAATGTAATGTTTCTCTCTTTCTCTATGTCTAGTATCATCCAAACCTTCCACCTCAGTGGGGTTCAGGGAGGCGCAATTGCGACTTTAACTAATCTTGGGATGCTCGTAGGTGGCGTGATTTTTGGTATGTTAGGTGACCGCCACAATAAAATGACCATCCTCAAATGGACGTTACTAATCTTCTGTTTAGCAAGCGGGGGGATTGCTTTTGCTTCTAATATCACGATGATCTACCTGCTCCGTTTCCTGGCTGGAATCGGTGTTGGTGGAGAATATGGCATCGCCTTGAGTATCATGGCCAACTTAGTTCCACTTGATAAAATGGGACGTGTATCTTCCCTCAATGGCGTAGCAGGTCAAATCGGTTCAATTACATCAGCCTTACTCGCTGGCCTGTTTCTGCCACAATTTGGTTGGCGAGGACTCTTCTTATTTGGACTAGCGCCACTCCTATTGGTGGGTTACATGCACTGGAATATCCAGCATGAAGCCGCCTTTGAACCTCAAAATGTATCCACCAAAAAAATGACAAAGAGCCCGCTCTCTGTGCTCTTCCAAACGCCAGCATTGGCCTATCAAACCATTGCCTTGATGATCATGACGACAGTTCAAATTGCCGGCTACTTTGGCATGATGAATTGGTTGCCAACGATCATGCAACAACAAACACAGGTCAGCGTCTCTGGGTCTTCTATCTGGATGATTGCCACGATCATCGGCATGTCACTCGGAATGCTCACATTTGGCCGCTTGCTCGATACGTTTGGTCCGCGCCTTACATTTGGTGGTTTCTTGATCACCTCAGCTGCAGCGGTTTACCTATTCAGTTTAATTCACAGTCAATGGGGAATGATCCTCGGAGGCGCTGCTATGGGATTCTTCGTCAATGGAATGTTCCCTGGCTACGGTGCCGTCGTGAGCCACCTCTATCCCAAAAATGTTCAGTCCACTGCCAACAATCTCATTTTAAACGTTGGCCGTGCAATCGGTGGGTTCTCTTCCATCGCTATCGGTGGGATCATGGAACATTATGGCATCACCACAGTCATGCTTAGTCTTGCTGCCCTTTACTTGATCAGCTTTACCGTTATGATGACTATTCCTTCCCTCCGCCAAGAAAACTATCAAACCGTCCATTATCAATCAAAAGCTCACGCCGAAGTCGCCTAGACAAAGGGAAATTTGCTCATAGCAATAAAGAATAACGAAACCTACTCGCAAAGAAACGATCTAAACCGTGATCTTACTGAAAAATGACATCATCTATCAGCCATCACAAAAACCCACTCAGAAAGCTTTCTCTTTTCTGAGTGGGTTTTGTGACACTTTGATAAGTCTTCCATATTGTGTTATTTATTGCGTTAATAGTCTCTGCGCTTCTTTTTATCTCAGTAATGGTCGCATTTCAGAGCATTGATTTATTGTTTTACGTCAATCACATAGTGGCTATAGGTGTGTCACTCCTCTGCCCCTCAGCCATGTTCGGCTCTTAACTAGACTGCAGTGCTGTTACTTTTTCTTTTCTGGGATCCCAGGGTAATACTTCTCCTGACCGAAGAAGTCTCGTTCCATTTCCGCTACCTCGCCGCTCATCAAGATTAACCCAATCATGTTTGGAATAACTACCAAACCTAACGTGAGATCCAGGAATGATCCAGCATTATCAAAGGAAACGAACGCCCCCATGATGATCATTAATGTGGCAATGACACGGAAAACATACCCGACGTGTGTGCCCCATAAGTATTCCGCTTGTTTCTCACAGTAGAACACAATAACGATAATCGTGGATAAGACAAAGAGCACTAACGAAATAGAGAGGATAATAGATCCAAACGTCCCAAAAATAGTATTGAAGGCACGTTCTACGGCCACTGGTGCCGTGGCAGTCAATTCTTTCGGCGTCATCGTTGGTTTCCAAACTTCCCCTAAAACAACAACCAAAGTAGAAATGGTCAACACTACGGTATCTGCGATCACTTCAAAGCAACCCCACAAACCTTGACGCGCTGGATGATCAGTCGTTGCGGCAGCATGTCCATATCCGGCCGACCCCATCCCCGCTTCACTGGAGTACACCCCACGCGCTACCCCAGCTTCAATCACGTTACGTAAGGTTGCCCCAGCAAACCCTCCAGCAATCGCTTTAGGATTGAAGGCCCCTACAAAAATGTAACGGAAAGCTTCGGGAACGTCTTGAATGTAGCGAACAATCACAATTAACCCAAAAACAATATACAAAAGTGCCATGAACGGTACGAGTTTTTCGGTAGTTCGACCAATAGATTTTACCCCGCCATACACCACTAAGGCGGTGAGAATAAAAATAAGACCGATCGCTACATATTTAACAATGTGGGGATCAAAACCAAACTCAGAACCAACATTCACCATTGGCCCCACAGCAGATAGGGTTTGTAAGGTAATCGATGGTAAAATTTCAATCATAAAGAAGAAAGCCACCAAAGCTCCCATTACCTTCCCAAATGTGCCTTTTAAGCCATTCTTCAACGTATAGGAAGCCCCTCCGACATACTCGCCCACTTCATTCTTTTCACGGTACTTGATACTCAATGCCACTTCCGCAAATTTTGTGGACTGACCGATCATCGCGGCAACCCACATCCAAAAAATGGCTCCCGGTCCAGCTGTAAAAATAATAGTTGGTGCCACGACAATGTTCGCTGCTCCAATCGAAGAGGCTAACGCCGTTGTCATCGCTTGAAAGGCTGAGACGGTTCCTTCACCGTTATTCGCTTTCTTAAAGATACTGCCTATCGTTTGTTTCATGATGAAACCCGCATGTCGCACCTGGAAAAAGTGTGTGCGAATACTGATCAATAAACCGCCTCCTACAATCAAAATCAGCAGTGGCCACCCCCACAATAGGGCGGTAAATTGATCAACGACGTCTACTATAGCATTCACATCAATTGTCTCCTTACTCTTTAGCTATTTTATTTGCACAACAATGATTGCACAGCGAATATGTAACCGCATTCATTTATTTGAAACACCATCACCGTCGTTGCGCTATCACAGTGACTGTGCTGGAGCGATAATCATCTTCCAGTGCTATCCTGCCAAGCCCTATCCTTGAACAACACGCACCAAAATTCGTATCTGCCAACACCTTCACAAAACATAGTGTCACCCACATTTTGAGAAATCTATCACCTTATCTATTTTAACAAAATTATGTTAGCAATGTGCAAATTTATTCAAAAATAATGTGATTTCTATCCACTATTTCCTTGGCCTACTCGTTGTTTTCTATTTAGCTGTTGCGCGCATAAAAAAATGCTACGATGACGCCTCCTGCTCTAAATGAGAAGAGACATCCTCGTAGCACTCCTGATCCTATAATGGCTTATGGTTTCCGCGGACGAACACTAAAGGCGCGTTGTGTTTCTTGTTTAGTAATATCGTGGGTATCGGTTGCTACCTCAATCCCGCGCACCTGCAAGCGGTAGTTCACCGTCGCTGCGAATAATTGATAGACCAAGGAGGTGACTGGAACGCTCAGGATCATACCAACCAAACCGAACAAAGAACCAAATACCGTCACCGTTGCTAAGGTCCAAATACTTGGTAAGCCCACACTGCTGCCGACCACACGTGGATAGATGAGGTTACCCTCCAATTGTTGGAGAATAATCACAAAGACCACAAACCAAATGCCGGTCCAGAAATTTTGCATGGCGATCAATACTGCTCCGAATCCCCCACCGATGAATGCCCCATAAAATGGGATAAAGGTGGAAGCTCCCGTGATCACAGAAACGGACAATGGGAAGGGGAAGCCAAGCAAACTCATTCCGATGTAGCAGAGCACGCCGAGAATCAAAGCTTCCGAACATTGACCAGAGACAAAGCTGGAAAACACTTGGTTGGCCAAATGCCCCACATTAACGAGGTAATTGCCCCATTCCAAGGAGCAAAAAGCATAAACCGCTTTTTTAAGCTGACGAATAATAGCTTCTTTAGCAAAACAGAGGGAAATCGCAAACACTAACGCCACCACCAAGTCGAAGATGATCCCCACAAAACCAAACGTAAAGCCCAAGACGGATGATAATGTCACTGTCGCGGCACTAAAAGCACTGTTCAAGACGCTCGTCACGCGGTTTTGAATATCTTCTGGTGAAATGTTGACACTGCGTACACCATCCATAATTTCAGGATGATTGCCAATAAAGCGATTCACCCAATCTACAGACTGATTAATCGTTTTTGGCACCATCGCCACAAAGGAACCGAATGTCCGCTGTAAATCTGGTAAAGCTAGGAAGAGCACAAACCAAATGATAAAACCCACTAACAGTAAAGAGAGCACAATACTGAGGGGACGGAACCACTTCTCCTCCTTCTTGCGCCATTTGTATAGCCAGTGCTCAATCCATTTCATCGGTTGCGAGAGCACAAAGGCAATCGCAATCCCCCACAGGAAGGGACGTACCACACCGGTCAAAGTGGTAAAAATCTTAGAAAAAACATCGGGGTGCAAAAAGCCCATCAATGCTAACAAGACGAGCACGATAAACCAACCCACACGCCGCGCTGATAAATTAACTTTCATACAGGGTCTCATTCCTCATTTCTCTATTAATATTTCTTCATCCAGATGCTGTCCACATAATGATCTGCCTGTTTATGTAGAACAAAATCTGCCCGACTGCGTGTAGGCAAGATATATTCTTCCAAATTAGGCAAGTTGATTTCTCGCCATACTCGCTCCGCATAAGCTTCCTGTTTTTCCCTATGCCATTGTGCAAAAGTATGGTAGTAATCTTTTGGATTTTCGCGGGCCTTATCAATCAACATGCGAAAACGTTGCTTAAACCACTGCTCAATGTCTTCGGTCTTAGCATCCACATAAATAGATAGGTCTGCAAAATCACCCACAAAAAAATCGCCATTATCAGTGATCTGTAGGACGTTAATCCCCTCGATGATCAAAATCTGTGGATTTTCAACTGAAATGAATTCATTAGGTAGAATATCATAATGTTCGTGCGAATACTTAGGAATTTTGAGATGTTTTTTATTATCTTTGACGTCAACCAAGAAATTGCGCAACCGCTCCATGTCATAACTCTCAGGAAACCCTTTTCGCTGCATTAGATTCCTGGCTTCTAATTCCGCGCTCGGATAGAGAAAACCGTCTGTGGTAATTAAATCGACAGCGCGATCGGGGAACAGCTGAGAGAGGATTAACTGCAATAAACGTGCGGTCGTACTCTTGCCTACCGCCACACTGCCAGAAATACCAATAATAAAAGGAGAAGGATGGCCATCAATCCCTAGAAAATGGTTACGCTCTGCTCCTAAGCGCAAATAATTTTTCAAGTAGAGGGTAATAAGCTGCGTGAGGGGTTCATAGATTTCGGTGGCATCTTTTAACGTCAATGTATCATTCAATGATACCAGACGATCCAGTTGCTCATGGGTGAGTGAGACATCCACATCGGGCGCCTCAATATTGAGGTAATCGCGCCATTCCTTGCGTTCAATAATGTAGTAACTTCGTGTTTCTTCCATGTTGAATCCTTCTTCAGTGCTTATTTAAAACGTGAGCGAATAAACGAAAAGACCAAATACAATGCCAATAATCCGCCCGCAACAAAAAATATCAATCCTAAACGTGAATAGTCCCTCGTACCCGTCGAAGCCACAATGAGTCCTGCTGAAATAATAATAGCTGCCAATACAATGGCTGAGACGAGACGGTTAATCAATTGGTTCAGTTCCGTGATCCACTCACGGGCTTCTCTAAGCGAAATAGAGACGCCGATACGATTATGATTGAGGTTGTCTAACAATTCGCTGGTCTGGCTAGGTAAATGCGTCACCGATCGATAAAAGCGACTGCCCTCTCGCAATAGATGCAAAATATCCCCAGTATCGCTAAGATGATGGAGTTGCCGATTCATGAAGTACTCATTGAAAATCGCCATGAAATCCATATCCGGATCCAGGGTCGAGACGACGCCTTGTAAGACCACGATGGTTTTCTCTAAATCGATAATATCATCCGGAAAGACTAAGCCATGTTGCCATGCCAATCGCAACAGATCCTGAGTAATCTGTCCCAAATCGATATTATGAAAGCCGCCAACTAAATAGCGATCATACAGCCAGCGCAAGTCTTCATATAAACGGGCATGATCAATCTCTTTATTTTGATGCGTCACCAGTAACAATAATTTCTCCAAACGATCGATGTCATGCTGTACTAATGCTGCTAAGAGGGAGGTCAAAAAATCATGATAGAAAGGCGTGACCACCCCCGACATCCCAAAGTCAATAAAAACGATTTTGTCATTAGCAATCATGATATTGCCCGGATGTGGGTCGGCATGGTAAAACCCATCTTCAAAAATTTGATACAGGTAGCTCACGACCAGTTTATTGGCAATTTCCTTTTGATCATACCCGGCCGCACGCACGGCTACCATATCGGTCAGGTCAAAACCCTCAACATACGTTTGGGTGAGAACCTTAGTCGAAACAAGTTCCATCACCGGTTCTGGCACACTAATCGCTGGACGATGCGCGTGATTTTTCTGGAAGCGTTGCATATTGTTCGCTTCATTGACGAAATCCATCTCCAACATGCTCTGTTGGCGAATGCTCCGCAAAACATTCACCGGGTCGACCATCACATTCAACAACAGACTCGGAATGGTTTCTACCAAACGAATAAAAATATCAATATCTTGAATCAACCGCTCCTGGATGTGGGGACGCTGGACCTTAACGATCACCTGCTGTCCCTCCTTAGTGGTCGCACGATGCACCTGCGCAATGGATCCTGTCGCAAAAGGCGTTTCATCAATCGTTTGAAAGGCACTGTGCATGGATTCGCCGAATGCCGCTTGAAACACCTCATCGGCCCACTCAAACGGAAAACTGGGCGCGCTATTTTGTAGTTTCTGCAATTCCTGAATATATGCGACGGGCAAAAGATCGCTACGCGTAGAGAGAACTTGTCCAATCTTGATGAAGCTTGGCCCTAATTGTTCAAACGCTAAGCGCAAATTTTTAGCACTCTCCGCTTCATCGCGTTTATTGAAATAATGCCCGTACAGCTCACCAAAACCATACGACCCTAATACGCCAATAATTTCATTGAAGCGTCTGCGATTTGAGTTTCCCATTGTTCCCTCCTTGACTAACGTCGATCGCTCTTGACTTGAAAAAGTAGGCTGGGACATAACACCCCAGCCTACGCTACTTTTGTCTGACTTATTTTCTTATTGCTATTCTTCTTCACTACCGTCTTGTTGGTCCACTAAGGATTGAACAACAACCGTCAGCTGTGCGACTTGTTCTTTTAAATCTGCGACTTCTTCTGCTAAATCATTAGCTGACTGTTCCGTCTCCCCACTGCGGTGTTCATCTACACTGCGTTTCAGATCTTCCATCAACGCTTTGCTCTGTTCTACCGTCACTGTTCCCTTATCGACCAGCTCACTGACTAATTCCTGTGCTTTCTCATAAGTCATGGTTGAGCCGCCAACTGCTGCTAAAAATAACCGTTTCAATGTATCCATTGTTATTTCCTCCCATGTTGATGCGATAAGGATCGCATCATTTATTTCACAAAATCAAACGTTAACAGTTCTTCTTCGGGATTGTAGCCCACTTCTAGATTGTACTCTTCAAAGAACCATTCATCTTCCCGATTGATGAAGAAGGTAATGCCATCAACAGTCGTTTCAGCAAGTAAATCTTCTTTAGGAGTTTCTGGACGAACAGCAATCGACATCCCTTCATGAATCTGGGTGCTCCCGTAAACTTTGCTGGTAAAACGTACCGCATCGCCGGTGCCTAGGCCCATTTCCTCGGTAAAGAAAGGCATTGCTTCTGACTTGATTGTTAATTGCATCTTCTCACTCTTTCCATTGACAATGATGGGTATATTGTACCAGCTTTCTAAGGAAAAATCACGCCGCGACTTCATCAATCAAGAGAAAGAAGCGAGGAATGCGGTGTTTTTTAAACCATCTTTTTCTACTGCAAGCTTAATATTAAACCACTATTCTCAGCACTACCCTGTCCGTCCTTCTTTAAGACAAATTGGCAAGCAGTACTCCAATGCCGTCTCCTCATCATTGAGGCGTTTTTTTAAAACGTCAACGGCCGTTTTAGCGATCGACTCAATGGGTTGCACAATTGTGGTCAACTCTGGCAAGACATTTTGAATCATTTTTGTCCCGTCATAACCGATCACCATCAGATCTTCAGGGACGCGTTTTTTGTATTCTTTGGCCAGCTGCAAAATCAACGCGGCATCGATATCATTGGAAGCGAAAACCGCTTCCGTATCGGGGTAATCCATAAAGATTTGCGCGAGAATGGCCTTCTTCTCATCATAAGAAATATTGAAATCGATGGTTATTGTTTCAGGCTCGAGCGCGTACTTACGCATGGTATCTTCATAGGCGAGGCGTCGCTTTTTAGCAGGGGTTTCCAAGGAGCTAGGTCCATTAGTGTGTAGGATTCTTTTTGCTCCCTTTTGAATGAGGCGTTCCGTGGCGAGCACACCGCCTTGGTAGTTGTCTGATTCAATGATAGGAATATCCTTATTCACGCTCCGGTCAATAGCCACCACGGGTAACTTCTCATAGTTGTATTCCTTAATCCCTTGGTTATGCGTCCCTACGATAAGTCCGTCAACTTGCTTTGTGAGCAATTGGTTCAAATAATTAGCTTCTTTTTGGGGATCATTCATCGAGTTGCCCACCAATACCTTGAATCCTTGACGATAGAGCAATTTTTCCAATTCCTCGGTCAGCTCCCCAAAAAATGGATTGGCAATTGTCGGAAATAGTAACCCAATCAATTGCGTTTTCTGTTTGTACAGCTGACGCGCCACCGCGTTAGGTTGATAGTTTAATTCTTTCATTGCTCGATATACCTTATCGATCGTCTTTTGGCTGAGCGATCCTCGTTGATTTAAAACTCTGGAAACGGTTGTCTTAGACACACCAGCTAACTGGGCGACATCTTCTAATTTCGGGTTTGTCATCAATCCACTCCCCCTTTCCTTGTAAATGCTTCTTTGCTGAACCCATTCACCATTTATTATACATTAAAAAGCCCATCGATAAATGCCGAATAGGATCTATCAATGGGCACTGGCATTGCCAAATATTAATTCACACGCACCAACAAAAACGGGCCAACTGATGTGCTTATTTACACGACTTTGCTCTGTCTAATACGTCACTGCTTGACCGTCTAAGCGGTAAACTGTGCCGTGACAGTGCGTTGCTTTGGCTACCTCCAACCAAACAGCTGGTGCATTTGCTGTATAGAAGCGTTCCGTAAATACGGCTTCTCCGTTGTTGACAAAAATTTCAATGGCGCTCGTGTCCATAAATAAATGGAGCTCCGTGAGGTCTGCTGAAAGTGTCGCGAAACGCGGATCATCTTCGCCAGCACGCGTTAGCATTAATTTTTTAGTAGCAGCATCGTATTGCAAGGTCAACACTACATTTTCACCATCATCTTTCAGTGTTAACGCTAAGTTTGGTGCTTTATCCAATGTCAGTGTGATTTCGGCTTGTTTTTCCTCAGAACAAAGTAACGTTTGTTCAACCACTTCCTCAGTCATCGTCTTCAGCGTAGCGATGCGCAAATCTTTCGCTTCTTGCACTGGTTGCATCGTCAACTTGCCATCAACGAGGGTTAATTCTCGCGGTAACGTCAAGGCACCAGCCCAGCCGTCTTCTTTTTCAGGGAAATCGCTCTCCCACATGTCCATCCAGCCTATCACGAGGCGGCGGCCGTCCGGAGACTGCGTGGTTTGGGTGGCATAGAAATCATGACCATAGTCTAATTCTTGAAATTCACCATGTTCTAAGTGATTCTTCTCTTCGTCATAATCGCCAACAAAATAGCCCGTTTGGAATAGATTGCGATATTTCTCACCTTGAGGTTCAATCCCTTGTGGTGAGAACAACAGAATTTGTTTGGCCTGACCGTTCGCTTCTAGTGTGAAGAAATCGGGACATTCCCACATAAACCCTTCTGTCTCACGGGATGTGGCTTTGGCCATCTTACCAAGGTAGTCCCATTCTTTTAAGTCTTTGGAATGATAAACAATCACGCGACCGAGCCCATCTTCCTCCTGGCTCCCCAGCACGAGGTAATAATCCTCCCCATTTTGCCAAACTTTGGGATCTCTGAAATGATGGGTATTGTCTTTTGGTGGGTGAGCGATGATCGGATTGTGTTCATACTTGGTGAAATGAATACCGTCCGTACTATACGCCATATTTTGATTTTGCCAGAAATGATCGGGATCATTATCGCCATAGTAATGATGACCAGTGTAGATAAGGTATAGGACATCATCTTTGACAATCGCACTACCGGAAAAGCACCCATCCTCATCTTCAGGCGAATCCGGAGCAATCGCAATTGGCAATGTCTCCCAGTGAACTAAATCTTTACTGCGCGCATGTCCCCAATGCATCGGGCCCCAATCTGCCGAATAAGGGTGGTGTTGATAGAAAATATGGTAATACCCTTTGTAGTAGCAAAAGCCATTCGGATCGTTAATCCATCCTGCTGGTGCTGACACATGATAACCCAAACGGTAGCGGTCATTCGTTAATTTGATTTTTTCTTGCATCATTTGACTGACTCCTTCTTTACTTAATCGGCCAGTGGTTGACCGTTCACATATTCGTGATCTTTCTTAATTATCCATACCCCATAAACAAACATAACCAACACAATCAGAGCGATCACGCGGAAGGTAAGACTGTATCCAACAGCATCTTTCAACATGCCTAGTGGTGTAGAGAGGATAACTTGCCCTACTTGTGCGGCAATTTGGAACCCAATCATGTACAATGTTGCAGAAAGTTTCGTATCGAAATGCAACGTGAAGTAGCGGAAAATCGATAAGGTAAAGAGTGGCACTTCAAAGGAATGCAACATCTTTACTGCTGAAACCCCAATTGGATTGGTCACAAAACCACACAGACCAATCCGCAAGAACATAATGGTCGTCCCTAAAAGTAATGTTTTCCGGACGCCGATCTTCTTCATCAAGATAGGCACCACCCCTAGCATAATCGCTTCCACAAATACCTGGATGCTGTTTAACGTCCCATATGTCTGCTGGCCGAGGCTTTCGCTAGAGAAAAGTTTCGTATAAAAATCAGGGAACATTTGCTGGTCAAAGACGTTATAGAACGTCCAAGAGAACATAACAAAGAAGATGATCTGCCATAACATTGGGATTTTCAATAACCCCAACATATCTTTTAATTTAGGCGTAGAATTTTCTGTTTTTAATTCCTGAATGGCATCAACAGCGTCACGTTCTTCTTTTGGCACCCAGAACAACAAGTTCAACAGCAATAATAAACCAACAATGGAACCGCCCCAGAAATTATAGTGGGGATTCTTCACAAACAGGAATCCAGCTAATAAGGCCGAAATGGCGTAACCAAATGATCCCCAAGCCCGCGCTTGCCCATAAGCAAAACCAAAGACCCGCGAGAAGCGCTCCGTTGTTGCTTCCAAAACACCAACAGCGGACAAGTAAGCGGCGGATAACACGATGGCCCCTACCCAAGCGCCCAACATAAAATGCTGAGCTAATAATGGCTGATAGACATAAATGAAAAATGGGGCAATCAATGTGGCTAAGGCCGCGTTGAAAATTAATAGCGTTCGTTTAATGAACAATTTATCCTGCGTCGTCCCGTAGACAAACATTAAAATCAAACTGACAATGGAATTGATGGAAAAAATACTCCCCACCTGACTCCCGCTCAACCCTAAACCTTGTTGATTAGAGGTAAGCCACAGTTGGAAGAAGCTCCACCAAATTCCCCATGACGCAAAGAACAGAAACATTGTTACTGAACTTTGCAAATACGACGGATTCTTAAAATTTGTGGCTAGTTTTTTACTCACCATTTGACTGACTCCTTTTGCCTAATTTCAAAATGTTAACCGGTTGACATTTTGTGATAACGCTTTCTACATGAAGAAAGTATAGAGCGCTTTCTTCAGATTGTCAACCGGTTGACAATAAAAATATGGCATTTTTTATGCCTATGGTCCTCGCTTCTCTTGAATATCCTAAAAAGCGACCTAACGATGCCCACTCGCCTATCCCTTAAAGATTTCTTTTAGTTCTCAGTTTATAATCATTCTAAACTGTGCTATAGTAAACCCAACGAAATGAAAGGAGTTCAAAAATGGAAAATAAACATAAATTAGGCATTATTGGGATTGTTGCTGTCCTCGCCCTTATTTTGGAATTCGGGCTTCATTTGCCTAACTGGTCGTATGGATTGGTGGCTATCAGTGGTTCTTTAATTGCCCTTTCCATGCTGATTGATATGATTAAAACACTAAAAGAAGGTCGCTACGGAGTGGATATTCTCGCCATTACCGCTATCTTCTCCACCTTGCTCGTTGGTGAATACTGGGCAAGTTTGATGATCCTGGTAATGCTGGTGGGCGGCGATACCTTGGAAGATTACGCCTCAAACCGCGCCGGCCGTGAATTACAACGCCTGCTCGATCATAACCCGCAGAGCACCACGCGTTTTGAAAACGGCCAGTGGGAAACAATCAGCATTGATGACGTTCAAATTGGCGATCGTTTGCGGATTAAACCGGGTGAAGTGGTTCCTGTTGATTCTAAAGTCATCAGTGGTGAATCGCTCGTCGACGAATCCTCCCTTACCGGTGAATCCCGTCCCGTAGAAAAAGGCATCGGTGACCCATTGCTATCGGGATCCGTTAACGGAGATGTGGTATTAGAAGTCACCGCCCTGAAGTTAGCAGCCGACAGCCAGTATCAAACCTTAGTGCGCTTGGTGGAAGAATCCGAAGAACGCCCTGCTCACTTTGTTCGTTTGGCTGATCGCTATGCTGTACCATTTACCTTAATTGCTTACTTAATCGGGGGAATCACCTGGTTTGTCACCAAAGACCCCGTCCGTTTTGCCCAAGTAATGGTGGTTGCTTCGCCCTGCCCATTGATTTTAGCAGCGCCAATTGCCCTCGTTGGTGGGATGAGCCGCAGTAGCCGCCACGGTATCATCGTCAAGAGCGGTACCACCATTGAAAAGCTCGAAAAAGCCCAGTTAGTGGCCTTTGATAAGACAGGTACCCTCACGAAAGGGGTATTGGCTGTCGATGACATTCATGTCGCCGTCCCTAACCAAACCGAAGAGAGCCTCATTGCGCTCGCTAGTGGGATCGAACAAGCTTCCGCTCATATCCTTGCCCGTTCAATTGTGGATTATGCGGCTAACCAAGCGATTACGCCGGCTGCTATCGCCAATGCGCATGAAGTGGTTGGTGCTGGGGTGGAAGGGGAATGGCAAAACCATATCATCCGTTGTGGTAAAGCCAGCTTTGCGCATTTCACCAAGCAACAAGATCAAACAGCGATCTACTTGTCACTGGATGAAACGCCACTCGGTTGGATTTCCTTCCATGACATTGTTCGTCCTGAATCTAGCCAAGTGATTAGCCAATTGAAACACCAAGGCATTCAACAAACTGTTATGTTAACCGGCGACAAACAAGCCATCGCGCAAAACATCGCCGATGAAGTGGGAATTGATCGTCTTCAAGCAGAATTATTACCAGAAGAGAAAATTGCGTTTCTTGATCAATTAGAAGGCAACTATCGCCCCGCTGTGATGGTCGGCGACGGGGTGAACGATGCGCCTGCCCTAGCACGTGCCGATGTTGGGATTGCTATGGGGGCGAATGGTGCCACCGCTGCTAGTGACAGTGCGGATGCGGTGATTTTGCGTGATGACCTCTCCTTAGTAAATGACGCTCTCGCCATCGCCAAAGACACTATGTCTACTGCTAGACAATCGGTGTGGATTGGGATTGCCATCTGTACTGCGCTGATGTTAATTGCAGCAACTGGTGTGATTCCAACATTAATTGGTGCCATGTTCCAAGAAGTCGTGGACTTAGTCTCCATTCTTTGGTCCCTGCGTGCCTTGGCTGACCGCAAATAATAGCAATGATTCCAAATATAATCAAAACACCCTTCATGCTCATACCAATAACAGGTGTGGGTGTGAAGGGTGTTTAACTACTTTTATAAAGATTAAACTTACTATGAGTGCTGTTTACGCGCTAAGGCAAGTGCTTGTTTGGCCAATTGATCAGCACCATGATTTGCTTTTTCAGGTATCCACTCCACTTGAAGATAAGGAAAAAGGACAAGCAATTCTTGACAAGCATGGTAAACCGAAGCGTAAGGCTCATGGGGGTGGTAATCTTTTTGAATGGTATCATAAACAATGCGACTATCCGTATAAATAGTCACCCATTCTGATTGTTTTTGGCAACTAGTGAGTTCCTGCAAAGCAAGATACAAGCCACAGAATTCGGCTAAATGATTATCCATGGGCTGCGCGAGTGGGAATTTCAAAGGACGCTGTTGGCCATTTTCCACCCATAATATGCCACAGCCCGCTATGCCAATCGTTGGCTTACCTTTGACAGCCGCATCAATATAGAGACGAATCATATATTCCCCTACCAATCCAAAAAGTCCGGTTGTTGATCATCGAGTGGAGGTAATTCTTGATTGATTTGTCGCTCGATCGTCAATAATTCGCGCGTTTTGGGGTTTTGGTCGTTCAATAACGTCCAAGCCCCATCCTCTCCTACCGCAATTAAGCGATTCAAAAACACCACCACTTCTTCTGGAGCAAAGTCATCCGCATCCAAAAAAGGAAACATAAATGAGCAGAATAATACCCACTCACTCACCAATGCTTGCTCCGTGAAAGGATCACTATTGGCCAGCTCCTCAATATAGTCGCGCCCTGCCTGGAAATAAGGGGTATCATCCAAAGATACCAGGTCCCGCAGATGAAACACCTGTCTGTTGCCTCGGTAATCACTCAATGTCACTGCCTCATCATCTGCCCCTACACCCATGAAAAGGTGCAGCAAATCGCAACGCATAATGCGCCCAATGCGTTCATTACCAAGCACTTGCTTCAGTAGTGGTGCTTGCTCCATTCTCGGAAGTTCGTGTAGTGCTTGAATAAAGGAAAGCTGTTCTTTAGGGGTAGCGCGATCAATCCGAGGAGCTAGGTGGTGCAGTCGTTCTACCAAAGCCTCAAGTTGCTCAGTTAGTTTGAGGTCTTGATTCATCAGCACCTTCATTATTTCTTCAGGAAGAATGGGCTTCACGGGACGATTTACTTCCATATCAATGGGTAACGTCTCATCAAAACGTTCGATCAGGGTTAATACCCGCTCGACATCTTCTGTTGTATAAAGAATTTCATCAACTAAATGCCTGGCTTCTGAATGCAGTTTTCGCTCTAGAAATTCTTCAATTACGGCATCTTGAAACTCAACAAGTGGTTGAATATGGTGACGTGCCACCTCAAATAAGGCCACTGCTTCATTGATATCTCCTGCTTGATAGCGACTGACCGCTTGACGCAGTTCCCGATAGTTATCTGCGGGAAAAGTAATAATTTCACCCATCATTTTCCTCCTTTCTCTATCAGATGAAGGCTACCTATTTATTGTTATAGGCCCTACTTTCATTTATCGTGAGGTTTATTTCAAATCATTAGCTGTCTTTCTCTAAATGAGCAGAAGCCACGCACAATCATGCCTGGCTTCTGCTTCTTATTTTTATTCTCATCAGCTGACTTATTTTTGACTGTCGACGTAATTCACTAAGTCGCGAACGGTCACAATGGACGTTTCGTCTTCATCAATAGTCACACCAAATTCATCTTCAATATCATTAATGATTTGGAACAAGTCGAGGCTATCAGCATCCAAATCTTCAAGAAGATTGGTATCTTCGGTGATGCTGGTTAATTCCATATCTAATTGTTCACTAATCATCGCTTGAATTTTTTCAAATGTAGACATGCTAATCCTCCTGTCTTTCACTGTGTCGCTATTTTAGCACATCCTGATAAAGGAAAGAAAGTTTACTTGCTTTAAATGATTATTAAGGAAATAAAATTCCATAGAAAAAGTCGGCAGCTCTGCCGACCTCTATAGCAAAAAACAATACTTTTATTCACTGTCTAATGACAACCCTATGCCTGCTTAGCTGCGATCTGAACAAATTCCTGGATATCCTTGAAATTGACCACCGTGCGTTCATCTAAAACGTCACTCATTGCTCGATCCGAATAGTTCCAGTAGATCCAAACAACAGCGGAATTATTTAACAGCTTCTCAATTCGTCCAACAATAGTGTAACGGCGGAATTGAAACCTCACCTCATCACCAATATCCGGTCGCACCGATTCTTTTACACGTTTGATCACTGTCACCGCCTCATCATAAGGTACATCCAAGAGGGTCGCAATGCGTGACTTGCTCGTGCCACGGCGCAACTCACTCTCTACTAACGCTTGTGTTTTAGCGGTCAACTTTACCTTGGATTTACTCTGATTATTCACACGATCACCTTTATTTCTAAATCCAATGCCAACTGCCCCTAGTATACCATAGATTTTGTTTAAAATCCATTTTACCTATTGACAAAATATAGATTAAGAGGTAATGCGTACGTTTAATAAAGGCAGATAACCGATCTAACCTACTGTTTTTTCTTCAGTCGTACCATTACCTTTAAGAATGGGTACCAAATAACGGCAACAATGGCCATATCAATTAATTGTAGCAAGCCCCCCAGCCATGAGTTAGTAGCTAAAAAGCCACTGATAATCACCGGTACTGTCCATGGCACCTGCACACCTGTTGGTAATGGGAAAATCCCAAGAGTCATGACTACATAATTAAAGGTCGTTACAATAATTGGCGTCACAATCCATGGTATGGCAGCAATTGGGTTCAAAACAATAGGTAATCCAAAGATGACTGGTTCATTCACATTAAAAATTCCTGGACCTACCGCAATCCGACCAATTTCTCGCATCTGTTTGCTCTTCATAACAAAAGCCATCAGAATCACAACAATTAATGTCATTCCTGTTCCACCTAATCCCACAGTGAAAGTCTCCATAAAAGCTTTAGAAATGACATGTGGAAGAGCTTTATTGGCTTGATACGCTGCTAAATTCTCTAGCATTAAAGGCATCCAGATACCATCCATCACAGAGTTAATGATCGTCTGTCCATGTAAACCAAAGAACCAAAAAATTTGGATAAAGAAGATAGCTATTAGCGTGGCCGGTAGACTGCTACCTAATCCTGTCAATGGCTGTTGAATCGTATGATAGATAAATTCATTCACTGTCACATGCAACCCAGTTGTAAAAATAGCATTGATAATGACAAAGATGGCTAATGTAACAAACACAGGAATCAGTGAAGCGAAGGACTTAGCTACCCCTTCTGGCACACTTTCAGGCATATGAATTTGCCAACCTTGGTTCGTCACCCAACAGTAAATTTTCGCTGATAGAAAGGCACTAATGAGGCCAACAAACATGCCCTCTGCTCCTAAATTCGATACACTGAGCACACCTTCTACGGCTTCGCCACTCGGTGCTGTGGTGAGAAAGGGTTGTAAGATCAAGAAAGAGGCTAAGGAGATGGCTCCACCAAATACCGCCTCAACCTGTTCGTTTTTAGCTAGATAGTAGCCAATCCCAAAAGTAACGAAGAGCGTCATGATACTCATCGTCCCACTCACCCCGTTACCTAAAAGCGTACTGAAGAGCGCTTTGGTTTCAGCGGGGAAGAAAGGCAGATTAATGATAACGGTAACGATAGAGCCAAACATTGTAAATGGCAAAGCCAACATAAAAGCATCACGTAAAATCGTTAAATATTTATTCTCAGCAAGTTTACTAGCTAATGGTAATAATCGGTCAGTTAAACGATCCATAATGTCCTGCATTTTGATTCTCTCCTATTCTTCTGAAAATCCATTTTGCTTACTCAACTGTCTGAACCAGTGTCCTGACTTCTTAACGGTTCGTTGACCTGTTGCCAAATCTAAACGAACTAACCCATAGCGATTCTTATAAGCATTGGTCCATGACCAACAATCGATAAAAGTCCAGAGCATATAACCATGGCAATTTGCCCCCGCTTCTATTCCTCGATGTAGCATTTTCAAATGATCTTTTATGAAAGCAATACGATAATCATCTTGAATCACTCCGCCCTGAATAAAACGTTCTTCCCCTTCAACCCCCATACCGTTTTCAGCTACAAACCAATCGATATTATGATAATGATCGCGAATATTAATTGCGATATCGTAAAGGGCCTGTGGATAGATTTCCCAGCCACGATAAGGATTCATAACGGCTTTTGGCCAATGATAGAGGTCGTAGTAAACATTTGGCGTCCAAACGTCGCACTTGGAGCGACTGTTTTTTGGTGCTTGGACACGCAAGGGCTGATAATAATTGACTCCTAAAAAATCAACGGTATTTTGTGCAATCTCTTCTAGTTCGCTCGCGGTCGTCGCTGGTAATAAGTCCTCTTGGCGTAACGTCTCCACCAACTCATCGGGATAATGTCCTAACACAGAAGGATCTAAAAAGCATCGCGATTGAAAGAGATTGGCGTAATAAGCAGCTTTGCGATCCGCTGCACTGTCACTCCTGGGATAGGCAGGTGTTAAATTTAAAATAATCCCGATCTTTCCTGGCAGTCCTTTTTGATGATAGACCTGAATAGCACGGGCGCTAGCTAATTGGACATGATATCCCACCAACACGGCCTCTCTTGGTGCGATAACACCCGGCAGATGATCCTGGCCTAAATAACCTAATTCGATGGGAACAATTGGTTCATTGAAGGTCGCCCAGTCATCAACCAAATCACCAAAATTATTGAAACAAGCGGTGGCATAGTTAACATAATCATCGACAATTTGCTTGTTCACCCATCCTCCTTCTTCTTGCAAGGCATAAGGTAAATCAAAATGATATAGATTCACAATCAAGTGCAACCCTTCTGCTTTAATGCGGGTAAAGACGTCACGATAAAAAGCAATCCCCTTTTCGTTAATCATTCCCCGACCCAGCGGAAAAAGACGTGACCATTGGATCGACGTCCGAAAAGCAGTCTGACCAGTTGCTTTCAGCAAGGCAATATCCTCTTGATAGTGCGTATAGAATCCCGAAGCTTCCGTTGGTCCAACGTTATTGAAAAAACGTTCTGGTTCTTCTTTGAACCAATGATCCCAAAGGTTGTCCCCTTTACCATCTGTTTTTGTTCGTCCTTCTGATTGTGGAGCGGAAGTCGCGCTCCCCCAGAAAAAATGCTTAGGAAACGTATATGTTTTCATTCTGTTCCTCCTTATGTTCTAATTCATTTTCCGTTACCGCTTACAATCATGTTATCATCTCGGTTTGTTTGGTGCTAAACTATGTAAAGGAAATAGTTAACATAGTCAGATAAATTACTAATGAAATGATTGACTAACGAAAGGACTTCAATCGATGTTACGAAGAAGCGATGCTATTGCTAATGATTTACGTGCAAAGATTTTTTCTGGTATCTACACGGATCAACTGCCTACCCAAAATGAACTCGCTGGATTGTACAACACTAGTCGCATTACCATTACTAAAGCTATTGCACAACTGCGCGCAGAGGAACTCATCATTACCAACAAAGGGGGCGGTTCTTTTGTGCGCAATACGGCTAAGGAACAGCAACTACTTGACAGTCCTATTAATATTTACGATGGTGGTTTCCAACATTTTCAAGCATTTGGCACAGTCACCAGCTTGATTATTTCATTCAGTACTCGCTTGCCAGAAGAACGAGAACAACAGTTGCTCCAATTAGGTGATGATATGCCGGTTTACGATATTATTCGCTTGCGTGCCATTGATAATCAGCCCGTTATCTTAGAATATACAATCATGCCTGTCAGTCGTGTCCCTCATCTCACAGAAGAAATTTTAAAGACATCCATTTATAGCTATATCACTGACACTCTACAGCAACAAATTGGTGCCGCATATCGACGCATTCGGGCCGATAAAAGCGATGCTTATGACCAAAAATATCTCAATTGCCAAATAAATGATCCTATTCTTGAAGTTGAACAGGTCGTACGTTTTGCTAATACGGAAGCACCATTTGAATATTCACAAACACGTCATCGCTATGACTTGGGAGAAGTGACCTATATCAGCCATTAGACAGCAAAAGAGCAGTGATTCCTTCGCAACTGTTTTTTGTTGCGAAGGAACCACTGCTCTCATTGGGCAGAGGGTAGAAATTAATGCCTAAAAAGCTCTGATTACCATTGCTACTATAAAAGTCATCCCCCCTTAATGATGGCTTCATGATAGCCGTGCCCCGAGCGCGCTACTGTCATCTAAAAGTGCTAGCTAACCTCACAACCAAACGCCTTTTTGTCTCCCTTCTAATATCGGCGTTCTAAGACCCTTCCATCACTGAAGGCCTCCAGCAAATCTTTTAGATCATCAATTTGTCGGCTTAATTCTTGTCCAATGTCGGTATCACGCACCAGCGTTCGATGACGTTGGGTGGATACGATCCGCTCGGTTGAAATAATATCTGTTTCATTAATTACGGCATCCCACACGCCCAAAAAAGGTTGGTGGGTTACTAGTTGTAGCCCATACGAATTTGAAATCAAGGTATACCCGGCGACACCTGTTGTTTCTTGGTAAGCCTTAGAAAAGCCCCCATCAATCACCAACAAGCGTCCCCCTGCTTTGATCGGACTTTCACCTTTTTTAGTTTTTACGGGGGTATGTCCATTGATGATATGCCCCACAGTTGGATTCATGTCGAACGCTTCCAGTATTTGTGCTACAATCCCTCGCTGTTCTCGGAAATGATAATAAGCGTTCTTGGGTTCACTGTGTGTCATGGGATCCTCCAGGTAGTAACGCTCAAATGTCGCCATTTTTTGCTTACCGAACAGAGGCGATCCCTCTCCTTGCCACAAATACCAGCTATAATCACAGATCTCACGTGCTTTCTCATCATAACGACCACTCCACATTTGCCGCATCAAGCGCTCAAACTGATCAAAGAGTGCCTTCCCTTCGTACGTTTTTCCTTGCAGGGTCAAACTCATCAATGTCCCATCCTCATTCAACGGCACACAGCCATGATAGAGCAGATTATGATTATAGCAGTGATACATACTACCCTTTTCATAGAGAAAGGCTACATGTTGTTGCAGCAGTTTAGCATGTAGGAACGCGTGCTGAAGATAGTCCATCACAGCCCGCTCCTCATCCGTCAAGCGATAAGGATCACTTGGCTCAATTGTCGGAAAAGTCGTGTTTATTAAGGTATGCGTTTTACCATCTAGCGTAATGGTTCCAGTATCGTAGTTGATCTTATCCAACAGCAAGCGATCCTCACAATGAAACTCCGGATGACTTTGAATGATCAAAGCTTCCAACTTAAATTGAATAATGGCGAGGGCCTGTTGCATCTTGGCTAGCTGTCTTGACGTATAACCGACACCTGCTTCACTGTGGCGTTCTTTGGGTTCAAACCCCGCTACTCCATCATCGGGATAAGTCGCCTCCACGAAAGAAACGAGTGGGCGCAAGGAGATGCCATATGCTTCTTCAGGAACAGAGAGGTTGTCATAGCGAGCGCAAATCCGCAGTACATTCGCAATCATTACCTGGGAGCCTGAAGCGGCCGCCATCCAAATAATATCGTGGTTTCCCCATTGAATATCGAGATGGCGCTCCTGCATCAATAAATCCATGATGCGCTCTGGAGCCGGTCCACGATCGTAAATATCCCCCACCACATGCAGGTGATCGACCACCAAATCACAAATAAGATCAGAAAAATCCTTAATCAGACGCTCACCGCTGCCGAGAGCAATCACATTCTCCACAATTGAACGGTAATAATTTTCCTTATTTGCCATGGCAGAGTCGGTAAATAACAGCTCCTCCATGACATAAGCCCGTTGCTTTGGCATTTCTTTCCGCACCTTAGAGCGAGTGTATTTCGACATGGCGAAGCGCGCCAGGTCCACCAGTTGCAGCAATGTTTGTTCCAGGAATCGTGTCCATGCCACTGAATTTGCTAATTTCTGCTTGATCAAAGGCAACTTTTCTTCGGGATAATAAATGACCGTTGCTAACACGGCTTTTTCGTTGGCCGTCAATGTGTCTTGGAAACAATCATTGATTTTTTCCTTGACGCGTCCGGATCCATTCCGCAAGACATGGTGAACTGCCTCATACTCTCCATGTAGATCGGTAATAAAGTGCTCCGTTCCTTTTGGCAATTCCAAAATTGCCTCCAGATTAATAATTTCAGTAATCACTGCATCACTAGTGGGAAATTTCTCTGAAAGTAAAGTCAAATACCGATTAGAAACAGCCATGTGTACCTCCTACCATCAACCATCGTTGTAACCGCTTCATCTCCAACTATTATACGAGATGATGGGTGGTAAATTTTCCTTTTAGACAAAGCTTTATGAAAAGACAATGAATGCCTTCTTTAACTAACAAAAGCTTTCCTCTCTAGTAAAAAGTCATGCATGACCTATTGCCCCGCTCAGTAAAATGCGTTATGATGAAATCGTATTCAAATATGAATCAATCATTAACACTAGGGGTGTTCTTAGAAGAACTGAGATGCGCTTGTGCAGCGTAATCCCTTTGAACCTGTAAGTTAGTACTTGCGAAGGAAAGTGTTTCTTGTGGTAATCCTGCCCTCCCTCGTTAACTAAATTACGGGGGAGGGCTTTCTATTTTCTTTGGCACCTGGTGAAGCAAAGGAGTTTTACTATGGCGTATTCATCTATTCAATCACTGCGACAGAAAAAGCCAGTCGTTGTCAATTATGCTAACTTTGTGACCCCGTTTTTGGTTGCTAATGGGCTCAATGTAATAGGCGCATCCCCAATCATGAGCGATGAAGCAGCAGAAGCTGATGACCTCGTGGGAATCAGTCAAGCGGTATCTCTCAATGCGGGAGCAGTGAGAAAGGAGAGCTGGCCACTCATGGAAGCACTCGCTCACGCCGCTAACACGAGACACCTGCCACTCGTGCTCGATCCAGTGGCGGTGGGAGCTACCCGCTATCGTCAAAACCTAAATCGAGAGCTCCTCGCTCACTATTCCTTCAGTGCCATCCGCGGTAATATCGGGGAAATCGCTGTTTTAGCTGGCATTGATTGGGCAACACGCGGAATTGATGCTGGAGAAGGTAATAGTAGCGGTAAAGAGGTGGCCATTTCCTGCGCCACACGTTACCACACCATTGCGATCGCAAGTGGCCAGGTCGATTACATCAGTGATGGCGAAAAAACTTGTGCTATCTACAATCAGACTGATCTTCTTCCCAGTGTCGTTGGCTCTGGAGATCTACTCTCTAGCATGGTCGCTGCTTACCAGGGAGTTATTACAGATCCCTTCGAAGCCGCTGTTTCTGCCCTTCTCCATCTGAATATCGCTGGGGAAATAGCGAGCGAGGCGCTGGATCATCAATATTTGCCTGGCAGTTTCGCTTATAGACTGCTGGACGCCCTCTCTACCCTCACCGATGAAGAAGTGACAGCCCGTATGAAAGTTGAGGTGATGTAGTATGTCCGTATTTACACCTCCACAAGTTCTCACCATTGCCGGCACTGATAGTAGCGGTGGCGCTGGGGTACAAGCTGACCTGAAAACGATGCAGGAACGTCACGTGTTTGGGACAAGTGTCATTGTAGCTGTCACTGCTCAAAACACACTTGGCGTGCTCGATTTTGCCGTAATGCCTACAGAAATCATCAACCAACAATTTCAAGCGCTTGCCGAAGACCTCACCATCAAAGCAGCTAAAACCGGGATGCTCGCTAATCGGGAAGTCGTAGAAACCGTCGCTAATAATTATCGAAAATATGATTTTGGTCATTTGGTGGTGGACCCCGTGATGATCGCTAAAGGTGGCGCTAAGTTGCTCAGTGATGATGCGGTTTGGGCCCTTCGCACCCACCTGCTCCCACTCGCTTATCTAGTTACGCCTAATCTTCCAGAAGCTGAGGCACTCAGTCAAGTAAACATCACTACCAAAAGTGATGCTATTGTCGCTGCACAACGCCTACAAGCACTTGGCGCTAAAAATGTGTTGATTAAAGGCGGACACAGTCATGATCCCAAAGAAAGTCAGGATATTGCTGTATTGGAGAATGGCGATACCTTCGTATTAACTGGCGCGCGTGTAGATACCCCAAACACCCATGGTACAGGCGACACACTCTCCTCAGTCGTTGCTGCTGAACTTGCTAAGGGGCAGGATTTACCTACTGCACTGAAAATTGCTAAAGCCTTTGTTAATGCAGCGATCGCTCATGGCATTCAGGTAGGACACGGTCATGGCCCATTGAACCACTGGGCATACCGGGAAATGGAGGAAAATCATGACTTTTGATCCAGAACATTGGAAGAAAACAACGATTTTCGATCCCCAAACATTAAGAGAAAATACGCCTTCTTCTCCCAAAAAGTCTAAGGCAAAACCAACATTCGATCCTAACATATTAACGTGGTACTTCGTCGCTGGTACTCAGGATTTTAACGGCGATGAATCCGCCTTTCTCGCTCAATTGGAACGCCTATTGGAAGCTGGCATCACAGCCTTTCAATTCCGAGAAAAAGGTCCGGGTAGCCTAGAAGCCTTTCCTACAAAACGCCAACATTTAGCCGAACGATGTCACGCGCTAACGAAACAATATCACATCCCACTCTTCATCGATGACGATGTCGATCTTGCCATCGCTATTCATGCCGAGGGGATCCACACCGGTCAAAAAGACGAAGCCATTACCTCGGTCATCGGGCGCGTCCCTACTGACATGATGATTGGTCTTTCTTGCAACACGACATCAGAAATCCACGCAGCCAATCAAATTGCTGCCATTGATTACATTGGTGTTGGGACGGTTTTCCCCACCGCTACAAAATCTGATGCCGGCCAAGCGCTCGGTTTAGAAAAACTCACCATGCTTACACAATTGAGTATTCATCCGGTGGTTGCGATTGGAGGGATTACCGAAGAGCGCGTATTCGATGTTTTTGCGAGCGGTGTAGATGGCATCGCCGCCGTGCGTCTATTTGCTACTCTTTCCAATCCAAAAATGACTTTTGCTCATTGTAACCACCACAGATAAGGAGGAAATCATGTTATCCGATGAATTAAAAACACTAGCCGCACCAATTGTCGCTGACATTTGCCAACATCCTTTCGTGACCGGGCTTAAAGACGGCAAACTGCCCAAAGAAGCATTGATCACCTATGTAGAACAGGACACGTATTTTCTGACTGCTTTTGCAAAAGCTTATGCCTTAGCACTAACGAAATGTCCTCAACGCGATGCCATGCTGCTCCTCAGTGAAGGAATCACAATGAGTTTGATTGATGAATCATCTGCTCACCGTGTATTGCTTCGCGGCACAGGGGCTTTGCTCGAAGATCTTCAAAACCATCCCCCACGTCCCGAAACTTACGCCTATACCGCACATCTGCTTGCTGTGGCTGAAACTGGCACCTTACCAGAGACCATTGCCGCCCTCTTGCCGTGCCCTTGGACTTATGAATGGGTAGCCAAACGCCTGGGAGAGGCCATAACACTCGGCCATCCTTTTTATGATTGGTTCCAATTCTACTCTCCAGACAGTGAGGACACAGATATGGCCATTGTCCAATCGTTGTTTGACTTATTGGATTCACAAGCAGTTGCTCTAACCCCAGCCGAACTTCAAGCAGTAAAGGCCGCATTCTTGCGCAGTTGTGAATACGAGTGGCGCTTTTGGGATCAGGCCTATCACCAGCTTGATTGGCGCTATCCAATAGCTCACTAATTTAAAAAGAACCTGTTCTAACCGTCGTCGTTGGTTTACTAAAACCTCTGGCAACTGCTAGTGACAGGTTCTTTTTTGATGAGCGAACGTACCTTCATTGTGTTTCTCTATAGTAGTGACACTTACTGTTGGTCGGTATCCATAACGATAGTCACTGGGCCATCATTGATTATTGCTACCTGCATATCGGCCCCAAACTGACCAGTGGCAACGCGATAGCCTTGATTTTCCAATTGTGCATTAAAGTAGTCATAGAGGGCTTCACTTTTTTGCGGTTCACCCGCATCCACAAAACTCGGGCGATTGCCTTTCTTAGTATTGGCATAGAGCGTAAATTGTGAGATCGACAGAATTTCGCCTCCCACCTGATCGAGCGCTAAATTCATTTTACCTGCTTCATCATTAAATACGCGCATTTTGCCAATTTTACGTGCCAAATAGTCGGCTTCCTGCTCGGTATCGCCATGGCCAACGCCAACTAATAACACAAAGCCACGTTTGATTTCACCGACAACTTGGCCATCAATACTCACGCTAGCTTCACTCACACGTTGTACAACCACTTTCACGCTAATTTCCTCCTTCGTAAAAACAGGAGACTCCTCCTTACTGAAGTCTCCTGTTTGCTTGTTATATTCGTTCAACAAAGTCCACATCAGGAATATTTTTGATCTTATCCATGATCTTATCGAGTTGATTGGTGTCTTTAACCACAAAATGCAATTTGGCTTTCACCGTATCCGTCTTATGATCGGCAACAGCATTCACCCCGCTGATATGATCGGTCAATGGCGTCATCACTTCGAGCACCTGGTTCATGATGCCTTCGCGGTCAAACATTTCCAAATGCACTGCCACCTCATAGGCATGGTTAGCGGCCTTAGCTTGATCCTCCCAATCCACGGGAATTAAGCGCGCATTATCTACATGTTCTGGATTCACATTTGGGCAGTCTACCCGATGTACCGTCACCCCATGGCCACGCGTCACAAACCCAACGATCGCATCTCCAGGTACCGGATTGCAGCACCGTGCCAAGCGGAAGAGTAAATTCTCAACCCCCTCGATCATCACGCCATTGTTGTGTTTAATATGCAGTGGCTCCGGTTTTGCTGGCTCACTCACCGGTTTTGTCTTAGTTTTTGGTGTGGCGTCTAAACGATTTTCTTTACGTGCGAGACGAGTGAGGCGATTCACTACCGCACTGGCAGAGAGCTCATTGAACCCAATAGCGGCATACAAATCGTCCATCGAATGGAAATTAAAACGATCCAGCAAATCTGCTTGCGCATGTTTGGTCACCATCTTGCTGAAATCGAGATCCATTTCATGCAAAGCATCCATCAGTGCTTGCTGCCCGTGTTCAATATTTTCTTCGCGCCCCTGCACTTTGAAGTAACGCCGAATTTTATTGCGCGCTTTATTGGATGCCACCAAATTCACCCAATCACGACTTGGTCCAGCTGAATTCTTAGAGGTCATAATCTCCACGATATCCCCATTCTTCAGCTGATGGGAGAGGGGGACGATCTTTCCATTGACCTTCGCCCCTACTGTTGCATTTCCAACTTCGGTATGCACGGCATAAGCAAAATCGAGCGGCACAGCTCCAGCTGGCAATTCCCTCACATCGCCGTGGGGGGTGAAGACATAAACTTTGTCTTTGAAAATGTCCTGTTTTACACTCTCAACGAAATCAGTCGCATTAGTAGCGTCGTCCTGCAGATCTTCAATCTGATGGAACCACTCCAATTGGCGATCGAGATCATCGGTTTCTACTTTATCCGTTTTTCCTTGTTTATAGGCCCAGTGCGCCGCTACCCCGTATTCTGCCACTTCATGCATTTGAAAGGTACGAATCTGAATCTCTACTGGAGCGCCATTTGGACCAACAACCGTAGTATGGAGGGACTGATAGCCATTCGCTTTGGGCATGGCAATGTAATCCTTAAAACGGTTGGGCAGTGGCCGCCAATGGGTATGAGCGACCCCCAACACCGCATAACAATCACGCAGCTCCGGTACTACGACCCGAATTGCTAACAAATCGTAAATATCTTCGAAGCTCTTCTTTTGATCTCGCATTTTCTTATAGACCGAGTAGATATGTTTTGGACGTCCATAAATCTCATACTCTCCATCAATCATAGGTTTCACATACCGATTCAAAATATCGATGGTTTGTCGGATGTAGCGTTCCCGATCTTCCCGCCGCGAATTCATCATATGCGCAATTTGGTAATACGCTTCCGGGTTGATATAGCGCAGTGATGTATCCTCGAGTTCCCATTTAATCTGGCTAATCCCGAGCCGATCCGCCAATTGCGCATAAATTTCCAACGTTTCAGTAGAAATCATGATCTGTTTCTCCCGACGATGGTATTGGAGCGTGCGCATATTATGTAAACGGTCAGCGAGCTTCACCATAATAACTCGTAAGTCATTAGCCATTGCCAAAAGCATCTTCTGATGGTTTTCCGCTTGCTGTTCTTCTTGGGAGCGATATTTCACCTTCCCTAATTTGGTCACGCCATCCACAATCAAACGAATGGTCGCATTAAAGACAAATTCAATATCATCCAGTGTAATTCCTGTATCCTCTACCACGTCATGGAGAAAACCAGCCGCTACCGTCTCCGAATCCATCTTGAGCTCGGCAAGAATCCCTGCAACTTGGACGGGATGGATGTAATAAGGTTCTCCCGATTTCCGGACTTGGTCACGATGCGCACGCTTTGCAAAACGCGCAGCCTTCTTCACCAATGCTACCTTTTCTTCAGGCATGTAGTCCTCACACAGTGCAATCACTTGTTCTTCGGTTAAATTCTTCTTTTCAGACATGCCATGCCCTCCCTTCCAAAATGATTTTTATTATTATAACGCAATCGATGCAACTATGGGTGAATTTCGTCGGCAACTTTTCAATAAAGCTCAAATGTAGATGCTTAATACGAATACTCGCAGCTGCCCATTCTTCAGGCTTGTAGTCCTTACACAGTGCAATCATTTGTTCTTCGCTGCTACTGTTCGATCTTCCGCACTCTGACAGGAGTCCCTAAGATAACCATTACCTAGTGGTTGACGCTCTTTTGAACTTATCAGGCATTGCTTTGTGCTTACAAGTTGGTTTTTACGTACATAGACAATCGTTTAGGGCTCAAAGGCTATCTTTGGGCCGATATTGACGCCCTTTTCTAGCGTAAATGGCGTACCAGTCGCCTGCACGACGATATTCTAGGACATAGAAATCATTGGCCTTGAGCGCTGCCATGATAGGTTCAAATTGATCACGGAAAATGCCTGATAACAATAGCGCGCCGTCGTCCACGAGACAGTTAGCGGCTTCGGGAATTAATGGCAGCAGAATATCCGCTAAAATATTGGCGGTAATCATATCAACTTGCTGTGTCACCCCGTTTAATTTATCTTTTTGTCCGACGGTAATGTTAGTAATACCGGGGTTTAATTGGATATTTTCATGGACCGTATCAATCACGCTCTCATCATAATCATATGCGTAAACTTCTTTGGCGCCTAATTTAGCACCCACTAAGGCGAGAATCCCAGAACCAGTTCCCACATCGATCATGGTGTCACCAGGCTTTAGGGCAATTTCCATCAAATTTACTGTCAAACGCGTGGTTGGATGACTGCCCGTCCCAAATGCCATCCCTGGATTGAGGTAAATGGTATTCGGATCATCATTTGCTTGCTTCTCCCAAGCTGGAACGATGGCTAGCCAATGTGACAATCGTACAGGGCGATAATATTGCTTCCAATTCTCACTCCAATCGGTCTCTTCAAGCGGATGAATGGTATAATCCGCGGCTTCTAATGGCATGCCAGCTTTCAAGAACTGCTGCTCTAAACGTTTTTTGACATCTGTGAGCGCCTCATCAGCAAAATAGCCATGCACCAATGGATATTTTGGGTAGCGTTTTAGTAAGTCGTCAGTGACCCACTCCCCAAATTCACGCGGCAGATCCAAAACGTCCTGAATATCTTGAATAGAGGTGCCTGCTGATCCCAGCGCTAATAACTCATCACTCACCCGTTCACTCTGCCATTTTCGACATTCAATGACGACTTCTATATAAGTGGCCATGCTTACCACCCCTTGACTGTTAATGACTCCACCCGTCCTGCTAGCGCTAATTGCCGCTTACGCTCAGCTTCAAAGGCGCTAGGCCACGGCAAGGATAACGACTGGCGTTCATGATGAGCGAGATCTCTAAATTGGGAGACGGCCGACACTTCTAGGGTATGGAGAGCAGATAGGATCACATCAATATCCGTCTTGGTGTACTGGCCGGCGTACATCTCTGGCGTGAAGAAGTAATAGCCCGTTTTATTTGCCGCTTGATCAACGACTTCATTGAACTGCAGTTGGATGAGGTAACTGGTGATCGTATCACCCAATGTGTTCCAAACCACATGGAGTTCCTCTTCACTCAATAACGCCTTCAATGGTAAATAGAACTGCACTGTTAGCTCCTTCACGCGGTCATTCTTCTCGATCGTCCACTCCGATAACCACGGGGTCTTTTCTAGCTGTTCTTTCAAGTAATCATATAATGACAATGGTTTCATGGAAAAACTCCTCTTCACTGGTTTGATGGCTAATCGTTAGCGGGTATCCACTTCATGGCCATCCGTGACTTGTGTCTTACCTTCATTATACAACAATCCTCTTTAAATACGGCCTTGATTTCCTTACCCCCGTTGATTTCAACGCGGTGCCCCACTTTACTTTCTTTTCGTTCAGTTAGTTCCTAAAAGCAAGTCGCTTTTCCCTTCAAAACCTGCCTTAAATGCACTTTTGGTTTTTAAAAGCCTATTTTTCACTTATCTTTTTCATAAAAGCCTTAAACTTTTGTGAAAAGCGAGTGATTCCCCTGTTTTATGGGCAAGGTATGCTATAATAAAGGCCGAAAATGATTTAAATTGGGGTGTCTATATGTCAGGTCGAAACCTAACCGCAAAAAATATCCTGGAAAAGGATTTTAAACCGGCCTTACGAGGGTTTAATACCAAAGAGGTGGATGAATTCTTAAACTTGATTATTCGTGATTATGAGTCTTACGATCGCGAAATTTCTTACCTAAAAGCGCAAAATGAGCGCTTGAAACAGCGACTCAAACAGAGTGACACTGAACCTGGTGACAGTAATAATCATCATGTTCAAGCCACCACTAACTACGACATTATTAAGCGACTTTCTCGCTTAGAAAAAACCGTCTACGGCGCGAGTGGTCAAGCGGAAAGTTTTTCCGATAATGAAACCAATCATGAAGATGATACGCAACTCTACACACGTTCCTCAAAATAAGAAATTGCTGGATGAGACTAGCTTTTTAGGGCGGTCTTTCTTATAATAGGACACTGTGCTTGTAAATTTCGGGTAATCGCGGGTATTTTTCAATATCTGAGGAAAGTCCATGCTCTCACAGGCTGCGATGCCTGTAGTGTTCGTGCTTCGCGAAACAATAAGCGGAGGCTTGATGGCGGGCAAACGGGCTAAGGCGTATGCTATGCTCTAGTCGCCCTGAAAAGTGCCACAGTGACGGAGTTCAACGGGAAATCGTTGGAGTGGAACGCGGTAAACCCCTCGAGAGAGCAACCTAAACATTTGGTAAGGGCACTTGTCTTAAGGAATTTGAACGAAGAGACGAGGCTGTTTTACAGTAGACAGATGATTACCGAACCGATGTCGACCCAGGGCATTGGGGAACAGAACATGGCTTATAGAAATTTACAAATGGGTTGGGAAAGGCGCTACTTGCCTTTCCCTTTTTCTTTTTATGCGCTAGACTAAAGCCATCACTCATTGATTTTTTTATTAGGAGGACCTCATATGCCAACCTTTGAACTGATTGCGACATGTGCAGCGGGGATTGAATCCCTCGTCAATCAAGAACTCAAAGCCCTCGGTTACCATACCCAAAGTGAAAACGGACGCATTCGCTTTGAAGGTGGGTATGCAGCCATTGCCGAAACCAACATCAAATTACGCACCGCCGACCGTATCAAGATTGTCATGGGCGAATTTCCTGCTACGAGTTTCGATGCTCTTTATGAACAAACTAAAGCCATCGCTTGGGAACAGTGGCTACCCATGGATGCCGAATTTCCTGTTAGCGGTAAAGCCATCAAATCTAAATTACACGCTACGCCTACCGTTCAAAAAATGGTGAAAAAAGCGATTGTTGATCGTCTCAATACCTACTATCACCACCATGGCCATCTACCTGAAAGTGGCGCTCATTATGCCATCGATGTGCGCCTGTACAAGGATAAAGCCTCAATCACCCTCGATACGAGTGGGGACAGCCTATTCAAACGGGGCTACCGACAAGAAAAAGGTGGCGCCCCTCTCAAGGAGAATCTGGCTGCGGCCTTAGTAGATCTCACCACCTGGCACGCCGACCGCCCCTTCTATGATCCAACGACGGGGTCTGGGACCATCGCCATCGAAGCAGCCATGAAAGGCATGAATATTGCCCCGGGTTTGAAGCGCTCCTTTATTTGCGAGGAATGGGACATCTTTACTGATGAATTCCAAACGGCTCGCAAACAAGCCGAAGCTGACATTGATCATGAGGTTCAGCTGGACATCCTCGCCTGTGATATCGACCACCGCATGATCGATATTGCCAAAGAAAACGCTAAAGCCGCTGGTGTCGCCCATCAAATCGAATTTAAACAGATGCAAGTGGCTGACTTCACTACGGATAAATCATTTGGCATTATCGTTTCTAATCCGCCGTACGGTGAACGGCTGAAAGATCGAAAATACGCGCATGCCCTCTATCAACAAATGGGCGACCTCTATCGCGCCCTACCGACCTGGAGCAAATACATCTTAACGAGCGATCCAGATTTTGAAACCTACTATGGCGAAAAAGCCACCAAAAAGCGCAAACTCTACAACGGGGCGTTGCGTACCGACTACTATCAATACTGGGGCAAACGCCACTAAAAAGATCCCTCCTGCTGATGGTTGAACATTAGCAGGAGGGATTATTGGTGTTTGGCATGGGGTTACCATTTTAGCGACAACATGAAGCAAACGCGCGCATAAAAATGATTTTTAGTTTACTCGTATTTATCAAACCAGTGTCTGGTATGATTGGATATTCTTACCAAAAACAACATAACAGGCACTTCTACTAGGACACCCACCGTCGTGGCAAGTGTCGCTGGCGCAGACATCCCAAACAATGCAATAGAAACAGCCACCGCCAATTCAAAGAAATTAGAGGCACCAATCATTCCAGCAGGCGAAGCGATATCATGTGGTAATTTTAAGAAATAACTGATTATATAAGCAATTCCAAAAATAAATAGCGTCTGAATGACCAACGGAATGGCAATTAAAATAATATGCAAAGGGTTGGATAAAATGACCTTGCCTTGAAACGAGAACAGCAATATCAATGTGAGTAATAAGCCAACTGACGTTATGCCATCAAATTTCTTTACAAAATTATTTTCGAAATAAGCCTTGCCTTTTTTCTTTGAAACCATATAACGGGTCAAAATTCCTGCGATTAATGGAATCACCACAAACAAAAATATGGAAAAGAATAAGGTATCAAAGGGAACAAATACGTTTCCCATTCCCAACAAGAAGCTGACAATCGGCACAAATGCGATTAAAATAATTAAATCGTTGGTGGCGACTTGGACCACCGTATAAGCGGGATTTCCTTTTGTCAGAGAACTCCAAACAAAAACCATGGCGGTACACGGCGCTGCTCCGAGTAGAACGGCGCCAGCAAGGTATTCTGTGGCTAATTCATTGGCTATCCATGTCTTAAAAACCACATGGAAGAAGAATGAAGCAATAAAATACATTGTAAATGGCTTGATTAACCAATTCGTTATCCAGGTTACAACCAGTCCCCTAGGATTCTTGCTAACATTTTTGATGCTTTGAAAGTCTACTTTCATCATCATGGGGTAAATCATTATCCAAATCAATATGGCAATAGGAATAGACACATTGGCATATTCAAATTGACTAAGGAAGGCAGGAATTGCGGGAAGAAACTTTCCGATTAACACTCCTGCTATCATGCACAGTATTACCCAAACTGTTAAATAGTGTTCAAAAAAGCCTATATCAGAAGATTTTTCTTTTATCATGCTAAATGACCACCTTTTCTATTCACTTTTTTCATGTTTTATTTGTATCTGTTTTTCATTGGTTGTTTTGAAAACCACAGGCTAGCTTTTCCTGGCAAAGTAGCTGCCTTCATATCCATACCACTCAATCATACTGACCTTCGCTTATTCTTGTATATGAAATTCACGACCGTTCTCCCTATCATTAACACGCCCGTCTATCAATGCCAGCATCACGATAATATTCACCAGGATGGTGCCGATAGCTGTCTCTTTATCCATGCACTGAGAGCAGCCGTACATTTCTTTTCTTCTTAAAAAGTAACCAACAGCAAGCCACTGTGACGTATCCTAAACATAAATCAAGCCCCCAAGTGATAGGACTTGAAGGCTGATTGATTACTCGTTATTGATTTGGTTCGCCGATGCGTTCAATCGCATCGTAAATCAAATTCCAGAATTTTTCTTGATCCAATTTCACAGCTACCTGGGTGTGCATATCGTCAGGGCGAGGTTGACGGAAGTCGGCAACAGTCATCCCTTCTGTCAGCTTACCGTGAATTTCAACGTCTACTGGCACCCGCTCAGTTGTCATCACGCTTGGGTCAATCACGTAAGCAACGGCACATGGGTCATGAACAGGTGGGAAATCGAAGGCTTGGTTGGCTTGGTAGGCTTTCTTGAAGAAGGCCATCAAGTCCACAACAAATTGGGCCGGTTTCGTCCCGATGCCTTTGATGTGTTCCACCACTTCATCGGTGCAGAGCGCTTGGTGAGTGAGATCGAGACCAACCATGGTGACTGGCCAGCTTTCATTAAACACAATATGTGCTGCTTCTGGGTCGACCATGATGTTAAATTCTGCGACAGCACTCCAGTTACCAGTATGATAGCCACCGCCCATCAGGACCACTTCTTTCACCCGATCAACAATAGCTGGTTCTAAACGGGCAGCCAGAGCAATATTGGTGAGCGAGCCTGTTGGTACCAAGGTGATCGTTTTTGGTTCATGACTCATCACGGTATCGATGATGAATTCTGCTGCTCGTTTTCCGGTGAGTTCTAGTGTTGGTGTAGGGAGATCTACCCCTTCTAACCCGGTTTCACCGTGGATAGCTGTGGCCACTTGCGGTTCTTTAACAAGCGGTTTCAGTACCCCTTTTGAGATAGGCACATCTTTCATGCCGATGACGGTTCCAATCGCCAAAGCGTTACGTGTCACTTTTTCAAGCGTTTGGTTGCCACCAACTGTCGTGATCCCTAACAATTCAATTTCCGGATTTCCATAAGCGAGCATCATTGCTACCGCATCATCATGCCCTGGGTCACAATCCAAAATAATCTTCTTTGTCATTATTTGCACTCCTCTCACTACATGACTAACAATTTGACCAGCTTGTCCTGGCCAATCCTCCTTTGAGGTCTACTCCTAATAAAAGATTCCCACAATCGTTGCTGTTAAGCAAGAGGCTAGCGTTGCCCCAGCAATAATTTTTAATGATTGTGAAGAAATGAAACGGGCCTGGCGTTGATCGAGAGAACGCAATGCTCCGCTGATGATCCCGATCGTCCCGAAGTTGGCATAGCTAACCAGATAGGTGGAAAGCATGGCCACAGTGCGCGGCGAGAGATTCTTAATCCCTGCTTCTAACGTCTGCATACCGACCAATTCGTTGGTGAATAGCTTGGTAGCCATAATACTGCCGGCTTGAACAATATCATCGGTTTGAATCCCAATCCCAAATGCGAGCGGTGAGAATACATACCCGACAATTTCCGTCAAGGTCATGCCGACAATGGCTTGGAACACATTATTCAAGAAACCAATCAAGGCGATAAACCCGATCAATGTTCCGGCTACAGCCAAAGCCAAGTTCCACCCATTCATCATGTATGTCCCCAACATATCAAAGAAACTCTGCTTCTCTTCCATGGTGAGTGCAGCCGTACCGTCAGTCGGGTGTTCTAAACGATCATCTTTGGCTTCCTGTTGTTTGAGCGCTTCTGGGTCATAGGGGTTCATGATTTTTGAAATAATAAAGGCTGAAAAAATGTTCAAAATAACGGCTACAACCACATATTTCCCTTCAATAACGTTCATATAAGCTGCCAGCATGTTGGCCCCGACCGTGCCTGTCGCTGACATGACAAACGTAAACATCCGTTTCTCATCGATCTGTTTAGCAATATCTTCCACAGTAAGGAAGCAGGCAGGTTCTCCGAGTAACATCCCGGAAATGGCAAATTGCCCTTCTAATTCTCCCACACCAGTGATCTTATTGATCAACCAGCCGATCCATTTCATACAGAATGGTAGTACCTTAATGTAGTCCAAAATACCGATCAAAGCAGACATGAACACCAGTGGACAGAGCACATTGAAGAAGAAAACAAAGGCTCCCTCATTAATGGCAATCCCACCAAATACAAAACTCACACCGGCTTGCGCTTGACCGAACAACCAGCTCATGAAGTTTGAAACGCCACCGAGAAAAGCAATCCCGGCCGTTGTTTTCAAACAGACAAAGGCGAGCACAATCATATAGATCAGCATCAACCCCAGTTGCTTCCACTGGCCAATAATCTGCCGCTTATTGTTCGAGAGTAAGTAGGCCAAAGCCCCAATCACTACCAAACCAAGCAGCGCACGAATGATGGTCATTCTTGTTCCTCCTTTATACTTATTGCATTTATCTTAGTCTTTTGTGAAAGCGGGATCAATCCTTTTTCTAATAATTCTAAGCCATAATCTTCCTTTTTTTAGATTAAAGCGTTTATTCACGTGCTGATCGTTGCGAGATAATTACGACAATTCTTCCTATAGATTTTTAGCATAACTCCACGTTTTTCATTCGTAGATATTTTATCTATTGTTAGCAATTTATACGGTTTACGTGCGATTAAATTGATGCTAGAATGCCTTGTGCTCTTCTTCTCTCGCTGGAAGAAAACGCAAATCATGATTATTTAGGAGGTTTTTTATGTCTTCAATTGTAGATTCCACGCAGCGCAGTAAACAGATTTTTTGGATTATTTTAGGCGTCTTTATTACGACATTCGGGCAGTACTATTTCTTACTGCCAGAAAGCATCTTGGGAGGCGGTGCCGCCGGGATGGCCATGATCTTTACTAGTTTCGTCAACCTGCCCTACTCCATCGTCCTGTTAGTGTTGAATGCGATCTTGTTAATCTTAGGGATTGTGCTGATTGATCGCTCTTTTGGAGGCATGACCCTCTTCGCTGTCGCTATTTCCACTGGCCTAGTTGCCCTCTTCGATTTCGCCTTTCCAGCTGCCCATGCGATCACGCATGACACCATGTTGAACATGTTCTTCGGTAACCTCCTCATGGCTATCGGGATCGGCTGGGTCTTCAATGCGAGCGCATCAACTGGTGGCACTGATATCCTCGGCTACCTCTTGAAGAAATACTTACACGTGACCTTCAGCACCGGGACGCTCATCGTCAATTTAGCGATCCTCTTGGGGACGTTCAGTATTTTTGGGATCGATCGTGGGTTATATGCGACATTTGGCGTGATTTTCCAAGCCACCGTTTTAAATCGGGTCATTGCCGGAGGGGAAGGTCGTTTCCAAATCACCATCATGACCTCTCAAGTGGAAACAATCAACCAATTTATTCTCACCGAACTCAATCGTTCAACCACCCTCTACCACGCTGAGGGGGGGTACCAACGTAAACCACGTTTGGTAATCATCTCGATCGTTGATGGACGCCAGTTGCTGAAGATTAAACAATTTGTTCATCAAACGGATCCCAATGCTTTCTTCTATGTGAACTCCATCACCGATATTTCTGGGCTTGGTTTTACTATCAACTACCCAGTTTACAGTAACGTTGACAATGCTTCGGATGAACATAATCAATTAGAAGATGCGAAGAAATTGGAACGAGCCGAACATGTTAAACCATATGCCAAATTCCGAGCACAAAAGAAAAAAGAACGCCAACAACAAGAAAAATGAACTGCACCCTGTCAAGTAGACATCAAAATACAAAAAATAATCTAACTAAAG
>JAUMZL010000018.1 GCA_030528155.1 Aerococcus sp.
TTCCCATGTACTTGTAGCTTCCCATGTAGACGAGCCAATTAGTCGAAACTAATTGACTCGTTTTTTTGTTTCATAAAAATAAGTATTCTTTAATTACTGTTGATGATCTATTTAGTCTGTATCCAATTTTTGATAGAGCTCGGTGTGGATCCTTCTATTGATATAGTAAAGATGGAATAATACGCCTATTTTGTCATTATTTTTGCATTGCTACAAAAAAGTGTGTCATACGAGTAAATGAGTAGTATAATATAATAAAATATGTGTAAAAGATCACAAATAGAAGTTGAATGCTAGATAGAGCTAAGAACTTGGTCATCAAAAGGGCAGTGTTGAATAGAAGCGAGGTCAATCGCCCATCTAACGGAAACTTTGTGTGACTGATGCACCGTTTACTGTCGTTGATGATGACTAGCGTGGCTAATCGAGATGGAAAGGGGTATAAAACATGACATATCGTATGATTTTGAATGAACGGTCTTATTTTGGTGCAGGGGCGATTAAGAATATTCCTGTAGAAGTGAAGAATCGTGGCTTAAAACAGGCTATTGTGGTGACGGACAGAGGCATTCGTGAAGCTGGTGTCTGTGATAAGGTTACTGATCTATTGGATGAAGCGGGGATTAGCTATGTGATTTATGATGATGTGCAGCCTAATCCTACTGTGGAGAATGTTCAACATGGTGTGCAGTTCGTGAAAGATCATGCTGGGGATTGTTTGATTCCAATCGGCGGGGGGTCAGCGATGGATACTGCCAAAGCCATCGGAATTATCCTCACCAATCCAGAATTTAGTGATGTGGTCAGTTTAGAGGGGACGGCTCCAACGAAGAATAAAACATTGGCAACCTTCGCTGTACCAACCACTACTGGGACTGGTGCTGAAGTGACGATTAACTACGTCATTACTGATACCGCCAACAAGCGCAAATTTGTTTGTGTAGATCCTAATGATATTCCTACGGCTGCTTTTGTGGATGCAGATATGGTTATGAGTATGCCGGAAAAATTGGCAGCAGCGACCGGAATGGATGCTCTGACCCATGCGATTGAGGGATATATTACGCCGGGTGCCTGGGAAATGAGTGATATGGTGCATATTAAGGCCATTGAAATGATGGGGAAGGCTATTAGAGCATCAGTAGCTGGTGATAAAGCAGCGCGTGAACAGATGTCTATTGCACAGTATATTGCAGCTATGGGCTACTCCAACGTTGGGTTAGGGTTGGTTCATGGAATGTCGCACCCACTGAGCGCTTGGTACGGGGCGCCTCATGGCTATGCCAATTCGCTCCTCCTGCCGACAATTATGCGCTGGAATAAAGACTATACTGGTGAAAAATATCGGGACATCGCTGTGGCACTGGGTGTGAAAGAAGCAGCCAATATGCCAATTGAAGAAGCAAGAGAAGCAGCATGTCAGGCTGTCGCTGATATTGCTCGGGATTTGGATATGGTGGCACCATTACATGAAATAGGAATGAAGATGGAAGATATTCCGCTTGTGGCTAAGGATGCAAAAGCTGACGTCTGCACAGCAGGTAACCCACGTGAGGCAAGTGTAGACGACATTATTGCTTTGTATAAGGAAATGTTTTAAGCGAACGGTTTTGGGCCACTGATGGGATAAAAACGTTGTGTACAACCTTTTTAGGTTGTATACAGCGTTTTTTTAGATAGAGAGCGGTATTTGCAGTCACCACATATGGGGAGATGGGAAACTCTGTGCTAACATAAATACAGCAATACTTAATAAAATGTAAGATTAGCCACATGCGGATGAAACATTGATTTCGTGGAAAGTTATTGATATAGAAAGAAAAGGTGAGGACATGAAGAGTATGCACTTAGAACAACATGATCGCCGCTTTGAGTTAGTCAATGAGGGGCGTGAGCGCTGGCAATTTGTGAGCGGTGGTGTGCCTGCTTATTCGCCACTTGAAGGGATTGTAGGTGCATGTGGAGCGTGTGGGGGCTATGTATTCCAGGATATCCTGCTGCATTCAAAGGTCAAAGCAGAAGTACGTGAAATTGAAGTAACTTATGAGACAAAGCCATCGCCAGCGGTACATGCGTTAACGGCCCTCACGTTGCATTTCTACGTGCAGGCAGAAACTCCTGTAGACTACGAGAAAGCAGAACGCTACGTTAAATTTGTCCATCGCTACTGCCCGGTCATTCAATCGCTGCGCGAAGATATCATCATCACAGATCAGGTGCATGAATACCCTATGACTCCTGATAATGAGGCGGATAACACCTAGCTTTCGAGATTAGACCTGATAAAAGCTAACCCATCTGCTATAAGAAATTACGGTTTGTTAGCACCATTGTTTTTAGTCTTTCACTCATTTTAACGCGAGATTGTGAAATGTCGTTGTATATAAATTTTATCATTTCATGGTAAGTACAGGATTGGTAAGGCTTTATTAGAGGGATTTAATTCATTCTGGCCTTTTCGTTTGTAAAAAGTTTAAATTTAGAGTATGATAGAACCTGTTTTTTACTTAAGTGCATTCTAATGAATGTATTAGCCAACTCAAATGAGGAGGAAATTTTTTGAGTGACACACCAGATAATCAGAAAGAAACAGGTTTAAAAAAAGCCGTCTCCATTGAAGGGTTTGTCTGTTTAGCCATCTTTTTAGCGGTCGTTATTGGCGCTAGTTCGGTGATGGGATTCGTTAATTTTATGAATACAGCCTTTAATACGGCCTTTTCCTTGTTAACAGACACGGTATTCTACCTGATGGCATTGAGTGTTATCATTGGTGGTTTGATTCAATTGATGACGGAATTCGGCGTGGTTGCCATGTATAACAACCTTTTAGCTTATGTCATGGAACCCGTCTTCGGATTACCGGGGATCTCAGCGATTGGTGCGGTAACTACCTATTTTTCAGATAACCCTGCGTTATTGACATTGGGGAATGACCACAAGTTCCAGCGTTATTTTAAAAAATATCAGTTGCCGGCTGTCGTCAATCTTGCTACTGGCTTTGGGCTTGGGCTGATTGTGACAGTATTTATGATCGGGATTGCGCCTGAGGGAGAATCCTTCATTGGGCCAGCTTTAATCGGTAATGTGGCAGCTGTTGCGGGAAGCTGGATCTCTACGCACTTGATGCTGCGCGAAACGAAGAAGGTTTACGGCACGGAAGAAATGGCTATCAATGAGGAAGATACGGATGATTTCGATCCATTGAAATACCGTGAAGTGCAGAAAGGATCCATTTTTGAGCGCGCCCTCTCATCTTTGATGGAAGGTGGAAAAAAAGGGGTTCAGACTGGTGTCAGCATTATTCCTGGGGTATTGATCATTTCTACGATTGTGCTCATGCTAACGTTTGGCCCTGGCGATGGGGGTGTCTATACCGGTGCTGCGAACGAAGGCGTTGGGTTATTGCCTTGGTTAGGAGATAAACTTGCCTTCATTATTAAACCAATCTTTGGTTTTTCTGATCCCGGCAACATTTCTGTGCCATTGACAGCATTGGGGGCTTCCGGGGCATCTATCGGATTAGTTCCACGCTTGGTGGAACAAGGTCTCGCTCATGGCAATGATATCGCCGTCTTCACAGCGATGGCAATGTGCTTGAGTGGCTATCTTTCTACGCATGTGGCGATGATGGATAGTATCGGCTATTCTGAAGTGACAGCTCAAGCTATTCGTAGCCATACGATTGGGGCGTTAGCTTCCGGAGTGATCGCGAATGTATTGTATCAATTGATTTACGGTTTACTGCTCTAAAGCATAGGCCTAACTCCGTATACGTCTGATGTCAACGGCATCAGGCGTTTTTTTATGGTTGCGTTAGTACCTAGACCGTACAGATACTGCCGTAGAGAGAATGATAAGAAACGCATCCATTAGAAGGCATGATAGTCCTATTGATTGAATAAGTGTTTATGGTGAAGAACAGTAGCCTTCTCAATGATGAATACAAAAAATGTACAGTCGTTTAATTTCTAAAAAAAGTAAGAAAGAAAAATAAAGGGCATACATTGCCTATTTACTTGCATCAGTAAAGCGCCTATTATGTCTGAATATTAAAAAGCGAAAGAAAACAAAATTGAAATTAGAAGAATAAAGGGGTATGATAAAGAAACTTTTAGTGTCGTATTTTTTTATGATAAAAAGGCATGCCGGTAAGCGGGGCAGCGGTTTTTGACGAGCCTCTGTTTGTGGCGATGGGATTTTCTGAAGCTAGAGTGATCAGGCATTTCATTCGTTGCCATTTTGAGTGAATATAAGCCAACGATGGCGAATAGCATGCACCATAGAGCGTTCCAAAGTGAGGTAAGGATACGGTCTCTTGAGGGCACTAGGAGTGATTAGAGGAGGAACAAATATGGAAAAAGTTGAATCGTTTGATCTAGCACATGAGAACGAGCGACGATCATTTAGTAAGTCCGAAGAGCAATTAGTGCTTGATCGCGCTAATGAAAATGAGGCAGAAGGGCTGACTGTCAAGCGAGCGGTTTCTTTGGAAGGTTTTGTCTGCTTGATATTGTTTATTGTTGGTGTACTTGGTTTCAGCCACATCATGGGGTTTGTCAATTTCATGAATACGGCGTTTAGTACGGCATTTTCGCTACTAACAGATACGGTATTCTATTTGATGGCTTTGAGCGTGGTGGTCGGTGGCTTAACGCAGCTATTGACAGAGTTCGGGGTAGTATCCTTGTTTAATCAGTTGTTATCCTACATCATGCGGCCGATCTTTGGTTTGCCAGGGATTGCTGCTGTTGGTGCGGTAACGACGTATTTTTCAGATAATCCAGCCTTGTTAACGTTAGGGAACGATCAAAAATTCCAGCGTTATTTCAAGAAATACCAACTGCCAGCGATGGTGAATCTCGCTACCGGATTTGGATTAGGGTTTATCGTGACGGTGTTTATGATCGGAGTCGCGCCGGCTGGTCAATCCTACATCGTACCAGTTCTGATTGGTAATGTGGCAGCGATGGGTGGAAGCTTTATTTCGACGCGTTTAATGCTGCGGCAAACGCGCCGTCTGTATGGAACAGAGGCAATGGCCGTTGATGAGAGTCAGTTGTCCAATGATAGTTTCGACCCTTTACATGGACGCGAAGCACATACGGGGTCAATTTTTGAACGTGGCCTTTCTGCCTTGATGGAAGGTGGGAAAAAAGGTGTTGAAACTGGGGTTAGCATCATTCCTGGGGTGTTAATTATCTCAACCATCGTCTTAATGTTGACGTTTGGTCCCGGTCAAGGTGGCGTTTATACCGGTGCTGCCAATGAAGGCATTGCTTTTTTGCCATGGCTCGGCGATAAATTATCATTTGTCATCAATCCAATCTTCGGTTTTTCTGACCCTGGGAATATTTCGGTGCCATTGACGGCGCTCGGTGCCGCTGGGGCAGCTATTGGATTGGTTCCGAATTTAGTGCAACAAGGGTTAGCTAATGCGCATGATATTGCTGTATTCACAGCGATGGCAATGTGCTTGAGTGGCTACTTATCTACGCATGTAGCAATGATGGATAGTATTGGATATCCTGAAGCTACCGCCCCAGCCCTTAAAAGCCATACGATTGGCGCCTTGGCCTCTGGGGTGATAGCGAACCTCCTGTATCAATTAATAACGTTTATTTTTTAAAATAACTCTTTTTATTGAAAACCATCCATAAAAAGCAGCTCTACTAGTCAATCGATATTGACTAGTAGAGCTGCTTTTTTAGTGGCTATAGCTGAGTTAATGTCTTTCCGCTAGACAGCGAAAGACCGCAGAGCGACTTAATACCCCCACAGCTTTTTTGTCTTCTGTCACAATGACTTGGTCGTTGTTTTCCAGTAGCTGGAAGAGCTTTTGTTCGGTCTCGGTGATAGCGATGCTTGGTAGTCTATTTGCTTTTGTCAATGGCGTCAAGTGATGACGGAAGCCTGCTACGGTGCGTTGTTGGTTGAGCGTTGCAAACATAGAAGCGACTGTATCCGTAGCAGGGTGTTGCTGAATATTATACGGCGTGTCGACCTGAATGAGTGATCCCTGATCCATCACGGCAATGCGATCCCCTAAACGTACAGCTTCGTTCATGTCATGAGTAACAAAGATAATGGTTGTACCAAGTGTATCATGCAAGTGGATGACAAGATCCTGAAGTTGGGTGCGGGATAACGGATCGAGGGCGCTAAAAGGCTCGTCCATCAAAATAATATCGGGACGCGCCGCCACAGCGCGCACAATCCCAATCCGCTGCTGCTCCCCACCGGACAATTCACTCACGGCGCGGTGGCGATAGGTTTCTGGATCTAATTTGACATTGGTCAGCACTTCATCGACGCGGCGTCGCCGTTTGTCTCTTGGCCAGTGGAGCATTTCAGGAATAAGTTCGATATTTTCAGCGACCGTCATATTCGGGAATAGGGCAATCTGTTGGAGCACATAACCCATCTGCCAGCGCATCTGATCGACATCATATTCCTTAATGCATTGGCCTTTGAAGAAAACCTCTCCCATACTAGGTTCAATCAGACCATTGATCATTTTGAGGGTAGTTGTTTTTCCACTTCCTGATGGACCAACGAGCACGAATAACTCACCAGGTTCAATTGCCAGGTTTAATGGATGAAGGACTTCCTGATCCTGATAGGTTTTCGTGACATTTTTAAATTCAATGATAGGTGACATTATGGCTTCACCTCCACAAGTTGGTGTTTTACAAGGTAGTCATGAGCGACAGCGGCTGGTTCTTTGCCTTCGACGTTCACCTGATAATTCATTTGGCGCATATCATCTTCAGTAATTTTACCAGCCAAACGATTGAGTGCTTGTACCAGTTCTGGCTGGTCATGAGCGAATGTCATCGATAATAAGGGTGCGCCTTGATAAGGCGGGAAGAGTTGGCGATCGTCTTTTAATACTTTTAGATGGTATTGCTCTAACTCACTATCCGTCGAATAAGCATCTACTACCTCAATATCACCATTCGCAATGGCCTGATAGCGCAAAGAAGGTTCTAAGCTTTGAACAGTACCGAATGTAAAGCCGTATTTGTTCTGTAGTCCTTTGTAGCCATCCTGGCGATCGATAAATTCGAGTGTAAAGCCCGCCTTGAGAGAAGGTGCAAATTTTTCTAAATCCGAGATGGTTTCAATGTGGTGTTGATTGGCAAAGTCTTCTTTGACGGCAATGGCATAGGTGTTTTGGTAAGCCAACGGGGAAAGTAAGGTCAGCTGCTTTTGTTCGGCCAGTTTGTCTTTCGCAAGCTGATAGGTCTCTTCGCTAGAGGTAGCGACTTGTTGGCGTTCCTGCTCTGTCACATCTACTAAACTATCGAGGACTGTTCCGGTAAATTCAGGATAAATATCGATTTGATGATTTTCCAAGGCGCTGAAGAGAAAGCTGGTTTTCCCAAAATTAGCTTTCAAAGTGACCTTGGCATTTGGCATGGCACCTTCAATCAGTTCTTTGTACATATTGATGAGAATATCTGGTTCTGAGCCGAGTTTGCCGGCAATAGTTACATTGACGCTAGCTTCATTCATCAGTGCATTAGCACCAAAAATGCCGCCAATCCCCAGCATGAGCGCCATAATACTAGTGAGGATGACTTTCGGAGATTTAGTTTGTAACCACTTAATCAGCCCACTGAAAATCATTGCGAGCAAGGCGGAACTGAGAGCGCCAATGAGGGTCAACATGGCATTGTTGCGGTCAATTCCCAATAAGATAAAGGTTCCTAATCCGTTTGCGCCGATCAATGCTGCTAGGGTTGCCGTTCCGATCGTTAAGACGAGTGAGGTGCGCACACCGGAGATGATGAGTGGAAGGGCGAGAGGAATTTCCACTTTTCGTAATCGCCGCCATTTGGACATACCAAAAGCCTCCATTGCTTCTTTGAGGGAGGGATCAATTTCGTTGAGCCCGACAAAAGTATTTTGGAGGACGGGGAGAATGGCATAAATCACGAGGGCGATAATCGCCGGTACAGTACCGATTCCCACTAAAGGAATGAGTAGCCCCAATAGCGCCAATGAGGGGATGGTCTGTAGGATCCCGGCTACTTGTAGAGCAAATTCGCTATAACGCGGATGGTAATAAAGCCAGATGGCAAGCGGAATCGCGATCAAACAGGCGATGAATAAGGCGGTCAATGAGAGTGATAGATGCTCTATGGTGGCCTGAATCAATGCCTCGCGCCGCGACAGGAGGGTGTCAAAAAATAAGGACATGGGCGATGCCTCCTTCCTGATTGGATACTAGATTTTAGTAAGGATAGTAGCATAGTTGATAGAGTAAGGCGAACAATTAGTGATGTGCCGACTTAAAAATTTTTAATTGCATGATGAGAGCTAAAAAGTGGAATGACTTATCGATCGGACAGGTACGATTTTGTATGGACGCGGGCGGAGAAATCCTCATTCATGCATTATGCGGTGGGATTTGTTATGCTTAAGGGTATAGAAGCAAAGAATAAGGATTGGAAAGAGAGGAACTACTGATGGAAAATTATTTTACATTGAATAATGGCAGTCGTTTACCGCTGATTGGTTTCGGTACAGTCAACATCAAAGGAGCAAAAGGTGTGACCACCATTCAAAATGCCTTGAATAATGGCTACCGCCAACTCGATACCTCTACCAACTACCAAAATGAGGGAATGGTGGGAGAAGCGATCCGTCGTTCCAGCATCCCACGCGAAGACATTCTGGTGACTTCTAAACTACCAGGTGCGAATCATGAATATGATAAAGCCATCGATGCGATTCAAGAGTCACTGTATCGTTTGGGATTAGATTACTTTGACAATTATTTGATTCATTGGCCTCTGCCTAAGCAAGATCACTATGTGGAAGCATGGCAAGCATTGGTTGATGCACAAAAATGGGGTTTAATTAAAAATATCGGGGTATCTAACTTTTATCCTGAACACCTCGACCGCATTATTGAAGCGACCGGCGTGACACCACAGATCAATCAGATCGAACGCCATCCTTACTTCAACCATAATGAAATTGTGAAAGCCAACCAAGATCGTGGCATCTTGGTAGAATCTTGGAGCACATTGGGACGTAAACTCAATGACTTAATGGAAAATGAAACCCTACAAGCCCTGGGTAAAAAATATGGTAAGACACCGGGACAGATTGTGATTCGCTGGAATCTAGAAAACGGCGTGCAGCCAATCGTGAAGGCGAATAGCAACCGACATCAATTAGAAAATCTTGATGTGTTTGATTTTGAGTTGGATAGTGACGATATCAAACAAATTGATGCCTTGGACAAAGGGGAAGCAGGACGTGTTGAGGGACAACATCCGAACGAATATGAAGAATTTGATTAGTCATTAGGACCTGATGATAAAGAGAAAGGAGCCATCAGTATGCGCCAAGGGATTGATTCCAAAGCGTTATATCAATTGCTACGCCAACGTCATCCCGTTGATGGACATTGGCCAGCAGACACGCCCTTTGAGATGATCTTAGGCGCCTTTCTCGTTCAGAACACTACCTGGACTAATACGGAAAAGTCGCTTGCCCGCTTGCGGGAAGCCACAGCGTTCGATCCAAAGAAAATTGCGCAATTGGATAAGGAGACGCTGATTAGGTTAATCTATTCCAGTGGCTTTCATCAGAACAAATCACAACTTATTCATGCCTTTTTTACGTGGCTAGTGAAGTACGATAGTGACGTAATGGTGATTAAACAAGCCTTTGGATCGATGAAGGCTTTGCGAGAGCATTTGCTTAGCTTCCGTGGCATTGGGCCGGAGACAGCCGATGTATTGTTACTGTATGCCTTCGATGAGCCCGTATTCATTGCTGATCGCTATGCTCAGAAGCTCTACCAAACACTAGATGCTCCCAGTGCTGGTGGTTACGATGAATTGAAACAATTTGTGGAAGCTACAACCACACTCACCGTTCCGGAGTGGCAGCAGTTCCATATCCAGATTCTTGATTACGGTAAAGCCTACCTCAAAGGAAAACCGCCTTATCAGGAACCGTTGAGTAAGGACTACTATCTGTTGAGCTAGAGCGTAGCCTCATTTTTAAGTTAAAGTATGTAAAAAAATCTACAGCATGCAAAAATAAGCACCACGAATAGGTTGCCGTGCATTTTGGTCTTGCATTTAGCTAATAAAAAGAATAGATTATTTTCATGTGATCGTATTAACGCGGACTCAGTGCCAGAGCGGTGCAGAGTCCCGTTTTTATTTTGCCTGGGAAGTGAATGTCTTTTGGACGAGAAAAGCTTTTTGGGTCAAACAAATAAGGAAGGGAAGACCTACAGCTATGGAGAAAAAGCATAAGCTCCCCCTCTCATTGGGTGGCTTATTTGTAGCCTTGGGTGTCGTGTACGGAGATATCGGGACGAGCCCAATGTATGTGATGCGTGCACTTATTGATGGAAACGGCGGACTAGCAGCCATTTCTGATGAATTTATTATTGGGGTGGTATCACTCGTTTTTTGGACGGTAACACTCCTCACCACGGTAAAATATGTCATGTTAGCACTGGAAGCGGACAATAACAATGAAGGCGGGATATTCGCCCTCTACACGCTGGTGCGTAAGGCTGGCAAGTTTATCATCGTTCCAGCCATGATCGGTGGGGCAGCGCTCTTAGCTGATGGGGTATTAACGCCAGCTGTTACCGTGACCACAGCTATTGAAGGATTACGGGGGATTCCGTTATTCTATGAAACTTTTGGTGAAAACCAAGCCATCATTATTGAAATTACTATTACTATTCTAGCCACCTTATTCTTCGTACAACGTTTCGGTACTGAAAAAATCGGTCGTACGTTTGGGCCAGTGATGTTTTGTTGGTTCTTGTTCTTGGGCGTGATGGGGCTGAGCAACATCCCTTTGAATTTTGGAATTTTGCGAGCCATTAATCCGCTGCATGCCATTCATATTCTTTTTTCCGATGCCAATGGTATGGGTATTTTTGTATTAGGGAATATCTTTCTAGCGACAACGGGAGCCGAAGCACTCTATTCTGATATGGGCCACGTCGGCAAAGGAAATATTCGCTGGAGCTGGCCGTATGTCTTCACTTGCTTGATGTTGAACTACATGGGGCAGGGAGCTTGGGTAATGAGTGCCCGTCATAATCCGACGATACTCGCTAACAGTGACGGATTGAATCCATTCTTTGCAATTATGCCGGATGCCCTGTTAATCTTTGGTGTGCTATTTGCAACGATTGCTGCGATTATCGCTTCACAGTCATTAATCACAGGAAGTTTCAGTCTCGTTTCAGAGGCGATGAAATTGAAACTCTTGCCTCGCTTAAAAATTACCTATCCAGGAAAGGGGATTGGTCAAAGCTACATTCCCGCTGTCAATCTGTTGTTGTGGTTGATGACAACTTGTGTGGTATTAGGGTTTAAAACCTCCTCGCACATGGAAGCGGCGTACGGTCTGTCGATTACCGTCACAATGCTGATGACCACGTTCTTGCTGTGGACGTACTTGCGTCAACGTGGCGTTTCATTGCTGTTCTCGAATCTAGTTTTGGTTATCTTTGGACCCATTGAAGCTGTCTTTCTGATTTCAAGTTTGAAGAAATTCTTCCATGGTGGTTATGTAGCAGTAGGCATTGCCTGCTTAATTTTAACCCTGATGTACATCTGGCACCATGCGTCGATGCTGCAGGAAGAAGCGAGTGTTGATGTATCGCTTAGAAAATATTTGCCACAAATTCAACGTCTGCATGAAGATGCACTCCTGCCTTACTATCAGGACAACGTGGTCTTTTTGGTGCCGCAGCTGGATGGCGATGTGATACCACGTCAATACGTTTATTCCATCCTTGATAAGAAGCCAAAGCGCGCCAAAGTGTACTGGTTTGTTCATATAACCGTTACCGACCGTCCCTATACGCAGGAATATACGGTGGATATGTTGGATACCGATTTTGTTGTAGTGGTTAATCTCTATCTTGGTTACAAGATTCCACAACGTATCAATGTTTACATGCGCCAAATTATTACCGCTCTGATGGAGGATGGGCGTTTGCCAAAACAACCACAGCGCTACACCAGCATTCCAGGACGTGAAGTGGGAGACTTCCGTTTTATTTTTATTTCAGAGGAGCTTTCTGCATTGACCAATTTCTCACATTGGGATCGTGAAGTCATGCGGGCTAAGCAGACCATTAAACGTTACACGGTGACACCGGAAAGTTGGTTTGGTTTGCAATTTAGTGAGGTCACTCGTGAAACAGTACCATTGGCGATTGGACGCCAGAACACGAGTTTCCTGACTGAACGAAAACATTAAGAGCCTACTGCCGCTGATTCGCATTTTTCACACTGAAAGCGGATAATTATTATAAGAACTCCTTTTCTGTTATGATAAAGAAAGAATAACGAATAAAAATAATCAGTTGTTAGAAATAATGAGAGGAGTTTTTCGATATGGCCTACAGTCAAGAAGATATTGTCAAAGAAGGCAAAGCGTTTGTAATCAAAGATGATCATGGTGAACGTTTAGCTGAAATTACCTGGATGGTGCCAGAATCCACTAATGAAGTGATTATTGCTAACCACACGTGGGTGGACGATTCTCTGCGCAATCAAGGCATTGCGGGGATGCTGTTGGATCGAATGGTACAAGAAGCAGACCAAGCAGGACAGAAGATCAAAGCCCTCTGTCCTTATGTGGTACGGCGCTTCAAAGAAGAACCAGAGAAATTTGATTTCATTAATTATGATAAACAATAATGTTCAAAAAGTTTGTGATAAAGCAAGTGACCGCAGTTCAGGTAGAGCGTGTGGTCACTTGTTTTTTTAATAACGAGACCCTTATAAACTAAGGGGTCTAGCGCAAAGACCTCCGTTATAGTGGTGAGGAACATCGGATTTCAGATAGAAAAAGAATGGTCATATTAAAATAGAGGAATTATATTACCAAAGCGTATTACTTTACTTATCAAATGTAATCTTGATAGACTGATATCAAGTTAAAGAAATTTCTTGAACAGTTGGTTGTTTTTAGTATTTTTAAGAAATGGAGGCGAAGGAATGGGAGGATTTAGACGGTTGGTGCGTATCATCTGGACCATAGTGGCGTTCTTAGCTGTTGGAATAGCGATCGTCGCCTTTTATCCATTTGGTGCTTTATCAACATTCGTTTGGAACCATGTCTTGGTAAATAGCTCCCTTATTTTAGCCGAAGTTATTGTCCTTGGTGTTTTATTGTGCGGGATCGTGGTGGCTTTTGTCCATGGGCTGTTAGCGCCGTCTGCTCGCAATGATTTGACGCTGAAAAATGGACGTGGCACATTAACCATTTCCAAAGAGGCTGTGGCCTCAGCGGCAGCGAAAGCTACACGGCGTTTCAGCAGCGTAGTGGATGAGGAAGTGGTTGTCAGAATGTATCAGCAACCTGAAAAGACGCAGGTCTCTGTGACTGCCTATACAGAGGATGCGAATGATCAACCAGGTCTCGGCGAACGCATTCAAGAGACTGTTCAAAAGACGGTGGATCGTACCCTCGGTGTTACGGTGGAACAGGTCAATGTCACGATGAAACAAGCTGACGTTCGCCCTCAACCACAACCTAAACTTCGTCGTAAGCAACCACGGGTAAAATAGGAGGTAAGGATCGATGAATCAATGGCTAAGATATTGGTACACCTATCGCGGGCGCATCATTGCCACATTCGCGTTCTTCCTATTGGGTATCCTGTTGGTAACGGTGGGATTAGGACGCACGCTGGTGATTCTATTGTTTGCGGCAGTAGGTTACCTTATCGGTGAATATGTCGATGGTGGGAGCACCTTATTGCGTTGGCTCCGCTCATTGCGGCGCTGACCAGACGATAATCGCATTTCACACTAATGGTAGTGATCATTAATATAGCAGTATTTTAGAAAGGAACTGATTGACATATGGCAGAACAAGCAAAAGAAACTCAAAATGTAGAACGTAAAAATGAATTAACTTTTGAAGACAAAGTGCTAGAAAAGATTGCGAACTACTCTGTTCAAAACATCGATGGCATTTTGGAATTAAAAGGCAACTTCACCAATGATATTATGGGTTTCTTCACTGACAGTGCTGAAGATACTAAAGGGGTAAGCGCTGAAGTAGGTAAAGAAGAAGTAGCCATTGACTTGGAAGTTGTTGCTGAATACGGCAAAGACATCCGCAAAGCTTTTGAACAAGCGATCAAAGTGGTTGAAAGCAATGTGAAACAAATGACCGGTTTGAAGGTTGTTGAAGTGAACATGAACGTCAATGATGTGATTACCCGTGGCGAATGGGAACGCGCACAAAATGAAGAACGTCGCAAAGCTCAAGAAAAACGCCAAAAAGAAATCGCTAAAGTTCGTGAACAAAACGAAAATGGCGAATACGCAGACGGCTCACGTGTTCAATAATTTTTAAAACATACATCTAATTAAGCGGTCGGAAGGTTTACCTTCTCGGCCGCTTTTCTTGTTTAAGGCAAGGAGAGGGCGAACATCGCATTTTAAAAATAGGTCAGCTATAATAAAAATGACGAGCGGTCTTTTTATTAGAAGACCGCTCATGAGGCTGATCGGAAAGGAAGAGATGAGAAATGAAAACAATGATGTTACTGAGCAAAGGTTATGAAGAGACGGAAGCCATTACCGTCATCGATTATTTGCGTCGTGCTGAAATTCCCGTAGATGTCGTCGCTACAGAAGGAAAATTAGAAACGGAAGGCGCACACCATATTCATATCACGGCGGATCACCTTTTGGAAGAAATTGATCCTAAGGCGTATGACCTAGTGATTACCCCCGGTGGTATGGGCGGTGTCAAAGCTTTGATGGCCAATGAACAAGTCATTACCTTGCTTCAAAATCAAAAAGAAGCGGGCAAAGAAATTGCCAGCATCTGCGCTTCACCGTTAGTTTTGAACAAGGCTGGCATCAGTGAACAGATTAAAGGGACGGTATATCCCGGGCTTGAGGAACAAATGAGTTTCAAGGAACATGTAAATGATGAACCGGTCGTCTACGATGAAAAAGAAAAGGTGATGACGAGCCAAGGCCCAGCCACAGCAGTATATTTTGCTTTAGCAATTATTGAAAACCTCAAAGGTAAAGAAGTAGCTCAAGCGATCGCTAATGATTTATTGCTCCCACAAGTGGAAGCTTGGGTATTGGAAAAATAAGATGAGGCAGTTAGCTATTATGCTAGTACGAGGCTATCAGCGTTTTATTTCGCCAGCCTTGCCGTCGAGCTGTCGTTACTATCCGACATGTTCTTCCTATATGATTCGAGCACTAGAAAAACATGGTTTTATCAAAGGGTTGCCCATGGGAATGGCACGGATTTTTAGGTGCCATCCCTTAGCACCAGGAGGGATCGATGTGGTGCCTGATCATTTCTCCTTGCGACGCAATACGGCACCGATCACAGCAAAAGAGCGTGCAGCGCTTGTCGAACAGTACGCTAAGCGCCACGCCATGAAATGATCACTAAAAAAATACCGCCAGGCGCTTGTGCTCTGTCCCATTTACGGAGATAGCACAAGGGCCTGGCGGTTTTTTAGGTTAAAGAGTTTTAAATACCAAACTCTTCTCTGACTTGGTCAGCAATAGCGTTGGCGTATTCTTCAGCTAGTTCATCCGTTGCTGCTTCCACCATGACGCGCAAGAGATTTTGCGTACCGCTTGGACGTACAAGGATGCGACCGTTGCCTGCCATTGCCTCCTCAACTTCTTTGATTTTAGCTTGGACAGTTGGAGACTTCATTGCGTCATCGCGACCAGCGCGGGTAACGTCTACATTTACCAGAATTTGTGGGTAGATTGTTACCTCATCAGCGAGCTCAGATAGTGGCTTTTCTGTTTGTTTCATGACATTTAACAACTGCAAGGCGGTCAATAATCCATCTCCTGTTGTGGCATAGTCACTGAAAATAATGTGCCCGGATTGTTCACCACCGAGATTATAATGATGTTTCCGCATTTCTTCAGAAACATAGCGGTCCCCAACTTGGGTAACGATGTCTTTCATTTGAGCCGCTTCAACAGCTTTATGGAAACCGAGGTTACTCATAACCGTTGAAACAATCGTATGGTCATTGAGTTTGCCTTTGTCATCGAGATATTTCCCGCAGATGTACATGATGTGGTCCCCATCAATGATGCGACCTTTTTCATCCACGGCGATGCAGCGGTCAGCATCGCCATCAAAAGCCACTCCGGCCATGGCACCGGCTGCTACGACAGCTTTGGCGAGATGATGGGGATGGGTAGATCCTACGCCATCATTAATATTGATACCGTTTGGCGTTGTACCGAGCGCCTCGAAGTCAGCAGCGACGTCACTGAATAAGCGGTTGACGAGTGGAGCGGCTGAGCCATTAGCGCCATCCACACAGATTTTTAAGCCAGACAGATCACCAGGAATGGTTTCTTGGAGATATTCTAAATACTTAGCGACGCCTTCTGGATAGGCATTGTAATGACCGAGCCCCTCCGCACTAGGCCGTGGGAAATTATCTAAGGACTCATCTTCGAGGTAACGTTCAATTTCTTCTTCTTGTTCATCAGAGAGTTTGATACCGTCGCTACCGAAGAATTTAATGCCGTTATCAGGTGCTGGATTGTGGCTGGCTGAGATCATCGCACCAGCAACCGCCCCAGTATGTTTGGTGAGGTAGGCGACAGCAGGAGTAGTAATTACCCCCAAGTCGAGAACTTCAATCCCCACAGATAGGAGCCCGGCAATCAAGGCGTGCCCCAGTAATTCGCCTGAGATCCGCGTATCACGGCCGACGAGGCAACGAGGATGTTCCTCATCAGTGGTGTTGTGTTGGAGCAATACATAGCCACCGAAACGCCCTAATTTAAAGGCAAGTTCTGGTGTTAATTCACGGTTAGCAAGTCCACGCACACCGTCAGTTCCAAAGTACTTTCTCATGACAAATAAATCTCCTAACTTTTAATCACAAATTCGTGTTCCTTCATAATTAGCGAAAACCCCATCTGCTGGCAATTAAAATCATGTCCTGCTAGGGGGATTGTTGGCTAGATGATGCTTTTTGATCCGACTGAGTACTTTCATTTCCAGCTGAGGAAGCTTCATCTTTTGATTTAACAGTGATAGTAACCTGCACTTCTTTTGGGGAAATATCACTGGCATTGGTTGGAATGTTGAGCATGACCTCTTTTTCTGTCGATTGGGTGACATCAGACAGGTCAACTGTACCGGCGACCTCACTGATAGCATTCAAAACGGAAGAGTCACCATAAACAGTGACCTCTTTGACATCGTCAGGCAATGAAACCTCGTACGTCAGATTTTTATCACCATTTACTGTTTGGATTTTTATGGGGACTTTTTTGCCTTTAGGACGAATAGCAATCGTCGCTTTGACAGTTTCTGGTGACGGTGAGAGATTTAATACCTTGCCGTTCGCATCTTCAGTAATGACGGTCACTTCGCTACTGTAGTCATTTTTTTGATTATTCGGCAGGGTGAGGTTAACATACACACGTTTGATCTGTTGCAAGGTTTCCTTGGAGCCAGTCAGTGTAATGCTATTAGGATTTGTCGTCTCCGAAGCAATTTCATACCCAGAAGCGACGCCTTCGCGATTATTGAGCTGAATTTCTACGGGGAAGGCTCGTGATTCTAATTCAGAAATAGTGATCTCTGCTGTCGAAGGGGAGATGCGGTAAGACACCTCATCGGAGAGATTTTCCATTTTGAATTGAACATAGTGTGTCCCCGCCCCCAACTTCGCGAGATCCTCCGTCACTACGCGGAATTTCTTGCCTTGCAGGGTTTGATTAATCACATTTTTTGGCCCTTTCAATTCGACCGAAACAGATTCAGGGATACCGGTGACATAGTATTGATCAATATCACCGGTCACGTGAACGGGAACATCAGAGATCGTTTCGGTGACTTCCTCACTCACATTGTTGAAGAGATTAGCAGCATTATTGCTGTGAACCTCGGTTTTGACATAGAAGAAGAGAATCATTGTGAGGAAGAAGGAGACGATAAGGGCAAAAATTTTGTTGCCATAGAATTTATTCATCGTCATCCCCTCCCTTCTGCTTGTCGTCATTATCAGTGGTGAAGAAAGTCGAAGCAATTTTTAGCCAGATGGATTCGGCCTGGTCGGCTTCTTCATTGACGTAGTAGAGCGCGAGCATATCGTGAATTTCGTCTGAGGAGAGCTTGCGATGCAGGCGTCCTCCCTCCGTAATCGTGATTTCCCCAGTCTCTTCCGAAACGACAACCGTGATGGCGTCGGTCGTTTCACTGACGCCAACTGCCGCCCGGTGTCTGGTGCCGAGTTCTTTTGGAATATTAGGATTCTCAGAGAGTGGCAGGAAACTGGCTGCCGAGGTGATCTGCATGTCCTGAATAATCACAGCGCCGTCATGAAGCGGCGTATTCGGAATGAAGATATTAATCAGCAATTGCGAGGTAATATCCGCATTGAGGTTGATGCCGGTATCCGCAATATCATTGAGCGACTGTTCATTCTGAATGGTGATCAATGCGCCAATGCGCCGTTTCGACATGTATTCGCACGCTTTGATAATCGATTGAATCATCTGTTCACCAGGGTTAGCATAATTATGTTTGCGGGAAACAAATAAACTCTGACCGACTTTTTCTAAGCCACTGCGAATTTCAGGTTGGAAAATAATGATCACGCCCAGAGCGGCCCATTGAATAATGCTATTCATGATCCAATCGAGCGTCTCGAGATGGAAGAGAGTACTCAGCGTTTTTATCAGTAAAAAGACAATCACACCACTTAAAATGTTGAGTGCGCGCTTGTTACGGATCATCTTGATGAGTTGGTAAATCAAAAACCAGACGATCAAAATATCGACAACATTAAAAAGATGTTGCCAAGCGAATAGCTTTGACAAGTCGATGTGCATGATACTCGTTCCTCTCCCATTCATTTTCATGGCACATTGGCCACTTATCTGCAATATCCAGTATAGCATAGCCTTTTTTTGCGGTTAGTAGAAAAAAAGCAATTTAGAAAACTTTTACTAAAAACAAGCGACGATTTTAGTGAAGAATGAAAATTATTAGCGGAATCATAGACAGTGGATAGAGAAATGGTAAATTTCAGTACCTTTTGCGGATACGTCGTTATGATTGACAATAATGAATATGGAGAGGGGCAGGTGTTTCGTCGACGTTAGGGGAGAGGATCTGCTATCATATACGGAGAATGTAAGGGGGGAAAAATGTGACTCGAAAAAAAGTGACGATTAAAGATGTCGCACAAGCTGCTGGCGTGTCTATTACGACCGTGTCTTTAATCTTGAATGGCAATGATCAGCGCTTCAGTGACCAAACCATCCAAAAAGTAAAAACTACTGCCCAGTCTCTCAACTATCAGGCGGACTATTTTGCCCAACGCCTAACGCAACGTGAGAGCTCGGCGATTGGCATTATTGTGCCCGATATTACCAATCCTTTCTTTGGGCGAGTGATTCATGGTGTGGAATCTGTGCTCTTTCAGCAGCACTTTGTCACCTTGTTGGCCAATACCGATGCAGATTTTGCCAAGGAGCAGAATTATCTCGCTGAATTTGTACGCCGTGGGACGGACGGGTTTATCATCCTCAGTTCAGCCATTTCTGATAGCGATATTATCGAAAATTTAGAGGCGAATGACCGCCCCTTTATCGTCCTGGATCAGAAGGAGGAACTGGGTGAACATGACCGCGTCTCTGTCGATGACTACCGCGGTGGTGCCTTGGCGGGAGATCATTTAAAGGCATTAGGACATGAAAAAGTGGCCGCAGTGTTTCCAAATTCTAGTTTAGTGAACCTCAAACACCGCTTGGATGGTTTCCAATCTGTCTATCCTAAAGCTACAGTCATCGCCTCGCCCTTGACGAAGACAGGTGGAGAAGCAGCGACTAAGCAGGTCGTGATGAGCGGAGCAACAGCCGTATTTGCAGCCAATGATGAGATTGCGTTTGGGTTGTACCGTGGCTTTCGGCAATTGGGATACCATATTCCAGAAGATATCAGTATTGTGGGGTATGATGATAGCGAAATGGCTACCTATGTTACTCCAGGATTGACGAGCGTGGCGCAACCGGCGGAAGAATTGGGTCAAGTTGCCGCACAATTATTGGTCCAGCGCCTTAAACAGCCAACTGCCCCCTTTCAAACGAAAAAACTGCCGGTTGCCTTGATCGAACGACAATCAACCGCGCCATTGTTACGTGAACATTAGTCGTTCATAAGTTGAAATGACGATGAAGGAATGCAGCGCGGTGAGATATTCTTGAAATCGCTTCAAATTCATGGTACTATCTCACTAAATTGTTAAAGCGTTTTACTAGTTGCTGTTAACCTAATAACAGCGAGTAAGTAAAAAAGAAAAGGAGTTACCGTAATGAACAGAGTGACAGTGATTGGCAGTATCAATCTAGATCGTACTATCCGTGTGCCTTATATGCCAAAACCAGGCGAGACCATGCATTCGACCGAAGTGTTCTCTGCTGGCGGTGGTAAAGGAGCCAACCAAGCCGTTGCGGCAGCGCGTTTAGGGGCAGAAACTCGCTTTATCGGAGCGGTTGGAGATGATGAGTCCGGTCAAATGACCTATGAATTATTGTCTGAAGAAGGTATTGACTTAGAAGGCGTGGCACGTCTTACGGGAACAGCAACGGGTCAAGCTTATATTATCGTTGATGACAATGGGGAAAATAGCATCATGTTGCACGGCGGCGCTAATCAAGCCTTTACCCCAGAACATGTGCGCCAATATGAAGAAAAAATTGCTAACAGTGATTTCGTGATCACACAATTTGAAAGTGATGTGCCAAGTAGCATTGAAGCGTTCAAATTGGCACACCAACACGGGGTGAAAACGATCCTCAACCCAGCCCCAGCCATGAAGGAAGTGCCCAAAGAACTGCTCGAAAATACAGATATGATCGTGCCAAACGAAACAGAAACGGAAATTTTAACTGGTATTCACGTGGAAACGGAAGCAGATATGAAAGCAGCTGCCAAACAGTTGCATGACCAAGGCGTGCCGATGGTTTTAATCACTGTGGGTAGCAAAGGGGCCTTCTACGATGGGTTCAACAAGAGCGGCATGATTCCTGCCTTTAAAGTGAAAGCAGTAGATACAACGGCTGCTGGGGATACGTTTATCGGTGCATTGGCGAGTGAATTGGCTGCTGATTTCTCCAATATTGAGGCTGCCATCAAACATGCCAACAAAGCGTCTTCATTAACCGTACAACGCTTTGGTGCACAACCTTCTATTCCCTACCTCAGTGAATTAGAAGCCTAACATCAAGCAGAAAGGAAATGCAAAATGAAAAAAACAAAAGTGATTAACTCAGACCTCTCCCGTGTGATTAGCCAGATGGGCCATTTCGATAAATTAGCGATCGGTGATGCCGGTATGCCAGTGCCAGCCGATTGCGAAAAGATTGATCTAGCCGTGACGAATGGCATTCCAAGCTTTATGGATGTTTTGAACAATGTATTGGAAGAGCTGGAAGTTCAGCGGATCTATCTGGCGGATGAAATCAAAACCGAAAATCCAGATATGTTAACAGCCATCCAAGAACGCTTACCAGAAACCCCAATTACCTTTATCCCTCACGCTGAAATGAAAAAAGATTTAAGTCAATGTCATGCCTTTGTGCGCACAGGGGAGATGACCCCTTACGCTAACATTGAATTAGAAAGTGGTGTGGTCTTCTAATGAATCCAGTAGCTTTATTGATCGGGCTAGGCCCATTACTTGGGTGGGGGCTATTTCCAACCGTTGCCACTAAAATCGGTGGGAAACCCGTCAACCAGATTTTAGGGACGACGCTCGGTACCTTGATCTTCGCTTTGGTGTACGCACTCGTTAATGGATATGCGTTGCCAACAGGGATCGATTTGATGTGGACGATTCTCTCCGGTATTGGGTGGGCATCGGCGCAGATCATTACGTTCATGTCCTTCCGCTTGGTGGGGTCTTCGCGCGCCATGCCGGTGACCACTGCCTTCCAATTAATCGGGGCATCGCTGTGGGGCGTTATCGTTCTTGGTGACTGGCCAGGCCTCATGCCAAAAGTTGTCGGCTTCCTTGCTTTAATCGTGATTATTGCAGGGGCATACATGACTGTTTGGCAAGAAAATAAAACCGCTTCTAAAGCTGGTGCGCTCTCCAAGGCAGTCGGCATGTTAGCAGTTGGGGAAATCGGATACTTAGTGTATTCTGCAGCCCCTCAAGCTGCGGCAGCGCATGGTGTTAATGGACAACAAGCCTTCCTCCCACAAGCCATTGGAATGGTGATTGTGGCAGTGGTATACAGTTTGGTTCAATCACGCTCTGGCGACTCTCCATTGACCGAAGCAGTTTCTTACAAGCATATTATTTCGGGCTTCTTCTTTGCCTTTGCCGCTTTGACTTACCTCATTTCTGCTCAACCAGATATGAATGGGCTGGCAACTGGATTTATCCTCTCCCAAACATCAGTAGTATTAGCAACCCTAACCGGTATTTGGTTCTTGGGTGAGAAGAAGACAAAACGAGAAATGCAAGTGACGATTGTCGGGTTAGTGCTCATTCTACTGGCAGCGACCGTTACTGTCTTGATCTAATTGAATCTAATTGGTGATTTTTGGGCAGCTCTTCTAATACGGGGCTGCCTTTTTCATGGGTTTTCACACGCTAAGGGTTGAAAAAAGTAGGCGGTTGATGGTATGATAACGAAGTGGTCTTAAAGATCAGGCATGGAGGGATAGCGAAGTGGCTAAACGCAGCGGACTGTAAATCCGCCCTCTCAGAGTTCGAAGGTTCGAATCCTTCTCCCTCCATTTTATTATTGGGATATAGCCAAGCGGTAAGGCAACAGACTTTGACTCTGTCATGCGCTGGTTCGAATCCAGCTATCCCAGTTCCTAGCGTCCCAGAACAAGGGGCGCTTTTTTTATTCGCCCAGTCATTGTCTGCACAAAAAACGGCCGAAAGGTGAGAGTAATCCCACTTTTCGGCCATTTTTATGGCGATATTATGATTTACTTTGCCGATCACGCAGAGCAATGAGAGGGCGGGTGATGATTGGTGTCAATACCGCTGCTACTAAGACTTCAAAGATGGCATTAAAGGCCACAGCGGCTACAAAGGCAATCAAAACAGCTGATTCCGGAATGTGCATGATCTGCGCATAGGTGGTTTTAGCGAAGAGCACAACCGCAATCGTCACCAAGACGGTGTTCGTCAATGCACCGATTGCGCCAGAAATAGCTCCTGCTTTCAGTGGGCCCATTCGTTTGGCTAACTGCTGATAGAGAAACCCCACGATAACGCCAACGAGCAGACGTGGCAGGATGGCAACGATAGGATTGTAGAAGATGGGGGAGAGAATGTTTGGCTGCACGAGGTTACGAATAAGCGCGAGTACACCCCAAATCCCCCCGAGGATCGCTCCTCCCTGAACGCCGAGAAGGACAGCCCCAATGATGACGGTGACATGAGCGATCGTTACGTTAGCAAAGCCCAGCGGTAGATATCCCAGCCATGGCACGAATGTCTGAATAATGAGGACGGCACTGATCAAGCTGAGCACCGTCAGTACATAAATTTTGTGTTTATTTTTCATAATACTCTCCTTCATTGCGCAGTAATTCACACCAGCGCGCAGTGAGTTCTGCCGTCATGCCCCAGAGGTGTTCCTTTTTGATGGGATAAAAGGGCACTGATGAAACTTGTGGGAAAAAATGATAGTGACGGCCATTAGGAATACGATCATAGGGAAAATCATCATCTACCTGGATTTCAGCTTTGAGCGTGTGCCATTCCGGTCTTAGCGTGAGGAGTTTCGCCACGGGAAGCGTGAAAAGGTGATCCACTTCGTTTGGGTTGGTTGTGAAATCAGAGGGAGTATGTTTCCCTAAATAACCGACGAAACACTGAATCCAACGATCATGTCGCACCAGCATGTCCATTTTCCCCATCAATTCGATCTGATCACGAGAGATTCCCAGCTCTTCCTCAGTTTCTCGGAGCGCGGCAGCTTGAAAACTTTCTCCATCTTCCACCTGCCCACCTGGAAAGGCTGCATCTCCGCTCTGTGAGATGCCGTGCGCCCGCACTTCATAGAGCAAGGAGAGGCCAGACGGTGTGTCGATCAGTGGCATCAAAACAGCATAGCGTTTGGTGATACCTAGGGGCTTAGGTTTATAATCCCTGAACGTTTGCTGGATTTGTTGCAGGGTAGGAGGTTGAGATGAAGACGGTGGATTAGTCATTGAAGACATAGGTCATCAAGCTTTCTGCAATGCCATCGTGATTATTATCTAAGGTCACACTATCAGCCATCGCTTTGACGCTATCGATGGCATTACCCATAGCGATGCCAACCCCGGCCCATTTCAACATGGCAATGTCATTCTCGTTGTCGCCGAATGCCATAATGCAATTTTGAGGAATCCCCGTTTTCTCTGAGAGTTGCATCAGACCGTTCCCTTTATTGACATTTTTCGGTGTGAACTCAAGGAAGTAAGGGGCGCTGCGCATGATTTCAAAACGGGTATAGAAGTCTTTCGGCAGAACCTCCATGACTTCAACAATACGGTCGGGATCGGCCGTGATCATCATTTTAGTGGGGGAGAGGTCTTTGGGATCGTTGATAAAATCACGGACGCTGACGCCCATATGCACAATTTCCGCCTCCATTTCGGCATAGCGATAACGTGGAGTGTCCAACAGTACGATGTTCTTTTCTGCGTAAGTATGCACATCAACTGCTTGATCTAGCGCAAAATTGGCCACATCGGCTAAATCTTTGGCGTCAAGTGCTGCTTGGTAGAGCACATCGTTGGTAGTTAAATCAAGCACGAGACCGCCATTGAAACAACTCGCGTAACGCACGCGCCGAGCTCCAATTTTTTCGACAATGGGTTCAACTCCAGAGTAAGGACGCCCAGAATTGATCACGATTTCAATCCCTTTTTCATGGAGTTGGTCTAAGGCAGCTTTAGTGCTAGGGACAAGTTCATGGTTGTCGTTAAGCAAGGTACCGTCAATATCAAAAGCAACTAGTTGAATCATAAATGCTCCTTTGTCTAAGTGTCATGAATAAAAAGAATTAGTGTGGGAGGCGCATTTCCCCATCAAAACTCAAAATTACCGGCTGGTTGCCAACTTCTACGCGACCTTCGTTAACGGTATACCGCATACCGTCGATGAGATTTTCATACTCACCATGCGGTAACCCCACTTCCACGACATAAGTTTGATCATCGCTGCGCAATTTGAAAATACCCAGCACATGTTGGTTGTAGTAGTGATAGCTAGCGATGACGATGCAGTCATAATCTCCGCGCAGGAAATAATACCCGCTCTTGCAGACTTCACGACGCTTCAATTGAGAGAGGCGTTGGATCAGCTGAGTCATATCGTGTGGTTTATCCCAGGCAATCGGTTGGTTTGACGTGCGCGAGACAGGCTTTTTTGTCCCAAATTCTTGGCCCATCATTAAACCACCCGCGCCTTTTTCAAATAGAGAGAAGGCGGTCCAGGCTTCAAGTTCCATCTCGTCTTTCAGATAGGAAGCAAAACGACGGTCATCCCCAATTTCCAGCCCGCGATTTTTCACAGCGGTCCCTGGCAACATCAGCTCATGCCAGTTGAGCGTGTAGACGAGATTATCGAGCGTGGTTTCTCCAGCGAGATATTGTAAGGGAAAACGCTGGAAGCTGGCTTCGTCGAGCACATCGAAAATATTGTAGACTTCTCCTTCTGTCCAGTACGTTTGATTATTCATCCGCATGGTCAAGAGAATGTCATCGGTTGTCGTTCCTCCCATCCAGTAGAAATAGGGATGGATATCTTCAATTTCGGCACGCGCGCTGTTGAGGAATTCAGGACGAATCAGCATGACTTGGCGGATGTAAAAGCCATCGACCAATTTCGCCCAGCCTTTCATGATGGCAATTAATTCTTCCCACATCTTGGGATTGTCATAATCAAGGTCGTACGCGCGTTGGTGGCTCGGCCATTCACTGGTCAGTTGCCCAGCGCGATCGTGTTTGAAATACTCAGGATGTTCAACAACCCACTCACTGTCGCGTGCCATATGATGAAGCGGCCATTCAATGACGACCTGCATGCCCTGTTCGTGGATGGCATCAACGAGGGCTTGGAAGTCTAGAAGTGTGCCATATTCTTTCCCCACACCGTCGAATGCCTTCACGTAGTCTGGATCGCCCAGCGGTTCGTGAGCAATTTTGATGTCAGTGGCAGGGAAGATCGATGCAAGCACAATAATGCTGACACCAAGAGCTTTTAGGCGGGGAAGGTCAGGAATAATCCCCTGAAAAGTTCCTGCTTCGGAGTAGTTTCTGATGTATAGACGATAAACAACTTTGTTACGCAATGTCAGGTTGGTTACTTTTGCCATTTTTTCCTCCTGAAATTAAGTTTTCTATTAACAAGGCGCATTATCCTGATGGTAGTTGGAATGGTGCTCACTCATACTGTTGTCATATTCATTCACTTGCCATTGCATGACGATAAATGACGCGACCACCACTGCCAAAATATCGAGCGCTGTGCGACTGATCAAGTTCCCCCAGGAAATGTGGTAATACAGACCAAATAACACGTGATAGCTCACACATAGCGGAGCAAAGAAACGCAGTGAAAACTGCAACGCTTTGGCTGTACGTTGTTGTTTCGTGAGGTAGCGTTGAATGGAACAGAAGACGAGTCCAATCGTAACCCCCATCAATACTGCCCAAGTATAAGAGGCGCTGATAAAAGCATCCGGTTCCGCATAAACGCCAATAAGTGCATAATTTATCCAGCGTGAGACAAGAAAAGTGATCGCGTAGACGCAGATCGCACGCCAATAAATAAAGGGGCGTTTTCCGGTCTGATAGCGCTCTGTTGCGAGTAATCCCTGTAGTATAAAGGCTTGAATAACAAATAATAGCGTCACTTTCACCGTATTCAGCGCGTAGTCTGCCAATAAGCGGTGGGGGAGAGGCTCGGTGATGTAGAGCACTAGGAGGATCCCCTGCAATAAGCTGAAGAAGATAGCCTTGGTGTTTTTGCTACCAGGTAAGCGCCGATCAACAATGTCGTAGGCACTGCTCAGCCACGTGAAGAGTGGAATTCCGACAATCAGCGCGAGCCACGGGGATAAACCACTTGTCAGCAACGGGTTTGGCGCGAGCACTCCTTGAAATGTTGGATTTTTAAACCAGTAGAAGAGGATCACCATTAATCCACTGGTGATTAGACCGATTAATAAATAGCGTAGTAGACGTTTTCGCCCCATATTTTCACCTTCCGTCAAGTTTCAATCGCTTTGTTCGGTTAATGCCTTTTTGGCGCTAGGCATCCGCTGAGGGTAGAGAATGAGATTGAGTAAAGCGGATGCACAAATATAGCTTCATTGTACCATTATTGCCCGTTGTCTACTTAATAAGATTGTTTAGCTTTAGTAAAAATTGAGAGAGGAAAAAGAGATAGGTGACGGCCTATCTCTTTTTAATTAATTAGAATTCAATTTTTGGCGCGCTGGGAAACAAAAGTTGTGCACAAATCAGATTGTTTAAAAAATCGCTGCTTCCTTCTCCAGTCTAGGGACACCGTCTTTCTTCATACAAAGCACGGAGTCTCTACACGGCGACTTAGGGATGATTACGGCACAGGATGTGGTGATCCTGCTATCCAACAGTGGGGCAACGAGCGAAGTATTGGCGATGTTACCCACACTAAAAGACATTGGGGCTAAGACCATAGCTATTACGGCCAACCCAACATCACCATTGGCCAAACAAGTGGATGTTGCGATCATCTACACCTATGAACAGGAAGCGGATCATCTGCATTTAGCGCCCACAACGAGTGCTATGATGATGTTGGGCATTGGGGATGCTTTAGCAGCCACACTGTCCAAATCTAAACACTTTACGCGCGCTGATTTTCATCGCTTTCACCCAGGCGGCAGTTTAGGACAGCAATTAGCCAAATAACTAAAAATCACTCCATTCCCACTGGTAGGATGGAGTGATTTTTTAATTCATAAGATAGACCTACCCAATCACGTCATAGCCTCCGCGCTCTTGACGGTTGGATCCAAAATATTCTGCCATGGCCTGTTCAGTCTTTTCCCAAATGGCTTGGTCGCCATCCTCAGTGAGGCAGGCTTTGAAGAAAGCAGCTTCGCGGTAGGAGGCATGGTAAGGAACATGATGGCCGCCAGCAGGACTGCTGATGAAATGCAGATATTCGCCGTAGCTCTGCGTGGCATTTGCATCAAAAAATGCCCGATCAATTTCGTAAGGGACGATAGGGTCATCCATCGCATGCCAGAGTAGGAACGGACGATTGGCTAAGCGTTCGGGATGGCTGGAGAGGTCAACAGCATCTAATTGCGGAAGCAGTTCTTCTAGCATTTTTGCCATCGACTCATCGATTCCCTGAGCCAGAGCCTCTTCAGGGTTTTCCAGTGCCATTTGATAAAACCATTTAGAAAAGTTGACGATAGAAGTTGCCCCCTCCAGTGAAGAAGCGGCGCTAATTTCAGGATAGGTGGCCAGTAGCATACTGGTTGTGATGCCTCCCATCGATAGTCCGGAAACACCGATGAAATCATTCAGCAGTCCACGTTCGCGATATCCAGCGACAATGAGTGGAAATTCAGCCACATTATGTTGTAATGCTTCGAAGAAAATGAGTGGTGAGGGCATCACGTCAGGGGAGGTGCGGACACCGTGGCCATAGCTCACTGGCACCACCACGCGGAAACCTTGTTTAACGAATTCTAATGCTTGGGTGGCACACTGTTCTGGGACACACTCCCAGCCGTGGTAGAAAAACACCAGTGGTACAGCATCGTTAAGCTGGTCTGTGGGTGCATATTCCATCACTGGTAGTTGATTAATCATTAATTCTCTAATTGTATACATAAGAAATACCTCTTATCTTTAATATTAATGTTCCTTAGTGTAGTGAAATCTTCTGGAAAGAAAAGTCGTCCTCATGACTCTTAATCAAAATTCAAGGAAAGAAGTGAGGGGATAAAATAGGCGCTGAAGAGGCTACGGTTTTGTTTGAAATGGCGGGGATTTGTGGCCTTTAGGTGAAATAACGAAATCTTTCATGATTAAGGGGAATGCAATCAAAAACAGGCCACGATGGTACGTGACCTGTTTTAGGCAATGTTTTTATTAATGAAGGTGTTTAATCAGCGTCAAGAAGAGATAGCGACTGGATTCTGCACCGGGATCTTTTTCACCGATGGAACGCTCACCGTAGTAGGAAGCACGCCCCTTTTCTGCTTTCATCGCAATGATCTTTTCATCGGCTTCATCTAAAACGGCTTCGGTTAGGTTATCTGAGGTCAAAGCGGCGATCGCTGGTTCCCACATATCGACCATCGTTTTCTCTCCGGCCGTTGATTTGCCGAGGGTCTTTACTTTTTCCACGCCGGCTTGGAGGGCCTCAGTAAGAGACTGTCCAGCGGTGAATGCTTGAGACATCGCAAGAAAAGCGGAACCATACAGGGGGCCGCTCGCACCCCCCACTTTGCTCATAAACGCCATGGCAATCAGTTTCATCAGCTCCGCGTCACTAGCCGCTTGTTTGTCAGCAATACTTTCTTTGGCAGCAGCAGCGCCGCGTGCCATATTGTTACCATGATCGCCGTCACCAATCTTTTGATCGAGATCACTGAGGTAAGCTTTTTGTTGATCAAGTTGATCAAACCAATCGTTAAACCAGTTGTAGAGATTCATTGTCGTCATAAGTATTCCTTTCTTTATTCATTACCAAGCAATGGTGGTTACGGGGGCTTTGAGGGCGGCTGTCCATTCATTGTCCGTTAAATGCAACATAGTGAGGGAAGCACCAGCCATATCAATACTGGTCATCCATTCTGCTACGCGAATAAAATCAACAGTAATGCCTTCTTTTTCGAGGAGGTCATGAATGTCATTCCAGAAGAGATATAATTCCATCTGTGGGGTAGCACCCATGCCATTCACGAGAACGGCGTAGTGATCTCCAGCTTGCCATTGAAATTCAGCTTTTAATTGCTGAATTAGTTCTTCCGCCATGTCGTGCGCAGGCACCATCTTTTCGCGTTTGTACCCCGGTTCCCCATGAATACCGATACCAAATTCAAACTCATCATCGCCAATGGAAAACCCTGGTTTACCAACCTCTGGGACCGTGGCGGCACTGAGCGCGAGACCGATCGTTTTGAGGTTTGTCATGACAGCTTCTGCAATGGTTTTGAGTTCTTGAACGGATTTGCCAATGCGAGCATAGTAGCCGAGGATCTTGTGCATGAAGATAGTACCCGCAATGCCCCGGCGTTTATCTTTGTTTTCCAGTGGTTCAATGGCAATATCATCACCAACAATAATATGATCGACCTCAATGCCTTCCATTTGGGCCATTTCTTCGGCTAATTGGAAATTAATCACATCTCCCGAATAATTTTTAACGATCAGGAATACGCCTCGGCCACGATTTGATGCTTCGATGGCCGCGAGAATTTGATCAGGAGTTGGAGAGGTGAACACTTCACCGGCAACGGCTACCGACAGCATGCCATCCCCGACAAAACCAGCGTGCGCGGGCTCATGTCCCGAGCCCCCACCGCTGACAAGACCAACAATTTCTTTGGTATCGTTTTTGCGATGAATGGCATTCGTTTGATCGAGCCGCTCGAGGAGATCATTGTGGGCAAGGATGAGCCCAGATACCATTTCATCGACCACTTGACTAGGATTATTAATGAGTTTCTTCATATTTTAAGCCTCCTTCACGGCTGCAATGACTTGCTCGGGCGTAGCAGCAATTGAGCATTGCACGCTGGCAACATACGCGCCTTCTACGAGGGGCGCATCGCTGAGAATTTCAAATTTTTCTTGTTCATTTTCAGCGAGAAAACTGAGTGCTGTTTCAGCAGACATGACAGCACTGCCCATATCAGTGAACACATAGATATAGTCTGCTGCCGTTGCTTCTTGATAAGCATTGAGGACCGTCATCGGTGTGGTACCGATAGCCCCCGTGTCATCCCCACCTGCTGAGAAAACGGCAAGGGTGTCAGGATCAAAAGAGACCATCGTATCGATCAATTCTTTTAATCCATCTGTAATGGCCTTACTGTGTGAAATAAGGATAATCGCATTTTTCATTGCTGTAAGCCTTCCTTCTAAATCCCTCTGTGAGAGAGTGCGATTCGCTAAGTTTATTATACCAAGGGCGAAAGCGAAGGGGAAACGCTTTCTTGTAGAAATAAGAAAGGCACGCCCACAGCCACTATGGACGTGCCCAAAAAGGCGAAAGCTTACGATGCGTGGTAAGCGGTAGTCACATATTTATTAACGGCAATCAGAGCTTCCGCCACAGCTTCTGGTGTCACCGTGAATGGCATTTCGCTCATAGTTTCTTCAGGGATGGTGGCTTGTTGGCCTACCTTTAAGAGATCATCATAACTGGCATCTCCCAAGCCTAGATCTGCCAGAGTGGTTGGCAAATTGAGGGCTTGATAGAAGGCGATGTAGCGGTCAATTTCTTCTTTTGGTCGGTTTTCCAAGAAGAGTTCGCTCAACACGCCGTAAGCGACTTTTTCACCATGGCCTTTGCCGTGGATAGGGCCATCAAGAGCTGTAAAGCCATCGTGAATCGCATGCGCTGCGGCGAGGCCACTACTCTCGAATCCCAGCCCACTCATCAAGGTGTTCGCTTCAACGACGGCTTCTAACGCTGGAGTCACGACATGTGCTTCATTGGCAGCCACCGCTTGGATTCCATATTCAAAGATGGTTTCCATACACTGCTTGGCGATCGCTTGCGCTGCTAGTGGGCTATTCCCCCCTAGCATGTTCTTGTTGTACCCTTCAGCAACGGCCCGCGCTTCAATATAGGTTGCTGAAGCGTCACCGATACCAAATGCGAGGAATTTCGCTGGGGCGTTAGCAACCACTTGCGTATCGACAATCACGAGATCAGGGTTCTTGTCATAGAAGCGATATTTCTCAAAGTTCCCCGCGTCAGTATAAATCACTGACAAGGCTGAAGTTGGGGCGTCCGTTGAAGCAAGGGTTGGGGCAATGGCGACGGGAAGTGTCAGTTCATCTGCTACAGCCTTAGCCGTATCGCTAGTTTTACCCCCACCAAGTCCGATAATTAAGTCAGCGTGGTGTTTTTCCGCAACCGCTTTAATACGGAGGATTTCCCTATCAGAAGCTTCGCCGTTGAAGGCCTCCCGCTGTACGGCTAGTCCCGCTTCTTTGAGGGCTTTATAGAAGTCTTCACCTACAATCTCCCATACATCATCATCGGTAATGAGCAGTGGAGTGCTCCCTAAAGCTTGGAAATATTTAGTCCCAGTGAGGAGAATATTTTTCCCTTGAACATAATGTGATGGACTTCCGAATACACGTTCCATTTAAATAGCCTCCTATATCATAAGTACCATACTGTTACCGATTTCATAGTAGCGCGGTCTTGCCGCTCAATTCAAGGGAAAGGCTGCTTGTTATCCGCTACAAACGTCCTAAAAGAGCTGAACACTCGACGTACTAGGGAAATTAAGAATAGGGAAAATACAACCTATTGTTTTTTTATCTGAGGCAACGCCGAAAGTCGCTTTTTCAGATTTAGGAGTTGAAATTTCGCTGGAAAGGTGTATACTGAGGGAGTTGACGCGGGATTGTGCGTTCAATATTGGGATATGGTCAAGTGGTAAGACGGGAGATTCTGGCTCTCCAATCCCAGGTTCGACCCCTGGTATCCCAGTCCATTTAGCTCCAGTGCTGGGGCTTTTTTCTTTGCTTGAAAAAATTTTGTAAAAAAGAAGCGCTCGTTACCTTTTTTGGTGGTGAGCGCTTTTGTTTTTGCTTGTGAAAATAAGCAAAAAAGAAGGATTGTTTGTTTGTGAAAAAAGAGAAGGGTATTACCTCATAACGTCATTCTATTGTGCATGGCTGTACGGTTATCTGTTGGTCGTTCGATAAACAGTGACCACAAGCCAATGCCACCTAATCCTCCCAGAGTACATCAGTGTCAGGTAAGGTGTAGTGCTGACGGACAAAATGAACGAAGGTATTTACGATGGGAAGATTAAAGCGGCTCTCTGTATAAGCCATGTAGAATAAGCGCTGCTCATACACGTCATGTAATGGGATGAGCGTGACGTCATAAGTCTCGATGTTAGTGAATTTCGGCATGATCGTGATGCCAAATCCCTGTTCCACCAAACCCATGATCGTATCATCCTCACTCGCTTCGTAGGTGACGTGTGGGACAATGTGATGTTCTCTAAACAATTGGTCAATGTTGTCGCGCAACCCCGTATTCTTAATGAAATGGACAAAAGGATAGTTCTCCACGACATTGAGCGCAGCGGTAGATTGTTTGGCAAGCGGATGTTGATCAGGCACGGCAAGGTAGAATTCTTGGGCAAATACAGGAACAAAAATCACATTTTCAGGAGCATCTTGAAGCTTTGAACAAAAGGCAACATCGATTTCATTGCGTTCCAGCGATTCTAGCATGTCAGGTGTGAGTCCAGAAGCGTGATTGAAGAAAAATTGCACATCTTGTTCGGCGTCAGGTTGTTCGACGAGAAAACGCCGGCATAGGCTAGGGACAAAAGATTTGCCGAGTTCACGCAAGGTGGCAACGCGGATGGGGCCTTTGCCTTCTCCCAACAATTGGATGTCTCTAACTTCATCATCGAGGAGTTCGAGAATCAATTCTACTCGTTTGAGGAAGAGCGTCCCAACCCGTGTCAGCTGAATGTTTCGGCCGGAGCGTTCAAATAATGGGGCGCCAAGCTCTTCTTCGAGTTTTTGGATAGCATTGCTCAGTGTCGGTTGGGTGATTCGTAATTTACGGGCAGCCTGGGTGTAATGTTCATATTTTGCCAGCGTAGCAAAATAACGCAAATGATAGAGATTCATGGCAGTCCTCCTGAGTGGGTAAGTGGGATTGTGAAATAACCGGTAAAAACTTACTTAACATAGAATAATAATTATGTGAAATTTCACGTAAAAAAACATCTGTATGCGGTTTTTGTAACCCCAATCATAAAATATTTCTATAGATTACACAAATAATAGTGATTAGATTTTTGGATTGATGTGCTATTAAATAAAGGCAAGTGAAGAACTAAACAAGATATAAAGTGAAAGGGACGAATAAATTGGATAAACGCTTATTTGAAGCGGTTCAGTTGCCTAACGGTGTGGCATTGAAGAACCGTTTAGTAATGACCCCGATGACAACAGAGTCAGGGTATTACGATGGAAAATTCCCTAAAGAACTCGTTGACTACTATGCTGAACGTGCTGGTGAGGCAAGTATGGTGATTGTTGAGAGTGCATTTGTGGAAGATAATGGCCGTGGTTTTGCGGGGGCAATCGGTGTTGATAAAGATGACAAGATCCCTGGCTTGAAAAAATTAGCGACAGCCATTCAAGAAAAAGGATCTAAAGCACTACTGCAGCTCTATCATGCTGGACGGATGGCGTGGCCGAATATCAACGGGGGCCTGACACCAATTGCACCAAGTCCGGTACCGGCGTTGCGTCCGAATGCACCAGTACCGCGGGAAATGTCCGCCGATGAAATTGACGACATGATTAAGAAATTTGGGGACGCTGCTAGACGTGCGATCGAAGCAGGCTTCGATGGGGTAGATATTCACGGGGCCAATACGTTCCTACTGCAACAATTTTTCTCCCCTCACTCTAACCGTCGAACGGATCAATGGGGTGGTACTCGTGAAAAACGCGCGACCTTCCCGGTAGCTGTTTTACGGGAAGTACAACGGGTAGCAAAAGAAATGGGCCGAGATGACTTCATTATTGGATACCGCTTCTCGCCAGAAGAGTTGGAAGAACCAGGGATCCGTTTTGAAGATACCATGTTCCTCTTGAACACCTTAGCCGAAGAACATCCTGATTATGTCTTCTTCTCCATGGGCAGTTACGATCGTCCTTCCATTGTGAATACGGATGATCCAGAGCCAACGATCCGCAAGTACCATGCTTTGGCTTCTAAAACATTGAAGACGATTCCAGTAATGGGAGTTGGTCGAATTTTGCAACCGGCCGATGCGACAGCGGCGTTAGACATGGGGTATACCCTGCTAGCTGCTGGGAAGGCATTCTTGTTAGCACCAGACTGGGTAAGCCAGATCAAACAGGAGGCGACCTTGCCAGATTATGTGGACACGCACAAACAAGAAGCGTTGAAGATTCCAGCGCCATTGTGGGACTTCATTGACTACATGCGCGTTGATCCAGACGAAGAGATGGCACGTAAACAACGGTTGCAGAAGATTCAAGAAGAAGGCGCGCATTACACGCCAGGTTCCTACAATGTCATTGCTAAAGGGCATATCAGTGACTTACCGATGACCGTTACCTTCAGCGCTGACCGTATTGAAGCGATTGATGTGGATCAGAGCGGTGAATCGGAAGGGTTATCCGACCAAGTGTTTGAACGGATGCCAAAACAGATCATCGAAGGCCAAACGTTGAACGTGGATGCCGTCTCCGGAGCTTCTGCTTCTAGTCAAGGATTGATTGACGGAGTGAGTGAAGCCGTTATGCAGGCTGCAGACGCGGATACCGTTGAATTTCTGAAACGCCAACCAAAACCAGTAATGCAATGGTCGAAGCAGGTCATTGATGAAAACTTTGACGTGGCCGTTATCGGTGGTGGGGCTGCCGGAATCAGTGCAGCTTTACGTGCGGATGAATTAGGCTTGAAGACCGTCCTCATTGAAAAGCTTAGCTTCCTGGGAGGATGCATTTCCATCAGTGGTGGGAATCAGGTCGTTATGGGGTCTAAGCTCCAACAACAAGCCGGTGTCACTAACGATACGGTTAAAGCGATGGTGGAAGACTTCCAGAAGAATGGGAACTACGAAAATAATGTCGAATTATTGACGCTCCTTGCTGAAAACATTGGTCAAACAACGGATTGGTTACATGAATATGTTGGCGTAAACTACGATGAAAAACTGCACGTCTTGGCAGAGTACCGTTATGATCGTGAATTAGCCTACGAAGGTGGTGGGCATGGCTTTGCGGCAGCTGCGCGTCAGGCCATGGACAACAGCAACGTGACCGTGTACTACCAAACGGCTGTGGACCATCTCGTTACTGACAATGGTCAAGTTAGTGGGTTAGTGGCTAAAGAAGCGACGGGTGAAACCCACAATATCCAAACAAAAGGAGTTATCTTAGCGACCGGTGGGTTTGGACATAACAAGGATCTCTTACCAGAAGCCTTACGTCCCGTGCTCTACTACGGGCCAACCTCATCCAATGGGGAAGGGTTAATCGTTGCACAGAAAGATGTCAACGCAGCAACCACTAATATGCAATTTGGAAAGATCTATCCAAATGGGATCGAAGCAGCAAATGGTATCGCTAAATCCACGATTGACGGAAACTTACGTGTCTTGAAAGATAACGCCTTGTTAGTCAATATGGACGGGAAACGTGTGATTAATGAACGGGCATCGAACCATGAAATTCTCGATGTCTTGATGAAACAAGAGCAACCTTTACTGTTCTTACTGATGGATCAGCAAGCCTTCGATAACTTCCGCGAAGGGGTATTAGAAGGCGGAATCGCTGGAACAGATATTGATCGTTGGTTACAAAACAACGGCTCCCAAACGCCACTCTTCTATCATTCTAACGACTTGGTAGAGTTGGCAGAGCGTGCGGGCATGCCGAGTGACTCATTAAAAGAAACGGTGGCGCGCTTCAATCACTTTGTAGAAACGAAGGAAGATACTGATTTCCATCGCCAACCAGAATACTTAGAACGGCAAGTGGCTGAAGGCACATACTACTTAGTGGAACAAAAACCGCGTTTCGCAACGACGATGGGTGGTTTGGTTGTCGACACACAATTACAAGTGCAAAATGCTGATGATCAAGCCGTTAGCGGCCTCTACGCTGCCGGTGAAGTTGTCGGTGGAGTCATGGGAACAGACTCCCCATCCGGTGCTAACAACGCTTGGGCTTTGACTTCCGGTAAATTAGCCGCTGAAGCGATTGCCAACCAAAATAAATAGTTAAGAAACTGCTCCACCCCAAAGCTGATGATTAGTTTTGGGGGGCGAGCAAGAAGTCGCACTGAAGCGACAATTTAATTAGTTAAAAAATATAATGGAGGAAGATTATCATGGCAGAACGTTTAGATGGACACACATTATTGATTAGCTTATTGGCAACCCCAATTCGTCACAGCAAGTCACCAACGATGCACAACGAAGCTTTCGCAAAATTGGGCTTGCCTTATGCTTACCTCGCCTTTGAAGTGGGCAATGAAGAACTCCCACAAGCTGTTGAAGGGATCCGGGCATTGGGAATTCGTGGGTCTAACATCTCTATGCCAAACAAACAAAAAGTTATTCCATTGTTGGATGAACTCTCCGAAGAAGCTGAATTGATTGGTGCGGTGAATACCGTGACGAACAAGGATGGTAAAGGGCATCTCGTTGGTTACAACACAGATGGGATTGGCTGTATGAATGCGTTGAAGGAAAACGATGTGAACGTCAAAGGTGAAATCATCACCATGGCTGGTTGCGGTGGTGCTGGGACAGCCATTGCAGTTCAAGCAGCATTGGAAGGGGTCAAAGAATTACGCATCTTCAATCGTGATGATGACATTTATGCGAATGCAGAAAAGACCGTTGAAAAAATCAATGCCAAAACCAACTGCAAAGCGAGCGTTCATCACTTGGAAGACGATGAAGCCTTCAAACAATCAATCGCTGAATCCAGCATCTACATTGACGCGACCAGCGTAGGGATGCACCCATTGGAAGATCAAAAATTGATTGACGATCCAGCGGTTATCCGCGATGATTTAGTGGTCTTCGATGTGGTTTATGCCCCAGCTGAAACCAAATTGTTAGCTTTTGCGAAAGAACACGGCGCTAAAAAAGCGATCAATGGGTTACCAATGATGATTCATCAAGGGGCAGCAGCCTTCAAGCTCTTCTGCGGTGAAGACATGCCAATCGACTACATCCGCGACTTGCTCTACAACAACGAAAAGTAAGCGGTGAATGAGGAGGAAAAACAAAAATGACGTCAAATCGTTACTTCCCCACGAGTTTAGCCCTGTACATTAACTATATCATTCATGGAATGGGGGTATTGATTATCTCCCAAAACCAGAATTATTTGATGGAACAGTGGCACACCAATCTAGCCGGAGTGTTATCTGTTGTCGGTTTCATCGGGATCGGGCGCTTAATTGCGATTATTATTTCCGGCCCACTTTCCGATAAATTTGGTCGGAAGCCTTTTGTATACTTGGGAATGCTGACCTATGTGATCTATTTCCTCGGTTTGGTTTTCAGCCATAGTGTCTTGATGGCTTCGATTTTTGCTTTGATTGCAGGATTATCCAACTCCTTCCTCGATTCCGGAACCTATCCGGCACTGATGGAAGCTTGGCCAAAACAAGCAGGGACGGCGAATGTCTTGATCAAAGCCTTCGTTCAAATTGGGCAATTTGTATTGCCATTACTCATTGGTTTGTTGACCACGACCGGATTGTGGTTCGGGTGGTCCTTCATGGTGGCAGCCATCGTCTTAGTGATTAATATGCTGATCATGTGGCGGATGCCATTCCCAGATGACGATGCCCGTTCTCAAGCAGAAGCGAGCGGTCAATCCGAGGAGGAAGCAGTGGTTGATAACGGAATTCGTTACAAACAACAACCAAAACTCTACTTAGAAGGGGTTGCTTTCGTTCTTTATGGGTTTATCTCACAGGCAACGTTCTACCTGATCCAACAATCATTGAATACGTACGGCCAACAAGCAGCCGGCATGAGTTTAAACGATGCCAATCTATTGATCACTTACTACTCTGTAGGGGCATTAGCCTGTGTAGCCGTGACTGCCGTGATCGCAACGAAAGTGAAATCTACGCACCTCATGCTCGGTTACACCTTCATGTCCTTCCTCAGTGCGATGGGAATGGCAATGTTCCCGGTGAGCGCCATGCTGAAAATTGGTGCCGTATTGATTGGGTTCTTTGCTGCTGGTGGAGTCATGCAATTAGGGCTCACGATCATGGGAGAATTCTTCCCTAAAGGCAAAGGAACCGTCACCAGCATCTTCTACACTTTTGGGTCACTGGCATCCTGGACGATTCCAAATGCCATTGGTTGGTTTATGGAAAACCATGGGATTCATTCCGTCATGTGGTTCGAAACGGTACTGGCGGCGATTGGATTTGTAATTGCGATCATCGTCTTTATCCGTTATGAACAGGTAATTGATACCAGCCAACGCGAAGCATAGAAGGAGCGAATACAGATGAAAACAGTAACGATTGATGAGATGACCATTGGAGCAGGTAAACCAAAAGTCATCATTCCAGTGGTTGGTCAAAATGAAGCAGAAATTTTAGCGAAAGCCAAAGAAGCCCACGATCTCGGTTGTGACTTCATCGAATGGCGCATCGATTTCTTTGAAGAGGTATTAGTTCCAGGAGCGGTTGCCGTGCTTTCTAAAAAGGTGAAAGCTGAAAGTCACTTGCCACTCTTGATCACCTTCCGCAGCCAACGTGAAGGGGGCGAACGGGAGCTGGATGATGCCGGTTATCTCAAACTCTATCAAGATGTTCTCGCCAATGGGACGCTCGACTTGATCGATGTGGAATTATTCATGCCTGCTGAAAATGTAGAGGCACTGGTCAATCTCGCCCACCAACAAGGGGTCAAAGTCATCATGTGCAACCATGATTTCGATGCGACGCCAGCGCAACAAGAAATTGTTAAGCGCCTGACCATGATGGAAGAAAAAGGGGCAGATATTGCGAAAATCGCGGTGATGCCGAATAGTGCTAAAGACGTGCTGACCTTGTTGGCAGCAACGGAAGAACGTCATGCACAAGCGGATATTCCATTGATTACGATGTCTATGGGGCAGCTCGGAATGGTTTCGCGTTTGTGTGGAGAAGTCTTCGGATCTTCAGCATCGTTTGGGGCTGCTGGGCAAGGCTCTGCACCAGGACAAGCGCCAGTTGGCCAATTGCAGGATGTTTTATCGCTCCTCTCATTGAATAAATAATTGTCGAAACGAAGTGCGGTGTTGCAGCGAAGTAACGCCGCCTTTTTTTAACCATATTTGTATTGTATTTCACAATTAATATGATAGAATAACGTGAATTTTTTAAAGGGAAAAATAAAAAGGGAAGAAAGAAGGAGATGTCATGAAACCAAAAGCTGCACAGGAAACACCTTATCTACCGCTGGGGCCGTTTAAATTGCGCTTGCCATTTATTCATTATCGCTTGGAAAAAGTAGAATTTATTCAGGGATTGATTATTGGGGCGACCGCCTTGAGTATGATGTATTACATTATGGACTACATTGGACTCAGTGAAGAATTGGCGTACAGTGTGGTTATCTTTGAGGTGATGCTCTACTTGCTGCATGGGTTGCTTGGTGACCCCGTAGTACCTGGATGGATAACGGCAGCTTTACCATTAGTTTTGGGGTATCTGGACGGCTTTCAACCGGGTGTGGAGCGGGTACATGCCATGATGGCGCTCCAATTGTTGGTAGCCGGGATCTTTTTATTCATGGGAATGACAGGGCTAGCACGCCGCTTCGTCCATTTGGTGCCTAACGCCTTGAAGGGGGCGATCCTGATGGCAGCCCCGGTATCGGTGTTGAATCAACAGCTCAAAGCAGATGGGACATTACACACACATCCTTTTTCATTGATCATTGGCTTCTTATTTTTAGTCATCATCATGTACTCGACGTTCTATCAGAAATGGCGCAAGCAAAGTCGCCTTCTCGATCTGATTGGGCAATATGGCAACCTCTTTCCCTACTTATTGGCGATGCTCGTCGGTGTACTCGTGGGTGAACTCGCAGCCCCGGCATTGACGTTGGGGACACTGATTAAGATTCCAGACTGGAGTGGTGTCATTCACCAGGTCAGTGTGTTCGCTATCGGCGTGCCATCCTTGAACTTATTTATCCAAGCAATTCCGCTCGCCTTCATGATTTACATTATTGCTTTTGGAGATTTTATTACCGCAAAGTCCTTAGTCAAAGACGCTATGGCAGAACGTCAGGACGAAAGTATTGATTTTGATGAAAATCGTTCGAACCTGATTAGTGGGATTAGGAACTTACTTTTAGGCTTATTGATGCCATTTCCACCATTCGCAGGGCCGTTATGGGCAGGCATTATGGTGTCGACCACGCAACGCTACAAAGAAGGCAAACAAGCCATGCAGACACTGTTCGGCGGGCTAGTATCATTTCGGATTGGAACATTGCTCTGTGTATTGCTTGTGCCAATTTCCAGTTTCATGCAGCCAGTATTCAGCGTGGCGGGGGCCATCACGCTGCTCTTCCAGGGGATTGTTAGCGGGCGGATCGGGATCGATTACTGCCACAACGATCTGGATCGTTTGATTGCACCATTTACTGCCGTCATCATTGCTTTAGCAGGAGCTGGCTGGGGATTACTCGCCGGAATCACGCTCCATGTTTTATTGGGGAACTTTTCCGCACGAACGGGTCAGGCTGAAACAGACGAAAGATCGCTGTAGAAGCCATTTTCAGGTTTATTTCGGTTGGCTTGGATTGCGTCTGGGGCACTGTTGTAAGCGAGGCAAGGTCTAAAACCTGGACGATTAATCATAGCCATTCATTTAAGTAAAGGAGAGAAAGTAGCCATAACATCATTGGTCACTTCGCGGTTTGTAAGCGTACAAAAATCCCTCAGAAACTCATTGGAATTTCTGAGGGATTCTTTGTTGATAGGTGACTATGACCAATAGGCTTGCCTCAATTTTTTGTGGACAGAAACTAATGACAGCTGAGCTTTGACGCAGGCCTCAATTTTTGTGGACAGGAACTGATGACAGCCGAGCT